>JBBQXJ010000088.1:0-19375 GCA_038209745.1 Verrucomicrobiota bacterium
AGCCAAAACCGACCTTCGCCTTCCACGCGACCTTGGGACCGTCGGCCGGCCAGTCGTGCGACCCACCGGATTCAGCGGTCACGCCGTTGTGCTCCGGACCCCGCCACTGCAGCCAGTCACCGGCGCGAGCCGACGAGACCAAAGCGAGGATGGGAAGGAGGGCGGCACTCAGGATAATGGCGCGTTTATTCATGGCGATGGCCGAGAAGGAAGCACAGCTCCGCCCCGTCGGAAAGGAATCTCGTGATGTCCGATTCTCCGTTCTCCGCCCGCTGCCGCGCCCCCCGACGCGACGTTCGCCAAATCTTCTTGGCCGGACTTTTCTTGGTCCATGAGATCCCGTGGCCTGCTCCTGCTTGGGCTGATCGCTGGCGCCTTCCACCCGCCCGAGCGTTTCCGATGGCTGGAGTTCGTGGACTGAGATTTGCGACCGAGACCGAGTGTTGCGGCTCGTCTTGGAAAGGGCTGGCGCTCGTGGCGGGACTACTTCTCCTCTGGCTTGGGCGAGAGGATCAGCAGTCGGCCGGGCGTGCCCATGCCGGCGGCGAGGGTGGTCGCGTGGCTGAACTCGGCGATGACCAGTCGGTGGCCCGGGAGCTTGAACAGGTCGATGGGCCGGGCGAGGGGAGCCAGCACTTGGGTCGCGGTCGTGGTCATGGCTTTGAAGTCGGGCCGCATCTGCAGCAGATCGAAGCCGACATCCTTTTCGCGGGCGAGCAGGTTGCCGAAACGGGCGGTGACGAAGCTGCCGCCGAGGGGTGCCGGCCAGTCGGCTTCCAGCCAGACGATGCCCAACGGACATGAATGCGGATCGAAGGTCGACAGGCCGCCGGTTCCACCGCCGCCGTCGGGGCCGATGTTGCGCAGCGGCTTGGTGATGACCAGACCGGGGGGCGTGGCGGGCGTGTGCGGATAGGCGTTGGTGGTCCAGTCGGAGAACTGGAACGGGAAGCCGTAGTGGTGGCCTTGCTCGACCAGGTTCAGCTCTTCGGCGGCGTCGGCGTCGGGTCCGTTCTCGGTGGCGAGGAGGCGTCCAGCCGGGTCCCAGCAGAAGCAGTAGCTGTTGCGCAACCCACGGGCGAAGACTTCGACGGACGGCGTCTCCGACCCGGGGTCCAGTCGCCAGAGGCAGGCGGTGACGGGTTCTTCGCCGGTGGTGGCGTAGTTCGGCTGGGTGCCCGGTTCGCCGCCATCGGTCCGCGATCCGCTGTTCACATAGAGCATGCCGTCCGGCCCTTGGGCGATGTGCGAGACGCCGTGGTTGTAGGGTCCGACGCCGAACGAATAGTTCGTCCGCAGCCACGGCACGGGTTTGTCCCACGGATGGTCTTTGGACCAGCTGCCAGTGCGGAAGATCGTCACTTCGTCGCGGACCGGTCGGGTGTTCACGTTTTGCTGGTTGCTCACCGTGTAGAGGCGGCCACGCGTGTCCACGGTGAGGCCCGTGACGCCGGCGTCGCCGAGCGAGGCGTCGATATAGGACGCGCCGCCGAAGACGAGGGCCAAGGCGTTGTCGGCCGGATTCCAGGACCAGATGTCGCCGTTGACCGCGAGCACGAGGACGTGTTCCCCGTCCGGGTGCGCCGCCATCCGCGCGGGGGAGAAGCCCAGTTCCACGGCCACGCGCAGATCCCATCCGGGCGGCGGTGCGGGCAGGGGACTGCTGGCGAGGGCGGTGTTCAGGGCGGCGAAGTTTTTGTATTTCGATGAGCCCCTGACTGCGGCGATCTCCGCGCGATCGGGCGCCTTGGCGGTGTTGCCCCACGATGAGAAAACATGGCTGAACACGGCGACGAGCTGGTCGTCGTCGAGCATGACCGGCGGCATCACGCCCTGGTAGGTGCGGCCATTGACCTGGATCTTGCCGGACAGTCCTTCGAGCGGGGCGAGCAGGGCTTTGTCGCGTTCATTGAGGATGAAGTCCGACCCGGCCAAGGGCGGGAAGGCACCAGGAATGCCGCCGCCTTCGTGGCCGTGGCAGAGCGCGCAGTGGCGTTGATACAGCTCGGCTCCCTCGGTGGCGGACCGTCCCGGAGTCACGGGAAGCAGGGACAGGAGCAGCGTTAGCAGTAAGCGGGAACCCGGAAGGCGGCGACGCGGTGTGCTCATTTAGATTGAGCACGGGCTTATGCTGGCTCCGCCCCAAAAGCCAGTCCCGTCTGGGCGTCCCGGATTCCCGCGTCGTCGATGCGCCGTGCGCCGGGTCGATCGAGCGCTGCTCCGACTTCGCTAGAGTTCTTCCAGCGCCTTGTCGGCGTCTCCGAACTTCGGCAGGCGCACGTCCATCTTGTCCATCATCGAGAGGTAGAGCCGGCACATCTGGCGCTCGGGCTTGTCCTTGTAGTCGAGGACCCGGCCGCCCTTGATCCGGCCGCCGCCGCCGCCGAGCAGCACGACCGGCAGCTGCGACGCATCGTGGTTCCCGTTCAGCATGGAGGAACAATACAGCAGCATCGTGTTGTCGAGCAGGGTGCGCGGACCTTCCTGGATGCCGTCCAGCTTGCGCGCGATGTAGGCGACCTGTTCGAGGAAGAACCGGTTCACCTTCAGCCAATCGGCCGTGTCGCTGTGCGAGAGCAGGTGATGGATCATGTAGTCCACGCCGAGATTCGGGAAACGCAGGGAGCTGTGGTCGTTGTTCAGCTTGAGCGTGGTGATCCGGGTGGTGTCGGTCTGGAAACCGAGCACCAGTATGTCGCACATCAGGCGCATGTGCTCGGCGATGTCCTGCGGGATGCCATCGGCGGGGCGCGGGTGCTGGCTCACGGCGACCTTTGCGTCGAGCGTCGGCCGCCAGCCCTGCAGTTCGCCCTTCTTGCCGGCGTTCGCGATGCGCTGCTCCACGTCGCGCACGGACTCCAGATATTCGTCGAGCTTCTGCTGGTCGTTGGAACTGACCCGGCGGCGGAGGTCCTTCGCGTCGGTCAGGACGGCGTCGAGCACGCTTTGGTCGCCCTTCCTGGCCGAGTCCTTGAACAACCGGTCGAACGCGAGCGCGGGATAGATCTCCAGCGGCGTCGGCGTGGTCGGCGAGTTCCACGAGATGTGCGAGCTGTAGAGCATCGAGTAGTTCTTGTGGACCGACGGGTTCGACTTCTCGCAACCGAGCACGAGGCTCGGAACCTTGGTCGAGTGGCCGTAGCGCTGTGCCAGCAACTGGTCGACGCTGGTGCCGGAACGGATCTCGCCGCCGGACGCCAGCGGTGCGCCGGAGAGCAGGTTGCCGGTCTGGGAACTGTGGATGTTTCCCTTCTGCGCCTCCTCGTTGTAGAGGCCGCGAACGAACAGCATCTTCTCCCGGAAATCACCGAGCGGCGCGAGCACCTGGCCGAGCTCCATCTGCTTGCCCTCGCCCTTGGCCCACCATTCCTTCGAGTGGAAGCCATTGCCCGAAAACAGCACCGCGAGCCGCACCGGCGCTTCGCTGGCCGGCTTGACCCCGATGGGCGGCGTGTCGCCCCAGACGGTGAGCGATTCCATCCAAGGCAGCGCCATCGTGACGCCGAGGCCGCGGAGAAAGGTGCGGCGGGAGAAGTGGTGGGTGTTCATGGTCGGTTGGGTTTGGACGGCGTGGACTTGGTCAGTCTTCGGAAACCATCGCCTTCCCGCGGATCTCGCGGAACTGGCGGCTGCGGACAATGGTCTCAAAGGCGGCCGTGATGCGGTAGTCGTGGGATTTGAGCGCGTCGCCCATTGCGGAAACCAAAGGACCGTCGGAGAGCATCACCGCGCGGCCGAGCGAGTAGCCGAGCAGCTTGCGGCAGAATTGCTTCAGCACCACGTCGCGGCGCTTCGTGAGCAGATAGCCGCGCAGGCCTTCGAGGCCCTCGAACTCCGATCCATCCATCGCCTTGGCGTGCGTGTCGATCGGTCGGCCGCCGAGATCCTGTTCGCGCCGGCGACCGATGGCGTCGAACGCTTCGAGGGAAAATCCGTAGGCGTCGATGCGGCGATGGCAGACGAAGCACTTGGGATCGGAGCTGTGTTTCTCGGTGAGCTGGCGGACGGTCAACGTCTCGGTCGCTTCGTCCTCGGGCAGGCGCGGGACGTCCTTCGGTGGTCGGGGCAGCTTGTCGCCGAGGAAGACTTCGGCCACCCAGTTGCCGCGCAGGATCGGGCTGGTGCGGGAGGCGCCGGACTGTTTCGCGAGGGTTGCGCCGAGACCGAGAACTCCACCGCGACCATACTGTTTGATCCCGTCCACGCGCCGCCACTCGGACCCGGTGACTCCGGGGATGCCGTAGTGCGCCGCCAGCGCATCGTTCAGAAAGGTGTGGTCCGTGTCGAAGAGCGTCAGGACGGACGCGTCGCTCTGGAACAGGTCCGCGAAGAAGCGGATCGCCTCTTCATACATCGCGCCGCGCAGGCCGTTGAAGGTCGGAAAGGTTCTCTCGCTCTTCTCGTCCAGCGACGCGAAGTCGTGGATGTGCAGCCACGCGCATCCGAACTCGGTCGCGAGCCGGCGCACGCGCGGATCGCCAAGCATGCGCCGGGTCTGCGCGGCGAGCACATCCGGATCGCGGAGTCGGCCGGACGCGGCCATGGCGCGCAGTTCGTCGTCGGGCGCCGAGGACCAGAGGAAATAGCTCAGGCGCGTCGCGAGTTCCCAATCGTTTACCGGCCCCGGCTTGTCGCCCGGCTGTGGCTCCTCGGTGCGGTAGAGAAACGCGGGCGAGACCAGGGTCCGCGCAAGGGCGAGGCGGATGGCCTGGTCGTGGGGAATCTCCTCGTCGCGCAGTTTGCCATACAGGGCGCGCAGCTCGTCTTTTTCCGCATCGATGAGCGGTCGGCGATAGGCGCCTTCGGCAAATTTCAAAACGGCTTCGAGGTGCGCCGGTTGGGTCTCCACGAGCCGTTTCCTGAACTCCTCCGCATGGCGTTTGATCGGCTCGCGCAACGGTTCGAAGGCGCTCGGATCGGCGTCCTGCGTGGCGAACTGCCAGAGCTGCTCGAAGCCGTCGACCAGCTTGAGCGGATCCTGGCTGACGAAGTGCAGCTCGGCCCAGAGCCGGTCGATCTCGGCGGATTGCGCGGCGTCCAGCATGAGGCGTTTCAGCGGTTCGTCCTCGCGGTAGTAGAGGGTCAGCGTCACGACTTCGTCGACGGGGACGATCTTCGTGTAGCACAAGGCGGCGGGGAACAACTGGCGGAACTCGTCGAAAGCGGCCTCGATCCGTTTCCGTGCGGTGCCGCCCTTCGCCACGATGATCGGCGAATCCGACACGGCCGGACGTTCGCCGTCGGACCAGGTGCTCTTGTTGCCCTGTTCCTTCACGGTGCCGGCCGCGAGGCGCAGGGAGTTCGGCTTCGTCGTGAGCACCTGCATCTGCACGCTGCCCTCGGAGCCGGTCCCCTGGTGCAGGGTCGCGGTGGTGACCAGCTCATAGCCCTCGGCAAACTCAGCGGGCAAACGCACCTCGATGACCGTCGGTGCCTGGACGCAGAGGCTCTTGGCTGCGACCGCCGCGCCCTGCGGATGCCGGCCGAACAGGGCTGGGTCAAGACCCCAGCTGGGTGCGGTTGAGTCGACGGGATTCGGGTTTTGGCGCGGTTCAACTGGAAGAGCCGCGCTTCGGTCGTGGGCCACGAACGAAGCCAAGAGAGGGCCGGTCGGGGAAGCGAGCTGGCGATAGAGCACTGCGTCCGGCGATTCGTGCGCGAGGCCGGCGCCACCACCGATCAACAGCGTTTGCAACGCTTCGGCGATTTGCGCTTTCTCTGCGGCATTGTTGCTCGATTGCCAGCGCGAGAGCAGCGAGCCGGCGGGCAGCACCGATTGAGGGCCGGAACCCTCGTCCGGTTCGCTGTAGAAATGCCATACGTCCGGATGGCCCAGACGGTCCGCGTGCGGGTTGCCCGCGAGGATGTCCGGTGAAACGTCCTGCGCGAGGTCCCAGGATTGGGCGCCATCGGTGAGGCGGAGATCGACGGCGGTGAGGTCGCACGAGTGGTTGCCGTCGCGGGGGCCGACGACCACGGAAACCACGTCGCCGGGCTGCACCGCGAGCGGCTCGAACGGGCCGAACTTCACCTCCGTCGCGTCCTGGGCCGTGCCGGCGGCGAGACGTTGCCGGGTGTTGCCGCGCCGCACTTCCAAGGACCACTCCACCCCGTTGCCGCACTCCGTGTGCGCGTGTTGTACGAGGCCTTCGACCCGAAGCAAGGCGGCCACCGGACTGCGCCACCCGACGGCGACGCGCAGCTTGGGCGAGGGATGCACCGCCACGCTGTGCGGCTTCATGTTGCCCGGCACGCGCACGGGCTGATCGGACGAATTGGCGATGACGCTGAGCGCGTCGGCCCCGACCCAACCCTTGATGAAGTCGTAGGTTTGCGCGCGCTCCATCCGCTCCGTCAGGTGGGAATCGATCCGGGTTTCACCGGCGCCAAGGCCGAGACACGCGAGCCAACCTGCCAACACCGCCGGCTCCACCTCGTGCTTTTGCGCCTGCTCTGCAACGGCGTTGGTGCCGGACGAGCCGTTGACCTCCGCTGCGGCGGCCAGGCACTGGGCGGCGCTCGCGAAGACCTGTTTGCGGTTTGCGGTCAAGGCGAGGGCGGCCGCGCGCACGTCGCGCAATGGAAGCTCCGGTCGGCCGGGAGCGACGAGGCGCGGATTCTCCCAGATCGCGAAGTCGCCCGCATTGCCATCCCCCGCGTCCGAGGTCGCCAGATACAACGTCGTTTCGGCGCCTTCCTTCGGAGTCGGAATCTTCAGCCGGATTTCCCGTGCTTCGGCGATGGGAGTCACCGGCTCCTGCCAGGCTGTCGGGCCGTCGCGCTTGCCGATGTGGCCGACCTGGGTGAAGCGCCACAACGCGTGTTGCCACTGGCCGATGGCCGTTACCAGAGCCGCGCCGCCACCGGGCTTCGCGCTGCGCCATTGCGCGCGGATCGGATCCAGGAGAACGGACGGGTTCGTGCCGTTGAGCGCGGTCCAGAGGGTGCCCAGATACTTTGCGTTCAAACCCCGGTCCCCCGCCACGACCGCGGGGGACTTGCGTCCGGTCTTGATCAGGTCGCGCTCCGTGATGGTCGCCTCCAGATACGGCTCCAGGGGCAGGAGGCCGCCGTCCTTGGTGTCGAACTTGATGCCCTGCAGATTGACCGCCGTGCCGCCGCCGTTCTCGGTGAAGCGGGCGTAGAAGGCGCGGATGGCCGCAAGGC
This sequence comes from Verrucomicrobiota bacterium, assembly GCA_038209745.1. Classification (GTDB taxonomy): domain Bacteria; phylum Verrucomicrobiota; class Verrucomicrobiia; order Limisphaerales; family CANJSG01; genus CANJSG01. The sequence goes on from JBBQXJ010000088.1 coordinate 7,168, forward strand.
GTTCCTCCGTCCAGTCGCGCGGCGAAATGCTGGGCGAAAAGCGGATTCCGTCGGGCAGCAGGACCGCGTGGGCCGCGGCGTCCTTGGCGGCGTCGAGATACTTGGTCACGAGCGAGGGCGACATCACCAGCGAGTTGCCGACGTTCATGAAGCCTTCGCCGGACGCTGAATCACCGGGGAATTCCCTCGCGGGATCGAGCGACGCGACGCCCGTCAGATCGCGGAGGGTGTAGGTGTATTCCGCGTTGTCCAGCCGGCGCAGCACGACCGGCCCCGGATCTCCGGCATGCGCCTGCGCGAAGGTGTCCAGGACCGAATTCGCCCAGGTCGCCAGAGTGTCGAACTGTGCGGCGCTGGGCTGGGGCTTTTCGGCCGGCGGCATCTCACCGAGGAAAAGCTGGTCGACCACGGCCTGCCAGACCTTCGGCGCGGCAGAGACGTCGGACATCGAAGCGAACCGTTCCAGATCGAGGTCGCCCTTGTGCTTCTCGGTCGAGTGGCAGCCGAGGCAATACTCCTTCATCACTGGACGGATCTCTTTGACGAAATCCGCCGCCGTTCCGGCAGAGGCCAGGACAAGGACCGAAACGATGAACGTAGGAAACGCCCGAAGTTGGGTTCGAGTGATCATGCGGAGGTCAGTTGCCCGATCCACGCAGACCCGGAATGAAGGTGGGAAAGGTCGATGGCGCAGGGAATCCGAGAATTCGGCCGCGCGGCGGATTCCATTTTCAATGAGACGATCCGATGCATGAAAACTGGGGGCGAGACGGGAGGCTAAGGAGCGCTGGCCGGGTGGCCAAGAGCCATCTTGTCGGGGCCGAGGGGAAAAGGTGGGGTGTCGCCGCTCTGTTTGCGGTTGCCGGGTCGGGTCAGAATGTCGAAGGGATCGGAAAGAACCGCGCGAGCCGGGCCGCGTTCGCCCATGCGCACGAGGTGCCGGGCCGGGGAACGATTGGAGAATTGAATCGACCGCGCGGGCAACGCGGCTCAAACCAAGGTCAGGATCTGAAGCCCGCCGGATTGGACCGGCCAAACCTCGACACTCAATTGAGCCCGAAGCGGATCATCCTTGTGGCCGGAATTCTGGCGTGCGGCCTGTGCTTCGGCCAATTCCGTTCCCGTCCCGGCTCGGACAATCGCTTCGGCCCGTCCGACAATTTTGTCCGGATCGAAGGAGGCCAGGTCATCAACGAGGACGAGGTCCGCACCGCGCGGGAAACGGCCTCCCACGCCACGGGCACCGCGAACTGGACGAATGCGCCGGGCTTCAACGGGGATTCGTTCGTCTTCGCCCGGGTCATCTTCAAGTCCGAGGCCGGGGTTTCACGGCGCGGCGGACTGCGCTGGCTGGGCTGGTGGGTGGACTACCCGGACGCAGATCTGAACCTCTCCTATCGACTGCAACAGATCACGTCGATCAAGACCGATCCCGATGGGCGGGTGCTGAAGCTGACCGACCCGGCCCTGACCGATTATCCGCTGCTCTACATGGAGCATGCGGGCTACATGCGGCTCAGCGACGGCGAGGTCGTCCTGCTGAGGAACTACCTGCTGAACGGCGGAGCCATGTTGGTGAACGACTTCTGGGGTGGGGAGGAATGGGACGGCTTTGCCCGCGAGATGAAGCGCGTTCTTCCGGGACAGACCTGGACCAATCTGACGACCGATCACCCGTTGTTCCACTGCGTCTTCGATCTCCGGGTTCCGATGAACCGCCTTCAAGTGCCCACCCTTCAATTCTGGAATCCGGCGCACGATCCGGACGATCCGAACTCGCCGCCGCTCCAGGGGATCTACCGGGGCGAAGGTTCCGAGGAGATGCACGTCCGCGCCCTGTTGGACGACCAGCAGCGGATCTCCGTGCTGGCCATCCACAACAGCGACATCAGCGATGGCTGGGAACGGGAGGAACAGAACGAACAGTATTTCCGCATGTTCTCCGAAAAGGTGGCCTATCCGCTCGCCATCAACATCGTCGTCTACCTGATGACGCATTGAGAGCGACCGAGGCTCGGTGAGTCCGCCGATCATCAATTCGCCCACGGCCGCTTTCGCGGTGTTGTCATCGCCCGCCGCTTTGGCTAGACCTCACGGCCATGCCCTTCATCTCTCGCCTTGGTCGGCTCGCGTTCGGGTTTCTCGTGTGCGGGTCGGTCGGGTTCTCGGCGCACGCCCAAAACGACTACAAGCTCGCTCCCGAATCGACCGAACGCGCTCCCGGCGTTCCGAAGGGCCGCGTTGAAAAGTTCCAGTTTACCGAGTCCAAGGTCTTCGCCGACACCGCGCGGGACTGTTGGATCTACATCCCGGCGCAATACGACGGCTCCAAGCCCGCCGCGTTGATGGTCTTCCAGGACGGCGGCGGCTATGTCGGTGAAACCGGCGGCCAGCGCGCGCCGATCGTCTTCGACAACCTGATCGCCAAGGGCGAGATGCCCGTGACCATCGCCGTCTTCATCAATCCCGGCACCCGCGTCGCCACCGACTCGTCGGCCGAAGGCGCCCAGAACCGCAGCAATCGCAGCTTCGAATACGACTCGCTCGGCGACGCCTACTCCAAGTTTCTGATCAACGAGTTCCTCCCCTTCATCACCCGGAAGTTCGGCGTGAAGCTCACCGACGACCCTGAACTGCGCGCCATCGGCGGCATGAGCAGCGGCGCCATCTGCGCCTTCACCGTCGCCTGGGAACGGCCCGACCAGTTCCGCAAGGTGCTCTCGCAGATCGGCAGCTTCACCAACATCCGCGGCGGCGACGTCTATCCATTCTGGATCCGCAAGACCGAGCGGAAACCCCTGCGCGTGTTCCTGCAGGACGGCTCGAACGACTTGAACAACCTCCACGGCAACTGGCCGCTGGCGAACCAGTCGATGGCCAGCGCCCTCGGCTTCATGGGCTACGACTACCAGTTCGTCCTCGGCACCGGCAGCCACAGCGGGAACCACGGCGGCGCGATCCTGCCCGACACCCTCCGTTGGCTCTGGCGGCCCACGCTCGCCGAACTGCCCAAACCGCTGACCAAGGACAATCTCGGCGGCGACGAAGCGCTCTCCAAGGTGTTGGCCGAGGGTGGCAAACCGGGAGACTGGGAACTGATCGGCGAAGGCTACGGGTTCACCGATGGAGCGTGTGGCGATGCGGAAGGCAACTTCTACTTCAGCGACCTCGGTAAATCCGTGGTCTACCGCGTCGCGGCCAACGGGACCAAGCCCATGGCGTGGCTCGAAGGCGGGCCCAAGATCAGCGGCCTGAAGTTCGGGCCCGACGGCAAGCTCTACGCCGCGACCCAGGGAGGCGGCGCCGCCGACGCCAAGCAGATCGTCGTCATTGATCCCGCGACCAAAGCCATCGAGACCGTCGCCGTCCAAGTGCAGCCCAACGACCTCATCGTCTCCAAGGCCGGCTGGATCTACTTCACCGACACCGCCGCCGGCCAGGTCATCGGTCTGCCCATCAGCGCGCGGAACCTGCCCCGGCCCCACGCCGTCGCCGGCGGAATCAAGCAGCCCAACGGCATCGGCCTCACGCCCGACCAGCGCCAGCTCATCGTCAGCGAATACGGCGGGAGCAACGCATGGACTTTCCTCATCGCGGACGACGGTTCGCTGCGGGGCGGAGAGAAGAACATGGAACTGCGCACGCCGGTCGGGAAGAACGACAGCGGCGGCGACGGCCTGACCACCGACGCGGCCAGCCGCTACTGGATCACGAGCAACCTCGGCATCCAGATGTTCGACGCCAACGGCCGGATGGGCGGCATCGTCTCGCGCCCTCAGGAAAAGGGCACGGTGAGCTGCGCCTTCGCCGGTCCCGGCCGGAGCTACCTCTACGTCTGCAGCAGCGACAAGGTCTATCGCCGCAAGACGCTGACCGCAGGCGCTGTCATTCCTTGAACGACCCGTCTTGTGGGTCCATTTTTGCTTCGAGGTGCCCAAATGGGGGCCGCCCATTGCGCGCACGCCAGAACAAACGTAAGCCTTGCCCCGTTGTATGACTCTGCCCGAACGGAACCGCCTCGACGCGTTGCGCGCCGCCCTCGTCCGCCTCCACAAGTCGCTGCTCGATTCGGAGCGGATCGGCTACGAACAGGCGTTCGGCACCATCCCCTCGGCGCAGGATTTTCTGCGGCTGCTGCTCCAGGATCCGTGGTTCGCGTGGCTGCAACCGATCTCGCTCCTGATCGTGAAGATGGACGAAGCGCTCGACGCAAAAGACGGTGGACCCACGGTCAACTTCAGCGAGTGGATCACCCAGACCCGAAACCTGCTTGTGGCCTCGGAGATCGGGAAGGGCTTTCCGAAGCACTATGACGACGCCCTGCAACGCGATCCGAACGTGGTCATGGAGCACGCCGGCGTGATGATCCTGCTGCGGGACCCGGCACCGCCGGCTTAGGGCGGAACGATGCAGTGGGGATCGGGGAGCGCGCCCGCCCCGGGCGCAGTGGACCGCGCCCTCGCGGTCCATCGGAGGCGCAGGGAAACGATTCACCGCCCGGTGTGTCCGGGCGCGGCAGCCGGGGCGGCTGCGATCCCCATCCATTTCCACTGCCTCGTTCCGGCTGAGGGCGTCTCCGAAGGTCCCGGCTCAATTGGCGGATTTTCAGGCGGCGTCCGTGGTGAAAGCACGCGAACGAATCCCCGGCCGTTGGGCAGATGCAACGGCCACATTTTTTCGATGGCGCACGGTTGCGCGTCGAATCGCCGGAAACTTTTCAGAATACGGTCAGAAATCTCCGCCTGACGTCATGGGATGCCGATGGGTGCAAAGGTCTCGCGGTCTAGGAGCAGGCTCAGGTCGCGGGCGGAACTGCGGGCCAGCGTGCGGTTTTTCTCGGAAGGAACCGCCTATGGAAAGACAGACGAGGAAAGGCGGCGGTTTTCATGGCAGCATTCGGAGCGCCGGCCAGTCCCGGCGGCCTCTCAACCTAAGAAATAAACGAAGCGGACGTCGATCTTGCGGTGCCTGCCAAATACAAGGCACCTTTCGGTGACCGATGTCAGATCCCGTTGTCCAAGACGCGCCCCACGCCCTCGACGAGCTTCATGCCAAGCTGAGGCTTATCCGGCGCGAACTCCGCGACGAATACCTCCAACCCCACGCGCATCCGTGGATCATCGGCTTCTCCGGCGGCAAGGACTCCACCCTCCTCCTCCATTTCGTTCTGGAGGCCATTCGCAGCGTGGCCCCGGACGAGCGGAAGCGCGCCGTCCATGTCGTCAGCAATAACACGCTCGTCGAGTCGCCCATCTTCCAGGACTTCGTGGACCGCTTGCTGGAGCGGCTGGAGGACAGCCTGGAAGGGTTGAACGTCCCTGTAAGCGTCGTCCGCACCAAACCGCTTCCCGAGGAGAGCTTCTGGGTGAACCTCCTGGGCAAGGGCTATCCCGCCCCCAACCGCACCTTCCGCTGGTGCACCGACCGGATGAAGATCCGGCCCACCTCCCGCCTTATCCGCAGCCTGGTGGACGCCAATGGCGAGGCCATCCTCCTGCTCGGCGTGCGGCGGGCCGAATCGGCCACCCGGGCCAACGCCATCTCCCGCCACGAGGACGCCGACAAGGGCCGACTCTCCCCCCACTCCGACCACAAGGGCGTCTCCATCTTCTCCCCTATCAAGGACCTGACCAACGAGGACGTCTGGCTCACCCTGCTCAACAGCCGACCGCCGTGGGGCGGCAGCTACCGCGAGCTGGTCACCCTCTACAAGAACGCCGCCGGCGGCGAATGCCCCTTCGTCATGACCGTGGGCGATGCCCCCTCCTGCGGCTCCTCCTCCGCCCGCTTCGGCTGTTGGACCTGCACCGTCGTCGAGAAGGACAACTCCCTCGCCGCGCTGATCGAGGCCGGCCACGACCATCTGGAGCCGTTGGCCGACTTCCGCGACCGGCTCAAGCAGGTCAGCCAGTCGCCTCAATACCGCAAGACCATCCGCCGCAATGGCCAGCACGGCATGGGGCCGCTCACCCCGGAAGCCCGGCGGATGCTGTTGGACGAGCTGCTCGCCCTGCGGGCGGAAGCCGACTTTCCGCTCATCTCCGACCATGAAGTCCGGCTTATTCGGGAGCAGTGGGAGAAGGACAAGACACAGGATTTGGTCCGGGCCTTGGCGCTGGAGGAGAATCTGGAACCCCGTCTGCTGATTCTCAATGGAGCCGTCTGCTGACAAGTGGTTATCCAAGCTGGGCCGCTTGCGAATCGACCGGAAAGATAACCCAGCTCCGCATAAGCCGCTCCTTCTCTTGACCGTCATCGAGATGGTCGAAAAGGGCTTCTTGAAAGAACCCGTTCTTCCATTTTCCGGAGAGCTGACTTTTCGCTTTATGACGCTGTGGCCGGTGGTCGCCGGGCGGCGGAGTCAGAGACCTGAGGTTTGGCTTCCTTTTTATCATCTCCGAACCTCCGGCGTCTGGGTTCCTCTCGACGCGTCTGGAAGCCCAACGGAAGAGCGCCGCCGAGTCGCTTCGGCGCGAATTGCCCTTGAGTTCTTCGATTGCCTGCTGGAACCCGAGTTCCGGGAAAAGCTTCGGGTCCTGCTGATAGATCGCTACTTCACCGATTCTGCGGAACGGGCTGCGTTAGCGGAATTCGCCGGTGTTACGCTGGAGCAGTCTAGCGAGCTGAATGATCGGGTTGATCGATATGAAGTCGCCCTTCGGATTGTCCGTGAGGTTCGCTTCCGGCTCGGGGTGGTTCCTGCCTTCGACTACACCTGCGCGCTCACGGGATACCGGCTCGTCACCGCCGCTGCGGGAAGCATCGTTGACGCGGCGCATATCCACCAGTTCGCCGCCAGTCAGAACAACGATCTGCGGAACGGAATCGCGCTGTCCAAGAATGCCCATTGGACTTTTGACCAAGGTCTCTGGTCTCTGACGGACGACTATCGGGTGATCTTGGCGAAGGATCGTTTCAACGAGTCAGGCCCACAGAGCCTTTTGTTATCCAGTTTCGAGGGACGACGCATCCATCTGCCCAAGCGTAAAGACCAATGGCCCGACGTTCGCCACCTTGAGTGGCATCGAAGGAATAAGTTTGGGCGAATCTGACCTTCACCCCCGCTCTGGAGAACCATCGGGACGAGAAGAAATTCCGGATCATCCGGCGGTGGTTCTTCACCGGTTCGAATCAGCCCAAACAGGGCGACGCCTTCGAGGAGCTGGAGGTCCACGTCGGCGACAACATCATCCGCAGCGTCAACCCGCATGAACGGATCGAGCGGGAGCTGTTCCCGGCCCATGTGGCCCCGGCGTTCTTCTTCGATGGCGAGCAGGCGCAGTCCCTGATCGAGGGTTCCGGCGAGGCCGGCATCCGCAAGGCGTTGGACACGATGTTCGGCGCGTCGGTGCTGGAGGAATTGCAGGACACTCTCGGTGGCTATCTGTCTCGCACTCATGCTCTCTTGGGCGGAAAGACGAAAGCCTCGGCACGCCAGGAGCAGTTGGACGCCAAGGTGGCAGCCCAAACCGAGTTGAACCGGAAGATTGGCAAAGCCGAGAAACAGTTGGTCGAACTCCACACGGAGAAGGAGAACACCGACCGGGAACGCAACCAACTGCGCGATGAACTGGCTCGGGCCGGTGGTGTCGGCGGCGACGCCACCCGCATCAAACAGGAGTTCCAGGAAGCCGAGAGCCGGAAAGAAGCCGCCGAGAAAGCCGTGACTCGCTTGGCGACCGAGATGGGGCTGGTCCTGGCTGTCAGCCGGCTCGATCCGCTGGTTCGCCGCCAGTTGAACCGGGAACGGTTGCGCGAGGACTACGAGAACCTCCGCCAGGGCACGCTCGACAAGCGGGAACGCGTGCTGATGGAAGCCATGCCCGAGCCGCCGGAGAAAGATCCCTTGCTCGGCAACATCGCCCCCGCCGTCCGGGAAAAGGTGAAGCAGCGCATCCTCAAGGCGCTCCAGGCCATCTACGAGCCGCCCGACCCGGACATCGCGGACAACTTCCTGCTGGGCCATGTGCGCGGCGCGCGGCGCAAAGAGGTGCTGACCCGCTTGGACGAGACCCGCACGTTCGCCTACGACCAGGTGCGTTCCGTGGCCAAGGCTCTGCGCGACGCCCGCGACGCCTACGAGGACGCCAAGGCGCGTTTCGCGAAGCTGGGCAACCAGTCCACCGAGACCAAGGATTTGGCCGAACGCATCCGCAAGCTCGACGAACGCGCGGACGACCTGGTCCGACGCATCACCACGGTGGAAAACGAGATCAAGTCGGGCAAGGCCGATTGCCACAATCTCTCCGTGGAGATCGGCAATCTCCGGGAAGAGCTGGCCAAGCTGGAACCGGAGCAACGGCGCATCGCCGTCGCCGACCGGGCCTCACGGGCGGTCGCCGCGATCCTCGAACGGCTCAAGCCCGTCACGACCCAGCGTCTGGAAGAGCACGTCACCAAACATTTCCGCGCCATCGCCGACCCGCGTTTCCGCCACGGCCAGATCGTGTTCGCCGAAAGCGGCGAGCCGCACCTGAACCTGGGCGGGGAGAACAAGGCGCTGCTCAGCTCCATGAGCGGCTTCGAGCGGCGTTCCTTCGGCATCGCCTTCTCGCTGGCTCTGGCCGAAATCACCCGCCGCCGCGTCCCGCTCATCATCGACACCCCGCTGGGCAACGCCGATTCGCAGTATCGCCCCCGCACGCTGGACGCGCTCCGCAAGTTCGACTGCGACCAGGTGATCATCCTCACCCACGACCGCGAGGTGACGGCGGACCTGCTGGAACACATCCAGGGCCACGTCTGCCAGAAGTTCCTCGTCGAGTTCGACCCGGAGCAGCAGCGCTCCGTGGTCCATCGCAACCGCTTTTTCTTCGAAGACCGATGAACACCGAATTCAAGGAGGCCGTTTTCAAGGGGCAGTTCAAGCCCACGCAGCCGGCCCACGAACTGGAGGACAAGCTGAAGGCCAAGTTCGGCCTGACGCACCGTTACGCCGCGGCCCGGCTGATGATCGGCCGCTCCTTGGCCGAGCCGGAGCCGCCGCCCGCGCTGCCGGCGGCGGCGAGCTTCGGTAAGTCGCTGCCTGGCGAAATGCTCTTCGGCGACGACCTGGACCTGTGGCTCTGCGCGTTGATCCTCGACGCCAACCTTCCGGTCGGGGCTTCGGTCGAACATCTGCGTCTCAACGTGGAAGCCCACTGGGCGCGTGGAGCCCGGCTGGTGCTGAACGATCTGGAAGAGAGCGAACAAGACGCGGCCAAGCTGATCATGCGCCTAGCGGGGCAGTTGCCGGAGGACGGCCGAGAGGCGGTGCAGCACGCGCCGTCTGGCGCCGCGAAGTCCCATGCCGCTGCGGTCCAGGTGAAGGTCGGCTCCGTCAGCACGACCTTCGACACGAAGCCGGGCTCAAAATCGGAACCGGTGGACTTCTGCCTGGACGGGCCCGGCAACTCGCCGCACCTCGCCCTGATGGGTCGCACCCGCAGCGGAAAAACCACTACTGGCATCCAAATGGCCCGGAGCATCGTCGAGCAGGCCCGCATTCCCATGCTGCTGATCGACCCGCAGGGAACCTTCATCACCGACGGCAAACTCAACGACAAGCTGCCGCCGGGGTTCGGCGACATCCAACCCATCGAGGTCGGATTGAAGCCCATTCCCCTCGACTTCCTGCCCAACGCCAATGTCGGCCACGTCGCCATCCAGAACGCGGCCATGACCCTGCGCGACAGCATCTGTCTTTGTTGCAAGTCACCCGGCGACCTGATGCGTTCGCGCCTCATCCAGTCCATCGAGCAGGTCATCACCACGGGCGACAGCCGCAGTCTCCAGTCGATCAAGGACACCTATGAACAGCGGTTGGAGATCGACGGCGTGGAGATCGACAGCATCGCCGCGCGGCTTGACGAACTGACCCGTTTCCAGTGCTTCGCCCCCGAGATGTCCGCCACGGATTTCTTTTCCCGATCCTGGGTCGTCAGCCTGATGCACATCCAGTCCGAGGAGTTGAAGCGCCTGGTCATGCTGCTGCTGCTCGACGCCACCGCGATGCACTTTCTGGCCCAGCCCGAGGCGCCGCTGAAGGACGGCTTCCGGCAGATGCGGCAGATGGTGGTCATCGACGAGGCGCGGAAGATCCTTCAGGAACGCAAGTCCGAGTCCGTCGTTCAGCTCATCACCCGCAGCGCGGCCAAGGGCGTGTCCGTGATGCTGCTCTCGCAGGACCCGAGCGACTTCGACGGGCACGACTACGACTTCACCACGCAGCTCGGTGCGGTGGTCTCCTTCTGTTGCAACCAGACCCAGCGCGGCCTGCGGTCGCTCACCGGCGTCTATGGCCGCAAGCTGTTGGCTGAGGAATTCAGCGACTCCCACCTCGCCCCCGGCATCGCCTTCGCCAAGCTGCCGAACCGCGAGGCGATGCGCATCCGGTGCTGGAAGGCGGGGTGATATGACAGATTGGATAAAGCTTACAAACCAGCTCACAAAAAATGAAGATCCCCGGAAAATTGGCCGATCCGATGATGAAGATCCTTCGGATGTTTTTGTATCTGGTTTTGATCGTGTTGATCGGAGGCGTGGGCTGTTGGATTTCGCTGGGGCAACATTGGGTAAATCCATCAGCAACAAGTTTTGACGGATTCCTTGGGAATCTCGGGACTTTCGCCGTTTCAGTCGCAGTCATGGCATTTGCAGATTTTCTGCTGCTTCCGGCGAGTGTTTACAACTCCACCAAAGCCCTTTGCCTCTATGTTCTGATGGCACTGGCGGTAGGCTCGGGAATCTTGGTTGTTGTTTGGCATCCCGAGTGGATTTGGTGGTTGGGAACCGCCAGTTTGGGTCTGGCAGTTTTCGAGTGGATCGTTGTCAATTTGGGGAACCAAAATTTTGACGAGCCAGGATCAATCCTTGGAGGAGATGTCGAATGAGCCCGTTTCCATTAAAGCTGCAAGCCGTGAAAGTATCCCAGCCAATGGGCGACTTTTATGCGGTCGCAATCCCCGCAAAAATCCTACGTCCCATAGTATTTCTTGATCCGACTCGTATTGAGTCCGTTGACCGAAGCTCGTTTCTCTACCGACTGCTTGGGAACCAGCGAGACGCTTCCACTTCTCGCGCGCGAGAGATTGCCAAATACATCAACACCGTGGAGTCGGCCTTCCCCAACAGCATTATCCTGGCCGCCAACTATGTTGAGTATGGAAGTTTGCAGGAGGACCCTGCTCGTAGGTGGAAGGTAGGAAAGGATTCGAGCGGGCTTTTCCTCACGATTCCAACTGCTGAGCGCATGGCCAGTGTGGTCGATGGGCAACATCGGCTTCTGGGATTCGACTACTGCAAACCTGAACGAAGGGACATGGAGCTTTTGTGCGCGGTTTACATGGATTTGCCGCAGGCCTACCAAGCTTACCTTTTTGCGACCATCAACATCAATCAGAGGAAGGTGAACAAGAGCCTCGCCTACGAGCAGTTCGGCTACAATTTGGATGACGAAAAGCCAGAGGGTTGGGCACCAGACAAGCTGGCGGTATTCTTCACGAGGAAGCTGAACCTAAATCCAGAGTCACCGTTGCATCAGCATATCAAGATTGCACCGTTGGAGGCTGACTTGGTCTTTCAGAAATCTTCGGACTCCGACTGGGTTGTTTCTACCGCTTGCATCGTTGAAGGGATTGTTTCGCTGGTTTCAGCGCGCCCGAAGATTGACCGGGATCTTCTTCATTCCAAGCAGCCGAATGAACGGAACCGAAGCGGGTTGCCTCAAGACGGGGCTCCGTTTCGTGATCTTTTTCGGCAGTGCCAAGACGAAGTGTTGTGGGGCCAAATTTTGGGATTCTTTTCCGTCGTCAAACAGACATTCTGGGCGAAAGCCTCCGAAAAATCCTTCATCAAGAAGACGATTGGCGTTCAGGCGTTGTTTGATGTCTTCAGAGTCCTGGGTCTCAGATTCGAACTCGATAAGTTGTCACAGGAGGTCGGTCGTGTTGCTGGGGTAGCCTCAGCCATTGATTTCGGAGGAGACTTTTTCCAAGCCTCAGGCAAAGGACGAGTCAGGGTCAAAAACGTGATCTTGAGAGCGGCTGGATTGATAGGAGATGCCGACCTGCCAGCACCAGACCGTGTGGGGCATCGGCGTCCGAAGGCGGGTGTCATGATGCGGCGTAGAGGGAGGCGAGGCGTGGCACGGCGAGGGCTTCCGTGAGCCGGTCGCGCAGGGCGTGGCGGAGCCAGCGGAGGAACTTCACGCTGCGCTGGGTGGCCCGCC
>JBBQXJ010000089.1:0-18668 GCA_038209745.1 Verrucomicrobiota bacterium
CATTTGCAACGGTTTCCAGGTTCTCTGCGAGGCCGGGTTGCTGCCCGGTGCGCTGATCCGCAATCGGTCGCTCCAATTCCGCTGCGAGCAGGTCTATTTGAAGACAGCGACGCCGGATTCACCCTTCACGAACAAGATTCCTGTCGGAAAGCTCCTGCGCGTCCCCATCGCCCACGGCGAAGGCTGCTACTACGCCGACAAGGAGACGGTGGAGTCGCTCGTCTCCAATCGGCAAATCCTTTGGCAGTATGCGGATACCACCGGTGCGATGACCGATGCGGCCAATCCCAACGGCGCTCTCCGGAACATCGCCGGCATCTGCAACTCAGCTCGCAACGTCGCCGGCCTCATGCCCCACCCGGAACGGGCCTGTGAACCGATTTTGGGCAGCGACGACGGTCGCCTCGTCTTCGAGAGCATGATCGCTTGGTTTGCGGATCGAAATGTATCCAAGGCGGCTTGAGAGGCTTGAATAGGCCGCTTCCCACCCTCCATCGTCCTTCCACCGAACTCCTTTCGTCAGGAAGACAAATTGTTTTGGGGGGGAATCAGATCAGGAATCGAACGGGGCTCTTTGCGGATACGAGGAACCCAAAGCGTTGTCGGGCAGGTGTTAAGCGACCTGTTTTGGCGAGGAGGATGAAAAAGCAGGCCTGTTCGTTTGCGGGGCCCGTGACTTGTTTGTCAACACTCCGCAAAACAACCGTCACATTCCCCCCGTTTCACAGGGGTTTTTGGTGCCACTTTTTTGCATCGCCCCGTCCCGCTTGGCGATCCTCGCGGTGACGCGAAAATCGCCCCTGAATGCGGCCCTTTTGAGCCTGTGAATAACGTGGGGACAACTGCGAGAACATTGTCCTCGTCAGGGTGCGTGAGCTCCCCTAAATAACCCCTCCCTAAATCGGGATCTCTTCAACTGAGGCGAACGCTCGTCGCCAGACCTGTTGGGCTTGTCTTGGGTGGAAATGTTGTAAAATGTTCAACGGGAAAATGTTGTAAGTTTTCTTGGTTGACTCGGAACCACGAGTTGCGGGTTTGGTTCTGGACGGACTTGGATTTTTAGGTCCCGAAACGGGACACGGGTCGAATGTGATCGACGCCGTCGCAGAACCGACACAATCGTCAGTGAACAAATCTGGAATGACCATCGCTCCGACAGCCGAAATTTCGACGGACCAAATCTGGGCCAAAACCCAGGGCACGCTCCGTTCGATCCTGCATCCGGAACTCTACCAGATGTGGTTCGCGACCCTGCGGGCGGTTTCCTTTGAAAGCGAAGTCCTCACGCTCGAGGCGGCCAACGACTTCAGCCAGCTCTGGCTCCAGGACAACTACGCCGGGTTGATCCATGACGTTGTGCTCCAGGTCCTCGGTAGATCCATCTCCGTCCAGTTCGTCGCCCGAGTGGATGTCGGCGGAGCGGAACCCAAGTCCAACGTTCCTTCGCCCGCCGCTGTGGCCGAGCCGGAGGTTCGGGCAACCGGCAGCTATACCGCCACGATCCATCGGGAGTTCTTCTTCAATCCCCGGAACACCTTCGACACCTTCGTCGTCGGAGGAACCAACGAGCATGCCCACGCTGCGGCGCTGGCCGTCGCCCGCGAGCCCGGCAAGTCCTACAACCCCGTGTTTTTCCACGGCGGCGTCGGGCTCGGGAAGACCCATCTGCTGCACGCCATCGGGCAATACGTCGCCACGACCAAGCGAAACGCCAAGGTCAGCTACCTCACCTCCGAGAAGTTCACGAACGAGTTCATCGACGCGATCCAGAACAATTCCCTGGCGAAGTTCCGAAAAAAATACCGCCAGACGGACGTGTTGCTGATCGACGACATCCAGTTTCTCGCCGGCAAAGAGCGCATCCAGGAAGAGTTTTTCCACACGTTCAACGCCCTCCACGAATCGCACAAACAGATCGTCATCGCCGGCGACCGGCCGATCAACGAGATGCAGAATTTGGAGCAGCGCCTCGTTTCCCGATTCGAGTGGGGCTTGGTGGCGGAGCTGATGCTGCCCGAGCTGGAGACCCGTCTGGCCATTCTCCGGAAGAAATCCGCGTTGTTGAACCTCAACGTGCCGGACGACGTCCTCACCTTCATCGGCACCCGCATCCGGTCGAACATCCGCCGTCTGGAAGGCGCGCTCGTCCGCGTCGGTTCCGTGCCCAAATTGACCGGCAAGGCCCTGACCATCGAAGTCGCGCAGGACTATCTCCGCGACATTCTCCAGGAGGAGGGCAAGCAGGTTGTCACCATCGAGGTCATCCAGAAGCGCGTGGCGGAGCACTTCGACCTGCGTATCGCCGATATGACCGGCAAGCGCCGCCCGGAGCACATCGTGTTTCCGCGCCAGATCGCGATGTATCTCTCCCGCCAGCTCACCGAGGGATCGCTGAACACGATTGGCGAGGCCTTTGGTGGCCGTGACCACGGGACCGTGCTCCATGCTTGCCGCAGCGTGAAGGACCGGATGGAGATCGAATCGAACGTTAAACAGGTCGTGGGCTATCTCGAAAAGCAGCTGATGCGCTGAGCGGAACGGGGCTTCTTCGCTCCTTCGTTGCGCGAGGCTTCGCAGTCTGCAAACTTCCGACTCGCGCCTCAACCGCCCCCGGATCGCGTCTCTCACGGATTGGAATGGTCCGGAATCCGCGTCCAGCGGGGTTGATTCGACAGAATCGAGAACCGCATGCCCTTTCCCGACGCCAAATCGCTGGTCCGCCCCCTCGTTCAGAATCTCCACGCCTACGTCCCGGGCGAGCAGCCCGCGATTCCGGATCTGATCAAACTCAACACGAACGAGAACCCCTATCCGCCTTCTCCCGAAGTGTTGCAGGCGGTGAAGGACGCGGTGGACCAGCGACTGAGGCTTTATCCGAACCCCTCGGCATCGGACCTCCGTGAAAAGCTCGCCAAACTGCACGGTTGCAGTCCGGACAACATCATCGTGGGAAATGGCTCGGATGATGTGTTGGCCTTGGCCACGCGGGCGTTCGTCGAGCCGCTCCTGGCCGATTCGGAGAAGGAGGCTCCCCGGCGCCGGGTGAAGTCCCGGAACATGGTGCAGTATTTTTGGCCCAGCTATTCGTTGTATCCGGTGCTGGCGGACACGCATGGCGGGAAAAAAAACGCCGTTCCGCTGAACGCTGATTTTTCCCTGCCCGGCGTGGCGGAACTCCGCAGAGGGAAGAAGTGGCGTTTCGACGCCGCATTGACCTTCGTCACCACCCCGAATGCGCCGAGCGGCCGGGGCTATGCCACATCTGATCTGGAAAAGCTCTGCAAGGCCATGAAGGGCCTGGTGATCCTGGACGAGGCCTATGCGGATTTCGCGGACGAGAACGCCATGGAGCTGGCGCTGAAGTATCCGCACGTGATCGTGTCGCGGACCTTCTCCAAGGCGTATTCCCTGTGTTTCCAGCGGATCGGTTATTTCGTCGGTGACCGGGATCTGATCGACGCGCTGCACAAGGTGCGCGACAGCTACAATGTGAACGGGCTCGGCCAGATCGCGGCGGCAGCGACGCTGGACGACCTCGACTATTACAAGCGGAGTTTCCGCAAGGTCCTCGCCACCCGGAAGCGGCTCAGCGAGAAGCTTGGTGCCCTGGGATTCGAGGTCCTGCCGAGCCAAACCAACTTCATCCTCTGCAAGCCACCTCAGCTGGCGGCGCGGTCGTGGCTCAGCTTGCTCCGCGTCCGAAAGATCGTGGTCCGCTGGTTCAACCAGCCCGAAACGAGGGACTATCTTAGGATCACGGTGGGGACGGATGCAGAGGCGGCGGCGTTGCTGCACGCGGTGAAGGAGATCCTTCGGGCCGGCGCCAAGGGGAAGCTCGATGAAGTGCTGCGAGCGGCGAATTTGACCTCATGATGAGAGGCTGAAGGTCTTCCTGTTTCGCTGCGCCGCTACTTGTGCTTGCGCAGGAATCCGCTGATCCGGTCGAGCAGTTCGCTGGGTTGATAGGGTTTCTGGAGGATTTCTCCGTCGATGTCCAAGCGACCGTCGGCCTTGAGGAATTCGCCGCCGTAGCCGGAGGCGTAGAGAGTCGGCACTTCCGGATCCAGTTCACGGATCTGTTTCACCGCTTCGGGGCCGCTCAGGCGCGGCATGATCACATCCATCAACAGCAGGTCGACGCTTTCGTTGTGTTCGCGGAACAGCGCCACGGCTTCTTCGCCGTCCCGGGCGGAGAGGACGGTGTAGCCGGCTTTCTGGAGGATGCGGGTGGCGAGCAGGCGGACGGCCTCCTCGTCTTCGGCCACGAGGATGGTGCCTGAGCCGCGTTTGATCGGGATCTCCCGGGTCACGCGCTGGGCTGCGATGGTGCCGGGGCTGGCCGGGAGGTAGATGCGGAGGGTGGTGCCGAGGCCAACCTCGGAGTCGATGCGTAGATTGCCCCCGTGCTGCTGGATGATGCCGTAGACGACGGACAGGCCGAGGCCGCTTCCCTTGTTCTTGTCCTTGGTGGTGAAGAACGGCTCGAAGATGTGGGGAAGATTCTCCGGGCTGATGCCGACGCCGTTGTCCGCGACGTTCAGACGGACGCAGGGACCGAAGGGGAGGGGTCCGATGACACTCGTGTCGCCCTCGGCCGATGCGTAGTTGAGCGGCGTGATGCTGATGGTCAGCCTTCCGCCACGGGGCATGGCGTCACGCGCGTTGACCGAGAGGTTCATCACCACCTGCTCGATCTGGCCCCGGTCGGCGTAGATGACCGCGGGCTCGTCGGCGGGCTGGAATTCGATCTCGATGTCGGCTCCGAGCAGGCGCCGGCTCATGTCGAGGGCTTCGCGGACCACCAAATTGAGATCGAAGTGGAGTTTCTGGAGCGGCTGACGACGGCCGAAGGCGAGGAGCTGCTTGGTCAACTGCGCGGCGCGACGGGCCGCCTTCTTGACTTCGATGAGGGAATTCTCCCGGTCGTCGGCCGGCACTTCCTTCTCCAGTGCGATGGAGCTGTGGCCCATGATGACCTGGAGGATGTTGTTGAAATCGTGGGCGACGCCACCGGCGAGCAGGCCGACGGCCTCCATTTTCTGGGCTTGGCGCAGCTGGGCTTCGAGCTTCTCGTGACGAGCCTCGGCTTCCTTGATGGGGCTGAGGTCGCGCATGACGAAGGAAAAGAAGTCGACCGATCCGTCGGCGCTCTTGTGGCAGAGCATCACCTGGGAGACGAGGAGGGATCGGGCCGCGTTCGATTTCAGCGCCATTTCCCCGGACCACACGCCCCGCAGAATACTGGCCGGCACGGCTTCTTCGTGGAACCGCGTGATCGATTCCGAGGCAAGGACGGAGTCGAACGGCAGGGACCGGTCGAGCGAGGGCGCGGCCACTTCGAGCGTTCTGCAGCCGGCCGGGTTCAGGTAGAAGATCCTCAGGTCGAGACCGGCGAAGGCGACGACGTCGCTGGTGGTTTCAAGCACGGAGGCCAAGCGGGCCTTTTCGCGGGCGAGGTGTCCCTGTTGTTCGACGAGCAGGTCGTGGCGCAGGATGTGGGCGCGGGAAGAATTCCAGACCAGTCCTCCGAGTCCGCCCATGGTTCCGAGAGCGATGAGCGTCCGGAACCAAAGCGTCTGCCAATACGCGGGCTCGATGACAAAGCCGACACTGGCGACTTCTTCGCCCCAAGCGCCGTCGGAGTTCGACGCCTTGATCTGGAAGGTGAACTTGCCGGGAGGAAGGGAGTGAAACGGGACGGTGCCGGGTCCTTCCAGTTCGGTCCAGTCCTGCTGGAGTCCGAGCAGGCGGTAGCGGAAGTGGATCCTTCCCGGTGCGTCGAAGTTGATTCCTGTGAAGCGCACTTCGATCCGTCGAGCTTTCCTGGACAGGGTGGCTGTAGTGCCCAGAGGCAGCTGGACGGCCCGCTCTTTGACGGCTGGATTGAAGATCGAATCGGGGGCGGGCTCGAGCTCTTGGTCGTCTGCCGGGCGGTCGAGTGGTTCGAAGCTGACGAGCGACTCGATGATCGGTCGGCACGGCTGGGACTTGGTGTGGAGAGTCGCGGGATCCGCCGTGCTGAATCCTTTGCCGGTGCCGACGAGGAGCAGCGGCCGATCTCCTGCCGGGCCCAGCACCAGGGAGGCGCTCCGGATCATCGAGCCGGCGAGGCCGTCCTTGGAATCGAACCGGGCCCAGATCGGGGTGTCGGTTGTTGGACCAGTGGCCTTTTTCAATTCGTGCGTCGAAACGTGGAAGAGACCGTCCTTCGAGCCGAGCCAAAGAGTTTCGGACCCATCAACCGCGAGACAGGAGAAGGCGGGGATGGCCGGCAATCGGGAATCGGAGACGGCCTCCACGGAACCGTTTTGAAGGACGCCCAGCCGACTGCCCGAACCTGAAAACCAGATCTTTCCATCGGGGCCCGCTGCCATTGCTGTTATTAGTCCGAGCCTGGCTTCCGACACCTTTTGGGCGGGCTCCAGTCGGCCGTCGCGCAGCGCGAACAGACCCGCCGGCAATGTGGCGACGTAGGTGGTCTTGCCGACCACGAGAAGGCGTACTGCCCCCGAGATTCCGCCGGGCGCTTCGATGGCCGTGGCGTTGGTGCCGCGGAGGACGAACAGGCCGTGCGAAGTGGCGATCAGGGTTTCCCCGGGACCGGCCGCCGCCAAGTCATGGACCGAGACGGGGCCAGAGGCCGGGAGCGCGACTTGGGTCGGTGCGGATCCGGGGACCACTTGGAACAATCCGTCCGGGGAGCCGACCAGGAGCCGACCGTCGGAAGCGGCCACAGCGCATGTCGCATTCGGCACAAAATCCAGAAGACTACCCGGAGTCGAGGTGCCGTCGGAAAGTTTGATCGCCGGCCCAGTCCATGGATCGGCGAGCAAACGGGCTCCGGGGGACGATTCGACGAGGTGGGCCAATGCAAGAGAGGTGGTGCCGGAAAGGGGATGGAACCGCCTGGGCTTGAGCCGGACGACCCCCCCTCCGTCGGTGCCGAACCAGATGCCGCCTTCTCGATCCTCGAGCATCGCGAGGACACGGTGGTGGAGTTGGCTGAAGAACGGGGTGATCGCCCGGTCGACTCCGGCGGCGGAATGTCGAACGAGGCCGTTGTCCGCCCCGGCGGTCCAGAGATGGCCGTGCGAATCCTCCAAGAGCACGAGGGGCTCCGTCGTGGCCGGCTTGCGCAGGATCTGCCGCTGCACGGCATTGTTTCGGATCAGTTGGAGAGAGGTTGGGTTGGCGATCCAGATACCGCCGCTGTGGGAAGGGCAGGCCCCGAGGATTCGGGCTCCATCGGTTGCGGAAGGAAGGGTCGCCCGGCTCCATCCAGTGCCGTTCCAACGACTGAGACCGCCCGAAGAAACGGACCAAAGTCCTGCTTTGGCGGTAGGATCCTGCAGGAGAGCGACAAGTCCTGGTGTTTGCGGTGACGGAATCGAAACGGGTGTTTCACTCTGGAGGCTGGCAATCGTTCCGTTCGTATCGGCGAAGCAAAGAACGCCGTCTGTTTCAGCGATCGATGCAATCCCGTTGGACGAGCCGGTGATTGCAGAAAAGCTCGAACCTTTCAGGAAGGACAGACCGGCTGACGTCCCGATCCAAAGCCGGCCGTTCGAGTCGGTCTTGAGCCGTTGGATCCGGTTGGCGGGCAGCACGGGAAACGTTTCATGGTTGAAACGAACAAACCTAAAACCGTCGAACCGGACGAGGCCCGAAGGGGTTCCGAGCCAAAGATAGCCGTCGGGAGTCTGTGCGAGCGTGGCGACGGTATCGTCCGGGAGTTCATCTGCGGTCTCCCAGGCGTCGAATTGATAGTCGGCATCGCCGAGACGGAGCGAGCGGGCGAAGGCTGTGCCTGGGGGGGTAGAAACCGCTAGAAGGATGAGGAGCGTCGCCCACACCGACATGGCTCCCGCTCCAATGCGGGGACGCATCGATCTACGAAACGATGGGAGGCACCGGACTGTTTGCAACGTCTTGGGGCGGAACACGGCTTTCGTTGGAAGGTAAGCAAACCCCATGGTCGCTATCAATGCCGTTCGACGTGTTGTGCAAACCAAAGTCGGAATTCAGCCGGAAGGAATCCGAGAAACCGCTTGAGAGATCGTCGTCGGAAACCGATATTGGCCTTGGAGCGAGACGCGCTCCGAGCTCTTTCAGAATTTACCCTGCCATGTTCGTGATTCGTGGACATATCCTTGAACCGTTCACGCAAAAAGGGGCCTTACCTTGAACCGCGGCCGACGGGCCTTAACTGGATGTCGAAAGCCGCTCATTCGGTCCCACCTAAAACCTAGGTCGTTCAAAGGAACTCTCATGACACGACATTGCGGTGGGGTAAAACTCTTTGCCGGTTGCCGAAAGGCGCAGCGGCAGACTACAAAGCCCGTCCGATTGGACGGGCTTTTTGTTTATGCCGAGCGATGACTTCTTCTCACCCGCGCCCTCCGCTTCGGCCGAGCCGTCGGCCGTCCGCTCGACCACGGCGGCCCAGCCCTTGGCCGCCCGCATGCGCCCAAGGTCGCTCGAAGACTACGTGGGCCAGCAACACATTCTCGCTCCCGGCATGTTGCTGCGCCGCGCCATCGAAGCGGACCGAATCCAGTCCCTCCTTTTCTACGGGCCGCCCGGTGTCGGTAAGACGTCGCTCGCCCAGATCATCGCGGCGCGGACCAAATGTCGCTTCGAGCGGCTCAGCGGCGTGGAATCGACCGTTGCGGACATGCGGCGCGTGCTGGCCGCGGCCGGGAACCGCTTGGAGAACTCCGGCCAGCCGACGATTCTTTTCATCGACGAGATCCACCGGTTCAACAAATCCCAACAGGACGTGCTCTTGCCGGACGTGGAATCGGGCGTCGTCCGCCTGATCGGCGCGACCACGCACAATCCGTTTTTCTTCGTCAACGCACCGCTCGTTTCCCGTTCCCAGGTTTTCGAGATGAAGCCCATCGCCGAGGAGGATCTCCTCGGGCTCCTGCGGCGGGCCGTCGCCCTGCCAGAGCGCGGTCTCGGCCACATGCCGCTGGATGTTGCGGAAGAGGCGCTGGCGCATCTGGCCCGTTTTTCGGACGGCGATGCGCGGAAAGCGCTCAATTCACTGGAAATCGCCGCTTTGACCACCGCGCCGCAAGCAGGCGGGCGCATCCGCATCGATCTTTCCGTGGCCGAGCAGTGCATCCAAAAAAAGGCCGTCGTCTATGACGGCGACGGGGACGGCCACTACGACACCATCTCGGCCTTCATCAAATCGATCCGTGGCAGCGATCCGGACGCCGCGCTCTATTGGCTGGCAAAGATGATCTACGCGGGGGAGGACCCGCGATTTATCACCCGGCGGATGCTCATTTCGGCGGCGGAAGACATCGGCCTCGGGGATCCGATGGGGTTGGTGTTGGCCGTGGCCGCGCATCAGGCGGCGGAATTCGTTGGCTGGCCCGAAGCCCGTATCCCCATTGCGGAAGCGACGATCTACCTGGCGACGGCGAACAAGAGCAATTCCGCGATCAAGGCCATCGACAAGGCTCTGGCCGACGTCAAAACCGGTCGCACGCTGCCGGTGCCGGAGCACCTGCGGGACGGGCATTACAATGGAGCCAAGACGTTGGGCCACGGCGTTGGCTACGAATACGCCCACGATTTCCCCGACCACTTCGTCCCCCAGGACTATCTCGGTGCGAAGCTGCGCTACTACGAGCCGACGGAGCAGGGGACCGAAAAGAAGATCAAGGACCGGGTGGACCGATGGCGGGCCATGGCGGAAGAGGCATGGAAGAAGAAGTCGTGAGAAACGGAATGACGGTTCCTGAACAGAAGCGCGCCCTGCGTGAAGATCAAAGGCGGCGCTTCGCGGCGACGACGCCGGAAGATCGGGCCGTTGAATCGCAACGGCTGTGTCGACGACTGGAGTCGCTCGAGGTCTGGGGCTCGGCCCGAAGAATCCTGGCCTTCGCGGCCCGGGGGGATGAACCCGATCTGGAACCGCTGCTACGGGCGGCCCTTTCCGTCGGTAAGATCGTCGCGCTTCCCAGGTTTCGGCCCGCGACCGGAAATTATGAAGCGGCGGAAGTGCGGGATTGGGAGAGGGATTTGACGCGGGGCGAATTCGACGTTCGGGAACCTTCAAGCGCTGCCGAGGGGGTGCCGCTAAACCAACTGGACTTGGTTTTGGTGCCGGGACTAGCTTTCGATCTGCTCGGTGCCCGGCTGGGAAGAGGGAAAGGGTTCTACGACCGTCTCTTGACGGGCGTTTCCGGCCACCTTTGTGGAGTGATGTTTGAATGGCAGTGGGTCGGAGAGGTTCCGTTGGAACCGCACGACCGGCTCATGAACTCGATCCTGACCCCGGCGCATTGGCGGCCTGCCGCCCGATGATGCCGATTTTGTAGAATGAATCTATCCGAAGGTCTGATTGGCGGAACGACCGTCTTTTTTGTCGGAGCCATCACCGGCTATTGGGTGCTGCGCTGGAAGGAGCGCGGCGTGGCGGTAGCCCACGAGCTGGAACGACAATCGCGCCTCGATGCCGCCCGGCGCGAAGCCGAAGCGCTCCTGCGCGAGGCGAGGCTCGCCTCCAGCGAAGAATCCATGGAGATCCGCCGCAAAGCCGATACTGAGATCGGAGAGAGACTGAAAAGCGCGGCTTCCGTTGAACAGGCGGCATCTGATCGCCGGACTGCCGCGGAACGGATGGCGGGCGACGTGGCCCTCCGTGAGGAGCGGATCGACGCTGAGGCCAAACGACTCGAACAAAGGGCGGAGACGCTCGAGGCTTCTGAAAAGGAAGCCCGGGAACTGGCGGAGGAGGTAAAGCAGGCGCTCAGCCGCATCTCCGGATTGAACCCCGCAGAGGCGCGCGAGCAGCTGCTCAAGCAGATCGAGGGCGAATCTCTCAGCGATGCTGCACGGCTGGTGCGCAACGTGATCGAGGAAGCGAAGGTGCGATCCGAAGAAACCGCCCGAAAGATCCTGACCGTCGCCATCCAGCGGTTTGCCGGCACCCATACCTCGGATATTTCGACCGCGACCGTCGCGCTCAGCGGGGACGACATCAAGGGCCGCATCATCGGCCGTGAAGGCCGGAATATCCGTGCCTTCGAATTGGCCACCGGAGTGACGGTGCTCATCGACGACACTCCAAACGCGGTCGTGCTTTCCGGCTTTGATCCGGTCCGCCGAGCCATTGCCCGGGAAGCGATGGAGCGCCTCATCCTTGACGGCCGGATCCATCCGACCCGCATCGAGGAAGTCGTCGCCAAGGTGACCGAAGAGATGGATGAAACGATCCTGCGATCCGGTGAGGACGCCGTCGTCAAGGCCGGCGTCGGTCCGATGCACTCCGAGTTGGTGAAGTTGCTGGGGCGCCTCAGATTCCGGCATTCGTTTTCCCAGAACATCCTCGATCACTCGGTGGAAGTGGCCCAGCTGTGTGGGCTGATGGCTTCGGAAATCGGCATTCCACTCATCCCGGCGAAGCGGGCGGGCCTGTTGCACGACATCGGCAAGGCCGTCAACCACGAGGTCGAAGGCGCCCATGCCCTCGTCGGTGCCGACATCGTTCGGCGGTGCGGAGAGCCGGAGGACATCGTCAACGGCGTCGCGTCGCATCACGATGAGGTGCCTCACGTCGGATTGCTCGGGATCCTCGTCAGTGCGGCCGACGCCATCAGTGCTTCGCGCCCCGGAGCCCGCTCGGAAACCATGACAACCTATCTGCGGAGGGTGGAGAACCTCGAGCGGATCGGCATGTCGTTTCAGGGAGTTGAGAGGTGCTATGCCGTCCAAGCCGGTCGCGAGGTGCGGGTGCTGGTCCGGCCCGAACGCATCTCCGACGACGAAAGCCTTCTTTTGGCCCGCAACATTGCGCGGCGAATCGAGGAGGAATTGCAGTATCCCGGTCAGATCCGCGTCATTGTGCTTCGCGAAACCCGCTGCACCGAATACGCGAAATAGACTTCTAAGCCCTCGGGCCCAAGTTTGGATTCCTTCTTCGCCGTCGTCATCAGTCGCCCGGCTCAAGACTTGGCAGCATTTAAATGGGTTCGAAAATACCGGGCTCCTTGGGAGCGGTCGTACCATCGGAGAAGATGGTCCTTCCGTCCTTCGAACAGTTCCTGGGACAGGCCATTTTCCAAGCCTTCGGGACCGTTTCTCGGCTGCTCTGAGAGGAAGGCCAGTGGATTGCCGTCGCTCTGGCACTCGCTGGTTCCGAGGGGGAAGACCCGCGGGAGGGGAGTTTTATCCTATGAAACAAAAAAGCCGCTCCGATGGGAGCGGCTTTGGTAAAGTTCCTGGATATCAGCGTCCTTCAAACATTTCTTGGGGCAGGCCATTTTCCCATCCTTTGGGACTGTTCCAGGGACGCTGCGATACCGTCGGGTCGTCCTCGTGCTGACAGCCGGTGGCCCCCAAGACCAGGCTCAACAACACAATCAATTGGAGTAGGCGGGCCTTCATGTCCGTAGATCAGGGTAGGACCTTGTCGCCTTCCATCACGCCGTCGGTTCCCTTCGTCCATTCGGGAAGGATGTTGGCGATGGAGTGGGTGGGGCTGACGCTTGAGACGCGGAGCTTGGCGATGAGCTGGCCATTGCGGTTGACGAGCAGTTCGCCGCGTTCCTTGACGCCGGCGTCGCCGCCGATGTTGAGGACCACGAAGTCAAACTTGGGATCGACCGCCACGACTTCGCCGCGGAGACCTTCGGGCAAGATCACGGGGCGGTTCTTGCCGAGGATTCCGTCAATTTTCTCTTGGAGACTGCCGTTTTTCTTCAACAGCACCTTGTTCTCGGCGACGAAGGCGTCCCGTTCGGTCGTGAGCTGTTTCCGTTCGGCGATGATGGCGCGAACCTGGTTGACGGTCTGTCCGACGCTGGCCCACTGGTTGAGCTCCTGTTGCAGGCTGTCGCGGCTCTCCTTCAGTTCCTTGCCGATTTGCGTGAGGCGCAGATTGGCTTGGGTCAACTGGTCCTTCTCGGATTGGAGGGCATCGCGTTGGGCGGTCGTGTCGGCCAAGTCCTTGGTGGTTTTCTCGAGGGTGGCCTCGGTGTCCTTCAGGGTCTTCTTGGTCTTGATGTGCGCCGCCACCTCCTTGTCGCGTTCGTCGTGGAACTGGTCACGATCATGGATGGTCGTGACAAGCCGCGATTTCAATTCGGTGAAACCAATGATCGCAGTGGCCAGTCCTGCAACGATGGCCACGATCAAACTAATACGAATCAGCATGGGTTGGGCAGCTATGGGTTGAAAACGGGTCGAACGTAAGGGCCGTCCTTTGCGAGTGTCAACGTCCCCGTTGGATCGGAACGGCCTCCAACGGCGGATTTTCTGCTCCGTCAGAGTTTGGAGATCTTTTCCAGAAGGCCCGTGGTGGATTTTCCGGGGACAAACGGGATGAACACGAAGCGTCCGCCACACTGTTCCACGACGCGCCGTTCGTCCTGATTGAGGGTTTCCAAGGTGTAGTCGCCGCCCTTCACATAGATGTCGGGTTGGGCCAAGCCGAGAAACCGAATGGCTCGGCTCTCCGGGAAAATGCTGACGGCGGAGACGGATTCGAGGGCGGCCAAAACCCCGGCACGGTCGGTTTCGCGGTTGATCGGTCGGGCGGGGCCTTTCAGTTCGCGCACTCCGGCGTCGCCGTTGCAGCCGATGAGCAGGGCGTCGCCCTGGTTGCGGGCCGCCTCCAGGTAGGTGACGTGGCCGAGGTGGAGGATATCGAAGCAGCCATTGGTCACCACCAGCTTGCGTCCAGTCTGACGGAAGGCCGCTCGCCAAGCCGGCAACCCCTCGATGGGAACAATTTTTGACTGAAAATTCATGGGGCTGATTTTTGAGTGGTTTCCCCGGAAATGTCTAGGAGCCAACCGGATTCCATCGGGCGTCCGGAGCCAAGCGGCCCGGGAATCGACAGCGGGGTCCTGGTGATGGCAGAATCGGACTTGCCATCAATTGAACGATTGGATCAAGATATACCTACTTAACATTAGTAACTAACTTAAGTATATGCCCGAAGCCGCCAAAGCACCTGTTTCCGAGAAGCCTCTCGTCAAGAATGAGCACCTGAAGATCGCGATCCCCACTCTAGCGGGAAACATCGCCGCCACCCTGCACGATCCGGCGGCCCTTTGCTTCACCCATGACGACTACGAGTTCCTGAAGTTCCATGGCATCTACCAGCAGGACGACCGGGACGACCGCAAGACCGGCAAACACTATATCTGGATGATCCGCGGCCGGATCCCCGGGGGCGTTCTCAATGCCAAGCAGTGGATCGCCTTCGACGACGTCGCCACCAAGCGGGCGAACAACACCCTGCGTGTCACCACGCGCCAGAGCATCCAGTTCCACGGCGTCGTGAAGGAGGGCTTGGGGCCGTTGATGAAGGAGATCAACCAGTCGTTGCTCGACACCTTGGCGGCATGTGGCGACGTGAACCGCAACGTCATGGCCTCGCCTGCTCCGGCAATCACGGCGGCGCGCCAGCAGGTGTGGGAAGACTCCAAGCTCGTCTCGGATTCGCTCATGCCCCAGACCAAGGCCTACCACGCCATCTGGATCGACGGCGTTCAGCTCAACCTGGAAGATCCGGCGAACAAGGACTTCGTCGATCCGCTCTACGGCAAGCAATACCTCCCGCGGAAGTTCAAGATCGCCTTCGTCATTCCGCCGGTGAACGACATGGACGTCTTCACCAACTGCCTCGGCCTCATCGCCGTCATCGAGAACGACCGGCTCCTCGGCTACAATTTGATCGCTGGCGGCGGCATGGGCCGGAGCCACGGCAACACCGTGACCTACCCGCGCCTTGCGGATGTGATCGGCTTCTTCCCCCGTGAAAAACTGGTCGAAGTGGCCAAGGCCGTCCTGACCATCCACCGCGATTTCGGCGACCGCACCGATCGCAAGCACGCCCGCCTCAAGTATGTCTTGGAGGAGAAGGGCGCCGCTTGGTTCCGGGGCGAAGTGGAGCACCGCATCGGCGCCAAGCTGGAAGAAACGAAACCCTTCAAGTTCACCACCACGTCGGACACCTACGGTTGGCAAAAGGGTCTCGATGGCCGCTGGTTCCTGACGCTCTTCGTCGAGTCCGGCAGGATCAAGGACACGGAGACCCGGAAACAAAAGACCGCGCTTCGCCGTGTGGCCGAGGTTTTCGGCGGCGTCGAATTCCGCCTCTCGGCCAACCAGAACGTCCTCATCGCAAACGTCGCGGATGCTGAGAAGGACGCCATCACCGCGCTCCTCGGCGAGCACGGCGTGAAGACCGAGAAGCAGACCACCTTGCTGCATGCCGCCGCCATGTCGTGCCCGTCCATGCCGACGTGCGGCCTGGGCTTGGCCGAGTCCGAGCGCTTCCTGCCGACCCTCATCGACCGCATCGAAGCCGTCTGTGCCGACGTCGGCATCGGCGACCAGGAGATCATCATCCGCATGACCGGTTGCCCGAACGGCTGCGCCCGTCCCTACATGGCCGAGATCGGGTTCGTGGGCAAAGGCCCCGGCCGCTATCAGGTCTGGCTCGGCGGCAACCAGAACGGCACCCGCCTGAACAAGGTCTGGAAGGAAATGCTGAAGGAACCCGACACCGAGGCCGAACTGCGCCCGCTCCTCGTCCGCTACAAAGCCGAGCGCACCGCCGGCGAACGCTTCGGCGACTGGGTGGAGCGTGTGTTCTGGAAAGAGCAGCCGGCGGAAGCCGCTGCGGCGAACTGACGTGTGCTTCACGCAATGGCGATCCATCTGACTCAATGAACTCCTCGGAGCCAGACAAGCTGCACGATGCGGATAGAACCTTTGGTTCGGATAGCAGCTTGTCCGACGCCGACGCGGAACTGCGGGTCTACTGGCGATCTAAGACGCCCTAGGAACGGTGGAAAGCCTTGGAAGAACTGCGAATCCGAATCTATGGCGAAGAGGCAATTAACGCCCGAGGTCAAAGAGTTTTTGGCGGAACTCCGAAGCGTATTTTAGCCCAAACAAGTTCATGAGCAACGACACGCTGCTGCCCGATACGAAGAGCCCGCTCATCTGGATCAACCCAGAGCGGGTCAGCGGCGCGCCGTGCTTCTACAAGACGCGTCTGCCCATCGACAGCCTGTTCGAGAATCTGGAGGCGGGCGTGAGTCTGGACGAGTGGCTGGACGCCTTTCCCGACATCACCCGTGAACAGGCTCAGGCGGTTCTTGAGTTCGCCAAGCGTTCCATGTTTGCCAGCGCGGCATGAAGGTGCTCTTCGACGTCAACATGCCGCGTCCATTGCGTCGGGAGCTTCCCGGACACGAGGTCGTCACCGCCCAGGCCATGGGCTGGGGCGAACTGGTGAACGGCGACCTTCTGCAAGCAGCGGAGAAGGAAGGCTTCGATGCGTTTGTGACGGCGGATCGGAAACTCCGCCATCAACAGAATCTGACCGGTCGTCGCATCGCGATCTTGGTCGTCCCGAGCAACAACCTGCGCGTCCTGGCACGGATCGCTTCGGCCATCCGGTCGGCCGTGGACCAGCTCAAATCCGGCAACTACGTCGAACTGACCGCCTAATTGAAAAACGGGATCGGCGCTTTGGCCAATCCCATCTGAATTCCACCATGACTCCCGACCAGATCACCCAGGCCAACGTCGAACTCCGCGACAAGTCCGCCCTCGACATCGTCAAGTGGGGCCTCGCCCAAGCCGGCGGCTGCGCCATCGTCTCGACCAATTTCCGGCCCTACGAAGCCGTCGTCCTGCACCTCGTCACCCAGGCGCACCCCGACATCCAGGTTCTCTGGGTCGATCACGGCTACAACCGCCCGGCCACCTACCAGCACGCCGAAGGGTTGAAGACCCGGCTCAAGCTGAACATCAAGGCCTACATTCCCAAGCTCACCGCCGCCCATTACGACGCCGTCTACGGAGGCATGCCCGAGCCCACGCCGGAGAACGAGGAGCGCATCAAAGCCTTCAGCACCGCCATGAAACTGGAACCCTTCCAGCGTGGCATGAAGGAACTCGCGCCCACCGTCTGGATCACCGCATTGCGCAAGGTGCAAAATCCGAACCGCGCCGGCCTCGACATCGTGAGCCCCGACGGCAACTTCGGCTCACTCAAGCTGAGCCCCGTCTTCCACTGGACCGACGCCGACATGGAAGCCTACTTGGCCCAGCACAACCTTCCGAACGAGTGGGACTACTTCGATCCCGCCAAAGCCGACGAAAAGCGCGAGTGCGGTCTCCATGCGGCGTGGGGTGGAAAAGCCGTGGCCCAAGCCTGAGGGAAGACACGAATTCCACGGATTATCACGAATGAAGACCTGCATCCTCATGCTTCAGCAGCAATTCGTGACAATTGGTGAAATTCGTGGCTCAACGAAAGGCTGCTCCGATGTCTGATCTCCTCTTCAAAGAAGAGAGCTTCCAGCTCGTGGGGCTTTGCATGGAGGTGCATCGCGATCTGGGCAAAGGCCATGATGAGATCATCTACAAGGACGCGCTCGTCGTTGAATTGAGTCGGGCGGGCATCCCATTTGAGCGGGAGAAGAAACACGAAATCACCTACAAAGGCGTTCTTCTGGCGCATCCCTATTTCGCGGGTTTTGTCGTTTGGAACAAAATCATTTTCGAGGCGAAAGCCATCGAATCCCTCGCAGACTCCCATATCAAACAAGTCCTGAACTACCTGGCCGCGTCGAAACTCCGGCTCGGCCTGCTGGTCAACTTCGGCGGCGACTCCTTGGAATGGAAACGCGTCGTTCTCTTAGCATTCGTGCCTATTCGTGAAATCCGTGTCTGAGTTTTTGTTTCAATGAGCAGCTATCATTTAGACCACCTTCAATATTTGGAGACCGAGGCCATCCACATCATGCGGGAAGTGGCCGCCGAGTTTGAGCGGCCCGCGTTGTTGTTCTCCGGCGGCAAGGATTCCATCTGCCTCCTGCGTCTCGCCGAGAAGGCCTTCCGCCCGTCCGAGATCCCGCTGCCGTTCCTCAACGTCGAGACCGGCCATGAGTTTCCCGAGTTGATCGAGTTCCGCGACCGCCGCGCCAAGGAACTCGGCGCCAAGCTCATCGTCCGCACCGTGGATGAAGCTGTCGCCAAGGGGGCCGCGACCTACACGCCCGGCCAGATCAGCCGCAACCAGCTCCAGATCCCCGTCCTCCTCGGCGCCATCGAGGAATTCCGCTTCGACTGTGCCATCGGCGGCGCCCGGCGCGACGAGGAAAAGGCCCGGGCCAAGGAACGTTTTTTCAGCTTCCGCGACGGCTTCGGCCAGTGGGATCCCAAGAACCAGCGTCCCGAGATCTGGAACCTCTACAACGCCCGTCTCAACCCCGGCGAAAACATGCGCGTCTTTCCGCTCTCCAACTGGACCGAGATGGACGTCTGGGAATACATCAAGCAGGAGAAGCTTGAAGTGCCACGCATCTACTTCAGCCACACCCGAGATTGTTTCCGCCGTGGTGGCCAGTGGATTCCCGTCCCGACGCCGCACACCGATGCCACCAAGCCCGATCCCTACGAAGGCGCGCGTCCCAGGCCGACCGATGAGATCAAGTCCCTCGTCGTCCGCGTCCGCACCATCGCCGACATGATCAGCACCGGAATGATCGAGAGCCCGGCCATCACCGTGGACGACATCATCGGCGAAGTCGCCGCCGCCCGCGTGACCGAACGCGGCACCCGCGCCGACGACAAGGCCAGCGAAGCCGCGATGGAAGACCGCAAGAAGGCCGGGTATTTCT
>JBBQXJ010000090.1:0-18503 GCA_038209745.1 Verrucomicrobiota bacterium
TATACGGGCGTTCGCGGGGTTTTCCCAAGAAAACAACCTCCCGGCGACCCCGCTCAACACGACGCGCGGAACGCTCTTCCTGGCTCGTTCTCCTCCCTCATGCGCTCCTGCTTTCCTACCCCTCTTCGGCCACCGATGCCCAGGAACCTTGGCCGGAAGAAGGTCGGCTCCCACGCCATCCGGAGACTATTGTTGCCTAGCAGTCCGCGACACCGCCACCGCGTAGCCGGCTCCAAACAGGAAAAGACTTCCCAACAGTGCCGGCATCCCCGGAGACCCCGAACTCTGCAGCCAATTGGCCGGCCCCGACAGCGCCACCCCCAGGGAGAAGCCGGGCACGAGTCGGGTCACCTTCCTGCCTTTCAGCCCGGCCCAGCCCCAGAGCAATAACACGCCTGCGGCGCCTCCCACCGAGAAGACAACCGGCATCACCTCCGCTTCCCGGGTCCAAAGCAACGCGCTGAGCAACCAGATCCCCAGCACACTCGCACGCAGCCCCGACGCTCCAGGATGCGCGGCGGCGTCCCATCGGAGACTGTGGGCGATCTGGCGCGACTACCGCAGCGTAGAGGAAGAGGCGATCCAAGAAGCCCGCAGCTTGGCGGAACGTTGGGTCAAGGAACTGCCGGCGCAACTGGGCGGGACGTTGGCGCGAACGTCGGACGCCAACGCTGCCGTGTCGGACGCGGAAGATCCGACGGCGTCCGAAACAGCCCAGAAAAGTTCCGGCGACCGGATGTTCGTTCGATTGAACGAGGATCTCCTCCTGCCGGAAATTCCCCTGCCATCCAGCGTGCCGACGCCTCCTTTGTGGCGAATGGAACTGTCCCCCGACGCGGCGAAACGCTGGGAACGTGCCCTGTCAGAACCGGTCGGTTCAACCAATGCGATCCTTCTCTGGGAAACGTTTCTGGCGACCGAAACCTCGGCCGAGGCCCGATCCAATGGGGAGTTGCGCCGGCTTTGTTTGGACGGATCGCCGACAGATCAACTGCTGGAGGCCGTCCGCCTTGATGGCCGGGTGCCGACGGAGTCCGGCTTGCCTTTGGCCGTGCCCGGTTTGGCCCGGCTGGTCGAACGCCTGCCGGAAGACGATGCGAGGGTGCTGGCCCTGGCGCCGCTCTGGGCCAGCACCCTCACCTCAGGGCTCTTGACCCGCATCTTGGATCGACCCGGACAGTCATGGCCACAGTTGCGCGAGGCTTACCGAAGGGAACGCAGTCGGATCGAACGGATTCAGGAACAAATGGCGCGCGTGGGTGGCCGGGGGCCGGTGGACTCTTCGATGTGGATCGGACCCACCAACGCGCGGTTTTTTGCATGGGCGCTCCTTCCTGCAACGTCTTCCAAGGCCGCAGATGGGTCGTCGCCTTTGCCGCCCTTTGTCGCGTTCTTTCCCGAACCGATCATCCGGGAAGCCCTCGCCCAATGGATCTTCGGAAATGGGCCCGGCCGAGACAGCCCGTTTGGTTTGGAAATCCAGCTGGAAGGAAGTGCCGGTTGCTTGGTCGGCCCCATCAGGCTCGGGCACCCTCGGACTGAAACGACTCGCATCGGCTTCGGGAACACTGGCGAATCCGTGGCCGCTCAAGTCCGCCCTCAAGATCAAGCCTGGAAGGCCTTCCGTAAACGCCATCCCCATCCAAGCCAAGCCAGCGGCAAGGCTCTCCTTTGACGCGCCCTTGCCCGCGATCCGGCCGGCCGATCTGACGGTGTCGGCCTTCATGGTGGATCCTTCCGCGCTCTATGCCCGGGCCCGGTTCCGGGCGTTGCTCATGGGGGCGGTCACGCTCGGTGCGGCGGCGGCGGCGGCGCTGGGTTTCGTGCTGTCACGCCGCGCCTTCCATCTTCAGCTCGCGCTCAACGAAGAGAAGTCGAACTTCGTCTCCGCCGTTTCCCACGAACTGCGCGCGCCCATCGCGGCGGTGCGGTTGATGACGGAGAACCTCACCCGCGGCGCGCCGGCCGAACCGGAACGGCAACAGGAATACTTATGCCTCATCCTTCAGGAATGCCGCCGCCTCTCGTCGCTCATCGAGAACGTCCTCGACTACTCCCGCATCGAGCAGGACCGGAAGGAATACGACATGGAGCCCACCGATCTCGGCTCGCTGGTCGCCGCGACCGCGCGGCTGATGGAACCCATCGCCGCGGACCACGCCGTGGGGATTCGTGTTGTTTGTAGCCGCCGAGGCGACGAGGCGGAGGCCGCACCCCCCGATGAACCCAACGTCCGCCTCCCGACGCCCGCCTCTGCAGCCGTGTGCGACGGACGCGCCCTCCAGCAGGCGCTCCCGCCGAGACTCCGCCGCGCCCATCACGCTTCGTTTCGGCTCGGCGGTGGTGGATCTCGCCCGCCAGTCCACCACCGTAGCCGCCCGCGAGGTCCATCTCACGGCCAAGGAGTTCGCCATGCTCCGCTTGTTGGCCGACACACCGGGAGCGCCCGTCAGCCGCGAACGCTTCCTCGACGTCGTCTGGGGCGTCGGCGCCTTCCCCACCACGCGCACCGTGGACACCCACATCGCCAGCCTGCGTGCCAAACTGGAACCGCACCCCGAAGCGCCGCAGTTCCTGAAAACCGTCCACGGCATCGGCGACCGGCTGGAACTTGGCGACACCCATGAAGAACCGATTTGAACCGCCAAGCACGCGGACGACTCAGAACAATGCGGGGCGCGGGCGGTCACGTCCGCGAGGCCGCGTTCAGCGGGGTTGCGGCCCGAAAACCGAAGGTCGCCACCTCGCCACCTCGCCGCCTCGCCGCCTCCGCCGTGTTCCGCCTTGGCGAATGCTACCGCAAGCTGAACCGCACCCACGACGCCGTCGCCCAGTTCCAACGGATCACCCGCGAAGACCCTGACCAAGAGACGCTGGCGAAACTGAGCCGGCAGAATCTGGTGGGATTGGGGGTCAAAGACGCGGGCGCGGCCGAAAGCCATTCCGGCAGGGGAGGCAAGACGATCCCCGAATCCGTCCGGATCCTCGAAGCTCAAGTCGAGGAATTGAAGCAACACACGATTGAGGAGCTTCCAGAGATCATTCGGAACTGGTTCGGCGCTGCTCGTAGCCTCGGTCCTCAACCTCCCGGAAACACTCCGCCCAAGCGGAAGAGGCCGCCAAGATCGACGCGCAGGTCGCGGAGATCCTTCATCGGCTCAACTCCTCGTCATTAACTACCACGAACGCCGCCATAGAAGCGGAGATGCTCCGGAAACAGGCGGACCAAGCTTACCAGGAGATCCTCATGGAGGTGCAGCAGATCCTGGGACCCAGGAACTCAAGGCCCGGCTGCTCGGAGCTCCAGGTGTGGTGGCGGATCCCGCTGACCGCGCACCCGCGACCAAGCCGGTGGACGCCGCGAAATGAGCGTGCTGTCGAAACCAGCTCGTGGACGAGACCGTCCAAGTGGTGACCGACTTGGCGAAATCCCGCAGAATGCCCCGGGGGTCGTCTTCAAACCCTGGGAAAGGTAGGGAGGGTTCGCCGAACCGTCCCACTCTGCCGGCGGAGCCGGCGCGAGCGCAGCGAGCATCTCGGATAAACGGGGACGCTGTTCTGAAATGCTCACTGCGTTCGCCTCGCTCCGCTCGAATCAGGGACGGCTCGGCGTCCCGTCCCTACCTCGGTCGAAGACTCGTCTCAATCCCCGTTCGCACTGCCCGGCACACAATGGAGCAGCCCCGGGAAACGGTTCTTCTCCCGGTTGAACTCGTCGTAGAGCACGTTGACCACGTGCCCGCTGAACCCGACGAGGATTCCGCCCTTCTTCCCATGCCGTTTGCCGAGACCCTCGCCCTGGGAGGGATAGCTGCTGGCGTCGTTGTAGCAGCTCTGACCCGGGAAGAACTTGTAGTAGTTGGGCTCGTCGGGCTCCCAGATGAAATAGGCGTCGGGCTTGAACGAGGCGAGTTTGTAGGTCTTGGCGCCGAGGCTTCCGAAACCGTTGACGGCCCCGTTCCAGACATAGGTGGACTGCTTGTTCGGACGGATCGACCAATACGGGTTGGACTTGTCGGTGACGTCGGTCGGGCACCAATAGACCTTCCGGTTCTTGAGATAGGTCCACAGTTGCCCGCCCTCGTAGGCCTTCTCCGGCGTCACGTTGTAGGGCGCGGCGAGCATGTTCGGGGGAGATCCGCCTACTGGCGTGTAGAGCCAGTTCTGGTAGCTGTTCCCCCAGCCCGGATTGGGCATGTAGTCCTGGTTGTCGTTCGCATACATGTGCGACGCCAAGGCCAGCTGCTTGTTGTTCCCCAGGCACTGCGTCCGCAGGGCCTGGCCTTTGGCGGCGGCCAGTGCCGGCAACAACATGCCCGCAAGAATCGCGATGATCGCGATGACGACCAGCAGCTCGATCAGGGTGAAGCCGCGGGATCGAGAAATGGAATGATCACTGCGCATGGCGTTGTTCAATGTTGTTGCGGCGATCGAAAAGGCAACCCGGCGACCGGCGTAATTCGATCCATCGATGACGTTCGACGCCCGGTCCGCGTTGCCTCGACCTTCGACATTGAGACAGCCTTCCGTCGTGCCCGACAGACCCACAATCGGGGGAGCCGTTTCAGGGGGGGTAGCCAAACACCGACCGGAGATCCGGGTTGAATCCCGAGCGGCGAGAAACTGCGCGCGACCTGGACACACCGTCCATCCCGCGCGGCGCCGAGTCTGGACATCCTCTGGGCATGGTTGCAGGACAGGGGGGAAATGGTGGGTGGTGAGGGATTCGAACCCCCGACCAACAGTGTGTAAGACTGCTGCGCTACCGCTGCGCCAACCACCCACTGGAAGTGAAACTAGCCAGCGGCCCGCCCGATTGGCAACGCCCGTTTGTCGGCCAGGTGGACTCTGCGAGGCGCCATTTCGGAACGGTGACGATTCAATGTCGCGGACGCTCCGGCTTTGCGTCGCCGCCCCGCCGCAGGAATGATCCCCCTACATGCGGAACTCCTCAGTCCTGATCGGCACCTTGGCGGCCTGCGTCCTCGCGTCCTGCTCGTCGCGATCCGTCCACCCGAGCCCAGCCACCGCCGTCGGGCGCGATCTGCCCGGCCAACTCCCCGACGGGTCCGTCCGGCTGCCGAACCAGTGGTTCCTTCGCCCGGTCGGGAGACAGATCGAGCTGGGCGACCTGCCGGTGAACATCGCGGTTCATCCGTCGGGCCGATGGGCGGCCGTGCTGCACGCGGGCTATGGGCCGCACGAAATCATCGTCGTGGACGTAGAGGCGGAGACGGTGGTGTCGCGGACCAGGCTCGCGGAAACGTTCTACGGCATCGAATTCTCCGGCGATGGGAAACAGCTCTTCAGCAGCGGCGCCGGTGAGGAAGTGATCTTCCGGTTCGCCTTCAACGAAGGCCAGTTGACCGCGCAGCCCTCCATTCCGCTCCGAACGGTGAAGGAGCGCGGCATCCCGTCCGGCATGGCGCTGGACGCGGGGGCCAAGCATCTCTTCGTCGCCAACGTTTGGGGCCACCAGATCACAGAGGTCGATCTGGCGACCGGCACCGTTTCGGGCGAAGCCCAGCTCGGCGGCACCAACCGTTCCGCGACCATTGTTCCGCCGCAGGACCCGGATCTCGCAGCGACGACCAAGCGCGCCGAAGCCAATGCCCAGGCCAATGACTTGGTGGATCCCTTCCCCTACAGCTGCCGCCTCGATGAACGCCGCCAGCGGCTCTACGTCAGCCTCTGGGCGCGGGCCGAAGTCGCGGTCGTCGATCTGAAGCAGAACACCGTCGTGGCCCATTGGCCGACGGAGGAGCATCCCAACGAAATGGTGCTGACCCGCAACGGCCGTCGCCTCTTCGTCGCGAATGCCAATCGAAACACGGTCACGCTGATCGACACCGACACGGGCCGGACGGAGGAAACCCTCTTCGCGAGTTTCTCCCCCGATCTGCCGCCCGGCTCCACCCCCAACAGCCTCGCGTTGTCCCCCGACGAGAAGACGCTCTACGTCGCCAACGCCTGCAACAACATGGTGGCCGTGATCGACGTCGGCACCCGCGGCCACAGCCGTTCGCTCGGCTTCATTCCCGTGGGCTGGTATCCGACCTCCGTCCGCGTGACGCCCGACGGCACGAAGCTCCTTGTGGCCAATGGCAAGGGCGTCATCTCCAAGGCGAATCCCGAGGGCCCCCAGCCCGGCGTGCGCAAGGCGCCCGGTTCGTTGAACGAATACATCGGCGGCCTCTTCCACGGCACGCTCAGCATCATCGATCTGCCGA
Source organism: Verrucomicrobiota bacterium (assembly GCA_038209745.1). GTDB lineage: Bacteria > Verrucomicrobiota > Verrucomicrobiia > Limisphaerales > CANJSG01 > CANJSG01. The sequence continues at coordinate 6,231 of JBBQXJ010000090.1, forward strand.
AGGGTTCCCGGCTCAAGCGGCAGATGGCCGATTGGACGGCGGAAGCCTTCCGCTGCCGACCGCAGACGAACACCGCGTTGCTGGCGTCGCTGCCCGCGGACCATCCCATTCCCAGCCGTCCCGGCGACGTCTCGCCGATCCAACACGTCGTCTACATCATCAAGGAGAACCGCACCTACGACCAGATCCTCGGCGACATGCCCGAGGGCAATGGCGATCCGAAGCTCTGCCTCTTCCCCGAAAGCGTGACGCCGAACCACCACGCCTTGGCCCGGGAATTCGTCCTGCTCGACAACTTCTACGTGGAGAGCGAGGTCAGCGCCGACGGCCACGAATGGACCATGGGCGCCTATGCCACGGATTTCGTGGAGAAGTTCTGGCCGCTCAGCTACGGGCACAACAAGCGGGGCAAATATCTCTACCCGGCCGAGGGCAACTTCCCCATCGCCACCCCGGCCGGCGGTTACCTCTGGGACCGTGCCAAGGAAGCCGGCGTCAGCTACCGCAGCTATGGCGAATGGGTCGCCGACGGGAAGACGCCCAACGATCCCGGCCGCGCCAAGGCCAAGGCGCTCGAAGGCCACATCGATCCGTGGTTCCGCAGCTTCGACATGGGCTATCCGGATCAGAAACGCGCCGAACGGTTCATCTCCGAGCTCAAACGCTTCGAGCAGGAAGGCGACATGCCGCAGCTCCAGATCGTCCGGTTGCCGAGCGACCACACCTCCGGCGCTTCCGTCGGCAAACTCACGCCCACCGCGCATCTCGGCGACAACGACCTCGGCCTCGGCCTGGTGGTCGAGGCGCTCAGCCATTCGAAGTTCTGGGCCCACACGGCGGTCTTCGTGGTGGAGGACGACGCGCAGAACGGCCCCGACCACGTCGATGCCCACCGCACCATCGCCTATGTCATCAGCCCCTATGTGAAACGCCGCTCGGTCGATTCCACGCTCTATTCCACCTCCAGCATGTTGCGGACGATGGAGCTGATCCTGGGACTGAAGCCGATGTCGCAGTTCGATGCCGCCGCGTTGCCGATGTATCGCAGCTTCCAGCCCACGCCCGACGCCACGCCCTACACGGTCAAGCCGGTGACGGTGGATCTGGACGCCAAGAACGTCCCCACCGCCTGGGGCGCGGACAAGGCCCGATCCATGGACTTCTCCAAGGAAGACGCCGCCGATGATCTGGTGCTGAACGAGATGATCTGGCGCTCCGTCCGGGGCCGGAACCACGCGATGCCCGCGCCCACCCGCGCCGCCTTCGTCTTCGCCCAACCGGCCGGAAACGACGGCGACGATTGACGGAGGGTCTTCACACGGTTGGGGAGGTCGGGACGGCTCGCCGAACCGTGCCACTCTACCGGCGGGGCCGGCGCGAGCGAAGCGAACCTCTCGGATAATGGGGGACGCTGTCCTGAGATGCGCTCTGAATAGCCCAGTTCGCCACAAGTCATTTCACCACACTTCCACCGGGCCCTTGGGCACGGGGATGGCCTCGCGGCGGACGGATTCCGGCAGGTCGTCCTGCATGAAGCTGGCGACCATCGGCGGGGGTTGGTAGCGCGGCTTCAGTTCGCCGTCGTCGTCGAGGAACTGGGCGCGCCACTGGACGTAGCTGGCGAGGATCTCCTCGAACTCCGCGCGGGACTTCAGCTGGACGACGCGTTTGTTGAACTCGTTGGCCGGACCGAACCGCTTCGTATACCAGGGCGCCACCTTGCGGAACATCCGCGAGCCGTGTTCGTCGCCGAAGACCTCCACCATCAGGTCGAGATGCCGGCGCAGGATGCGGACGCGTTCGGCGAAGCTCGGCTCGGGCGGCATCACGCCGGTGGCGAGGAACTCGTGGGTGCGCTTGAAGATCCACGGATCGTAGAACGCGCCGCGCCCGATGCTGACGCCGTGGCAACCGGTCTCATCGACCATCTTCTTGGCGGCGTCCGGCGTGGTCACGTCGCCGTTGCCGATGACGGGAATAGCGCGCGCCGCGTCCACCACCTTGCGGATACCGGCAAGATTGACGGTGCCGCTGAAGCCCTGTTCGCGGGTGCGGCCGTGGATGAAGACAGCGGACACGCCGGCGTCTTCGAGGGCGCGGACGAGATCGGGCGCGGTCAGGTTTTCGTCGTCCCAGCCGAGGCGCATCTTCGCCGTCACGGGGATCTTCACGGCGTCGACCATGCCGCGAACCAGCGCGGAGGTCTGGGCCAGTTCGGTCATCATGGCGGAGCCGCCGCCGACCTTGCAGACCTTGCGCACTGGGCAGCCCATGTTGATGTCCACGGAGCTGACGCCGATGGATTCGAGGTAGGCGGCCGCGTCGCGCATCTCCTCCGGCACGGAGCCGAAGAGCTGGACGGCGAGGGGCCGGTCCTGGGCGTTGGTCTCGATCAGCTTGAAGGCTTTCTTGTTCTTCTCCAACAGCGAGCGGGCGTTGACGAGATCGGTCGTCGCGAGATCGAGCCCGCCGACTTCGCGCACGACGAGGCGGAAGGGCAGGTTGGTGTAGCCCGCCAGCGGCGAGAGAAACAGGTTCGACTTCAGCTCAAGGGGACCAAAACGCACGGTGCGAGAATTACCGGTCCGGAGCGTTCTGGCTAGAGGGTGCCGCGTTTCGATGAGTTTTCAAATCCCGCGCCAGCGTCGTGGACTGCGCAGGTGCTCCGGCGCTTTTGGTGGGGCTGATCCGCCTTTCCTAACCTCCTCCTTGAAGCGGTGGAGCCCCACCACTATGGGTGCGGAGCTGAGGACCGGCGCGTTACCAGATTCCGGATGAGCTTAATGAATGCGCGTTGGCAACCGTTGCGATGCGTTCCACGACAGGTCTCAGATTTCCACCACCGTGATCTCCGGCCGACAGCGGAACCGGATCCTGAAGTAGAATTCGCCGATGCCGGCGCTGACATACATGGGACCGGATGGCGTGTCGTAGAGCCCCATCTCGTAGCGACCCGAATCGAAAGGGGTGATGAGCGCGCCGATGAAGGGCAGCCGCACTTGGCCGCCATGGGTGTGGCCGGAGAGGATCAGATCCCAGCCCTGGTGCGGGAGCGTGTCGGCCCAGCCGGGATAATGAAGCAGAAGAATATTGGTCGCGCCGAGGATCGGAGTCGGCAGACGGTTCATCCGGTCCACGCCGCTGACCACAGTTTCGGTTCCAGCAAGTTTCACCTGTCGATCAACGAGCCAATCGCCGCCGGTCTTGCGGCAAAGTTCCGCCAATGGACCCAGGTCCACCTCGCTCCAGTGGTCGTGGTTTCCGGGGATCGCGTAGAGCGGGCAGGTCAGCTTCGCGAGTTCTTCCACGGCCACCGCGAAGTGCCGCGCCTCCTCGATCAGATCGCCGGTGAAGCAGGCGAAGTCGGGCTTCAGGCCGTTGATCGTCGCGACGACTCGCCGGAGATAGTCGACGTCGCCCTTGAAATGGATGTCGGTGAAGTGGACGAAGCGATGGCGCGGCGCGGCCTTCGCCAGGCGAAGCGACCGGACCTGCAGCCAACCGGGCTCCACCCTCGCCGCATCCGCCAACGCGGCCGCCGGCAGCCCGAGTCCCAGACCCAGCAGCAGACGACGGCGTGAAAAACGGAGCTTGGCCATTCCTGTGGGAAGACCTTTCACCCGGACCTTCGTCACGGTCAATTCCCGGACTGCGCGGTCGGACGATTGACGCCGCCGCCGGCAAGCGGCCTGCTCTGGCGGATGATTCGCGCCGTGACCTTCGATGTCGGTGGCACCCTGATCCGCCCTTGGCCGTCGGTGGGCCATGTCTATGCCGAAGTGGCGGCGGAAAACGGTTTCGCCGGGCTGGATCCGGACGAACTGACGCAACGCTTCGGCCAAGCGTGGTCGCGACTGAAACCCAGCCACTATTCCCGGGAGGAATGGGCGGCCATCGTGGACGCCACCTTTGCCGGACTGATCCCGGACGGTGCGAGCGAAGCCCTGTTCCCCGCGCTCTACGACCGGTTCAACGACGCCCGCTGTTGGGAACTCTTCGCCGATGTGCTGCCGACCCTGCTGTCGCTGAAGATGGCCGGCTTGAAACTCGTGATCCTCTCGAACTGGGATGAACGGCTGCGACCGCTGCTGGCCAGGCTGGAACTGCTGCCGGCTTTCGACGAGGTGGTCGTCTCCTGCGAAGCCGGCGCCGCCAAGCCGGCCCGCGCCATCTTCGAGACGGCCGAAGCCCGTTTGAAACTGTTGCCCAGCGAGCTGCTCCACATCGGCGACAGCCCGCGCGAAGACCTGGCCGGAGCCCTCGCCTGCGGTTGGAACGCCCTCCTGATCGACCGCTCCCGAGCGGCGGCCCCCGACCGGGTGGCGAGCCTCGCCCAGCTGGTCGACCATCGGCTCCTGCGCCGCCCGGTCTCGACGCCTACTTCCCCTGCGCCGCGAAGATGTTCGCCTCCTGCTCCGTGATCTTGCCGTCGCGGTTCGTGTCACAGCGGAGCACCGCTTCGTTGAACGCGCCATTGGGGCCGCGCACCGTCTTGACCTTGTGATGGAAAACGATGGGCAGGTCCACCTCGGTGCTCGTCTCGTCGGAGCGCCCGCCCGGCTTCTTGCTCAACGCCTCGAAGAAGACCCGCCCGGCCGTCTCCGATTCGAACGACACCGGCATGCGCTCCGTGTCCTGATAGACCGTTTCGTCGTGGCTGATGCAGCCGGTGGTGAGACCCGCGGCCACGGAGACAAGGACCAGGGCGGAAGTGAAGGTGGTTTTCATGGAAATAATGGTTGGATGGACGAAACCCTCCCGCCGCCGATTCGATCTTGGAAGCGCGGAATGGCGGAACCGTGGTCGACCTTATCAAAGCGGTTGCAGCCGCAGCGGAGGCATCTGCTGGGCAAGAGCAGGACCGGCTTCGACTCTGTCCTTGAGGCCGGAGGGCGCTCACCGATCAGCCGGTGCCAACGACGGCGGGAAAACCCCGCATTCGTCCACGTCCGTCAGGTCAGGCTGGAAGTCTCACCTCCGTTCAACTGCATGACCCTTGCCGGCGATTGACCTTCCCAGCCCCAAAGCGGAGCCTCTGGCACGTGATCGCCAAGCCGCCTCCCCTGCCCGGTGCCCGGCGCAGCCGCCTCCGCATCGACCGGCCGCTTCTGGTGGTTCTGACCGTCCTCGCCGTCGTATTCGGCGGGCTCCTGGTCTGGCACATCTCCTTCCGCATCCGAACGAACAACACGATCAAACGCCTCGAAGCCAAGGCGCGGGCCAATGGGGAGCCCGTGACCATCACGGAGTTGATCGCAAGCTACCCGCCGATCCCAGACGAGGAGAATGCGGCCATTCCTTTGGTGGCGCTTTGGGAAAAGGAAGATCCGGGATTCTGGGCGGCATATCGGGCAAACCGCCGACCGCTTCCGTCGACGAGTCCGATAAGCACACCTGAAGGGTTGCCCGTCATGACGACCGGTTGGAACCATGCTTCTGCGGCTCATCCATTGGATGCCGACACTCTCGCTGTGGCTGAGAAGTTCCTGATGGACCATTCGGAACATGCGGCGCTGCTCCACGACGCCTTGAAGCGAAGGAAAGCGCGGTTCCTTGTCCGCTTCGAGGAAGGTGTTATGGTGCCACTACCACATCTCTCGCGAATGAAGTTCGAGGCGCAGTTCCTTCGGATCGAATCATTGGTGCTGATGGCCAAGGAAGACACGAATGGAGCGGTCGAAGCCGTGGTGGACGGCTTCGCGCTCGCGGAGTTGTTGAAGGAGGAACCGCTTATCATCAGCCAGCTCGTTCGAGTGGCGTGCCAAGGGATCGCGGTTCGAGGCGTCGAGGATCTACTCAATCAGGCCACGCTCTCACCCGCACAGATCGCCGCGCTCGAAACGGCAAGCCGCCGATCCGCCGATCCACGTCTTGTCCGGAAAGCGCTTCTGGGTGAGCGGGTCCTATCTGCGGACGTCTTCAGCAGTCTGCCCAAGCTGATGGTCTTGATGGATCAGCCGGAATCCGATGGCGCCCAGGACACATCATCGACCGGGAATACGATCATGATGAACCTCTGGCAAATGTCGGGACTCGCACAAACCGATCACGCGTGTCTTCTCGGCATATTCGACCGGGCGATCACGGCCGCAGCGTTGGATCTTCCCGAAGGCTTGAAAGCTTACGAGGCCGCTTTTGCCGGTCTCGACAAGGGTAGACGGCCGACGCCTTCAACGTTCGTCAGCCGGATGCTGCTTCCAGCCTTGAGCCGAAGCCTTGCACACCAGGCTTCGGCGGACGCGCGCCGCCGCTGCGCCGAAACCGCACTGGCCATCGAACGCTTCCGCCTTTCCAACGGAGGAGGCCTGCCCGACACCTTGGAGGCATTGACCCCGACCTTTCTGGCGGAGACCCCCAAGGACCCGTTCGACGGGAAGCCTCTTCGCTATCTGCGGAAGAAGACCGGCTATCTGGTCTATTCCATCGCGGCGGACCGGGTGGATGACCACGGCATGACCCTCGAAGACGCGAAAAAGTCGGCAGCTCGGCTAAGGCTCGCAGGAAAGGTGGAACCCTCGGGAAAGCTCCAGTTCGACGAGACTTTCACCGTCGAGCGCTAGTCGCGGTTTAAGGAATCTCGTGGCCGTGTCCTTCAAGACCGGGCAAACCGGCTGCGACTTTTCTTAAACTGCCCTGGCCGCAACGCCGTCTTTGCCTTCCATCGGGTCGCCTCCTACGCTCAGCCCCGTGCTCGCCGAACTGACCCAGCAGCTCGCCGCCTCCGCCGATCTCGCGGCGGAGCAGATTCTCCATGCCTTCACGGCGTTGACCGATGAAGCGGTGGCGGTCGAGGTCAAGGCGGACTTCCTGATCGCCTTGGCGCGGAAGGGCGAGACGGCGGAAGAGATCGCCGGGTTCGCCAAGGAGCTGCGGGCGGTGTCCATCCGGCCGCCGATCTCGGAAGCGCTGAGACAGGGCGACATCCTCGATGTCTGCGGCACCGGCGGCGACCAGCTGAACACCTTCAACATCTCCACCACCGTCGCCCTCGTCGCGGCGGCGGCGGGCGTGGTGGTGGCCAAGCACGGCAACCGCGCCATCACCTCCCAGTCTGGCAGCGCCGATGTGCTGGAGGCGCTCGGCATCCCCGTGAACCTTTCGCCCGAGGCGGCGGCGGCGGCGCTGGAGGAGCACGGGTTCGCCTTCTTCTTCGCCCCGAACTTCCATCCCGCCTTCCAGCACATCGGGCCGGTGCGGAAGCACTGCGCACAGCGCGGCCAAAGGACGATCTTCAATTTCCTCGGCCCCGTGCTGAATCCCGCCCGGCCCACCGTGCAACTGCTCGGCGTCTCGCGGCCGGAGCTCTGTGAACCGCTGGCGCACGTGCTCCAGGCTCTCGGCCTGCGCCGCGCAATGGTGGTGAGCGGCTCGGTGGTCGAAGACGGCGCAGCCCGCTCGCTGGACGAGCTGTCCACGCTCGGACCCAGCCGCATCGCGGAGTTCCACCACGACCGCGCGTTCCATGTCTCCGAGTTCGATCCGGCCATGCTGCCCATCCGCCCGGCGTCGTTGGCCGATCTGCGCGGCGGCGACAAACAGACCAACGCCGAGATCATCCGGCAGATCCTGCGTGGCGACGACCAGGGCCCGCGACGCGACGCGGTGCTGCTGAACACGGCCGCCGCCCTGTTCCTCGCCGGCAAGACCAAGTCGCTGACCGAAGGGTGGACCCTGGCCGAACAGACGATCGATTCGGGCGCGGCGACGCGGAAGCTCGGAGAGCTCGCCGCATGAGCGACGACGGCGAAGAACCGTTGTATTTCGTCATCGGGCCCGACAACCGCCGCTACGGGCCCCACCCTGCCCGAATCCTCCAGGAATGGCGCCGTGATCGCCGCATCGGATCGGAATCCCATGCTTGCGCCGCGGGCGACACCGAGTGGCGGACGCTGCGGGATTTCCCCGAACTCTACGCCTCGCTTCCTCCCGGATTTCCACCGTCCCGGACCAAACCGCCTCCGGTCCCGCTTTCCGCCGCGGCCTTGCGCGACGCGGAGATCGCGATCCCCAACCATCTCATCGCCGCCATCCTATTGACCCTGATCGGCTGCATGCCGCTGGGAATGATGGCGATGTATTACTCGCACCGCGTCGGCGCCCTCGTCCGCAAGGGCGACATCGACGGCGCGTGGCGGGCGTCGCGCCTGTGCCGGATCTGGTGTTGGATCACCTTCCTCGCCGGGTTTCCCGCATCCGTCCTCTTGGTCACCGCCCTTTCGAAATGGCTGGGCCTCAGCTAAACCATCGCATGGCCAATCTCCCTGGATTCATAAGCCTGAAACGACCGCTCAACCGGAAGGAGGCGCTGCTGTGCCTGCTGGTCAACGTCGCGGCGACACCGGGGCTCGGAACCTTTTGGGCGCGGCGCTGGGCCGGGGTGCCGCAGTTGCTGCTCTCGGTCTCGGGCTTCGGGATCTTCATCGGGGTCTTCGGCTGGTATGTCGCGAAGTCTACCGAGACCCTGGAACCGGCGTCGTTCGCCGGCACCCCGATGCTGTGGTTGAAGGGGGCGATGCTGCTCTTCGGCCTCGCCTGGGTCTGGAGCGCGATCAGCGGCGCGCTGATCCTGAAGGCGACCTTGCCGATCACCGAGAAGACCCCGCCGCCGGTGCCGAGGTAGGACGAGACGGGTCAGTCCGTGTGGCAGGCACCGCGTTTCGGAAATCCTTCCCGAGAATGCCCCACCAGTTCACAAGTCTCACGGGCGCTGGACCGCATGGTTGGCCCCGTCATGTCAGCCTTCCATCTTCTTCCGAGATCCCCGAACCAACGTGAACAACCCGACCACGGCGACGATGCTGAGAAACCGAAAATCCACGTTATAGCTGACCTGCATGATGCCGTCCGCGCTTGACGAAACCGTCTTGTAAGCAAGCAGCGAACGGCCACGAACGGCCCGCATGAGCAAAAGAACGAATGGCTCAAGAAACCCTGCGCCGAGAAGAAGCCAGCCATACGCGTGCTGACGAAGGAACAACGTGACGCAAAAATACAACGCGAGTATCGCCATTACGAAGTGAAGCAACTGCGATCCGATGGCGAGAGTTTCCACTGAGGCCCAGCGTCGTTGATGGGCTGAATCGACAGAAGTCAATTGAGACGGTTCGACGCCAGACACCTTTGGTTTCCAGAAGACACCGAGTGGTCTTGGTGACGTCGCCAGCACAAGTCCAGCAGGACTGACCCATCCGACGGAAACGGATCGGACCACGAGAGGCAGAACGAAGACTCCCCTCGTCCTCCACGATCCGGCGGTCCCGCTCAGAACAGCTGCCCGGCCATGATGCCGATGACCTGGAGGGGGCCGGTGTCTTCGAGGCCTTCGGTGGCCTTGTCGAGCTTCTGGAGGGAGAGCTTCACGCTTTTCAGCAGGGCCTGGTCGTTGACCAGCTGGCCGATGGTGCCCTCGCCGTGGTTGATCTTCTGCATGATCTCCTTCATCTGGGTCATGGCGTCCTTGGTCTCGGTGAAGAGCGACTCGTCGGTCATCAGCTTGCCGATGGTGCCCTTGCCGGCGCGCATGTCGGCGACGGTGGCGCGGGCGTCGGCCAGGGTGGCGTTGAGCTCGCCGCTCATGTCGGCGAGGTTCGTCTGCAAGGTGGAGAGCGTGGCCATGGCGGAGTCGTAGAGCTCCGGCTCGTTGATCAGTTTGCCCACGGTGCCTTTCCCTTCGACGATGTTCTGCGAAATGGTCCGCATGTTGGCGATGCTGTCGGTCAGGGGCTGCTGGTTCTGCTTGAGGAAGTCGGTCACGGGTCCGAGCAGGTTGTTGAAGGTGTCGCCGGAGAAGCTGCGGGTGATGTTCTCCACCCCGGAGGCGACGTTGTCCAACTTGGCCATGAGCTGGCTGAGGTCGGGCTGCTCCACGCTCTGGAGAAAGGCTCCATCGGTGGCCACGGCGCCCTTGGCGGTGCCGAAGTCGACGGCGATGAAGTTCTGCCCCAACAGCCCGACGAACTTGATCGTGGCCTTGCTGTCGGTGCGGATCTGCGTGGTCTCCTCGAAAACACGCAGGGTGACGCGCACCTGGGTGTTGGTCAGGGCGACGGCGTCGACCCGGCCGATGTTCACACCGGCCATCTTGACCGGGTCGCCGACCTTGAGCTCCTGCACGTTGTCGAAGAGGGCGTTCAGACGGTAGCCTTTCTGGAAGAAGCTGAAGCCTCCCAGCATTTCCAGGATGAGGAACGCGGAGACCAGGGCCAGGGCGAAGAACAGTCCCAGACGGGTTTCGAGGGTGTTTTTCATGGTCGGTGATCAGGGGTTGGAGCCGCGCCCCGACGGGTCAGGCGGCGCTCCGGATTGATGAGTTGCTTGATGAAGGAATCGGCCGACGCGCGGAGTTCGTCCGGCGTGCCGACAAAGATGATCGAGCCCTCGCGGATGACGGCCACGCGGTCGGCGGCGCAGAAGACGAGGTCGCGGTCGTGGGTGACGACGAGGGAGGTGGCGCCGATGCGATCGTTCTGGGCGACGATGGCGGCGGCGATGTTCACGGAGCTGATGGGGTCCAGCTCGCTGGTGGGCTCGTCGAAGAGGACGAGCTCCGGCTCGATGACGAGGGCACGGGCGATGGCCACGCGCTTCTTCATGCCGCCGGAGAGTTCGGCCGGGAACTTCTCCTCCACGTCGGTGAGGCCGACCATTTCCAACTGGCGGCGCACGACGCTCGCGATTTCGGCGGGGGGCTTGAGCCGGTGCTCGGTCAGATAGAGGCCGACGTTTTCGGCCACGGTGAGCGAGTTGAAGAGGGCGCCGGACTGGAAGACCATGGCGATGCGGTGTCGGTCCATCACGCCATCGGACGCGACCGGTTCACCATCCAGCAGGATCTCCCCTTCGTCGGGCTTTTCGAGCCCGATGACATGGCGGAGCAGGACGCTCTTCCCCGATCCGCTGGGGCCCATGAGCATGAAGATCTCGCCCGGCTCGACGTCGAGGGACACGCCCTTGAGCACCTGCTTGTCGCCGTAGCTGCGGCTCAGGTTCCGCACCTCGATGCGGACGCCGGTCTGGGCGACGGGCTGGCTGTTGGCGGGGAGGTTCATCAGTGGATGGCCATCAGCAGGCGGGTCAGGAAGTAGTCGAGCAGGAGGATCAGGACGATGGAGTTCACCACGGCCTTGGTGACGGAGCGCCCGACGCCGCGCGGACCGCCCACCGTGGCCAGGCCCTGTTGACAGGAGACAGTACCGATGACGACGGCGAAGGCCAGGGTCTTGATCAGGCCGTCCGCCACGTCCTTCAACTCGACCACGCTGCGGAGATTGTTGAAGAACCCGGCGAAGGAGACGTTGATCTCGTGGTTGTAGTTGGCGACGACGGCGCCGCCGAGCCACCCGATGATGATGGAGAAGATGACCAGCATCGGCAGCGCGACCGTGACGGCGAGCAACCGGGGCACCACGAGGTAGTGCAGCGGGTTGATGTTCATGGTGCGGAGCGCGTCGATCTCCTGGTTGACCGCCATCGAGCCGATCTCCGCCGCCATGGACGAGCCGATGCGGCCGGCGATCAGGATCGCCATCATCACCGGCGCCAGTTCCTTGCAGACGGAGATGCCGACCAGGCCGCCGAGGGCGCTGCCGAGACCGCGGGAGACGAGCACCGGGCCGGTGTTGAGCGAGACCACGCCGCCGATGAAGAGCGAGAGGATGCAGACCATCAGCAGGCTCGCATTGCCGATCTCGAACAGCTGCTCCTTCACCTTCGCGCGCTGGCGCCACGCGACGGGCATGGCCCCCAGCGCCTGGAGCAGCAGAATAATCAATTCACCGATATGGCGGAACATAGGCTTCAGAGTCGAACCGGACCGAATGAACACGAAAGCACCTCCCGACGGAACTGCAATGTGTGAGCGGTGAAGGGCCAGGAACAAATCATTGAACGGGACGGTCGGCAGAGACGCGTCAGGGCGAAGGCTCCTGCCGAGCCGCCGGATGACGGACGAACGACGGGAGATCTTCTCTGGCGACTCCCGGGCTTTCCGGAGTTGCCAGTGAAGCCGGATTGGATGGCCTTTTTGCCCCAAGACGGCTTGCCGGGAGCCTTCGCCCTGCCTCGCCTGCCCATCGGACCGCTTCTCGGTTTGATGCGGCTTTGGATGAAGAGCATTTCTACCAGAGTGCTACTGCGCTTCATCGGTCCCTCCCTTCCCCCCGAACGGAATGAAGAGCACCCGCCAGCGCGAACCGTCCGGACCGGACTTGTGCTGGAACAGGCCGAAGAACGCGGACTGGGTCCGGGTCGTCGCGGTCCGGTCGCTCCGGAACA
>JBBQXJ010000091.1:0-18449 GCA_038209745.1 Verrucomicrobiota bacterium
GTGGTGGAACACATCGGAGGGGCGGTGTTGGCCCGGTGTTTCCACTGTCTGGCCCGGGGTGGAACCATCGTCACCTGCGGCGCGACAGCCGGCCAAACTGTGCCGCTCGATCTCTGGCCGATCTTCGTGAAACAGCAGCGGCTGGTCGGAAGCTACGGCCGCAACCGGGCGGACATGGTTCGCACGCTGAAGTTCGTCGAGGAGGGAAAGCTCCGGCCGGTGATCGACCGGGTCCTTCCGTTGGACCAGGCGGAGGAGGCGTTCCAAGCGCTGAGGGAGCGGAGGGTCCTGGGCAAGGTCGTGGTGACCGTGGAATGAAGGCCCGACGAGCAAAGAAGAACCGGAGCCAGCGGATAGCTGGGCTCCGGTTTGAGGGGACGAAGCGGGAAGCGGCCTACTTGGTCGCAGCTTCGTAGTTCTTGGAGACCGCGGCCCAGTTGACCGTGTTCCACCAGGCCTTGAGATAGTCGGGGCGGCGGTTCTGGTATTTCAGGTAGTAGGCGTGTTCCCAGACGTCGACTCCGAGGACGGGTTTGCCTTCGACACCGGCGATGGCTTTGCCCATGAGCGGGTTGTCCTGGTTGGCCGTGGAGACCACTTCCAGCTTGCCGGCGGCGTTGACGATGAGCCAGGCCCAGCCACTGCCGAAACGGGTCGCGCCCGCAGTTTCAAGCTTCTCCTTGAAGGCGTCGAAGCTGCCAAAGGTGGCGGTGATTTCTTCGCCGAGCTTGCCCGAGGGGGCGCCACCGGCTCCGGGGCCCATCAATTTCCAGAAGAAGGAGTGGTTCCAGTGACCGCCGCCGTTGTTGCGGACGGGACCGCGGATGGCGTCGGGCACGGAGGCGAGATCGGCGATGAGGGCGTCGATGCTCTTGGCTTCGAGCGCGGCGTTGCCGGCGATGGCCTTGTTGAGATTGGTCACGTAGGCGTTGTGGTGCTTGTCGTGGTGGATCTCCATGGTCTGCGCGTCGATGTTTGGTTCGAGCGCTTCCTTGGCGTAGGGCAGGGGGGGTAGTTCGTGTGCCATGATTTGTATGTGGTTGATTGACCGAGGGCTCGGCGGCAGGCGCCAAGCCTTCACGGAATGGATAAAACTTTAAGGGAGGTCGCTTTCAACGCAAGCGCCTCATCCGACGAATCATTTCGAAGCCAGGCTCAACCCGCGTTCTCCAGGGGCCGCACCGAGATCTCCAGCATCCGCTCGATGGGCTGGCGGGCGCGCTCGATGATCTCCTTGGGCAGTTCGACGCGGGGCGCAAGGTTCAGCATGCAGTCATGCAGTTTCTCCAGCGTGTTCATCTTCATGAATCGGCACTCGTTGCAGCGGCAGTTGTCGGTCGGCGCGGGAATGAAGGTCTTGCCGGGGCATTCCTTCATCAGCCGATGGATCATGGCCGATTCGGTCGCGATGATGATCGCCGGAGCCGGACTGGACTTGCAGTAGGCAATCATTTTTTCGGTCGAGCAAACCTCGTCGGCCAGCATCCGCACCGCCTTGGTGCATTCAGGATGTGCGACCAGCGGCGCGTCCGGATACTGCTGCCGGATACGGGTGATGTTCTGGTGGGTCCACTCGACATGGACGTAACAATTGCCCTTCCAAAGGGTCATCGGCCGGCCGGTCTGCTCGATCACCCAGGCGCCGAGGTTTTCGTCGGGGACGAAGAGCAGATCCCGGTCTTTGGGCGCGGCTTCGACGATCTTCTTGGCGTTGCCGCTGGTCACGATCACGTCGCTGAGCGCCTTCACCTCGGCCGAGCAGTTGATGTAGGCGATGGTGTAGAAGTTGGGGTTCGTGGCCTGGAGCGCCTTCAGCTTCTCGGCGGGGCAGCTTTCCTCCAGCGAACAGCCGGCGTCGGCGTCGGGCAGGATGACGATCTTGTCGGGGTTCAGGATCTTGGCCGTCTCCGCCATGAAATGGACGCCGCAGAAGACGATGACGTCGGCGCTGGTCTTGGCCGCCTGCTGGGAAAGGCCGAGCGAATCGCCCACGTAGTCGGCCACGTCCTGGATCTCCGGGAGCTGGTAGTTGTGGGCGAGGATGACGGCGTTGAGCTTCTTTTTCAGCGCGAGGATGTCGCGGGAAAGGGAATCGAGCTGCGCGGGCGGAAGGGGTTTCCGCGTCACAAAATCGAGGTTCCCAGGAAGTTTGGCGACCGGCGCTGTAGTCATTGGAAAAATCTAAGGTCCGGCCGGGCAGGGGTCAACGAGGGGAAGATGCGCGCAATCCACGAGCCCTGAACGAGCGCCAACCACGCGGTTCCCAATGTGCCGAGGGCCATCTAGCCTCCTTGCATGGCGCTTGTCCGCATTTTGGTCGACGGTTACAGCCTGCTGCACGCCTGGCCGGAGATCGCGCCCGGCCAGCCGCGGCATTCGGCGGCCGCGCGGGAGGAACTGCTGTCGATCCTGGGCCAGTATCAGGACTTCAACGGGACACCGATCACGGTGTTCTTCGACGGGGGCGGGGCGCCGTTTGGAACGCCGAAGGTCCATTCGACGCGGAATCTTGAGATTCTCTATTCAAAGGCGGGCCGGACGGCCGATGACATGATCGAACGGACTGCGCACCGGCTGAAGCCCTATGGCGAGGCGTTGGTCGTGACGAACGACTTCGCCGAGCGGGACATGATCATCGGCATGGGGCACCACTATTCGAGCTGCGAGAACTTCATCCGGGAAATCGGAAACGTGCTGCAGGACTTGCGGACGGAAGTGGAGCGGATCAGCCGCCGGGAACGCGTCCAGTTCAAGAGACCAAGATGAAGTGGATCCGGGTATTTTGCCTGCTGGGATGGATCGCAGCAGGGGTGCAGGCGGCCGACGCGACGCGTCCGGCACCACGACGCTTTCTGCTCATCGTGGAGACTTCCTCGGCTTCGACGAAGTGTTCCACCGCCGTCGAGAGCGCGGTTCGCCAACTGGTCGGCGGGGCTTTCGACGGAAAGATGAAGCCCGGCGACACGCTGGGTGTCTGGACCTATCAGGACACTCTCGACGTCGGCTTTCCCATGCACTTCTGGAAACCATCGGCGGCGTGGCCTTTGTCGGAGGCCATCGTGGAGCACTTGCGGAAACGCAGGTGGGACCAGCCGCCGATCTGGGAGAACGTCCTGACTCCCCTGCGGCGGGTCGCGGACGTTTCGGATGATTTGACCGTCGCGGTGATTACCAGCCCTGGAAGCCGGTTGAGCATGGGGGCCGAGCTTGATGCGCGGATCGGTGCCGTCTACGCGGAAGCCGAAGCGGGCCTGCGCAGGAGCAAGCTGCCGTTCGTGACTTTCTTCGCCATTCGGAACGGCAAACTGGTGGACGCGGCCGTCAATTCCGGGATCGGACCGTGGACGATTCCCGATCCTCCCGTGCCGCCCCGCCCCCAACCGGAGCCCGCTCGCGAGGCGGGCGTCCCGGTGAAGCTGGCCCCAAGGAGACTTTCGACCCAGGACACGATGCCCGTGCTCTTCGCCAGTTCCAATGCCTCCCAAGTCCTGGCTGCAGTCGCCGCTGCGCCGCCGATTCGCCGGGCGGATGACACGGTGGCGGAACCCAAGGTGGTGGAACCCGCGAAGATCGCGCCGCCGGTCGTCCTGCCGAAGAGCGAGCCGCCGGTCGCGGTCATTCCAACGGCGACTCCGAAGACAGTTTCTCCCGACCCTGCCGTTCTTCCGACGCCCGCACCGCCGAATCGGGTGCCAGTGGCGGCCGTTGTCAGTGAGACGGCCAAGGTCCTGCCGCTGGCAGCTCCGAAGATCCCGTCGCCGGAGGTTGCTGTGCGGGTCGAAGCGGTGGCTCCCGGCCCGGCGACCGCTGTGGCGACGGTCGCTCCGAAACCGAGACCTGCCGCGCCGAGACCGGCAACGATCGTCGCGTCGGTGGAGGACTCCGGGAAAGTCTACCTGGCCTTGGGACTGGGATTGAGCGTGCTGGCGGTTGCAGCGCTCTGGCGCCTTCTTAAGCGCGGCCGGCGAGTCTCCATGCCGTCGAGTTTGATCACCCAGTCGCTGGATCGGCGTTGAGGTGGAACCGGCGTTTTTCTGGAGCTGCCGGAGCCTGATTCTGAACAACGGGTCCTCCGTCAGGGATTGAACTCTTCGACATAGGAGGGCTCGCCGCAGAGCTCCAACCGAACTCCTCGTCCGCTGATGGTCACTGTGTGGCCGGTGTTGAAAGTCAGTCGAAGCACGGCCGAGGTCGCGATTGAAAGCGGCACCGGAAGCAGACCTCCAAGGCACGCGCCGGCGAAGGCCAATTCCCCTTTCCAGACCTCGCTGGGCAGATCCGACACGTCCCCAACGACGGTGCCCTCGTCGAAGAACAAACGAGCGTCTTGGATCCAGCCTGCGCCAGGATCGGTTCCGGGGTTGCCGGTGGATCTGTGAAGGTAGGTCCATTGCGGGTCGGCGAGTTCCCGGCGCCCCGGTCTGCGAGCGGGGAGCCGGATCGAGTTTCGCCATTTATGCAAATCCTCTGGTGGACACGGACAAGCACAGGTGCTGGCATCGGAGCACTTCCCCATCGGTGCTTACCTGCGTCCATCCATGTTTGAAGAGGAGCCTCGCGACGGCCGCTCTGTTGGTTGCGGTTTCGGCGGCGGCGGGCGAGTGGGTCCACGCCAAAAATGGCTCCGGCATCAACGGTTACAAGGCCACCCTCATGCTCCCATGGTGGGGCGTCCCCGTTCACCTTGACCGGGAGATCTGCGGCGAAACCGGGCTTCGCATTCTGCCCGCCAACATCCGGAAGCTGGAACATGGCCCCGTGGAACTCCACGGCCACAATTGCCCCGTCCGCTTCCGCAATCTTGGGATTCGCCCGCTCTGATGTCGTCCCTCTCCGCCATCGATCTGCTCGTCGTCGTGGTCTATCTGGCCGCGATGGTCGGCATCGGTCTGTGGGTCGGGCGCAACGGACAGAACACCGAGAAGTTCATGGCCGCCGGTCGCAGCGTGCCCGGATGGGCCGTCGGTCTTTCGATCTTCGGCACCTACGTCAGCAGCATCAGCTTCCTCGCGTTGCCCGGAAAAGCCTTCGGCTCGAACTGGAGCGCGTTCGCCTTCAGTCTCTCGATTCCGCTGACCACGTGGGTCGCGGTGAAGTGGTTCGTGCCGTTCTACCGCCGTTCGGGCCAGGTCTCGGCCTACCAGCATCTGGAGCAACGCTTCGGCCCCTGGGCCCGCACCTACGCGGTCGTCTGCTATCTGCTGACCCAGCTCGCCCGCACGGGCACGATCCTCTATCTGCTCGCGCTTGCCTTGGCGCCGCTCACGGGTCTGTCGATGCCCACCATCATTCTCGGTGCCGGCGCCATGGTGATCGTCTACACGCTGACCGGCGGCATGGAGGCGGTGATCTGGACCGATGTGATCCAGAGCCTCGTGTTCATGGCGGGGGCGACGGCCTGCGTCGTGGTGCTCTTCGCCCGGATGCCGGAGGGGCCGGGGCAGCTCTTCAGCGTGGCGTCGGAGCATGGGAAGTTCAGCCTGGGGAGCTTCGGGCCGGACCTCGCCCAGGCGACGTTTTGGGTCGTTCTGCTGAACGGCATCTTCATCAATCTCCAGAACTTCGGGATCGATCAAAGCTATGTGCAGCGCTACCAGACGGCGAAGACCGACCGTGAAGCGGCCCGCAGCGTCTGGCTCGGAGCACTTCTTTACCTGCCGATCTCGGCCGTGTTTTTCTTCATCGGGACCGGGCTCTTCGCCTTTTACGCCGCGCGGCCGGATCTGTTGCCCGCGACCGTCGATGCGGTGAACAAACCGGATTCCGTCTTTCCCCACTTCATCGTCGCGCAGCTTCCGGTTGGGGTCACAGGCCTGGTCATCGCCAGCATCTTCGCCGCGGCGCAGTCGACCGTCTCCAGCTCGATCAACTGCTCCGCGACGCTGGTGCTCTGCGATCTCTACAAACGCTACTTCCGACCTGACGCCACGGAACGGCAGTCGATGAGGGTGCTCCGGGTTGCGACCTTGGTCATCGGGATATCGGGCGCCGGAACGGCACTGGCGATGATGCGGATCAAGAGCGCCCTCGACGCTTGGTGGAGTCTCGCCAGCATCTTCAGCGGCGGAATGCTGGGGCTGTTCCTGCTCGGCTTGCTCGCCCGACGGGCCGGAAACGTGGCGGCCAAAGCCGGAGTCTCGATCGGTGTCCTGCTGATCACCTGGATGAGTGTTTCTCCGCGGTTGACCGGCGACTGGGAACCGTTCCGCAGTCCGTTCAACACCCTCTTGATCGTTGTCGTCAGCACCCTGTCGATCCTGATCGTGGGCGTGGTGGTCAGCCGCTTCGTGAAACGGTCGGAATCAACTTCTGTTCAATGAAGAAACCCGCGAGCCCTTCTGCGTCGGCCCTTGGTCTCGATTTCGGGACCGAGTCGGTTCGGGCGCTGCTCGTCGACTTGCGCGGCCGTGAACGGGGTTCCGCCGTTGCCCGTTACCGACACGGCCAGATCGTGGAGCGGCTTCCCGGCACCGATGAAAAGCTGCCACCCGGCTTCGCCCTGCAGCATCCGCAGGACTGGATCGACAGCGCGGCCGGCGCCGTGCGCGCCGCGCTTCGCACGGCCAAGGCGACGGCCGACGAAGTGGTCGGTTTGGGCGTTGATTTCACCAGTTGCACCATGCTTCCGGCGCTGGCCGACGGCACGCCGCTCTGTCTGACCCCCAAGTTCGCCGGCAACAAATACGCTTGGCCCAAACTCTGGAAACACCACGCCGCCCAGTCCCAGACCGACCGGCTTAATTTCGTGGCTCGGGAGCGCGGTGAACCCTGGTTGAGCCGCTACGGCGGCACCGTCGGGCTGGAGTGGTTCTTCCCCAAGGTGCTGGAAACATTGGAGCGGGCTCCGAAGGTCTATGCCGTCACCGAGGTGTGGCTGGAGGCGGGGGATTGGTTCGTCTGGCAGCTCGTCGGCGGCCCCGCGTGCGACCTGCCGCGCTCGACCTGCCAGGCGGGCTATAAAGGACTTTGGAGCCGCAAAGACGGCTTTCCGTCGCAGGACTTCTTCGCGGCCCTGCATCCAAAACTGGAGAACGTCGTCGCCGAGAAGATGCCCGGCCGCTTCGTCGCGCCCGGGGCCAAGGCCGGTGGATTGACTTCCGCCATGGCGAAGAAGCTGGGCCTGCGTGCCGGCACCCCGGTCAGCGCGGCGACGATCGATGCGCACGCCGGCGTTCCCGGCTGTGGAGCCGCCGAGGCGGGCGTGCTCGTCATGGTGATGGGAACAAGTAGCTGCCACATGCTGAACGGGGCCGTGGCCTGTGCAACGATGCAGTGCGTCCCGGGCGTGGCCGGCATCGTGGAGGATGGGATTCTCCCCGGCTTCATTGGCTACGAAACCGGCCAGGCCGCCGTCGGTGATGCCTTCGATTGGCTGCGCCGCATCACGGGCCATGCCGACTTCACCGAACTCACCGCCGCCGCCGCCAAGCTCCCTCCCGGCGCCGAAGGCGTTCTCTGCCTCGACTGGTTCAACGGCTGCCGAACCCCGTTGATGGACGGATCGCTCTCCGGCGGTTTCAGCGGACTGACGCTGGGCCACGGCGCGGCCCATCTCTACCGCGCTCTCCTGGAGGCGTCGGCCTTTGGCTTGAAATGGATCGTCGATCTGTTGCGGGAGCACGGCGTGCCGGTGAAACGCTTCATCGCGACCGGCGGACTGCCGCATCACAATCCGCTCCTCGTCCAGATCTGCGCCGACGTGCTCGGAGAATCCGTCGCGGTCCATCCGAGCGAGCACGGACCGGCGCTCGGGGCCGCCATTCTCGGAGCCTTGGCCGCAGGACCGGAGGCGACGGGATTCCGCGATGTTGCCGGTGCGATTCGAGCGATGGCTTCGCCGCCGTCGGTTCGACGAGCGACTCGGATCGTCAAACCACGGCCCGCCGCCGTGCGGGCCTACGCGACGGTGTATCCACGCTATCGTGCCTGGGCTGACACCATGGGAAACCGAAAGGTCCAATCCAAATGAAGGGACGCAGTCTCAAACGAGCCGCCGAGACACCGGCATCGCCATCACGCACCGTCCATCTCGTCGCCAGCGGAGATCTGCGCCTCAGCGCGAACCGTGTCTGCTGGCCCGCGCAGGCCGCGATGGAGGCGGCTTTGACCCGGGCGCTGAAGGCCGAAGGTTGGCGGGTGGTCAGGGGCCATGCGCTCGACAAGTCCAAGGGCCACGGTTTCATCGATTCGCAGAAGCGGGGCATCGAGGTCTTTCGCGACATTCCGGAGGACGCGCCGCTCATCGTGGCGGAGGCCGTCTGGCAATACTCGCACCACGTCCTCGCGGGCCTCACCACCCATCGCGGCCCCATCCTGACGGTGGCGAATTGGAGCGGCCAGTGGCCGGGCCTGGTCGGGTTGCTGAACCTCAACGCCTCCTTGACCAAGGCGGACGTGAAGTATGCGTCGCTCTGGAGCGAGACCTTCACCGATGCCTTCTTCATGAGCGGACTTCGCGAATGGCTCGACACCGGGACGGTCACCCACGACCTGTCGCACGTGCGGGATTTGGCGCTGCTGAAACTGCCGGCCGAGGATGAGCGGGTGGGTCGCGGGTTCGGTCGCCGTTTCCAGCGGGAGAAGGCCATTCTCGGAGTCTTCGACGAAGGGTGCATGGGCATGTTCAACGCCATCGTGCCGGACGCGCTGCTGCATCCGACCGGCGTCTTCAAGGAGCGTCTGAGCCAGTCCACGCTCTACGCCGCGATGCTGCGGGTGGGCGACGCGGATGCCGCCGGCGTGCTGGCTTGGCTGCGGAGGAAAGGCCTCCGGTTCGAGCTCGGCACGAACGAGGAGACCGATCTGACCGAGTCGCAGCTTCTGCAACAGGGCAAGATGTATGTGGCGGCCGTCCGTCTGGCCGACGAGTTCGGTTGCGCGGCCATCGGCATCCAATACCAGCAGGGGCTGAAGGATCTCGCGCCGGCCAGCGACCTGGTCGAAGGCATGCTGAACAATGTCGACCGGCCTCCGGTGAAGTCGGAGGACGGTCGGCGTGTGCTCTTCCCGGGGGAGGCGTTGCCGCACTTCAACGAGGTGGACGAATGCGCCGGTCTCGATGGATTGGTCACCTATCGCCTGTGGCGCGAGCTGGGCTTCGCGCCGGAGAACACGCTGCACGATCTGCGCTGGGGGCGGCAGTTTCGCGGGGAGGGCATCGACGCCTATGTCTGGGTGCTGCTCATCAGCGGGGCCGCGCCACCGGCGCACTTCGTCGGTGGTTGGAAAGGCGCGAGCAGCGAACGTCAGCCTGGCATGTATTTCCGGCTGGGTGGCGGCACGCTCAAGGGTGTCAGCAAAGCCGGACACCTTGTCTGGAGCCGGGTCTACGTGGCCGGGCAGCGATTGCACGCCGACGTGGGCGTGGCGGAGGCGGTCCAGTTGCCCGAAGCGGAGACCGAAGCCCGCTGGCGCGAAACCACGCCGCAATGGCCGATCCTGCACGCCGTCTTCAAGGGCGTGTCCCGCGACCAGATGATGGCGCGGCACAAGTCGAACCACGTCCAGGTGGTCTATTGTCCGAACGAAAAGCAGGCCCACCGCGCCGCCCGCATCAAGGCTGTGGCGTTGGCGACGCTGGGGTTGGAGGTGCATTTCTGCGGTGATGTCCGTCTGTCCTGACCCATGAACCTTCCCAAATACCACGGCATCGTCCCGCCGATGATCACGCCGCTCCTGGACCGCGACACGCTCGACGTCGCGGGGTTGGAGCGACTCGTCGAACACATCGTCGCGGGCGGCGTCCACGGGCTCTTCATCCTCGGCACCACGGGAGAAGGTCCCAGCCTCGGCTATCGGCTGCGGCGCGAGCTGATCGAGCACACCTGCCGACTGGTGAACCATCGTGTGCCGGTGTTGGTCGGGATCACCGACACGGCTTTTGTGGAGTCGGTCAGTGTCGCCCGGGCGGCGGCCGACTCCGGTGCGGACGCGGTCGTGCTTGCGCCTCCGTATTACCTGCCGGAAGGCCAGCCGGAGCTGCAGGAGTATCTGGCCCATCTGGTGCCTGAACTGCCGCTGCCGCTCTTCCTCTACAACATGCCGGCGCTGACGAAGGTGCCCTTCGAGATCGAAACGGTGCGCCGGGCCATGGACGAGCCCCGCGTCATCGGGCTCAAGGACAGTTCCGGCGACATGGGCTACTTCCACCGCGCCTTTGGACTGGTGCACCATCGTCCGGACTGGACGCTGCTCATCGGACCGGAGGAAATGCTGTTCGATGCCGTTCTGGCCGGTGGCCATGGCGGAGTGAACGGTGGGGCCAATGTCTTTCCGCGCCTGTACGTGAAGCTTTTCGAGGCGGCCCGCGCCGGCGATTTGGCGACGGCGCGAAAGCTCCATGCCGTGGTGATGCAGGTGAGCGAAGCGCTCTACCGGATCGGCCGCCATCCATCCGCGATCATCAAAGGGATCAAGGGCGCCGCCCGTTCGCTCGGGCTCTGCGACGATTTCATGGCCGAGCCCTTCCATCGGTTCCGCGGGGAGCAGCGGACGCTCTTAGAACAAAACGTCCAACGGCTTCAAAACCTCATGGCGACCGTTTGAGCCTCCCCGCCCAAACGGCGATCCGGATCGAGCGGGGCAAAGAGTCGACGGATGCGACTGGGCGGGCTCGGCCGTTCAGGTCCCGAGATTGAAATCTCCGAGAGGCTCGACCTGGCTGCGAAGGATCCAGCCGTCAAGGCCGTCGATGGCGCGGACGTTGAGCCAGTCGTCCTTACGGTCGAGGACTTCGAGTTCGGTGCCGTCGGGTGGAGTGGACTTGCTCTGGGAGTCGGGGATCGGGCCGCGACGGATCACGGCTTCCGGCACATTGACGACCACGCGATGGGTCCAGATCTGGTCGTCGGCGACCACCAGGGTCGCGGTGGCGAGGAGCAACGCGGTGAAACCAAGGGCCCATCTGGCGGTCCGCTGGGGCGTTCGACGTTCGGGCTTGAGCTCGGCGACGGCACGGAGCACGAACCAGAGAAACACGGCCAGTCCGGTGGTGACCGCCCAGGTGTTCGGCGACACGCGACCGAGGAGCGCGGCGAGCGATTCGTCCTGTTTGTGGCCGGCCTTCATCCGGGCCATGCGGAGGTTGTTGAGGATCTCGCCGTCGCGCGGGGCGAGTCGTTGGGCGTGGGAATAGGCGGCGATGGCGCGTCCGAGCTGGCCGGCCTGGTAGCGGGCGTTGCCGAGGTTGAACCAGACCGTCGCATTGATCTGGTCCTCTCCGGCGAGCCGCTGGTAGGCGGCGGCGGCTTCGGGGTAGCGGCCCTGTTCGTAGAGGCGGTTGGCGGCGTTGAAATCCTCCTCCGCCGAAGCGAAGAGCGCCGGGTTGAACCAGAGGACCAGGAGCAGGGCGAGGAGGGTGCGGCGAATCATTTCACTTTCTGGAGATCGCCGAGCACGCTCTCGATCCGCGGGATCCACGATGCCAGTTCGGCGCTGGTCTGACGGCCGGCGTAGCGGGCGTTGTTGCAGGCCTGGAAGATCTGATGGCAGCGGGAGAGCAGGTCCTCGGAGACGCCCTTCGCGCGGAGCCGATCATCGAGGATGGACTCGGTGATGCCGGAGGCGGGCAGCCGGAGGCGCTCGCCGAGCTGTTCCTGCAAGAGGCGGAAGGTGGTGGCGAAAAAGGGTTCCACTTCGTCGTTCCTGGCGCGGACGGCAAGATCGGCCAGGCCGGCGCGGACGTGGCGGGAGACGTTCTTCTTCCGGCCGATCTCGGGATCACGGACGAGGGCTTCGCGGCGTTTGCGGAGCAGGCGCGCCGCGAACCACACGACCGGGGCGAGGGTGTTGAAAACCCAGAAAAGCGGCTGCTCGATGAGCTGGGCGGGAGGGGTGGAAAGAGCTCCGAGAGTGGGGCGGATATGGGCGAATTCGACGGTCTTGCCGTCTGCTTTCGGGCCGGTGGCGGCTATGGATGGCTGGGCTTCTGCGGTGGCCCGGACGGTGATGGGCACGGCCGCGGTCTTGATCGTCTCGAACCGCTCCGTGGCCGGGTTGAAGAAGCTGAAGACGAACGGAGGCAGGGCGGCGACGGCGGCGTTCTGCGGAGCGACCACCCATTCGAAGAAGGCTTTGCCGGAAAGTCCGAGCGGCTCGACCTCGAAACGGCTGTTAGGATCGTATTTCTGGAAGTCGCGCCAACCGGCCTGTTCCGGGAGGCGGAGCATTTCGAGATTGCCCTGGCCCGCGATCTGGATGCGGACGGTGATGGGATCACCCACGACGAGATTGGTCGGCGACGCTTCGAGCGACACGGTGAAAGTGCCGACGGCGCCGTTGAAGCCTTCGGGGCGGTTCCCGGGCAAAGGCAGCACCTGGATCGGGACCTCGTCGCTCTTGAGGCCGGTGCGGACGACGGCCTGGGGCCGGCCGAAAATGTCGGTGCCGCGGCTGGGATCCTGCAACATGACCTCCATGGTCGCCGGACCGAGAACGAGAGGGCCGGCCTTGGTGGCCGTGCCGGAACTCCGATAGTTGATGGTGTTGTAGGCGATGCCGTTGATCACCTCGCGCTGTTGACGGTCGGCAATGACCCGGCCGTGCACGAAACCGTCTCCGCCGAGCTGGGGAAGCTGGAGCAGCTGGGCGCCCGCGGCGGCGTAGAGCTTGATCTCGAACGGGACGGTCTCGCCGAGGAAGGCATTGGTCCTGGCCGTGGAGAGGACGAGGAAGACGGTCTTGGCCTGGCCCGAATCGTCCATGCCGGCGGTTCCAGGCGGGTTGCCCGCAGAGGATGCGATCGCTCTCAGACTGAGGGGCTGGGACTTGAGCCGCTTGCCGTCGACCACCACCTCGACCGCCGGGATGGAGACCGTGCCGGCGTTCATCGGGAGGATGACATAGGTGTAGGTGCGACGCGACACCCTTTGGGCTCCCGAAGGGGTGATCGTCATGGATGCCATGTTGCCGGTGGCGGGTCCGGTCACTTGCGCGTTCGGCAGCTGGGGCAGGGCCGGTGCCAAGTCGGGCGTGCCGTTCTCCACGGTGAAGGTCAGCTCGGCCACCGAACCGATGGTGACGACGGTGCGGTCGAGCGTGGCGGTGAAAGTGGGGACGGCGCCGAAAGCCTGCCCGCCCAGCACGAGACATGCGGCCAGCATGAGAACGCCGCGCAGCAGGAAGCGGAGCGCGGCGGCGGACACAGCATGTGAGCCAGAACCAATCACCACAGAATCGACAGCGAAACCTTGGAGGGTGTTCAGTCACCAACGCAAGAACCGGAACGGAGGAACTGTCGCCCCAAAAACCCTTCGCCTTCCCGGATCGCGTCCGTAGGCTGGCGCCGTGAGCGACGCCAGTTCCAAATTGTTCGATCCCGCGAACCCGCCGGGCCTGGGCCCCGATCCGCGCGCCGACCGCCTTTCCTCGGGGGAAGTGGAGCGGGAACTGGGGTCGTTTTTCGTCGATCATCCCCCGGGCGACGAGGTCCGGCCGCTCGTCCGTGCCTTGGCGCTCCTTTGGCACGACCACCTCGACGAAGCCCACGTCATCGTCCAGGACCATCTGAGTGGCGCCGGGGCCTACCTGCACGGGATCATGCACCGGCGCGAGGCGGACTACTGGAACGCCAAATACTGGTTTCGACGGGTCGGCGGGCAGCCGTTCTTCGGGTCATTTGGGCCCGTCGTCGAGGCGATGCCCGGCGGAGAGAAGTGCGTGGTTGGAGGTCTCTTTGATCCGGCTGAATTCACGGATGCGGTCGAGCAGTCCGTCCGGAGACAGGGAGGTGCCTTGCCCGGGGCGCAACTGCTCGCGATCCAAGCCGCCGAGTTCCAGTCCCTGTGGGCCCATCTGACCGCATGAGCGGGTTCGACACCGTCATCACCGCGGTCTTGCCGGTCTTCGTCGTGGTTCTGACCGGCCTTACCCTGCGCAAGGTCAACTGGCTGACCGAGGAAGCCGACCATAGCTTGATCCGGCTGACGGTTAATATTCTCCAGCCCGCGCTGATCCTCGATTCCGTCCTCAAAAACGACGCCCTGAAACAGGCGGCCAATGTCGTTGTGCCGCCGGCGCTGGGCTTCGGACTGTGTGCCACCGGGATGCTGGTGGCGTTTCTGTTGGCGCGAACCCTGGGGCTCAAGAGCCGAGAATCCGCCGGGACCTTCGGCCTGTGCGCGGGACTGCAGAACTACGGCTATGTGCCCATTCCCCTGATCATGGCGCTGTTCGACCAGGAAACATTGGGCGTCCTCTTCGTCCACAATCTGGGGGTGGACACGGCCATGTGGACGGTGGGGCTCATGCTGTTGCGGCCGCCGGGGCAAGGCGCGGCTTGGAAGCGGCTCTTGAGCGCGCCGGTTCTCGCGATCGTGACCGGTGTCATCCTGAACGCCGCCGGCGCCTATCACTTCATCCCGAAGTTCATTCTCGATACGATCCACATGGTGGGGCAGTGCGCTCTGCCGATGGGGTTGATCCTGGTCGGAGCGACGATGGCGGACCAGTTGAAGGGCTTCCAATCGCGTCAGGGATTCGGGGTCATGGCCGGAGCCTGCGCGGTTCGACTGGGACTGTTGCCCCTGCTGTTTTTGGTCGTCGCGAAATATGCACCCCTGTCCGTCGAGCTGAAGCGGGTGCTCGTGGTCCAGGCCGCCATGCCGTCGGCCATCTTTCCCGTGGTGATGGCGAAGCACTTCGGCGGCGACCAGGGGACCGCCATCCGGGTGGTGGCGGCGACGGCCATCGTGAGCCTCGTCACCATCCCGTTCTGGTTGAAGTTCGGGCTCGAATGGGTGGGCGGAAACTGAGCGGTCGACGGACTCGAAACGGGGGGTTGGCAAGACGAGCGAAAGTGGCATTGTCGCGTGCGGAGGGTTCTGAAAAAACGGGACTCCGGACTGGACCAGACAAGAAGACACGACATGAAAACCATCCTGAAATCTCTTTGGCTTGGCCTCTGCGTTCTGGCCCTGCTCGGCTTGCCGGTCTCGGCCCAGAAACTGACGGGGGTGTCTCCCGCAAATTTTTCCACAGGGGTCGGGAAGGACACCACGGTGACCTTCACCTTCGACACCGACATGAAGCCGATCCAGGACTTCTCTTGGCTGGCCAACAGCGGCGGATTTCCTTCGCAGATCACGGGCTTTTCCTATGTCTGGACGACCACGAGAAAACTGGTGGCGACGAAGTCGGGAGGATTTCCCGCCAATACGATGATCATCTGGACCGCGAACGAGGAGGGCTTCGCGGATCAATTGGGATTCCCCCTTGATTCCAACGGGATGAACAGCGGGTTCTTCACGACCGGAAGCGGATCCGGGGGGGGAGGCGGCGGAGGTGCCGGAGGCGGGGCTGCGGAGATCAGTTTGTCCAAACTGGCCAACTACGCCCAGACCACCGCCGCCGACCCGGTGCTCGACACCGACCTCGGATATGAGTTCAGCGTCTTCGTGACGGCACCGGAGTCCCGCGGGCTGACAAATGTATCGCTGACGATTCCCGGAGGAGCGGTGTCGAACCTCTTTTCCAGCCCGTTCCAGCAGACCAACTTTTTCCTCCTGTCCTACTCCAACGACCTGGCGGCGGTGGAGGCCAAGTTTCCGCCCGGCAACTACGGGGTCGGGTTGCAGGCACCAGGCTCGAACCAGACCGTGGCCGTGGCCTTCCCCGCCACTCCGATCCCGTCCGCGGTGAAGTTCTCGAACTTCGCCGCAGGGCAGACCGTCGATCCCGCCGCCGATTTCACCCTTCAGTTCAACGCCGGCGGGGTCGCCTCGGACTACGTCTTTGTGGGCGTCAACGAGACCGGCTCGGCGTCCACGATCTACAAGTCGCCTGACCCTGCCGAAGCAGGATACCTGATCGGGACCTCGACCCACATCGTGCTTCCGGCCGGTTCCCTGGTAGCGGGCAAGACCTACGAGGTCTACCTTGAGCGCTGGATTCCGAGCACGAACAACATTGGGGGCAACGCGGTCGTGGTCGGGGTCGGCAGCTTCACCCAAACCTCCCTGAAAACCCTCGGTGGGGTGGTGGCGATGATCGAACTGAGGAACCCGACGTTCAGCGGTGGCTTCTTCAGCGCCGAAGCGACGGTCACCGCCAACCAGACCTATCACTTCGAGCGTTCGACCGACGCGGCCGCTTGGATCGAGGTTTCGTCCGCCTTCGCCCTGGCGACCACGCAAACCTTCACCGACCCCGCGGCGACCAACCCCCACGCGATCTACCGCGTCCGGAAAGACTGACGGACATCACTGTCCAAGAACCGGCCGGGCGTATGTCGTCCGGCCGGTTTTCTGTTTCACAAGACTCGGGGCGCGACGGTGGTGATGGCTTCGGTGGTCTGCTTCCGCAGTTCCCGCTCCCGCAGCCAGAGGAAGATCACCGGCGTCACGATGAGGATGTGGACGAGGCTGCTGAGGACGCCGCCGATGACCGGGGTGGCCAAGGGCTTCATGACTTCGGCGCCGGCGCGGTGGCTCCACATGATCGGAAGGAGGCTGGCGATGGTGGTGGCGACGGTCATCACCTTGGGACGGAGACGGAGCTTGGCGCCGTCTTTCACCGCTTGGAGGAGATCGGCGGCGTTGAAGGCGCCGCCGCGTTCGGCCTTCTTCTTCTCCACCATTTCCTCCAGGAAGATGACCATGACCACGCCGGTCTGGATGGCGATGCCGAAGAGCGCGATGTAGCCGACCCAGACCGCGACGCTGAAGTTGTCAATAGCTGACTATTGAACTGTCCGTTTGTATTTGTTTTCCCTCATTCCAGTGAGCCTGCGCCTGCAGCGATCGGGTCTGCTCCCGGCGGTCTTGAGCATCGTCCGCACGGTCTTGAGTATCGTCCGCAGGGATTGGACGACCTTCCGCAGGGATTGGACGGTCGTCCGCAAGGCGCGGACGATCTTCCGCGAGGAGGGGACGGTCTTCCGCAAGGAGGGGACGGTCTTCCGCAAGGCGCCGACGGTCGTCGGCAAGGCGCCGACGGTCTTCCGCAAGGCGCGGACGGTCGTCGGCAAGGCGCGGACGGTCTTCCGAAAGGAGGGGACGATCGTCCGAGGGAGGGGACGATCTTCCGCAAGGCGCGGACGGTCGTCGGCAAGGCGCGGACGGTCGTCGGCAAGCCGCTCAGACAGATCCGCGTCCGGATGGGCCCTCTTCCCGTGGCTCTTTTCTACATTTCCAGAGTATTGGAACGCCTACGTCCCCGCCGCGCTCCTCCCGCGCCTCCACGCCTTTGAGCTGATGATGGCCCCGGTGGCCGCCGTCACACCAGCAAGACACCTTGGTCGGTGCCGTTTCGGCACCTGTCCGGATAGGAACTGGTGCGGGACGATCTCCCGACAGGTTGAAAGCGGCGACACCCGGTCCCACAAAGTCCTCTGCGGAAGACATTCTGACTATTGACCTGTCCCTTTGGATTTTTCTGGCTGCTTTTGCCCGCAAACTGACACTTGAAGCTGTCATAGATGTCATAGGCATAGGCTACGACATCTATGACTCGAAGGAGGGTCGGCGGGACCATGCAGGAAACGGATTGCAGCCGACGTCTGTTCGGATCATGCATCCGTCCGACAAAGCGGAAACGGTCGCAGCCATCACCGAAAGCGAACCGGGCGCCGAGAGTGAAAGAACCTCCCAAGGCGTCCTTGGTTGACCGGGACAGCGCCACGAGGCGGGCAAGGCGTTTGGCTGTTCAGTCTGACGTAGGCGAACTTTCCTCCCCCACCGGGAGCGTTCATAAGCCGAGAAGCTGCTTCCGCATCATTTTCGTTGGCACCCCGCGTGCCTTGGTTGGCGTGTCGAGTTCTATTTTGGCTCGCGGGAATGGTTGGAACCGAATAGCCGGGTCTAGCAGTGTATGATCGTCCGGTTGAGATCTTGCTAGCTTTGTCCATCAGTTTTGTTTCGACCCTGCGAATAAAGTCTTCGTCACTCATGTTAATCGTATCAGCTCTGGCTGTAAGACTCACCACCGTCTTTTTCCCGTCTGGCTCGTCAACAATGTGGTCAATTGCCTCATAGCCCGTAGCGTTCGCACCAATAGTTTGCTCGAAAAGTGGACCTCCATCCACGTCGTAGGAGGCTTGGGTATTTGCCAAAGTCTTCTGAATTGATGATTCGAGAAATCCAAGACCGGCATCGGTTAGAATCAGCCCAGCCTGTAGTCCAGCCAAAGCGGCTTCAACCTTCCATAGGTTCTGCTGAATTCTCAAAACCGTGAGGCCAACGCGGTAATACGCCGGCGCATATCGGGTCGCCACATTGATGGCCCGCAAACTGAACTGCATCGCGGCCACCGAGATTGTTTGGATTAAGTCAGCGTTTCCGCTGGGGTCGATCCGGTTGAAGGGATCCCCCTGACAATAGAGGTATTTGTGGAGGGACGCCGGGTCGGAGGTGTTGCCCTCGTAGGAGTCCATGGAGAGG
The DNA here is from genome assembly GCA_038209745.1 of Verrucomicrobiota bacterium. Taxonomy (GTDB): domain Bacteria; phylum Verrucomicrobiota; class Verrucomicrobiia; order Limisphaerales; family CANJSG01; genus CANJSG01. Next base: position 18,375 of record JBBQXJ010000091.1, read on the forward strand.
AAGCGGCCGGTCTTGGGGAGGTAGTAGCGGGCGCGGTTGTAGTAGAGGCCGAGGTCGGCGTCCCATTCCTCGCCG
>JBBQXJ010000092.1:0-18209 GCA_038209745.1 Verrucomicrobiota bacterium
AGAGTATTCCGGTGCCGGGGCAAGGGCGCGAAGGACGATCCCAGAACTGGTTCATGCCCGGGTGCTTGCCGGGGTAGTCGATGTGGCCGCTGAAGGCCGCGTCGAAGTAGCTGTTGTTGCCCGTGGCGTCGGTGATGATGCCGTTGCCCCAGCGATCAAAGACGCGGCCGTGGGGATTGGCGAAGCCGTATGAAACGAAACGCTCGAACTTCGCGGTGTTTGGTTCGTAGCGGTAGATGGCGGCGTCGAGGTTGCGAACAGGGCCGTCCGGGGTCTCGACCTGGGTGCGGTGGAAAACGCCGTCGCTGAGGTAGATCGCCCCGCCCGGATCGTGGCAGATGGCGTTGGCGGTGTGGTGGGAGTCGGCGGAATCCATGCCCATCAGGACGCGCTCTTTCCAGTCGGCCTTGCCGTCGCCGTTGGTGTCGCGCACGAACCAGAGATCCGGCGCCTGCATGACTAGGACGCCGTCTTTGTAGAATTGGAATCCGGTCGGGGCGTTGAGGTCGTCGAGGAAGGTGGTCACTTTGTCGGCTTTGCCGTCGCCGTCGGTGTCCTCCAAGACGATGAGGCTGTCACCCTGTTTGCTCCACGGGGTGCGCTCCGGATAGTTGCGCCAGGCAGAGACCCAGAGACGGCCCTTGGTGTCCCAGGCCATCTGCACTGGGTTGATCAGCTCGGGGAACTGCTTCTCGTCGGCGAACAGGTTGACCTTCATGCCGGAGTGGACGGTCATTTTCGAGATTGCTTCCTGGGCGTCGAGATAGACGTGGGAACCGTCGGGCTGCTCACCGGGCTGGTTGGTGGGCACCTTCTCGACCTCGGGCACGTTGCTGTCGTCGACGAGGAGATCGCCGCCGGCCGCCACGGCCCAGACGCGCTTGTCCCGGTTGGCCGTCATCACGTCGCGCACGGCCATCTCCTCCTGCATGACCTGGTAGTTGGAGACGTAGGGAGGTTCGGGATTCCTTTGACCCTGGAGAAACGCACCTTTGCCGGCTTGGTAGGCGAGGCCTGAACGGCCGCCATAGACGTTGTATCCGTCGATCGTGCGGTAGCGCGAATGCCACATCTCGTTCTTGTCGACGATGGCTGTGCGGAGTTTCTCCATCGCCGGAGAAGGACCTTCCAGACTGTTGGCGGCCGCGCTGTCGCCCGTGAGCGCTTGATAGAGAATGGGAGCCAGAGCCTTGTTGCCCGCGTCGCTCAGGAGAAACCCGTTGATGGTGAGAGACTGGCCCTGTGACGCGGCGTCGCTGAAGAGCTTCTGGGACGGATTGAAGAGATCGACGAACAGGAGGCCGTTGGCCTGCGCGATCTCGCCCATTGCCTTGGTGTAGATGGACAGTCGGGCATTGATCGGGGTCGGATCGGCAAAGTTTGGATCGCGGGTCCTTTCAGCCGCGATCGGCGAGAAGAGGACGATGCGCGGAGCACCCTTGCCCGAGTAGTTCTTGGCCTTCGTCTCCTTGATCCACTTGTCGAGATCTCCGCGGAACTTGGACAGGCCCTCCGCGCCGTTGAACGACTCGTTGTAGCCGAAGAAGGCAAGAATCACGTCGGCCTTCACGCGGGTCAGCCAGTCGTCTGGTGAACCGAAATTCTCCGAACGGGCGCGCAGGACGACCTCGTCGCCGGAGGCGGCCAAGTTGCGGAAGACGAGCTGCTGCTTGGGAAACTTGGCCTGGAGCAGCGTTTCGAGGTAGGCCGTGTGCTGCATCCGATCGGGCAGGGCATTGCCGATCAGGGCGACATGGTCACCGGGTTTGAAATCGAGCTTGGCGCTGGACTGGGCGAAGGCGGCGACCGCCAACAGAGGCAGGAGGAGGGCCACCCGGACGATGAGTAGGGGAAGTTTCATTCTAAAATCTTCGGATCATTGCTGGACGAAAATGGGAAGGGGGACATTCGTTCGGGATTGAATGTAGCGGCGGAAGAGGCTCCGTGGCTGTCCCCAGTTCCGGGGATCTCCGAAAGAGCGATGCGGTCCAAACGCGCTGGATCGCTTCTGGAAATTCGGGGGTCGACAAGGGGCTTTGCTGATCGCCCCGGGCATCATTCGGGATAGGTGCCGGCGAGTTCGACGGTCCGCGCCTTGAAGGCGATGGGCTGTTCGGTGGCCGTTTCCTGGTCGTCGAAGTTGTGCTCCCAGTTCGGGTCGAGGCCGAGGTCCTTGAGCATCTGGAGGTCTTTTTCTACCGATTGGTTCAGTGTGGTCAGGTAGTTGCCGACCATCAGCGCACTGGCTCCGGCGGTGAAGATCATGCTCTGGAGATCGCGCAGGTTCACCGTGCGGCCTCCGGCGATCATGATCTCCTGGCGGGGCAGGAGAAAGCGGAAGCAGGCGATGGTCTTGAGGATCTCCATCGGCGGCAGCGGCGGCATGTTCTCGAACGGAGTCCCCTTGATGGGGTTGAGGATGTTGATCGGGCAGACATTGGCGCCGATTTCGCGCAGGGTCAGGGCGAGATCGCAGCGGTCCTCGCGGCTCTCTCCCATGCCGATGATGCCACCGGAGCAGATCTTGATGCCGGCCTTCTTCAGATACTCGATGGTCTGGAGACGGTCGTCGAAACTGTGGGTCGTGCAGTGGTGGCCGAAGAAGGCACGGGAGCTCTCCAAGTTGTGGCCGTAGCATTCGAGCCCGGCATCCTTGAGGCGGTCGGCGACTTTTTGGCTCTTGATCAGGCCGAGAGAGGCGTCGGGTCGGACTTTGCCGCCGGCCTTCAGCTCGCTGATCCGGTCGCAAACCTCGTCCAGCAGCGGACCTTCATTCAGGCCTTTCCATGCGGCGACGATGCCGAGAGCGGTCACGCCGTTGGCGCCCGCTTCGGCGGCGGCTTCTTCCAGCGGCGCGGGATCGACGAAGCCGTATTTAGGGGAGCCGGTCTGGTGGAAACTGGACTGGGCGCAGAAGGAGCAATTCTCCGAGCAATTGCCGGCCTTGGCGTTGACGATGGAGCAGAGGTGGATCTTGTTTCCCTTGAAGCGCTCTCGGATACGGTTGGCCCAGGCGATCAAGTCCATGATGTCGCCGGTGGACTCAAGGCCGAAGAGGAACAGGGCTTCGGCCTTCTCGATGCGTCCGCCGCCAAGGACCGTTTGTCCCAGTTCTGAAATCCGTTGGTGATGGGTCACGTCAACCGCTGTGCTCGACATGGTTGACAAGGTAGGGAGGCGGGAAGCGAGCGCAAGAACGGATGCGAAACGCCGGGAATGAACCGCGGATTTTCCGAGAGGTGCCCTGCGAATCGGCGGCGATCCAAGAGTCCGCTATTTTGCGACCGGGGCGAGTGCTTTGCCGTCAAATCCGGCCGATTTCAGGATCGAGGATTGAAACCGCCCCACATGGTAGTTGTGGCAGGTGGTGCAGTCGGCTCTGACGAACGCGGGTTGATGACAGGAAGCGCAGGAAGTTTGGGTGACGCCGCCGAAATTGCTGTGCGCGATGAAAGCGTCCCTTTGTCCCGGCTTGTAGGCACTCGCGAATGCGTCTGGATCGGCTGTCACCTTCAGAGAATGACAGGTCTGACACCCTTGACCCTCCAACAGACTGACGTGGGCCGAATGGGCAAAACGGGTGAACTTGTGCTCCATCCGGTCGGGCCGCCGTCCCGTCCAGTTGACGCGGAAGTCGGGCTTCGAATCGATGCTGTGGCACTTGGCACAAAGCCCGGGGGCCTTGGCTCCCGCCACTTCGTCGAACAGCGCCCCGGCAACCGCGGGAAGTGCGGTCTTATTCGTGTCCACGGTCAGATTCATCCATTCGGTGAGGAAGCGGTCGGCGTGTCCGCGCGGCCGATATTTCAAGGCAAACGACGCATCGGCGCTATACCAGCCGCCCAGGTTCACGCGGACATCGGGCGGAGCGGTTTTGACGGCGGTGGCTTTGGCCAAGGGAGGCGAGGGCATAAGTTCCGTGTCGGCTGCCTCGCCCTTGGTCCGGTAGTTGATGACTTCGTCCTGGAGACGGGGGAAGCCGGAAGCGAACGCTGTGCGAATCACATCGGAGGTGATGAACGCCGTGATTGACTCCTGTTCATGGCTGGTCAGCTGTCGACCGAGCGACTTGGTCAGACGTTCGATCAGTTCGTCCTGGCCACGAGTGACCACGTCGAAGATCAAGCCTTTGATGCCCCACGCCACGGTCTGGGCCGCCGCGAGCTTCGCGGTATCGGTCTTTGAAATGTCGGATAAATCCGCTTCTCCCAAGGTTCCCATGGCGGAAAGAACCTTCGGGTCTGCCGCCAATAGGAGGCGTAGGAAGGGCGTCATCGGCTGTTCGGCGTCCTCCGGCCATTGGCCGATGCCGAACTTGCCCGTCAGGCTGCGGTCGTCGAATCGAGGCAGGCCGATGAACGTGAGCCCGATCTTTACGGCGCCCTTGCCCTTGATCTGGTCGTCGTGGCAGGGCGCACAGGTCACCTCGTAGGGTTTGAGGGTCATGCTGGCGCCCTTGAGGTCGGGTTCGTGGCAACTGACGCAGGAGGTCGGCGCCGAGGGGGCGGACGCCGCGTCGGTGAAGTGGTGCTTCAGGTGGGAATCATGGTCGAAGATGATCCGGGTTCGCCGGGTGAACGGCTCTTTGGGAAACGGAGGATGACCCGCCGCGAATCCGGAAAACTGGACGGAGTGGCAGCTTTGACACTGCATGTCGGTGATCGTCCGCAGGTCGTGGTTCGCGCCGAGATGCTCTTGATGGCAGACAGCACAGTCCAGTTGCTGGGCGGCGGAGTCGTGCCTCCGACTGGCCAAGGAGGCGACTGCCAGGCTGGCAGTCAGCTTTCCGGTGGGCTTTCGGCCCAGCACGGCCTCGGTCAGGAGCTTGAGCGTCTCCTCGGGCAAGGCATGAGGCCGAAATGGCTCGCTGCCGACGTTGTGACAGTCGAGGCAAAGCCGGCCGTCTGTCGCGAGGTGGTTCGTCCCTGTGAGCCAACGGGCGGGCGGGCCTTCCAGTCCGGGGTGGCAATCGGAGCATTTAGAACCGGTGAAAGCGTGTGAAGCACTGAGACCACCGGGAGAAAGGAAATTGTTGCCTCGGCGACTGGATCCGAAAACAAACAGGATCAAGGCCAAGCTGACGGCAAATGCGCCGAGCGAGGCGAGTCCGCGCCATGAACGAAGCCCTCGCAATGGGATGCACTTCGGAATGGTGCGGCAGCAGGCTCCGTCTGGAAGCGGTCCATCGGGACAGGGGCCTCCTTGGGAAGCGGCTCGCGTGCATTGCCAGCGGTCGCCTTTGCGGAGCGGACGGCATTCAGTGGTGGCGCGACAGTTTCCCTGGGCATCGGGTCCGACGAGACATCCGGCGCCGCTGCACGTCCGGCCGCAAACCCAAGTCTGATTGGGACGCTCGTAGGCGCTCTTCTTGAAGCTGAACTGTTGCAACCAGCGTTTCATCGGGTTCAGTGGACCAGCCACGCCAAGGCGCCGTGGACGACGGCGAAAACGATCATGGAATAGGTCAGTGGAATATGGACAAACAGCCAGCCCTTCAAGAGCCCTTGGCCGGCCAACTGCATGTCGAGATTGTTCTTGGCGCGGATCAGTTCCGTCACTTGGGTCATGATCGCCTTCTCTTCCGGGTTGAGATATCGGTCCAGCGCCTCAACCTCCGAAAGGAGCCGGAGCACTGGCTTTTGATATCCGACCAAGTGGCTGAAGATGAACCTCGGCTCGGCAAAATAGGGACGGAGCTTCTTCTCATAGAAATCCGCGATGGTGGACGAATTGGTTTGGCCAACCGAATCGATCACCACGTTCTCCACTTCTTGGCTTACCGCCGAGCGCAGGGCCGGGATGCGCTCAAAGATCAGATTTTCGCCGGACAACGTGAGCCGGGAAGGCACCCATCGCGAGATGCCCAGACCCACGAATCCGCTGACCGCCACTCCAAGGAAGAGCACCGCCAACGTGGACTCGAGCCAACCGTGCGGCACTTTCGGACCCACATGGATGAAAAACAGGACGACCGAAAAGATGCCGGCGTAGATATGCACCTGCATCCACGTGGACGCCCGGAGGAGCGGAAGGAACGGGAGCTTCTTCCGTGCATTGAACAGGGTCAAAAGGAGAACCACCGTCATCAGGGACAGACCGGAAAAGATCGCGGGACGGCGCAGGTTGGCCGTCAAGGCGTGGTCCACCAGCCAGAAGGCCAGCGAGGCCAGGATCAGGACGGCGAGTCCCAAGCGGCGGCGGGTGGAGAACATCATCGTCTTTCGAGCCAAGTGGCCAGCCGGTTGGTGTCTCGCATATCGATCCGGACCATGGCGTCGTGGGGGCAGGCATTGGCACAGGCCGGCCCGGTGATCTGATCTCCACACAGGTCGCATTTGGCCGCCTTCTGGATCGGCTGGTTGGTGGCCTCGTCGAAGAAGGGGATTCCACTCGGCCTTCTTGCGGCCACCATCTGGATGTTGTCGTAGGGGCAGCTGTTGGCGCAGGTGGCGCAGCCGATACAGGTCTGGTCGTTGATCGTGACGCTCCCCTTGGCGGAGTCCCGATGGATCGCTCCGGTGGGGCAGCCGATCATGCACACCGGGTCTTGGCAGTGCATGCAGGCGTTGGCGACCATGAAGTTTCCATTCATGGGGCCGTGTCGGACGAAGCGGGGATTGTTGTCGTGCGTTGCGGCGCAGGCCCTCACGCAGTCATCGCAGCGAGTGCAACGGTCCATGTCGATGATCATGGTGGCCGTTCCATTGATGAAACGGCGTTCCACCAGGAACTCCATCATTTCGGGCTCGATGACCTTCTCTTCGACACTTTCTGCCTTGCCCGCATGGGCGGTTTTGCGCAGGGGGGATGAAGGCATGAGAGCCTTTGGCATTGTCGGGAGGACCACTCGGTCCATGACCGCGGTCGGGACGAACAGGACGTCGACATACCCCAGGGCCCGAAGGGAGCGCTGGAAAGGGATCTGGGCGTTGTCGCGCCAGTTGTGGGCCACTTCATCCAGACCGAAGCTTTGGCCGCGGCCAAGGTAGCTGACGGTCAATTCTCCGTGGTTGTAGGATTCACTGAGGCGGGCGAATCCGGAGCGGACCAGATAGACGCCGTTGGCGTAGTGGCCTTCAACGGCCACGACCGGCTCGTTCTTCATTCGTTCCGCGGAGCTGGCTTCGCGCAGTTTACTGTAGGACGCGTGCCAGTCGAAGTTTCCAAAAGTCAGGAACTGGGTCGCCTCGGCCACCGCGTCCAGACTCGCGTCGTCGAGATGGCGAAACATCGGGGTCTCCCGAAGATGGCTCTTTAGGCTTCGCTCACGGTAGAGGCGGTCGACGTTTTCCTTGAATTCCGGACTGCGCAGGCGGATCTCGCGGAGCCCTTGCCAGCGGATTTCGAGCAGAACCGCGTCCGTGTCGGCGACGACCGTGCTTGTGCGGGGGGTTCGCCCCAAGGCGGCGATCTCTCCGAAAAGTTCTCCGTCTTTCAAGAGCGCCGTTCGCTTGTCCTTGATCAAGACGGTCACGTCTTGGAGGAAAATAACGTCGTGGCGCTCTCTCGATTCCGCCTGGCCGTCATCCTTGCGGTCCAGACTCCGAACCTCTGGTTGGCTTGGATTGGACCAAAGCTGGGCGAGCGCGGAAAAAAAGCTCTTTTTCTGGGGGGCCTTCCGGCCGATCAACGTTTCGTCCAGATGGTCCAGGACGACCTTTAGGTTGCCGGAGAGGATGAGGAAGGCGGAGTTCCCGTAGTCACCCTGGCGCACCACGATATCGCCCTTTTTAAAACTACGAACTCGGGCGTCGTTCTTCAAGATTCCCCGCAGCGGGGTGGACTCGGGAAACCGGCTCTTGTCCATGTCCCGGAACAGCGGCACCTCCGATTCAAGCCGCTCAACCTCCGCCTCGGTCATCTCCAAGCAGGAGCCCTCTGATGACTCGTTCCAGAAGGGAACGTCCCAACGTTGCGGTCGCTTGATGGTTGTTGAATCCATTATTTTTTCAGGCGGTCACGGACAAGAAGCGGCGATGGTGAGCCCGGTCCCTCTTCACAAGGGACGCGGGCCTCCGTCTGTCGGTCATGATTGTGCTGCGGAACTCCGGTCGGACTAGGGGTGGTAGGGAGTGCCCTTGTATTTGTCCGGCGTGGGCACGAGTGCGTCCACTGCGGCCAGATCGGAGCCATCGCGTCCGGCCGCCAGCTTGGCCGCGTTTTCCCCGACCGTGCCGGCCATCTTGGTCAAAGCGGCGCTGTTGTTGGGCTTAAGTTCGGCGGCGGTGACCAGATCGATCATCGCCTTGACCTCGACCACGGCGGGAGCAGCTTTCAAAATGGTTTCCAGATTCGTCTTGGCGGCGTTGACCCGGTCGATCATGGCCTTCGAGTAGATCCCGTCCACGGTCGCGTTGGCCAACCCGCGCAGACCGTATTCGAGATCCAGCGACCTCCCTACGATGTAGAGCATCCTCTTCCGTGCCGCGGAATCCTCGTCGTTCGTTTTTCCGGCAGATTTTTGGAGATTGTGGCGCACTTCGCCTGAAAGCCAGGAGACCAGTTCAAAGTCGCTGCCGGCTTTATGGCCGGCCACGTTGACCAGCTTCTCTTCAGGCACGGTGTGGCAGGAGAAGCAGTTGGCCGCGACGTGGTAGTAGTTGGAAGGCCGCAGCATTCCGAGCTTCTCAGCCTTGGTCAGCCTATCCGGATCATCCTTGTTGTTATGGACCTTGTTCCAGTCCGTTCCAGCCGAGTGGCAGGACTCACAGGAGATGCCGGAAATGGCGACGACCTTGTCGTCTTTCTGTTGCGACGTGTAGTGGCACTTCACGCAAAGGCTTTCGTCTTTGATGCGGCGCATCCCCAGCTTCTGCGCGATTTCCTTCGCTTCGGGACGCCGGTGCATGGAGTTGAACGTGTCGTAGTGATGCGTGAGCTTCCAAGCTTCCACCATCGGGGCGTGGCATTCGGCGCAGTTTTCAGCGCCAAGAATCTTGGTAGGGTCGGCGCGATAGAGCCCTTCGGCTGCGATTCCATCCAACGACAGGATCCCGCACAAAGCCGCTGCCAAGAGGCGCACGTGAGACAAGAATTTTACCGGTCGGATATTGGTTTGTGAGCTCATTTGAAGCGTGGTTCGCTGGTTTCCGTTGATGTCGGCAGAATTGTTTTAGGCCTCCAGAATCAGATTCTCTTCAGGAACGCAGATGCACGTCAGGCAACTGCCTTCCTCGACTTCGCATCCTGGTTCTTTGAGATACCTGACCTTGCCCGATTTGATCGCGGTCTTGCACGTCCCGCAGCTGCCCGCGCGGCAGCCAAAGCCTATGGCGATGTCTTCCGCGAGAGCGAAATCCAGCAGTGAATCGGCCTGGCCGTTCCAGTTCGTGGTCTTGTTGGAGCGGGAAAAGGTGACCGGAATGGCGGCTGCGGCCGGCACGGTTCCGGGTTCGGCCGCGGCTTTCTTGACGCTCGCGGGTCCGAACGCCTCCATGTGGATCTTGGGTTTGGGAACTTCCCAAGAGAGCAGCGCCTCGTTCATGCCGCTCATCATTTCCCCGGGGCCACAGAGATAGAAATCGAAGTTGTTCGACGGAAGAACCTTCTTGAGAAGGTTCAAATCCAGCCGGCCCTCATGATGGAAATCTCGGTCCGCGAGATCGTCTTCTCCGGGACGGCTGTAGCAAACGTGGAGATGGATGAACGGATTCTCGCGGGCCACCGCTTCCACATGGGCCTTCATCATGTGCTCTGCGCTGTTGCGTGCGGCAAAGAAGAACCAGACTTCCCGTTGCGGGCCCGCTTCTACGATCTCATTCAACATGCCCAAGACAGGGGTCAGCCCAACGCCGCCGCCGATCAAGACCACCGGGTTTGTCCGGCTCATGTCGAGGTAGAAGGCGCCGCCTGGAGCCTTCACATCCACGATATCCCCTTCTTTCAGGGTTCCGTGGAAGAAGTTGGAAACGAGCCCCGGCTTGCCGTTGGGATCCTTGGGCGGCGCCGGAATGCGCTTGATCGTGACGCGATAGTAGTCGGGGCGCGGCCGGTCCGAGAGGGAGTAGCAGCGGACCACCCGGTTCCGCTGGCCTGGAATATCGAGTTCAAAGGTCAGATATTGGCCGGGTAGGAACGAGGGGAGGGGCCTTTTGTCGTGGGGGACAAGGTAGAACGAGCGGACATCCCGACACTCCTCGACGATGCGCTGGATCATGAACTTGCGGGTGCCGTTCCATGGAGCGTGGCTTTCCTGTCGTTTCAGCTGAAGGCGAGCGAGCTCGATCTTTCGGCTGAAAAGGTCCGACTCCATTCGCTGTAGCGCGCCGGTCGTGACGATTCGACGCAACGAGATGACGATGGTTGAAGCCAGCTGCACTGCCACTAGCAGCGCTAGGGCGATCGCAAGATAGATCAGGGTCGTTGGCAGCATGGCTAGTGGATCGAGGCCTCAGAATTTAACCTGCAATTCCATCCGGCCACCATAGATCTCGCGAGAATTGTCCTGAAGACCGCCGAAGGTGTCGAACCGGACGATATAGCGGCGGCCCAGAGCCTGCTGGATACGGATGCCCGTTGCGACGGCGCTCTGGGTGTTGCCGCTGGTCGGTGTGCGTCCCCCAAGCTCGAAGGTCAGTTGACGTCGGCGAAGCTCTCCGAAGAACATCTGGTATCCCAGCGCGCCGCCGGCGGCGTTTTGAGGATAGCTGCTCAGAGCACTGCCGTAGTGCCCAAGGCCGACTGCGTTGAACAAGATGCCAACCCGCCCAAGAGGACCGCCGGAGATCGGGCTCCGATCCGCCGAGGAGAATCCATCAATGCCCCAGAAACCGTTTAAATAAGCGATGTCTTGGCCGTAGGACGGCGTCAGGGACATTTCAGCGAACAGCAGGGTGCCTGTTTCGACTTTCGGGGACTCGATGTCCAAGGCGATGGACTGGGCCACGCGGAAGGTCGTGTTGATCTTTCCGAAACGTCGCGTCATCCCCAACCCGAGGAAGAGTCCGTCGCTTCCACCGCTGGACGGGACGTAGACCACGTCGCCTTGGAAGGTCGACTCGGGATAGTCGGCCGCGATGTCCAAGCCGATCAGTTTCGCGTCGTGATCCCGGATGTTGTTGGATCGGTCGATCTCGCTCCAGCCAAAGATCGCCGAAGCGCGGAGAGTCGATCCCCCGATGGGAAGGATCGAGTTCTTGGTGAGCGATACGAGGTCGATCGCCTCGTCCTGGACGATCAGTCCGTCCTGCAGGGTCAGAGGTTGGCGGCCGACTGAAATACCGATGTCGAGCGGGTATTTGTCGCTTTGGTCAAGTTTTGGGAAGATTTCCCCGAACTCTCCCTCGAAAAACAGGGTGCGTGGTCTGAACGTGTTGCCGCCGAAATCTTGATTCCAGCCCTGACCGCCCTTGGGCTCAAAAGTATAGCCCGTGAATTGTCCGTTCTGCTCAAGGGGCCGGATTCCGACGACGATTCGCTCGGTGGCGGCCAAAAAGAGGTTTCCGTAGAGGTTCAGATTGTTGGCCCACTCGGTTATCCGACCCGTGCCATTTTGATAGGTCTGAACCGCCGTGCGGTAGTCGCCGTAGACCCAAAACGACGGATGCCAGACGGCTCCCGTGGGGAGGGTGAAAGCATGGCGAATGTTGCCGGTCCCGAGAAATGCGTCCCCCCACTCGATCAAGGGAGCTGGCCGTGCGGGGAAGGTGTCGATCTGCAGCGGCTTTGCCTCGTCGGAGAATCTGCTGGAATCGTCACTGTGGGATTCAGAGGACGATGTGGGTTCCGAGGCTCCGGCGGAGCAAGTGGCCGTTGCCGCGACGAGGCAGATTTGAAGTCCGTGCCCCAGAAGTGACGACGTGCTATTCGGTTTTCGCATAGGATTGGTCCGAATTGGGAATTTCAGCGAGGTTAAGAGTCTGTTTGGTTCCGTTCAGAGGAATGGAAACCTGCTTTTTCCACAGAACGGAGTGGCCACCTTTTACGGCGTCGGCGACGTCTCGTGGGCTCATGTTGTAGTCGAAACCGACTACCTGGATCTCTGTGATAAGGTTGATCGGCACCATGCCGGCCTTGACCTCGATGTCCACGTTGTACGGTCCGTCACCGGTCAGTTCCTTGCGGCTGAGCGCGTATTTTGCCCAGCGATGGCCCAAGGGTTCGATGCCGCGGCGCTGGATGCGGGCGCCGTTTGGTCGTCCTTGGAGGATTGTGGAAAACGGCTCAGGGCGGATGAAGGGCAATGGATCGACCGAGTAGTTGATGGCGAGAACCTGCTCCCGTTCGCTGCCGCGGAGATTCAGGGTGATGAACTTGGACTGGAGGCTGAACAGGTATTTGTCCAGTGGCAGTGTGCCGTGGTGCACATAGGAGGAATGCAGGTCCCGGACGTCCCCGTTCGGATCGAGATCGCCGGATTCAAAGACGGTCTTGCCTGCTTGGTCCTTGACCGTGACATGAAGCCAGAGGGGCCGCTCGGCATCGAAGCCGGTTGGCGCGTTGTGGCCGTCCGTCGCGTTGTTGAACTTGATGGCAAACTTGATCCCGTTCTTGTCTGCTTTGCTCACCACGAAATCGGTCAGTTGATAGGCCGCCCGCAGCAACTTCACCCTCTCCTTCTGGAGTTCGGCCAAAAGCTTGAACTGGTCGTTCAAGATGGCCCGCGCATCATAACGGTCGTCCACCGACTCCCAGCGTTTGGGAAATTTTGCTCCGGCCTTGACCGTATCCTCAAATTTATCGATGCCCCATCCGGCCTTGTAGTCGAAAGTCAGCCACTCGCGCATGGTTGCGAGGGCGGCTGCCTTGTCGTTGTGGGGAAAGAATCCCGGATGGACGATCGAGTAGTCCGGACCTGGGAACATATGGCTGGTCAGCTTGCGGGGTTCGGTCGGCACGCCTCCGACGATGGCTGCGGGTCCCATTGCGTAGCCGGATTTTTTGCCTTGTTCCAGGCCCATGTGGCAGTCCTGACAAGTGGTCCCAGCGAGGGAAGCGGGAGAGTTCTTGAATGAGCTGAACGCCTCCTCGAGGCGGAACCCGTTCATCAAGGTGACATCGTGGCAGGTGCCGCAAAACGCGGATTCAGTGAGCTGGAAGAACTTCTTGGCGTCGGTGTGGATCTTTCGGCCCTGAGTCACATTGTTCGTCACGACCCGGTAGACCTTGGGCTCGCCGAGGACGCGCATCAGCTCCTTGTTGCCCGTCGGTCCGTAAACCGGAGCCAGAATGTCACCCTTTTCGAGGGCAAACCGTCCGCTCACCTTGCCGTATGGGGTGTTCATCCGGTGGCAGACGATGCAGGTGATGCCCTCGCGCGATGTCGGGGTGCGGTCCATGTTGCTCATGAAGGTGGACTCTCCGAGGTTCATGCCCACTTGGGTGTGGCAGCGGATGCAGAAGTCGCCGTTCGAGCCGCTGGTCAGCTTGGTGATCGTCGCCTGCATGGCATTGAACACCGGGCTCAACTGGGCGTAGGCGTGGGACGAGACGGACCATTCGCGGTAGTGGTTCGGATGGCAGGTGCGGCATGTCGCCGCCGACGGATACGAATCTTCGACGAACAGATTTTCGTGGGCGGCGAAGGAATCGATCTTCTCGGCTCCTGCGGCGGGTTTTCCGGAGCCTGCCTGGGCCAGGATATACTCAACCAGTCCGTCCTTCTTGCCTTCGGGCGAATCCAACTGTCCCGCGCTCGACGGCGTATTGAACAGCAAGGGAAGGAGCAGCAATGATGCGAATCGGAGTGCCACGAACTCTCGTTGCCTGGTAGATAGTGTTTTCATGGTGACTGTGATTGTTCGGCGTTTCTCAGCGGCTCAAAGTCGACCAAAATCAATCGGCATCCGCCCAAAGGGCGGAGTAAGCCGAGGAACGTCGGGATTCGATTTGAAATCTTCGCCACTTTGCCCTGAAGGCGGACGAGATCGGCATAGGTCGTTCTCAATGGGCGGAGCCCGAATTCGGTTTGAATATCGGACGGTTCCCGCCACAGCTGAAACATCGCGGCGAAGACATCCTGGCGATGGATTGGATTCTTAGGAAACCATCGGTGAAGCCGCAACTTTTCTCTTGAAGGGATTCTAGGTGTGGAGGCTCAGGAGGTTGTTCATGAGGAGACGGAGCCGTGAGACGGGCGGGCGGAAGCTGCGGGCCTTGCGCTTGACGGCGGAGAAGACGCGGTTGAGAGCTTCGAGGAGGGCGTTGGTCGTTTCGCGTAACCAGTGCGCTATGACGCCCTCGAGGTGCCGTTCGATCATCCGTGCGGTTTTCGCCCTAGCCGCAAACAGCGCGGCCGCATGCTTGCCGGCGGTCCAGCGCACCCGAAGGCACCAGGCGCGCCGTTTGCGCCGGGCCAGCGCGACGTCCGGGATCGCATAGATGGCTGGGAGGATCCCCCGCATCTGGGGCGCCTTCACGCTCGTTAGATTGCTTTTCAGCAGTCCGGCGTAACGCGCCGCCTGCGCGACGAGATTCGCGCGCACCCCGGCGATGTAGGCCGGACCCATCTCGATCGAGACCTCCGTGATCGTCCGCGGAGGGCCGTTGTGTTCGCCGAGCGCGGTGACGAAGGCGCCCCACGTGGCCGCGTCCTTGCCCGGCGTGGCGAAGCGCACGCGTCTGCCGATCAGGTCGCAAAACACGCCGACGTAATGGTGCGCTTTGCGCACGCTCAACTGGTCGCACCCTACGCAGACCACTCCGCTCCAATCCACCTTGGGCCACGCCGCCTCGCCGGCCGCGATGCTTTCCCCATTCCACCGCTCGGGCGTCTCCTTGATCCACAACCGCGCCACTCCATCCAGTTCGCCCCGCGCGGTGCCCGCATTCGGCGCATACTCGCAGCGCGTCACCCGCCAGTGCCGGCCCAAACCGTGAAGTTCGTGAAACAATTGCTCAGGTGTCATCCCTCCTGCCGGTCACGCTCCCGCCCGCTACCCCTTGAAAACAGCGAGGAACCGGACGAAACATCCCGGCCGTCCAATCAGGAACAGCCGGGACGATCAGACAAAGATAGAGCCATCATACGGACTACGGGCGGTGGTTGGTAAAACAGAGACAAGCCCCACTCCCGTGGCCGCAGGCCGGGTGAGGAGACGCTCTCCGTTCAACCGATCTATTCCCGTATCTGGATCAGATCACCGGCCGCTCCTTGTGCCACGGGGTCGCCTGCTCGTAGGCGTGGGCGACCTGGAGGATCGTTTCTTCTCCGAACGGTTTCCCAAGGATCTGAAGGCCGATCGGGAGCTTGGGCGACGCGGTGAAGCCGCAGGGCAGGCTCAGACCGGGGATGCCGGCGAGGTTGCAGGAGATGGTGAAGATGTCGCTCAGATACATCTGGAGCGGATCGTCGGACTTCTCGCCGATCTTGAAGGCGGCGGTCGGCGTGGTCGGCGTGATGATCGCGTCGACCTTTTCAAAGGCGTTGAGGAAGTCCTGGCGAATGAGGGTGCGGACCTTTTGCGCACGGAGGTAATAGGCGTCGTAGTAGCCGCTGCTGAGCACGTAGGTGCCGAGGATGATGCGGCGCTTCACTTCGGGACCGAAGCCCTGGCCGCGGGTGTTGCCATAGAGCTTCTCCGGCGAATCGCCCTCGACGCGGGCGCCGTAGCGGACGCCGTCGAAGCGCGCGAGATTCGAGGACGCCTCGGCCGTGGCGATGATGTAGTAGACGGCGACGGCGTATTGGGTGTGGGGCAGCGAGATCTCGACGATCTCCGCGCCCAGTTCCTTGAGCTTGGCCACGGCGGCATCGACGCTGGCCTTCACCTCGGGATCGAGGCCTTCGACCATGTATTCCTTCGGCAGACCGAGCTTCAGACCCTTGATGCTCTGGCCGAGCGCGGCGGTGTAGTCGGGCACCGGTTGGTCCACGCTGCTGGAGTCGCGCACGTCGCGGCCGCTGATGGCGCCGAGCATGGCGGCGGCATCGCGCACGTCCTTGGTGAAGGGCCCGATCTGGTCGAGCGAGGAGGCGAAGGCGACAAGTCCGTAGCGGGACACACGACCATAAGTGGGCTTCAAGCCGACGCAGCCGCAGAGCGCGGCCGGCTGGCGGATGGAACCGCCGGTGTCGCTGCCGAGCGTGGCGAAGGCTTCATCTGCCGCGACCGCCGCAGCGGAACCGCCGGAGGAACCGCCCGGAATGCGGCTGGTGTCCCAGGGGTTCTTGGTCGTCTGGAAAGCCGAGTTCTCGGTCGAGCTGCCCATGGCGAACTCGTCCATGTTCAAGCGGCCAAAGATGACGGCGCCGGCGGCCTTCAGCTTCTCGATGACGGTGGCGTCGTAGGGCGAAACGAAGTTGCCGAGAATCTTGGAGGAGCAGTTCAGCGGATGTCCTTTGACGTTGAGCACGTCTTTGATGGCGATGGGCACACCGAGGAGCGGTCCGCGTTCACCGGCGGCCAACCGCTGGTCGGCGGCGGCGGCCTGGGCGAGGGCATCGGCCGCGTCGTGGCTCAGGAAGGCCTGGATCTTGCCGTCGACGGCGGCGATGCGGTCGAGGCAGGCCTGGGTGGCCTGGACGGAGGTCGTTTCGCCGGCGGCAAGCTGGGCTGCGAGTTCGGAAATGGTCAGGGAATGGAGCATGGGAGAATCAATTCAATTGAAGGAAGGCAACCCTCTGGGAGTGCTCAGTATTCAGAAGCCGACCCAGGAGAAGGTTTGGTTCCTTGTGCGGACAGATAGTTGAAGAAGTCCAATTCCATCCGGGCCAACTCTTCGGGACGGCCTCGCTTGAGATCGCGAAATGGTTGGAAGAATCGGAAGACTTTTCCCAATCGGAACGGCCGAAAAACGACGGCAAGAGGATTGAATTCACGTCCTCCACCAAAAAGCCGGAAAACCGAGGCGGCGATGAACTGCCGAAACGACCATTTCTTTCTTCGAGACCAGTTGAGGATCACGGCCTGCTTTTGAATCCGAGGAGTGATATGCTCTTCGTAGTAGTCATGCCAAACCGGGCTGTCCGAATAGACGAACAAGAGACGCTTTGAGCGCGGGAGCCAGAGTATCCAAACTGCCAAGTGCAGGCAGACGAAGGAGCCAAGATAGAAAACAGACCATAGAACCAGCAACGGGAGCCAGAGCGGGGCGAACAGCAAGAGGACAAGAACCGCTAGAACGGAATTGCCACTGGAATTCTTGCGCTTGGTCTGCTTCATAACCGGCCTAGTTCACTCCACGATCTTCGGCACGACGAAGAGCCCGTTGGCCTTGGCGGGGGCGTTCTGGAGGGCCTCTTCGTTGGTCAGGCTGGGCTTGATCTCATCGGCGCGCCAGACGTTGATGATGGGGAAGGCGTGGGCGGTGGGCTCGACGCCGGAGACGTCCACCTCGTTCAGCTTTTCGATGTAGCCGAGGATGTTGCCGAGCTGCGCGCCAAGCTTGGTCTCCTCCTCGGGAGTCAGGTTGAGCCGCGCCAAGTGGGCGACGTATTTCACGTCAAAATCAGACATGCGCGCAGGCTAGGAGCCGGACCCTCAAACTGCAAAATGGAAAATGGCCGGATCAGTGCTTCTGCCAGCTCCGTCGCTTCCCGACACTAAACAACAGTCGGATTCCGTTCCCCACAACCCACACCAAAGCACCATAGGCGAGCAATGCCGCCAGCACGGTCAGCCCAAACATATCGGCCGGTTCGATCCTCCATTCCCACAGACACACCGCCATTCCGATCCGGAGCAGCCCAGCGACGAGACCCAACCCCACCAGCATCTTGAAGCGGGCCGCCTGCCATCGTGGATCTTCTTCCCACATGGATCCGGTGCTCCCTCTATTTCTTCGTCGCTTCCTGCCGCTGCAAATCCTGCTCCAGAAAAGCCGTCACGTCCTTGAACTTGTCCACGTTGGCGGGATCCATATCCATGAGAAGCTTGTGGGCCTCCAGGCAGTTCCGGGTGTTCTCCACGCGCGACACGTCGTCCAAGCTGATTTCCTTGAAGGCGCCGGAGACGTCGTTGCTGGACTGGATCAACTGGAACAGCCGGTCGGTGCCCACGCTTTCGATGGATTCCAGAACCCCCTTGGGCGTGTTGAGCAGCCGGATCGGCCGGCCCTCGCCGGAACCGCCGCCGTCGAACTTCAGCCCCAGTCCGGCCAAATCCCCCAGGAACGTGCTGTCCATCGCGACGCACCCGCCCAGATCGATGACGAAGTGTTTGATGCCCTGTTCACCCAAGCCGTTGAGGAGCCGCTTGAAGTTGACGCTCACGGCAAAGTTGGCCCTCCCGATGACCTTGATGCAGGCCAGGTTTTCGAGGGTCGACACC
>JBBQXJ010000093.1:0-17710 GCA_038209745.1 Verrucomicrobiota bacterium
TTGTGCGCGGCCCCAATCCCGACCATCCCTGGGTCAGCCCGACCCTCACATTCGAATCGTCGGACCCGGCGTGGAAAAACGCCAGGAACCGCTACGTGAGCTTCACCGACGCCACCGGCAACCACGGTAATCCCCTGTCGCCCACGGAACCCGCGTGGAAACTCCAGATCGATGTCCATCGCCCGAACAACAACGACTTGCTTCCAGACGAAAAGCTGGGGCTTACCCATCTCGCCGTCCAAGGCCCCGGCCAGTTCCTTCCGCTCGATGCGAAGGCGGAAAAGAACGGGGTGCAACTTTTTGTCCACGGCTTGGCCGGACCCGGCGCGCTGGTGTTCACCAACGGCGCCCATCGCACCATGGAGCCGCCCACCTCGTCGAACGCCGATTGGCGGACCACGTCGAGGGGATCATCCACGAACCAGGAAGAATCCTTCGGCAGCCGCAAGGCGTTCTTTCTGATCGAAGCGACCGGCACCCAGGAAGGCGACGACCTCCGAATGATCCTGCGGGACGATGCTGGAACCGAGATCCCCTTCGACAATTCACACGGCTACAACATCCGGAACGGCACCCAATATCACACCAAGGATTTCACCCCGCCGCCGGGCGTCACCAACGTGTCGCTGGAGATCAGCGTCAGCCGTCCGTTGAAGTTCGAATTTCCGTTCGATCCGAGGGAGATTCGGGCCTGCGATCCCTGACCCCATGTGCATCATCCAAAGCGAATCTTGATCGCCGCCACCTTGGTTGTGCTGCTGCTGGGTGCGGGCGTCGTTTGGCGCATCACCCCCCAGACGCACACAGCCACCTTGGCCGATGGAACGGTGGTCGAATATTTGGGGATCACGGATGGAACGAAGCCGTTTTCGGCCTCGCCGTCCTGGCAACAATTCGCCCGCAGGATCCTGCCCAAACCGCTTCAGGGCTGGCTTCAACCGGACGTGGGAGTTCCATTCGGCTTCGGCGTGCCGACGATCTACCTCAAAGCCACCGGGCCTTCGGCGGGATCCGGCATGATCCCCCATCCGTTCGACGTTCGAGTCTTAGCCGACAACGGTGTCCGCTATGAGGAGGACATGATGATTCCGGCTCCAAACTACGGAATCAAATGCTGCTTGCTCCGTAGCTATCCCCGACGCCAGGAGCAGTTCAAGGTCGAGATCGTGGACCAGTCCCCGGAACCGCTGACCTCGTTCTTCGTGGATAATCCGCTGCCTCCGTCTTCGGCGGTCTGGCGACCCGAGCCTTTTCCCCAAAGGCGAACCAACGGCCCGGTCGTGCTGACCTTTCTCGGCCTGGCCGCGACCAACATCGCCCCCGGCAATCCGCTGCTTCCCCATTGGAAGGTGGAGTCGTCCGATCCCCGCTGGGGCGATGCGGCACCGGGACAGATGTGGGTGAGCGACGCGAGCGGCAATTGGGGCAGGACCTTGGATCCGGCGGAGACGGCCTGGGGTTTGAGAACCACGCTTCAGCGAACCGGACGCCACCAATTCACCGCGCGGGAAACGGTCGTTCTGACCAACTTGCCGATTCCGAAAGCCAACGGCTTTCTGCCGATCCAAGCCGATGGATCGGCGGCTGGAGTGGGCCACATCCAGGGCTTTCTGGGAGGAGCCGGTCGTCTTACCTATGCCGAGGCAACCAATTCCATTCGGATCAACACCCAGCATGAGCAGATGTTGCAACCGAGCTACCCGAACCGGAAAGATTGGAACAGCGAGTCCCCCTATCTGCGAATCGACGTATCGGGACTTTCCAATCGCCAGGCTCTTCTTGTGATCACGGTGCATGACGACCAAAACCGCGAAGTGAGGGTGGATCCTTCGGCCAAACATATCGAATTTCCAGGCGAGAGCTTCGGCAACTGGCCCCTGGAACTTCAACCCGACGCCAAATCGATCACGGTCGAGATCAACGTCAGCGTTCCGCTGGTGTTCGACTTCCTGGTGGATCCGAAGGAGCTGATGACCCGGCCCTGGAGGCAGGATCGCGTTCATTGAACCGGCGTCCTTCTTCCGGCGCATCCGCAGGCCAGGTGTAAAAATCTCCGTTCCGGTGACGCAATTTTACCCGTAGTCGGGGGGCCGGGTTGTGCGTCAAGTTCCACGGATCTACCCCGGACCGATGGTCTGTTTCATCGGCGACCGGGCAGTCCCATGCCGACGAACGCCCCGACATCGAATGCTCCACGCTCTTTCCGGGCTTCCGGAACGGGCCTCTTGTCGATGCGTCGGGGCGTCGCCGTGGGGTTGGTTCTCGGCTCGTTGTCTGGGCCGTTGGCGGTTTCAACGGCCGAAAGATCGACCGATAGGCAATGGACCGTTGGCCGCGCGTTTCTTCAGCCGGTCGCGTGGTTCCAGTCCGAGGAGGGCAGGCGGGTTCTCGACATCGTCCTGACCAACCAGTCGCCCGCCGGATCGTGGCTGAAGAACGTCAACTCCGCCGCCGGGCCGCTGGCCAGTTCGCCCGACGAACTCCACGGCACCTTCGACAATGGCGCCACCACCGGCGAACTCCGCCTCCTCGCCAAGGCCTTCAACGCCGCGCCGGAGCCCCGTTATCAGGGCGCTTTCGTGAAGGGATTGGACGCCATCCTCGCCGGCCAGTATCCGGCGGGCGGTTGGCCCCAGTATTTCCCAACCCCGACGAATTCCTACCACCGCTACATCACCTACAACGACTCCGCCATGCAGCGCCTGTTGGAGCTGCTGCGCGAGGTGGATCAGGATCCCCGCTATAGCTTCGTTCCCGAAGCGGACCGCGCCAAAGCCCGCACCGCCTTCCAGCGGGGGATCGACTGCATCGTGAAATCGCAGTTCAAGGTCGACGGCCAGCTCACGGTTTGGTGCGCCCAGCACGACCCGGTCACGCTGGAGCCGCGCCCGGCCCGGAAATTTGAGCTCGTCTCGCTCAGCGGGGCAGAGAGCGCGGGTCTTCTCGGCCTGCTCATGAGTTTGGACCACCCCTCGCCGGAAGTCGTCCGCGCGGTCCCCGCCGGAGCCAAGTGGTTCGAGAAGTCGAAGCTGACCGGCAGCCGCCAGACCCGGGTCAACGGCGACAAGAAGATCGTCGAGGACCTGGACGCGGAGCCGCTCTGGGCCCGGTTCTACGAGACCGGGACGAACCGTCCGTTTTTCTGCGGCCGCGACGGCGTGATGAAGTTCGACATCGCCGAGATCGAGGCCGAACGCCGCAATGGCTACGCTTGGTATGGATCTTGGGACGATACCGTCGCCCGCAGATACGCCGTTTGGCGGAAAGATTTTCCATGATCGAATCCGGCTCCATCGTGAGCCCATCCGCCGAACGTCCACTTAACCCAACCCACACCATGCAACCCACCCCGATTCTTTTGGTTCTTGCCCTGTGCCTTGTAGGCAGGCTTTGCCCGGCACAAGAGTCTACCCCGGCGGACGACTGGAAACCCGCGACCTCCAACCAGCCGGGCAAAGAGTATCCGAAGGTGAATTCGGAGGGCCGCGTCAAGTTCCGCATTGTCGCGCCCCAGGCCCAGAGCCTTGGCGCCAGTTTCAAGGACAGCAGCGCGTTCACCAAGGGCGACGACGGTGCCTGGTATGGCTACACGCGGCCCCTGGACGAAGGGTTCCACTACTACACGATCAAAATCGACGGGGCGGACGTCCCCGATCCCGCCAGCATGATGTTCTTCGGGGCCATGCGCTGGGGCAGCGCGGTCGAGCTTCCGGCCAAGGACCAGGATTTCTACGCGATGAAGAACGTCCCCCACGGACAATTGCGGGAGATCTTCTTCCACTCGAAGAGCACCGACTCCGAGCGGCGGGCGTTCATCTACACGCCGCCGGGGTATGACCAGAACCCGGGCCAGCGCTATCCGGTCCTGTATCTCCAGCATGGTTGGGGCGAGAACGAATACGGCTGGGGCGTCCAGGGCCGTGCCCGTGAAATCATGGACAACCTGATCGCGGAAAACCGGACCAGGCCGTTCATCATCGTCATGACCTACGGCATGACGAACGACACCAAGCCGGGCGGCCTCAGAAACTTCGACATCACCGCGTTCGAGACGGTCCTGGTGAAGGAGCTGATCCCCTTCGTCGACGCCGGTTTCCGCACCCTTGCCGATCAACCCCACCGCGCCATGGCCGGTCTCTCAATGGGCGGCATGGAGACAAAGACCCTCACGCTGAAGCATCCCGAAACGTTCTCCCACATCGGTCTCTTCAGCGGCGGCAGCATCGGCACGAACGACATCGCCGACCTGGCCGCCTTCAAGGACAAGAACCGGCTCGTGTTCGTCAGCTACGGCAGCCGTGAACTGGGCAACAACCGCGGCGGCGACCCGAAGGCCAACGTCGAAGCGCTGAAACTGGCCGGCGTCAACAGCGTCTTCTACGTGTCTCCCGACACCGCCCATGAGTGGCAGTCGTGGCGGCGCAGCCTGAAAGAGTTCGCGCCGCTGCTGTTCAAGGACTGACAACCTCTTTCTCAACGATCTACCAGACCCGCACCGCCTCCCGCACCATGAAAACTTATCTGCTCTCCACGCTGATGACCCTGTGTGCCGTCACCTTTCTCCACGCCGCCGACCTCACCGGCAAATGGCGCTCCGAGTTCGACACCCAGATCGGCAGACAGACCTACGTCTATGACCTGAAAGCCGACAGCGAGAAGGTCACCGGCAAGGCGACAGGCGAGGTCAACGGCGCCAAACACTCGGTGGACATCAAGGACGGCACGCTCAAGGACGACGCCGTCAGCTTTGCCGAGGCGTTCGAGTATCAGGGCAACGATATCCGCATCGACTACTCCGGGAAAATCGTCGGCGACGAGCTGAAACTCACGCGCAAGGTCGGCGATTTCGCCACCGAGGAACTGGTCGCCAAGCGCGACAAGACCGAAACGGCCGCCGCCCCCCGCACTCCCGACGTCTCCGGCAAATGGCAGGGGGACGTCGACAGCCGCATCGGACGACAGAAATACTTTTTCGAATTCCTGGTGAAGGACGGAAAGGTGACGGCCAGAGCCACGGCCGAAGCCAACGACCAGAAACGCGACGTCGAGTTCAAGGAAGCGAAGTTGGAGGGCGACACCCTCACCTTTGTGGAGGTGCGCACGATCCAAGAAAACGAAATCCGGATCGAATACACCGGTAAAGTGGGTGACAAGGTCATCAAGTTCGCCCGAAAGGCCGGTGATCTTGGGAGTCAGGATTTCGAGGCTACGCGGGTCGCGGCACCAGCATCGGCCGGTGCCGCCAGCGGGAGTGCCCAGGCCGCCGGCCAGCCGCGTCAGAGGCGGGGTGGATTCGGCGGCCCCATCGAACTTGGACCCGACGACAAGGAAGTCTTTCCGCCCGTGCCGGCGGGATTCGACCAAGCCCGCGAAGGCATAGCCCACGGCAAGCTGGAGAGGGTGGAATACGACTCCAAGTCCGTCGGGAACAAACGCAAGGCGCTGGTTTACACGCCGCCCGGCTACTCGGCCGACGTGAAGTATCCCGTCCTCTATCTCCTCCACGGCATCGGCGGCGACGAAAACGAATGGCGCAACGGCGGCCATCCGGAGGTCATCCTCGACAACCTCATCGCGGACAAGAGAGCCGTGCCCATGATCATCGTCATGCCCAACGGCCGCGCCCAGACCGACGACCGCGCCAGCGGCGGCATGGGATCCGCAGCGGCCTTCGGCCTGTTCGACAAGGATCTGCTCGGCAGCCTCATTCCCTTCATCCAGTCCAAATACTCGGTGAAGGCCGACCGCGAGGACCGGGCCTTGGCCGGGTTGTCGATGGGCGGCGGCCAGTCGTTGAACTTCGGCCTCGGCAACCTCGACACCTTCGCCTGGGTCGGCGGCTTCTCCTCCGCGCCCAACACCAAGCCGCCCGAAGAGCTGGTCCCGGATCCGGCCAAGGCGATCAAGCAGCTCAAACTCCTCTATGTCTCCGCCGGCAACAAGGACGGCCTGATCCGCATCAGCCAGGGCGTCCATGCCTACCTGAAGGAAAAGAACGTGCCGCACATCTGGAACGTCGACGGACACGCCCACGACTTTCAGCACTGGAAAAAGGCGCTGTATCACTTCTCCCAGCTCATTTTCCAAACCACGCCCATGTAGACGTGCCTCAAGCGAACCGCGAAAATCTCATAAAACCAATTCACCGTGTTGCAGAAGACTGATGCTGTATCTCCCATGAAAAGACTTAAGCGTGCCCTGATTCTCGTGACGGGAGGCTTGGTGGCCTTCAATACCATCGCCGCGGAGGCGCCGGACCGTCCTTTGCATGTCCTTTATCTCGGCTCGGTCGACGCGCAGGGGCAGAGGGGCCAAGGCGGCGGCTCCCGGACCAACTACGTCTACCTGCCCGGACAGACCATGGCGCCCGAGGAGATCTACTTCGACCACTGCACCGACATCGGAGGGCTGACGGCCACGTATCTGAAGCACTTCGACGCGGTGGTGCAGGTCATGCCCGACGCCGAGGTCGGTGCGGCCCAGAAGAAGCTGCTCGACGGCTTCAAGGGTGCGGGCAACGGGTTGATCAAATACGCCGAGCGCCCGACGGATACGGTCCTGCGCGAGGCCGTTCTCAGTGCTGTCAGCCCGAAGGCCAAGGCCGATTGGGAAGCCTCGCTCGCCTCGCGCCCTCCCTTGCAGCGCTTGCCAGGCGAGGTGCCGAACTATGAACGCCGTGTCGAAGCGGTGAAGTTCCAGGGCCCGCTCGATCCGAAAGACAGCATCCGCTACACTCAGGTTCCGGCGGATTTCGACCTCCAGCTCTTCGCGGCGGAGCCCGATGTGGTCAAGCCGATGTACATCGCATGGGACGAGCGCGGACGCGCCTGGGTGGTCGAAGCGCGGGATTATCCCCACGGTCTGGTCGACGAAGGCCAGCCGGGCAAGGCCGACATCAAGATCTGCGAAGACACGGACGGCGACGGCAAGGCGGACAAGTTCACCGTCTTCGCGGACGGGTTGAACCTGGCGACCTCCTTGGTGTTCGCGAACGGCGGCATCATCGTCTCGGAAGCGCGCCACATGCTCTTCCTCAAGGACACCCACGGCGACGACAAGGCCGACGTCCGCGAGGCCATTCTGCCCGGCTGGGGCACCGGAGATACCCACGCGATGCAGAGCAATCTCGGGCGCGGCTTCGACAACTGGCTCTACGGCGCGGTGGGCTACTCGAACTTCCGGGGCAAGGTCGGCGATGAGGATCTCCAGTTCGGCCAGGGCGTCTACCGCTTCAAGGCCGACGGCTCCGCGTTGCAGTTCCTCCACCAGTTCAACAACAACACCTGGGGCTTCGGACAGAACGCCTCCGGCGATGTCTTCGGTTCGACGGCCAACGGCCATCCGACCTTCTACGGGTATCTCCCCGCCTATATCCTGAACCCCACCCAACCAGGCGGCGGACGAGGTGGACGCGGTGCCCCGGTAGGTGGCGGCGGATTTCGCCCTGGCTTCCGTATCGGCCCTCCCGGTGTGAACGACGTTCCCCCGGAAAATGTTCGTCGACTGCCGTCCGCGAAGTCGATGTCTCCGGGCCTGCGGATGCATCCCAACACGCCGAACGTCCGCATGGTGGACAACTTCGGCGGCTACACGGCCGCTGCTGGCCACGCCTTCATGGTCAGCGACGCGTTGCCGGCCCGTCTTCAGGGCAAGGCGCTGGTGTGCGAGCCGACCGCAAAGCTCATCGGCATCATGGACATTGAACCGGACGGCGGCGGCTACCAGGCCAGCGACGGTTTCAACCTCCTCGCCAGCACCGACGAATGGATGTCTCCCATCTTCGCCGATGTCGGTCCCGACGGAGCCGTCTGGGTGATCGACTTCTACAGCTTCATCATCCAGCACAACCCGACGCCGAACGTCCAAGGCGCCGGCATCCAGGCCACGACCGGAAAAGGCGGAGCCTACATGACCGCGAACAACCTTCGTGACCAGTCCCACGGCCGCATCTACCGCGTCGTCTGGAAAGATGGTCCCAAGAGTTCCATCAAGTCCCTCGCCAATGCGAAGTCTCCCGGACTCGTCGCCGCGCTCGACAGCGGCAACCAGTTCTGGAGCCTCACCGCCCAGCGCCTGCTCGTGGACCACGCGATGGCGGATGCCGCCCCCGCCCTGAGGAAGCGCGTCGTGTCCGGCAAAGGCGGAACCGGCGCGATCCACGCCCTCTGGTCCCTCGCAGGCCTCGGCTCCCTCGACAAGGACACCCACCAGAAAGCCCTGTTGGACAGAGACCCCGCCGTTCGCCGCAACGCGATCCGGGCCCTTCCCGGGGACGAGGCCGGACGCCAGCTCTTCTTCAGCAGCCCCGTGATCCAGGATCCCGATCTCATCACCCGGCAGGCGGCCTTCGTGAAGCTCGCCGAGTTCCCGGCCCTTCCCGCGATCGAGACGGTCGTCGCCCAGCTCCAGCGGACGCCGGTGAACACGAGCGACGCGTTCTTGAACGACTCGCTCACCCTCCTCGGACGCATCCACAAAGTCACGGGCGTGGGCCAGAACGAGGTGAGGATCGCGGCCGGCGACGCCAAGCGCGGCGAGGACCTTTTCTTCAACAGCCCAACGGCCGCCTGCGCCGCCTGCCACACGGTCGGCGGCAAGGGAGGCGACGTGGGCCCGATCCTCGATGGCATCGCCGTCCGGGCCGACAAGGCCTACATCCTCGAAAGCCTGGTGGATCCGAACGCCAAAAAGGCCAAGGGATTCGAGGATCTGGAAATCTCGCCCATGCCTCCCCTCGGCATCCTGCTGAAGGAGCAGGAAGTCGCGGACATCCTGGAGTATCTCGCCACGCTCACCACGCCTCCAAAAGACGGGGTGACGGTTCCGGTCAAGAAGCCCAACGCATTCGAATGAACATGAAGAAGCTAGTCTCCACCATTGGGTTGGCTGTCCTTGCTGGACTGTCGATCCCAACCGCCCATGCGGCCGACACCTCGAGCCTCGACTCGTCGGGATACGTCCGGGACTGGGTCATGCTCGCCCCGATCGCCCTCCCCGAAGGGGGTTCCCTTCCTGATCTGCTCCTGAAGGATCAGGTCAAGAACGAGGCCTCCCTCAAACCCAAAGAGGGCGATCAGGTCAAAATCGGCAACAAGGAACTGACTTGGAGAAACGTCACCACGCCGACCAATTACTTTGATTTCAACGTCATCCTGAAATCCCAGAACGATCAGGCAGCCGGTTACATGGTCGCCTACCTCGAGTGCGAACAGGATATTCCCGACGTGACGATGGCGGTGGGCAGCAACGACCAGGCCCGCATCTACTTCAACGGGGTGGACATCTACGCGTTCACCGAAGCACGCATCCTCGAACTCGACGGCGACAAAGGGCGGGTCACCCTGAAGAAGGGCATCAACGTCGTCGTGTTCAAAGTTTTCAACCTCCAGAACAGCTGGCAGGGCGCGATGCGTTTGACGGACAAGGCCGGTGCTCCGTTGACGGGCGTGAAGATCAGGTTGACGCCTTGAGGCCATGTAAGACGCGACGAACCGGACGCCAGACATTCCGGCGTCGAATCGAGCGAAGAACACCGTTCCAAGACGACGGTGAAAAGCCCCAACTCAAACCGCCACCCAAGAGCCGGCTTGCTCACGGCAATGCTGCTGGCGTTCGGCTCAACGGCTCGGCCAGCAGATGCAGCCATTACCTGAAGGAGGCCTTCAAGGAGCAGTTCCTGGTAGCTGCGGCACTGAATCGCAGCCAAGCAACTCAAACCGGCGGTGGTCGCCGAAGTCTGGAGCCGATCGACGAGGACGTCGCTCTCGTCAAACAACAGTTCAACCAAACATCCCCGGAGAACGACCTGAAGTGGCAGATGATCCATCCGCGTGAAGGTGCGGCCGGCTATGATTTCACTGCGTCAGACGCCTTCGTTAACTTCGGCCTGAGCAATCGAATGTCGATCGTCGGGCACACGCTCGTTTGGCATCGCCAGACGTCCAACTGGGTTTTTGCGGGCACGAACCCTCCTCCCGCGAGCGCCACCGATGCTGCGACCGCGCCTGCTCCTGCCGCCAACACGAATGGGCCGGGAACCAACGCTCCTGGCCGCGGGAGGTTTGGACCCGGCTTTGGCGGCGGCTTCGGTCGCTTCAACAGCCCACGCGCGTCCCGCGAAGAACTGCTCCAGCGGATGCGTGATCACATCCACGCCGTCGTCGGCCGCCACAAGGGCAAGATCAAGACTTGGGACGTCGTCAACGAAGCCATCACCGACGGCAACGGGACCAATGTCCTGCGGACCTCGCTCTGGCTGGAGATCATCGGCCCGGACTTCATCGCCAAGGCCTTCGAATACGCCCACGAGGCGGACCCGGACGCGATCCTTCGCTACAACGACTATGGGTTGGAGAACCCGGTGAAGCGCCGCAAACTCATCTCTTTGGTCAAGTCGTTGCAGGCTCAAAAGGTGCCCATCCAGGCCATCGGCTCGCAGGCGCACATCAACGTCTCCACCCCCTTTGAGACGATGGACCAGACGCTCGCCGAGATGAAAATCCTCGGCCTGCCGATCCACATCACGGAGCGGGACGTGAGCAGCGCGCAGAGCCGCCAGCGCAACTTTGGCGCGGATGTCGTCCGCAACGCCGCCGCCACCCAGGGCGGCCTCGTGAACGACGCCTTCTCCTGGCGCCGCAACGGCCAGCCACTGTTGTTCGACGGCGACAACCGGCCCAAGCCGGCCTTCGACGCCGTAATTTGCGCGGCCACCTCCCAACCGTCCCAGATCCAGTAGGTCATGAAATCCCTGTCCGGACTCCTGCTGTTGGTCGGAATGGTTGTCCTCGCGACGCCAGGTTGCGTGACCAGCGGTTCCACGTTCTCGGCGAAAAGCACCCGTTACGTGTTCCTCTGCTTAGGACAGTCGAACATGGAGGGCTTCCCCGGCATCGCCGAGGAGGACAAAGGCCCGGTGGACCCGCGCTTCCAGATGCTGGCCGCCGTGGACTTTCCGAAGCAGGGCCGAGTGAAGGGCAACTGGTATCCCGCCGTGCCGCCGTTGTCCCGTCCGTCGGCCGGACTCGGGCCAGCCGACTACTTCGGCCGCACGCTGGTCTCGAATCTCCCGCCGCACATCCAGGTCGGCGTGGTCAACGTCTCCATCGGCGGCTGCAAGATCGAGCTCTTCGAGAAGGACTCCTACCAGAGCTGCGTTGCGACCGCGCCACGCTGGATGACCAACACCATCGCCACCTACAGTGGCAATCCCTACCGGCATCTCGTGGAGATGGCGAAGCTTGCGCAGAAAGACGGCGTCATCAAAGGCATCCTGCTGCACCAGGGCGAATCCAACACGAACGACAAGGACTGGCCCAACAAGGTCAAACGCATCTACGAGAACCTGCTGGGGGATCTGGGTCTGAAAGCCGAAGACGTCCCGCTGCTCGCTGGCGAGCTGGTGGGCGCCGACCAGAACGGCGCCTGCGCGAGCATGAACCAGATCATCGACGCTCTGCCCAGGACGATTTCCACCGCGCACGTCGTTTCGTCCGCGGGATGCGAGGGACGGCCGGACCGGTTGCACTTCACTCCGGCCCGCTACAGAAATTTGGGAAGGCTCTACGCGGAAACGATGCTTTCCCTGCTGGGCCAGAAAAAAACCGTGGCCGAATAACCCGGCGAGGGCCGAATTTTCGGGCGATCAAACTCACGCCCGGCCGATCCTGTCTTCCTACGACAACCGTCCGAAAACAGGGGCCCGGCGAAAAAATCTCCAACGCAATGACGCAATTTCATCCCTAGCCAACAAGGCTTTGACCACGGTTATCATACAAGGGTCACCAAGCATCCATGCACATTGCGGCCTCATTGCAGCTCGCTTCCCCAGTTGTCACTGCGGAAGCCGTTTCGCGCACTCCATCGCACCGGCCTGAGCCCTCGGCTGGACTGGAAGGCGGTTCGCTGTTCGGAACGAAACGTCACCCTCACCGCCGAGTGATCGCGGAGGCTGACAAGGACAATTTCAGTAAACCATGAAACCTATACCCCACTGGGCCATCGCCCTCGCCGCCCTCGGCACCGCCTGCTCCCCCGTCGCCACCGCACCCACCTCCACCGGCCCGTCCGCTGCGAAGGATCCGCGCGTCGGCTTCAATCTACCGTCCACCTCCGCCGAGCCGCACACGGGCTTGAAGCCCTTCGAATACATGGAGGCTCCGGACAAGCTGCCGAACTATGTGCCGAGCGACAAATGGGGCGTGCAGGGCGCTCCGATTACCACGATGCAGAAGCCCCTCAGCCCCGAGGAGTCGATCCAGCACTACGTGTTGCCCGAGGGGTTCGAGGCGAAGCTGTTCGCGCACGAGCCCGACGTCCACAAGCCGATCTGCTTGGCCTGGGACGCCCGCGGCCGCCTCTGGATCTCCGAGACCGTGGACTACCCGAACAGCGAGCAGCCCGCCGGCGAGGGCCATGACCAGATCAAGATCTGCGAGGACACGGACGGCGACGGCGTGGCCGACAAGTTCACCGTCTTCGCCGACAAGCTGAGCATCCCGACCACCTTCACCTTCGCCAACGGCGGCATCGTCCTGATGCAGTCGGGCGAGACCGTTTTCCTCAAGGACACCGACGGAGACGACAAGGCCGACGTGCGGCAGGTGCTCTTCAAGGGCTGGGGCATGAACGACACCCACGCCACCGCCAGCAACCTCCGCATGGGCCCCGACGGCTGGCTCTGGGGAGTTGTCGGCTACTCCGGATTCCGCGGAACCGTCGGAGGAAAGGAGCTGCGCTTCGGCCAGGGATTCTTCCGCATGAAGCCCGACGGCTCGGCGATGGAGTTCGTCCGCTCCAGCAACAACAACACGTGGGGCCTCGCGTTCAATGAGAACGGCATCGTCTTCGGCTCCACCGCCAACGGCAACGCCTACATGTATATGCCGATCGCCAACCGCTTCTACGAGTCGGTCGACGGATGGACCGTCAGCCGCGTCGATTCCATCGCCGACAGCCAGAACTTCTATCCCATCACCAAGAAGGTTCGGCAGGTCGACTGGCACGGGAAATACACCGCCGGGGCCGGGGCCGCGATCTACACCGCGCGCAGCTTCCCGATGGCCTACTGGAACCGGGTCGGCTTCGTCTGCGAACCGACCGGCCACCTCATCGGCCAGTTCGGCATCGAGGCCAAAGGAGCGGACTTCATCGCGCACAACTTGAAGAGCTTCCTGGCGAGCGACGACGAATGGACCTCGCCCATCACCGCCGAGGTCGGCCCCGACGGCGCGCTCTGGATCACCGACTGGTACAACTATATCATCCAGCACAACCCGGTGCCGGAGGGCTTCAAGAACGGCAAGGGCGGCGCCTATGAGACCACCCTGCGCGACAAGGTCCACGGCCGCATCAGCCGCATCTTGCCGAAGGCCTTCAAGCCCACGGCCCGGCCGCCGCGGCTCGACCAGGCCTCGCCCGCACAGCTCGTCGCCACGCTCAAGAGCGACAACATGCTCTGGCGCACCCACGCCCAGCGGCTCCTCGTCGAACGCCACAACCAGGACGTCGTCCCCGCGCTGCTCGCGCTCGTCGCCGACACCGGCGCCGACGCGATCGGCCTGAACACCGCCGCCAACCACGCCCTCTGGACGTTGTCCGGGCTCGGCGCGTTGAACGACGCGAACTCCGCCGCGTTCAAGTCCGTCGTCGCCGCGCTGAAGCATCCCGTAGCCGGAGTCCGTCGCAACGCCGCGACCGCTCTTCCCCGCGACGAAGCCGGCCGTGACGCGCTGCTCGCCGCCGGATCGCTGGGCGACTCCGACGCCCAGGTTCAGCTGGCCTCCTTTCTCGCCCTCGCCGAGATGCCGCCCTCCGAAGCCGCCGGATCGGCCGTCTTCGCCGCTCTCGACCGCGAAGCCACCGCCACCGACAAGTGGCTGACCGACGGCTCGGTCTCCGCCGGCGCCAAGAACGCGAACGGCTTCCTCAAGGCCGCCCTGATGGCCCCGGTCAAAGGCGACGCCCTGCCCGGTTCCGGGGCGAACGCCGTCAAGCTCGTGGCCGGCCGCTTCGCCACCACCGCGACCTACGACTCCGTGCGTCCCCTCCTCATGGCCGCCAAGACCGCCTCGCCCGCCACGGCCGGCCCCGTGTTGGAAGGCCTCGCCGCCAACTGGCCCAAGGACAAGCTCCCGGTGCTGAATCCAGATCAAGAGAAGGAACTCGTCTCCCTCATGGACGCCCTTCCCGAGGACAGCAAGGTCTCCCTCCTCACGCTGGTCGACACCTGGAAGCGCAAGGATCTCTTCACCCCTCAGATCGCCGCCCTGACCAAGGAACTCACCGCCAAGGTCACCAACACCGCGCTGGCCGACGCCGCCCGCATCAAGGCCGCCGCGACCCTCGTCGGCTTCGACGACTCCGAAGCATCGCTCAAGGCCATCATCGGCCAGGTCAACCTCCAGTCCTCCCCCGACCTGGCCACCGGATTGGTCCGCGCCTTCGCCGGAAGCCGCATCGAGCCCGGCGCCGACATCCTCATCGGCGCCTGGGATCGGCTCACCCCCGGCTCCCGCCGCGCCGTCATCCTCACCCTCACGCGGCGCAACGAATGGACCCTCGCCCTACTGAAGGACGTCCGGTCCGGCAAGCTCATCCGCTCCGACCTGCCCGCCGAGGTCTGGGCCCAGCTCCGCCGCTCCCGCAGCCAGCAGATCGCCAACCTCGCCCGCGAGCTCGACCAAACCCGGGTCAGCACCGACATGGAAGCCACCCTCGCCAAGATCCGTCCGCTCACCGAACTGACCGGCGACATCGCCAACGGCAAGGCCGTCTTCACCAAGAACTGCGCCGTCTGCCACGCCATGGAAGGCGTCGGAGCCAAGATCGGCCCCGAGCTCACCGGCATCGGTGCCCGCGCGAAGAACGACTTCTTCATCGACATCATCGATCCCAACCGCTCGGTTGAGGCGAACTTCCGCATGTGGACCGCCACGACGAAGGACGACGAATCCGTCTCTGGCCGCCTCGAATCGGAGAGCCGGACCGGCATCGAAATCCTCGACCTCGCCGGCCAGAAACACGTCATCCAGCGCAAGGACATCAAGGCGCTGGACGTCTCCCAGCTGTCGATCATGCCCGTCGGCTTCGAGAACCTCCCCCCCAAGGATCTGACCGACCTCTTCGAATACATGGCCGCCAGCAAGGTCAAGCACTGAGCCTTCCTCCGAACAACGACACGAGGCGGGCCCCAGGGTCCGCCTCGTTTTTGGCTTCTTGGAAAAGAGCGGGAATCTCGCCCGGTTTGAACAAAAGGCGGGCTGCTCACGGAGTCGGGTTTGGCCTTACATTTCCACCCCATCCGATCCCCGGCCGACCCGGATCATGGCACTCGCTTCCGTCCCGATGTCCCGGCCCCTGCCTCGCGCCGCCTCTTCACCGTGGCGCTCATCGGCGGCGTCGCCTTCTCCACCTGGAATGCCTGCCGGGCAGCGGAACTGGAAGCCGTCACCCGCGAGGCTGTTCTGCACCAGACGGTGCAGTCGCGCGTCAATGCCCGCGACTACCCGGAACAGAAACTCGGCTGCAAGGGCGACACCCATCTCCATGCCGTCGGTGCCTTCCGCATCAGCGACCTCGCGATCATCGAGGTCATGACCCGAGTCCCCGAACTTGCCCAGTGGCTAAAGCAGCCACCGCGACGTGGCCCGAGGTTTTCCTTAACCACAGATCAACACAGATGGACACAGATCCTTCCTTGTCGGACAGGCATCCTGCCTGCCCGCGTCACTTGATCCGCAACGCTCGGCTGTTGGCGTCGGACCCGCGCTCAAACGCTCCCGCCTCTCATCTGTGTTTATCTATCTCCATCTGTGATTAAGCCTTTCCCCGCATTCGCCAACCCATGAGCACCCCGTTCAAACTCACCCGAGTTCCCACCCTGAAGACCGTCGCGGCCTTCCGAGCCCACACCGCGTCGCTCGGGGTGGAGATCCCCGTCGAGGACGCGATCAGCACCTCCGATTCGCCGCTGCTCAAACCTGTCGGACAGGTGCAGATCAATGGCAAGACCATCGGCAACCGCTGGGCCATCCAGCCGATGGAAGGTTGGGACGGCACCACTACCGGCGGCGTCACCGACGAGATGCGCCGACGCTGGCACCGGTTCGGTGAAAGCGGCGCCAAGCTCATCTTCGGCGGCGAAGCCATGGCCGTGCGCCCCGACGGCCGCGCCAACACCAATCAGCTCATCATCCAGGAGCAAAACAAGGCCGGCATCGCCGAGATCCGCGAGATCCTCGTCAAGGCCCACCAGGAGCGCTACGGCAACACGGACGACCTCGTCATCGGCTTCCAGCTCACCCACTCCGGCCGCTTCTGCCGGCCCAACGACAAAGCGCGCTGGGAGTCCCGCATCGCCTACCGCCACCCGATCTTGGACAAGAAGTTCAACGTCACCAGCGACGACCAGATCCTGAGCGACTCCGACGTCGAGGAACTGGTCCAGTGCTACATCAAGTCCGCCCGCATCGCCCATGACGTCGGCGCCGACTTCGTCGACATCAAGCACTGCCACGGCTACCTGCTGCACGAATTCCTCGGCGCCCACACGCGGCCCGGCAGATACGGCGGCAGCTTCGAGAACCGCACCCGCATCCTCCGTGAGATCGTCGCCGGCATCCGCGCCGACGGAAATCCCATCGAACTCGGCGTGCGCCTCAGCGCCTTCGACTTCGTGCCCTTCCGTCCCGATCCCGCGCTCTCCCAACCCGGCAAGCTCGGGCCCGGCATTCCCGAGGACTATTCGCACTCCCTGCCCTACCGCTACGCTTTCAGCGTCAACCCGGAGAATCCCGTCCAGCACGACCTGACCGAGACCTTCGCCTTCGCCGATCTCTGCGCCGAACTCGGCGTGAAGCTGCTCAACCTCAGCGCCGGTTCACCCTACTACAATCCCCACATCCAGCGTCCGGCCGCCTACCCGCCGTCCGACGGCTACCAGCCCGCGCACGACCCGCTGATCGACGTCGCCCGCCAGCTCGACGCGGTGCGGCAGATCAAGGCGCACATCGCCTCCCCCGTAGGCCGGGCATCCCTGCCCGGCAAGTCTCCATCGGCTTCCGTCGGAATCAGAAAAGCAGGCTCCCAACTTGCTGGGCAGGGATGTCCGGCCTACCCGCTCGTCATTGGCTCCGCCTACAGCTACCTCCAGGAATACCTTCCGCACGTCGCGCAATACGTCGTCCGCCACGGCTGGACCGACCTGATCGGCCTCGGCCGCATGACCCTCAGCTATCCGGACATGCTGGTGGACGCGACGACGAAGGGTTCGCTGACCGCCAGGTCCATTTGCCGCACCTTCAGCGACTGCACCACCGCCCCTCGCAACGGCCTGATCAGCGGCTGCTACCCCTTGGATGAATACTACAAGGCCAAGCCCGAGTTCACCCAACTGAAGGCGATCAAGAAGGCGGTCGGGGCGTAGTTGCACACCGCCGCCTCAGTGGTAGGACGCTGGCTCCCGCCAAGCCGCCGTTTGACGCGGCTGACGACGGGACCGACGCTCTGCTGTCAGCGGAGGGTTCTGGAGGTGCCAGAATCGCTTTCGAGAGAGGAGTCCGTCCCCAAGCGGCTCGGCGGGAGCCGTCGCGCTACCCTCCATCCGCATTCAACCAGTCCTGACCGGTCGCAACCAAATCCGGAGCATTGCCCCCCACCTCTCCAAAGTGTCCACCAATCCAAATCAGGCCCAGACGTCGAAACCCGAAAG
>JBBQXJ010000094.1:0-17310 GCA_038209745.1 Verrucomicrobiota bacterium
CCTGCGGAACCACAAGAAGGGCAAGGCCAGCATCGCGGCCCTGGCCCTGAGAAGCAGGCTAGGTTTCCAGCCTGACCCGCTTGGAACGGAGCCCGGCAGCATGGTGCCTAGTGGCACCGGCGAGGGCGCCTATGCCACCAACGCCACGCCAGCCCTCTCCGTTGTTCAATGCGACGACTCCGTCCGCCCACTGGTCGAAGCGCTGCTCGGCCGCACCTTGATCGTCGAGTCGCTCGCCATCGCCACCGCCGCGTGGAAGGAAACGAACGGCGCCCATGACTTCGTCACGCTCGACGGCGAACTGCTCAACCGCTACGGCGTCTTCACCGGCGGCGCGAACGGCACCACCACCAGCGGCAAAGCCCCGTCGTCCATTCTCGGCCGCAAAAACCAGATCGCCGAACTCCAGTCGCAGCTCGCCGCCTTGGCCGCCCAGGTCGACGAAGCCATCCGGGGCAAAGCCGCGCTCCAGAGCGAGCAGACCGCCATCCAGGCCAGCCTCGAACAGGCCCGCAGCGAGCTCCGCCAGCAGGAGGTCGCCATCGCCAGCCGCGAGGGCGAATTCCGCGCCCTCCAGAACAGCCAGCGCCAGCTCACCCAGAAGCTCCAGAACGTCACCCACGAGCTGAACGCGTTGGCCGGCCAGGACCAGCAAGCCGCCGACAAACGCGCGCAGTTCGCCGCCCGCATCAGCGAACTGGAAAGCCAGGAAGAATCGCTCGCGGGTCGCGTCGCCGAACTCACCGCCGAGCTGGAGCAGCAGCGCCAGATGCGCGACGCCGCCAACGCCGCTTTGACCGAGGCCCGCGTCACCTTGACCGGCGAAGAGCAGCAGGCCGGCGCCCTCGGACGTCAGCGCATTCCGCTCGAAGCCCGCATCCGCGAACTCGGGCAACTGATCGAGACCCGCCGCCGCGAAGGCGGTTCCTTCCTCGCCCGCAAGGAACAGTTCGAGACCGAGATCGCCGATTCGCGCCAGGAGATTTCCCGCCTCGCCCACGAGCGTGAACAGAACAACGTCCGCCTGACCGATCTCATCGAGCAGAAGCGCGAACAGGACGTCCAGATCGCCAGCCGCGAAGAGGAACTCCGCGCCCACCGCGGCCGGTTGATGGAGCTCCAGACCCTCGGCGGCCGGCTCGAAGTCGAGCTCACCCAGAAGACGATGGCCGTGCAGAACCTGCGCGAGCGCATCCAGCAGAAATACCAGCTCAACCTCGACGACGTCCGCAGCGAGTGCATCACCCTGACCGACGCCAGCGAAGGCGGGCAGGCCAAGGTCGAGACCCTCACGCCCGAGGAGATGC
This sequence comes from Verrucomicrobiota bacterium, assembly GCA_038209745.1. GTDB lineage: Bacteria > Verrucomicrobiota > Verrucomicrobiia > Limisphaerales > CANJSG01 > CANJSG01. The sequence goes on from JBBQXJ010000094.1 coordinate 1,308, forward strand.
AGGCGCGCGGCCTGAGCACCGATTGGAGGGCCGTGGCCGAACAGGTCTCCCAGCTCCAGAAACGCATCGACGAGATGGGCCCGGTCAACCTCGTGGCCATAGAGGAATACGACGAGACCGAGCAGCGCCACACCTTCCTCACCACCCAGGTCGACGACCTCGTGAGGGCCAAGGCCGAGCTGATGGACGTGTTGAATCGGATCAACACCCAGACGAAGGAGATGTTCCTCACCACCTTCACGCAGATCCGCGACAATTTCCGCCTGATGTTCTCCGAGATCTTCGGCGGCGGGAAAGCGGACCTCATCCTCCAGGAAGGCGAGGACCTGCTGGAAGCCGGCATCGAGATCGTGGCCAAGCCCCCCGGCAAGCAGCTCCAGACCATCAGCCTCCTCTCCGGCGGCGAGCAGACCATGACCGCCGTAGCCCTGCTCTTCTCCATCTACCAGGTGAAGCCGTCCCCGTTCTGCGTGCTGGACGAGCTGGACGCGCCGCTCGACGAGGCGAACATCAACCGCTTCATCAAAGTGCTCCAGCGGTTCCTCGGCCAGAGCCAGTTCATCATCATCACCCACAGCAAGCGCACCATCAGCATGGCCGACGCGCTCTACGGCGTGACCATGCAGGAACACGGCATCAGCAAGATCGTCAGCGTGAAGTTCCACAAAGCCGACGAAAACGCCGACCAACAAGGCGCCCGCCTCTTGGTTCCGGAAAGGGCGGAAGCTCCCGAGTCACCCGACACCAAGCCGCCGGAGCCGGATGCTGTCATGGCGAAGTAGTCCGCCCCATCCTCCCGCATGGTGAAGATGAAAGACGCGATCCCGCCGGGGAACGGAACCGGCGAAGAAGCGTCTTCGTCGCGAAGGCCATAAGATCACGGGCCATTGCTTCGGCGGCATGGCGCGGCATCTGGTCAACCTTCGGCCCGCGCTCAAGCCAAGAGCCCGATTGGTCTATTTCGGCGGCGACCCGGCGTCCTCCCTGTGTGTGATGATCCACACCGGCCAACTCCTCGGCAATGTGGCCGAATGGCTCGGCTATCGGGTCGAGCGCAGCGACCTGTTCCGCACCCGCCTGGCCACCAAGCCCCGCGAACAAGTGCGCGGGGAAATGCTGGACCTGCACTGGACCGGCTGAGAACAAAAGCCACGCCTGCCGCCAACCGATATCCCCGGCTTCTCGAACGGGGCTCCTGCAAGAACTTCCTGCAAGCTGCGGGGAAGTGGCGTCCGTGTGCGAGGAGACCGAACCAGCGGCCACGCAATTGGGCCTGAAGCTGCCCAAGAACCCCTCACGGTCCCGGGTTCAGCCGGTGGGGAGCGCCCCGGCCATTTCCCGCACGCTACAGCAACCTGCGCGTCGGCCCCGTTGACTCAAGGGCTCCTTGATTAAATAAAACAGCCATGAAAGTTTAAATCCTTGCTTCGGGGAAGTATTTGCCTGGTTCCGGTCCTGCCGACCGGGCCGCCGGGCGAACCCCGGGGAGATCGTCGAAACCTCCGCCAACCCAAAATGGACAGCGCAACCCGAAACCGGGCTGACGGTCCAGGCTGACGGTCCTCATGCGACGTTGAGAGAAAGAAGAATCCAATGAACAACAAAAACGTGCTGACGGCCCTTTGGGCCCTTTTCGCGGCGATGAGCGCCTGGGCGCAAAGCCCGGTGGCCTTGCCGCCGGCGTATGCCATGCCGGCCGGCTCGGTGACCACCACCCAACCCGGGTTCACGGTCCTGCCCTATCAAACCACGGAGACCCAGCCGGGCAACGTGCAGTGGACCCTCGACCAGTTGGCGGGCCTGCACGGGCCGAACGTGGCGGATTTGTCCGGGGCCGACACCAACGGCGCCTACCTCGTGGACACTGTCGTCAACTGGAGCGACGGCGGCGGCGTCAGCGTGGATGGATTCCCTTCCGCTGCTGTTTTCCCGGGCATCACCGCCCCGTCCCCGAACAACAACTTCTCGGAGGAAGTCCTCACCTACCTCCAGTTCCCGACGAACGGCGTCTATACGCTCGGGGTCAACAGCGACGACGGTTTCCAGGTCACCTCTTCGCTGCTGAACCCGAAGGACACCTTCCAGAAGGTCGTGCTCGGACAGTTCAACGGGAATCGCGGAGCGGGCGACTCGACGTTCCAGGTCTCCGTTTCGCAGCCGGGCATCTATCCGATCCGCCTCGTCTACTGGCAGGGAGGGGGCGGCGCGAGCGTGGCGTTTTTCTCGGTCATCACCACGAGCACCAGCACCAACCTGATCCTGATCAACGACACCACCACGCCGGGGGCGCTGACCGCCTATGCGTCCGCGAAGGTCGCTCCTCCCTACATCTCCCGGTTCACGCACGATCCCACGGGCTTCAAGATTTCCATCAACGACGACATCACGTCGCTCAAGCCCGGGTCGGTTGCAGTCAACTTCAACGGGGCCACCGTGCCCGTCACGACGGCAAAAGCCGGTAAGACGACGACCCTTACCTATGCCCCGGCCAACCTGATTCCATCCGGAGTGAGCAACACCGTGGCGGTGACCTTCAGCGATACTGCCAGCCCGGCGAACAACGGTTCGGGCTCGTTCACCTATGTGGAGGCGGCCTACTCGACCTTGGGAGGATCCGATTCGGTTCCGGACAGCGCCGTGGACAAAACCCAGGGCGGCTTTCTCTACCGTATCCATCAGATTGATTCCAACCAGGGCGCCGCCATCCACGCGGCGAACATCGCCCATGCGGAAGCGCAACTGGCCGGTCTGCTCGCCGCCGACGGGCCGAACGTCGCCGCCGCCGGCTCTCAACCCGACGGGAGCTACGTGGTCACCAACCTCAACTTCAGTCTCGACGCCTCCGCCGAGGGCAGCTTCAACACGGCCAACGGCCATCCGGACCAGTTGTTCCCGGGGATCGTCGGCACTTCGCCCGACAACATCGCGGGCCAGGTCACGGGGTATCTCGACCTGAAGCCGGGTTTCTACACCTTCGCCGTGACCTCGGCCGACGGCTTCCGCCTCGCCTCGGCGACCAACCCGACCGACGCCTTCGGCAAGACGCTCGGAATTTATGACTTCCGGAGAACCACCACGGAAACGCGGTTCGGCGTCGCGGTCGCGCAGGCGGGCCTCTACCCGGTTCGGCTGGTCTTCTTCAGCCAGTCCCTCATGGCCGACAACGCCGGCACGCGCAGCCTCGAATTCTACACGGTGGATTCCTCCGGGACCAAGACCCTGGTCAACGATCCCTCCAGCACCAACTCCGTGAAAGCCTATTGGAAGCGGACGGCGGGCTACGGCTCCTTCGTCAAGTATGCGGGGCCCTCCAGCTTCGTCTCGCCGTTCGCCGGCCCCGATGTCGGCTTCAAGAGCATCAACCTCCAGCTCAACGACGGCACCTCGAACAAGGTGGACGCCGCGACGGTCGCGCTGACCGTGGACGGCGCGCCCATCGCCCTGGCCACGAGCGCCGCCGGCGGAGTCACGACCGCCTCGTTCACCTACACCAACACCCAGTTGCCCCGGATCGTCCATTCGGCCAGCCTGGTCTTCAACGAGCAGACCACCGGCATCCAGCACACCTACGCGTGGAACTTCAATCTGCTCAAAAACTACGTGCTGCCCATACCTCTGTATTTCGAGGATTTTGAATCCACCCAGACGGATTCGACCCAAGGAACCGTTCCGATGGTTCCTGCGGGCTGGGTCGCCGAGAGCCATACGGGGAGCGAGATGGATTCGTCCATTCCGGCAAACGATCCAAGCCGCCAGGACCCGATGAACCTGAACTCGGACTTCTATCTGGGCTGGGTCGTGGTTGACACTTCGTTCGGGCCTTCCAAGGACCTCGGCGTTTCTCCCTATGCGCCGCAGACGTTGAACGGGGTCGATCTGACCGACCAAACAGGCACCAATCCAGTGCTCTCCAACCACTACCTGCGCGCTGAGTCGGATGCGCGGTCGAACTTCCCGTCCCAGATCGACTATCTCACCACGAAGAGCTACGACCTCACCGGCAAGAACGGGATCGTGATCGCCTTCAACAGCTCCTACGAACAAAACCAGGACTGCATGGTTTCCATCGAATACTCGGTGGGCGGCGGCACCAACTGGTCGCCCGTCCTCTATTGGCTGCAGGAGGGTTCCGACAGCCAGGCACAACCCGACATCATCCGCGACGGCCTCGGCAACATCGACGTGAACGCCGTCTTCAACACTGTCTATGGTGATGTTGCTGTCTATCCCAACGCCCAGGGGGAATACATCGGCGGCACGGGCTACTATGGAGCCTTCATCAAGGCACCCATCAGCCAGGCCCTCGCCCCTTATATCGAAGGCCGGGTGAACGACGATGGCAAGGAATCCAAACGCATCGAACTCTACCGGGTCACCGGCGCCGACAACCAAAAGGACGTCCGGTTCCGCATCCAGCATGACGGCACGTCCAGTTGGTATTGGGCCATCGACAACTGGGGCGTCTATTCCGTGCCTTCCTTGGTTACCGGCCCTGTTACGCTCGGTCCCCTGCAGATCGTTTCGCAGAACGGGTCGGCCGTCATTTCCTGGACGGGAGCGGGCACCTTGCAAAGCGCGACCAACGTCGGCGGACCCTGGAGCAACGTCTCTGGTGTGACCGGAACGTCCTACACCGCGATCGTCGCGCCGGGTGGCGTGTTCTTCCGCCTGACCCAGTAGTCGTCCGCGTGGCAGGGACCGCGATCCTCAAGACCGCTTCCCTCCCAGCCTGAATCGAAACCAGCATCCGGGGCCGTAACGCTCCGGGTGCTGGTTTGTTTGTTGACGGGCACGACGCCAAACCCGGGACTCGGATCGGGCCGGGGCTGGAGTCGAGCCCTGCGGGACGGAGCAGGGTTCTTCAACGCGGCCGAAGCACGTCGCGAGGTGCCAGCCCCGGCCGAAAGCCAATCCATCGCACCCGGTTTAGAAACCTCCATGCACCCTTCCATGACGAAATGGCCGGAGATTCAAGGGCTGTAACTCCGATCACAGGTCCGGAGTTATCCCAATATGCCCAACATCGGAACGTCCGACGTCCATTGCGCCGGCTCCATTCCGAGGCATATAAACCAAACCCCAGTCCCTATGCACACCTCCCCCCTCCGTCCCTTCATCAAGTTGCTGGCCTGCGCCGCCATCGGCGTTGCCTCGCTGCTTCCGGCGTTCGCGGCCGATCCGTCCGGCACCTGGACCTGGTCCACGCCCGGCCGGAATGGCGGACCCGACCGCACCAACACGCTCACTCTCAAGATCGAAGGTGAAAAGGTCACCGGCAAGGTGGCTTCCCCCGGCCGTGGCGGTCAGGCGATGGAATCCGAGATCTCCGGCGGCAAGCTCATGGGTGAGGATTTGACCTTCGTGGTGAGCCGCGAATACAACGGCAACAAGTTCGTGGCCAACTACTCCGGCAAGGTCACCGCCGACAGCATCAAGGGCAAGATCGAGAGCGAGCGTGGCGGCCAAAAGCAGTCCCGCGACTGGGAAGCCAAACGCGCCATGGCCAAAAAGACCGAGTAGTCTTCCCCAAATCCATTCCCGTAAAGGCTGCTTCCGGAGATCCGGGGCAGCCTTTTCCATTTCCTCGGGCTCCCCCGCCAACCGATCTCCCCAGGGTCCGTCGCCCTGATAGCCGACTGCCGACGCCTAGACACCCGAAGGGCGATCTGGGAAACTCACAGCTCATTTGAAGCACTTTCCGACAGTTCCGGCCCAGTTCACTCCGCACACGGTGCGCCGCAAGGAAGTGGACTTGCGCCTCGTTCCGCTCGGCTTTCTGGCCCTGATCTCCATCGGGTGCATTCTGCTGATGCTGCCGGCGACCCATCGCCCGGGGCAGACGATCAAGTGGCTCGACGCGTTCTTCCTCTCCACCTCGGCCACGTGCGTGACGGGTCTGTCCACCGTGAACGTGGCGGAGACCTTCAACTTTTTCGGTCAGGCCGTGCTGCTTGTGTTGATCCAGCTCGGCGGGCTCGGGATCTTCACCGCCAGCCTCTCGCTGGTGCTGTTGAGCGGGCAAAAACTCTCCTTGGCGGACGAGCACACGATCAGCGCGACCGTCGGGAAACTGAGGCAAGTGCGACCGTTCGACCTGTTCGTCTACGCCTGTTTATTCGTGTTCCTTTTCGAACTGGCAGGTGCGGTCGTGATGTTCCTCCAGATGGACGACAACGGCGCGGTCTCGGTGTGGCAGACGCTGTGGGAGGCTTCCTTCCATTCGGTGAGCGCCTTCTGCAACGCGGGCATTTCCATCTACCCGGAAGGCTTGGCCCGCTGGAAGGACCAGCCCGGACTGCTGGCCGTGATCGAGGCGCTGGTCGTCGCGGGCGGCATCGGCCTGATGACCCTGATCAATCTGCGCTACTTCTACTTCTGGAAGCGGGATCCTCGCCGGCGCGGCTATCTCACGCTGCAGACCAAGATCTCCGTGTTCATGGCGGTGCTGCTGCTGGCGGTGGGAACGGTCCTGACCTTTGCCTTCGAATCCAGCCACACCATGGCGGGAGCGACGGGCTGGAAGCGGCTTTCATGGTCGTTCTTCCACTCCACCATGTCCCGCACGGCGGGCTTCAACACGGTGGATCTGAGCGGAATCAGTCCTCCGGGGCTCCTCACCACTTTGGTGCTCATGTTCATCGGGGGCGCCCCGGGATCCATGGCGGGCGGACTGAAGACCGTCACCTTCGCGGTGCTTGTCCTGACCGCGTGGACCACCCTCCGCCGACAGGAAAACATCCACGTCTTCGGCCGCCGCATCTCCCGCCAAATGTCCAGCGTGGCCGTCATGCTCTCCCTGCTGGCGGGCGCGGCGCTGATCCTGGGCATCGGCCTGCTGATGTTCACCGAGCAGCGAAGCGCGGCCTCCCAGACGCCCCAGCAATGGCTCGGAGTGGTCTTCGAGGCGGTGTCGGCGTTCGGCACGGTGGGTTTGAGCACGGGCGTCACCCCGCTCCTGACCTCTCTGGGCAAGTGGGTCATCATCGCCTTGATGTTCACCGGCCGCGTCGCTCCCCTGGTGCTCTCCATCTACCTTGCGCGTCCCAGCTATCCATGGCACGTCCGGCAACCACGCGAGGATCTGAGCCTCGGCTAACAAATCCATGTCCAAACGAATCATCATTCTCGGCGCGGGCCGGTTCGGCACCCATCTGGCCAGCCGGCTCTCCGAATACGGCTGCGACGTCGCCATCGCCGACCACGACGCCGACCGCGTCAAGGAACTCGCCGAAGACGGCTTCCACTCGTTCGAGGCGGACGTGGAGGACGAAGACGCGCTCAAGGAACTGGGCGTCCGGCAGGCCGACGCCGTCGTCGTGTCCATCGGCGAGAACATGCAGGGCAGCGTCCTGGCGACGATGGCCCTGAAGGAATTGCAGGTGAAGAAGATCATCGCCCGGGCGCTCGACGCGAAGCATGGAAAGGTGCTGGAAAAGGTCGGTGCCGACCTCGTGGTGCTGCCTTCGCGCGACATGGCCTACCGGCTCGCCGACCGCCTGCGGAACGATGCCGGCAGCGACCGCCAGCCCCTCAGCGGCGAATACCAGATCGCCCACATCCACATCGGTCCCGCCCTCCACGGCAAGACCCTCGCCGAACTGGACCTCCGCGAACGCTACGGCATCAACGTGGTGCTGGTGACCCGCCCCGGACCCAAGCATACGACCCAGCAACTCGAAGCCGGAGCCGGCCTCACCATGGCCTTGAACGACCTCTGCATCGTCGCCGGCCAACGCGAGAACATTAACAAGTTCGAGCGCGACTGCGGCCTGCCGGAATGATCGGGCTTCCTGGGCTGGAACCCTGCGAAACCGCCCAAAAAACGCCCTCTTTGGACAACTTTCCCAGCGGCGCCTTTACTTGAAATCGTCCGCTTGTATAACTCATCCATGCCTATGGGATCTGATCCGGCCGAGTTCGTGGACCACGACTACCAGACCACCGCGCGGGGCTCGGGCACCCCGTTCACCCGGCCCGCCGGCTCGCCCGGAGCGCCCGCTTCGCACCCGCCCACCCGCGAGCAGGTCGAGATCCAGGTGAACGAAACCCAGGCCCGGCTCGAGGAGCTCAAACGCGCCCAGGAAAGGCTCGAACGGGAGCGCGCCCAGTTGGAGGAACTTCGCCGTCGTCAGACCGAGTTCCAAACCGGCCGCGAAGAGACGGTCCAGCATTTGACCCGCGGCGTCGGGCTCCTGGAGGAGGCCGAGTTCGACCGCCGCCGCGAAGCCGAACAGATGGCGCAGACCCTCGCGGAATTCCGTGAAAACCTCGTGCGCCTCCAGTCCATCAAGCAGGAAGAATGGACCCAGGAGGAATACAACATCGAGCTGACCCGAGCGCTCACCGCCATCGAGAACGCCCGCATGGACTGGAATTCCGCGCGCCTGAAATACGGCATCCTCAGCGGTTCCGCCTCCACCGCCACCGCCCGGGAAAAGGGTGCGCCCACGCCGACGCTCGCCACGATGCCCTTCAAGGATCTCTGCAGGATCGGCCTTGCCATGACCTGGCCGGTGGTCCTGCTCGCCGCGGCGGCCGTCGCGCTCCTCGTCTTCAAGCGTTGATCCAGGCGACATGGCCCTCTTCGGGAAAAAGTCCGATGTGATCTCCGCGCGTTCCAAGGTGCTGAACCGCGAGATCGCGGACTTGGAAGCCAAGATCAAGAAGCTCAGTTCCGCGCCGGCGCCGAAGACCCGCGAAATTCGACCCGCCAATCTCCAAGAAGCAAAGTCGGCTTCCGCGGAGCCCGTCTTTGAAACGCTCCCCGCGAAACCCAGTTCGATGGTCTCCGCCCGTCCTGAGGACGCCGCGCACTTCAACGAGATGGGCCTCCGCAAATACGACCTCGTCTCCTTGCTCGCCCGGATTCGGGGCCAGTTCCAGAGGCGACCCACCCAGAGTCCGAAGCTGATCCAGCTCATCGCCGCCGGAAACATCCACGGCCTGCGTCCGCTGCGTTATGAGAAACGCGTCGCCCGCAACCGTTTCATCTTCGTGGCCACGGTCCTCGCCGTCGTGGTCTGGGGCATCGTCGCGATGATCCGCTAGCAGATGTCCGTGTTCCCGGGATGAAAGCGCCTCTGTCATCGCTGGACCTTCTCGATCTGCCGACGAAATACGGCGTCTTTGTTGCCAGCTATTCCAGCGCCGGTTTGGCGCGGCTGAACTTTCCCGAAACCAGCCGCCCACCCGATTGGCGCCCCGTGCCTCCCAACGTCGTTGCCTGGCATTCGTTGACGGGGACCGCCGTAACTGCCGTGTTGGATGGAAGGTCCTCGTTCACTCTGCCTCCACTGGACCTGTCGGCGGGCAGTTCGTTCCAGCAGAGCGTTTGGCGGGAGCTGCTGACGATCCCATCTGGCGAAGGCCGAACCTATGGCGAGCTCGCCGGAAGGCTGGGTTGCCCCGGAGGCGCCCGGGCCGTGGGCGGAGCCTGCGGGGCGAACCCCGTTCCCTTGTTGGTGCCGTGTCATCGGGTGCTCGCCGCGGGCGGGAAGCTGGGTGGCTTCTCCGGCGGCCCCGATTGGAAACGGCGACTGCTTTCGATCGAGCGGGCGGGGTTGGAGTTTTGAGCCGCGTCAGTGAATTCCCTGTCCGGCGAGCAACAACGCTCCGCTCGTCACGGCGTCTTCCTTCAGCGTGGCCAGCACGAGCTCCGACCCTTCACCGAAGACTTCCATGACGTATTGCCCCAGAGCAGCGGCCACCGCCGAACGAAGCGGCTCGCCGACCAACGACAGGCCCCCTCCGAGAATGATCCGCTCCGGATGCAACAACTGGACGACGTGCGACAGACCGAAGGCGAGGTTGTCGGCAAATTCACTGAGGATCGCATGGGCCACGGGATCTTCGTGCTCCAGAGCACCGGCCAGGAACCGAGCTTCACCCTCGGTGGCGCCATCGGCCAACGCGGCCAGCGGTCCGCCGGTATGCAGCGACACGGCTTCGCGGATCCGGCGATCCATCGCCCAGCCGGAGCAACGGTCCTCGACCCGAGTTCCGGCTTTGTCCAGCCGCACGTGACCGATCTCCGCCTCGCCCGGGGCGCGGCCGTGGTAGATGCGACCATCCACCACCAAACCTCCGCCGACGCCGCTGCCCAGCGTCACGTAGAAGACGGGACTCGATCCCTTGCCGGCTCCAAGCACAGCCTCGCCCAAGGCCGCGACATTGGCGTCGTTGTCCGCGAAGACCGGCGCCTCCGCCAACCCGGTGAGCCAGCCGGTCAGGTCGTAGTCCGACCATCCTTCGACCTGGTGTGAACGGGCGATCCTCCCCGTGGCGCAGTTCACCGGTCCGCCAAAACCGATCCCGACGGCCTCGATCGGTCCGCGCTTCCGGATCTCGACGAGGGTCTCCGTGATCTGACGACGAATCCCTTCCGCCGCGGCTTCGCGCGCGACCTTGAAGCGGAAGCGTTGATGGATGGTTCCATCGCGCTCGCCGAGGACGAGCTGGAGCTTGGTGCCGCCGATTTCGATGCCGAGGATCACGGCGGAGAGGAGACGCGGAAACGGCCGTCCTTCAAACAAAAAGAGCGGGCGATGTTCGCCCGCCCACTAGAAAAGTCGCCCGAGGGCGGGCGAGTCTCAACGCAGTCGTTCGAGCGCTGCTATCCGGTCGGCGAGCGGCGGATGGGTGGCGAAGAGATGGCCGATTCCCTTGGTGTTGCCGCTGATCTTGAAGGCGCTCAGCGCAGGCGAACGGTCGTCCAACACGCCGCCGCCTTCGGACACCTGCTTGAGCCGTTGGAGCGCCCCGATCATGGCGTCTTTGCCGGCGAGTTTCGCGGCCATGGCGTCGGCGGCAAACTCACGGCGGCGCGAATAGGCGAAGACGATCAGACTGGCGAGAATGCTGAGGAAGACTTGGCAGACCATGCTGGCGATCCAGTAGCCGATGCCCACCCCGCCCCGGTTGTCGTCACCGCGACGGAGGAAGTTGTCGATGATGAGTCCGAGGATGCGGGAGAGGAACACGACGAAGGTGTTCAACACGCCCTGGAGCAGGGCCATCGTCACCATGTCGCCGTTGGCCACATGGGAAACCTCGTGGGCGAGCACACCCTCGATCTGGCGCAGGCTCATTCCACGGATCATCCCGGAACTGACAGCCACCAGCGCATTGTTGCGCGAAGGGCCGGTGGCGAAGGCGTTGACCTCCGGGCTTTCGTAGATGCCGACTTCCGGCGTGCGGATGCCGGCCTTCTTGGCCTGCTCGGCGACCGTCTGCTTGACCCACGCTTCGGCCTCGCTGCCGGGCTGGCCGATCGGCTTGATGCCGTAGGCCATTTTGGCGATGAACTTGGACATCGCCAGCGAGATGAAGCTGCCGGCAAAGCCGATGACGAGGGAGATGATCAGCAGTTGCTGGTAGTTGATGCTGACCCCGCCGACGGCGTTGCGTTCGAGATATCCGCGCACGCCCAGCAGGCTGAGCACCACGGAGACCACCAGGAGCACCGCGACGTTGGTCGCCACAAACAGAAAGATACGTTTCATGGTTCGATCGGGCCACGGTTCGGCGGCCCGGGAGGACAGACAGCCAGAACGGCTCCCTGATCAAGTGGAATTCGGGCAAACCAATTCCACTTGCGCTAAAAGCCTAATTCGCAGGGCCGGTTCCGAATGTCTCGATGAACTTCAGCGTGGCCCGGATGTCGTGGCCGTTCGCCTTCCAGTCGTTCGCCTTCATCGTGCTTTTGGGCGAGGCGAATCGCGCCCACAAGACAAGCCGGCAAAGGAAAGGATGCTGGCACGACCGGGTCCAACGAGGCCGGCATTGACGCCACCGCGCAGCGACGGCACCGTCCGCCGGTCCGAAATGAACTTGCAGCGTGTCAATTCCATCGTGGTGCCGAAGCAAGCGGCTGGAATTGTCGCAGCCATGATCGCTCTCGCGTGGGCCATGCAAATTGGCCGCCCGAGCGGGTTCTGAAGGACGAAAACAATACCAACGCCCTTTTCGAAAACCCGCCTGGCAGCCGCCGGCGGGTTTTTTCCTGCGGCTCAGCAACGAGGTTTCCCGGGGCCGATCGACACCGAGAATGAAAACCGAAACCGGAGCGCCTCCATCCAGGCTAGCAGTCACTACGGCCTTCGCCGCCGTTTACATTGTGTGGGGTGCCACCTACCTCGCCATTCGCATGGGCGTCGCCACGTTGCCGCCCTTCCTGATGGCAGCGGCCCGGTTTTTGGTCGCCGGCGCCCTGCTGCTCGGCTGGACCTGGCTGCGGGGAGCAACCCTGCCCACGGCCCGGCAATGGAGGAACTCAGCCATCACAGGCTCACTCCTCCTGCTCGGCGGCAATGGGTTGGTGTGTTGGGCCGAGCAGACCGTCAACTCGAGCTTGGCCGCCCTGATCATTGCGGCGTCGCCCATGTGGTTCGCCCTGTTCGAATGGGCCCGTCCCGGAGGCCGAAGACCCACCGCGATCACCAGCCTCGGCTTGATTGTAGGGTTTAGCGGCGTGGGCCTGCTCGTTCTGGGCACTCCTCACGGTTCCGGATCCGCAGCCTCGACCTCGGTCGCGGGCGTGTTGGCTTTGGTAGTGGCCTGTGCGGCGTGGGCCGGCGGCTCGATCTTCTCGAAACATTCGGACAATCCGGAATCACCTTGGGTCTCCACAGCCGCTCAAATGCTCACCGGCGGCGCCTCGCTGCTCGGGGTGTCGCTGCTGACCGGCGAACCGGGACGTTTCAGTTTTGACCAAGTGTCGACGCGATCATTCCTCGCCTTCCTCTATCTCGTGGTCTTCGGTTCCTGGATCGGCTTCGGCGCCTACGTCTGGCTGTTGCAGAATTGTGCCCCGACAAAAGTAGCAACCTACGCCTATGTAAATCCGGTGATCGCCACGCTTCTTGGTTGGTGGGTGCTGGACGAGCCCCTGACCGCGGGGACAGGACTCGCTGCGTTGGTCATTTTGGGCGGGGTCTTGATCGTGCAGTGGCCGCGGGCGCAAACACCGCGACCAGCCCCGGCGCCGGTGGTCGAAGCTCTCAGCCCAACCAAGTCGGACGGAAAGGCATGATCAAAGCCATTTGCTCCGCCCATTTGGAACTCGTTCCAAGACCCGAGACCCTCGCGGGGATAATTTCCGAAAAAACTCCCCTTTTCGCCAACGTGGATTTTGGCCAGGAGCCTGCTTTCTAGGCAGGTATGAGAAAGGTTCTGCTGACAGTGCCGGTATTGGCCATCCTCGCTGCCGGGGGCGCAATCGCCATGTCCAGGAGCAACGTCATGTTCAAACTGGACCCGAACGTGAACCGGTTCCAAGAACAGGCGGAAAGCCTGATCCTTGGATTGCAGCAATATAAAGAATTCATGGGGACCTTCCCCACCGGCTCGAACGCCGAAATCACCCGCTCGATCAACGGCCAAGGTGATAAGCGCGTCCTGATCCTTGTCGGTCGGAAGGGCGAAGTGAGCCCGAAGGGGGAGATCGTCGATCCATGGGGCACGCCGATCCAGATCTTCTATTCCCACGACGGCGTGCTGATCCGCTCGGCAGGCCCCAACAAGGTCTTCGAGGACAGCAAGGTGAATTCAGACGACATTTTCCGGACGACGAACTGACGTCGTCCGGCAGTTGGGGTGCGTTGTTTGGGTAGGCTGGCCGGGGTCGTGTTATGGCGCGACTCCGGCCTTTTCGCTCGACGCCGGGGGCGTCCCTGCCGTGGATCAAATCCTTTGTTTCCAGCAAGGCCGCCGGTTAGCTTCGCTCCATGATTCTGTCAGCCGCAGAGCTGGAAAGCTTGGTCCGCTTGGAACACCTTTGCCCGCACCAGCTTCTCGGCCTCCATCCACTCGGCGACAAGAAGGGACTTGTGGCGCGGGCCTTCGCTCCCGGCGCCAAGTTCGTCACGCTGGTTCCAGTCCACGACAAGTCCAAGCCGTCCTTCGCGCTCAAGCCACTCGACCATACCGGCTATTTCGAAGGAACGACCCGCAAAGCGTCTGAGATCTATGCCTACGACCTGTGTGTCGCATGGCCGGATGGATCCACCGAACAGGGGCGGGATCCGTATTCGTTTCTCCCGACACTCGGCGAACTTGACCTTCACCTGTTTGGCGAAGGGAACGACCGCTCCATCCACGACAAACTGGGAGGACACCTCCGTGTGATCGATGGCGTCCATGGCACCAGCTTCGCCGTCTGGGCGCCGAACGCCCGTCGCATCTCCGTGATCGGCAGCTTCAACAACTGGGATGGTAGAAAGCATCCAATGCGCCTGCTTGGGGCGTCGGGCGTCTGGGAGATCTTCATTCCGGGCGCCGGCGAAGGTGCGCTCTATAAGTTCGAGATTTGGGACAAGAACGGAGATCTCAGGCAGAAGACTGATCCTTTCGGGGCCTTCTTCGAACTTGCTCCGAAGCAGGCGGCGATCGTCTGGGACACTCGGAAACATCGTTGGACCGACGACGCGTGGATGAAGCAACGAGCCGAATCGAATCCACTCAAGGGTCCGATGAGCATCTACGAACTGCACCTCGGCTCATGGATCAAGAAGACCCAGGGTGAGTCTCCCGGCTACCGCGAAGTGGCCCCCTTGCTCGTGGACTACCTGCACAAGACAGGCTTTACCCACGTGGAATTCATGCCGCTGGCCGAGCACGCCTTCTATCCAAGCTGGGGATATCAAGTAACGGGCTTCTTCGCGCCGACCAGTCGCTACGGGACGCCCGACGACCTGCAGTTCCTCATCAACGCGCTCCACGAAGCCGGTATAGGAGTGTTCATGGACTGGGTGCCCGCGCATTTCCCGCGCGATGATTGGGCTTTGGCAAACTTCGACGGCACCGCCCTCTACGAACACGAAGATCCCCGACAAGGCGCCCACCAGGACTGGGGCACCCTGATCTTCAATTTCGGCCGCAATGAAGTGCGAAACTTCCTCGCGGCCAATGCACTCTACTGGTGCGAACGGTTCCACCTCGACGGCCTGCGCGTCGATGCGGTGGCGTCGATGCTGTATCTGGACTACTCGCGCAATGCCGGAGAGTGGGTTCCCAACAAGTATGGTGGCCGCGAGAATCTCGAAGCCGTCGAATTTCTGCGCCACACCAACGACCTCGTCCACACGCTTCATCCCGGCACGGTCATGATCGCCGAAGAGAGCACTGCTTGGCCGATGGTTTCAAAACCGCCCTACATCGGCGGCCTCGGCTTCAGCCTCAAATGGAACATGGGCTGGATGCACGACACGCTGAACTACTTCAAGAACGAGCCTGTCCATCGGAAGTATCACCAGAACGACCTCACGTTCGCGATGCTCTACCATTACCAGGAAAACTTCGTGTTGCCGTTGTCACACGACGAAGTGGTTCATGGTAAGCGCTCTCTGCTGGGGAGGATGCCTGGCGATGAATGGCAACGCTTTGCCAACCTTCGCGCCTTGCTTGGCTACCAGTGGATGTTTCCCGGAAAGAAACTTCTCTTTATGGGCTGCGAAATTGCCCAGTCCAGTGAATGGAACCACAACGCCTCGGTCGATTGGTGGCTCTTGGAAGCCGGCCCGTACCACAAAGGCTGCCAGCAATGGATAGAGGACCTGAACCGATTCTACACGGCTGAACCGGCACTCTGGGAACTCGACTTCGATCCAGCAGGCTTCTGGTGGCTCGACTGCTCCGACGCCGAAAACAGCATCTTGTCCTTCTGCCGACAGACGCGCGACGGAGCCCGCCAATTGATCGTCATTTTAAATTTGACGCCTGTTCCGCGCGGACCCTACCGCATCGGTTTGCCGCGCCCAGGTTTGTGGAAAGAGGCTCTCAACAGTGATGCTTCCACTTACGGCGGCGGCAACATCGGCAATAATGGTGGAATCACGGCTGAGGCAGTTCCGAGTCACGGTCAATCGCACAGCGCACTTTTCAGTCTGCCCCCCCTCGGAATCGTTGTATTCTCCTCCAATTAGACGCGCTTTTGTCGGGGCACTTTTGACGTGGCGACGATATTCTCGGGTTCGTTGATCGAAGTGGAGTCTGATTGACGTAACCA
>JBBQXJ010000095.1:0-16585 GCA_038209745.1 Verrucomicrobiota bacterium
TCCGCCAAGGCAAAGTAACGAAAACAACAACCTCCTCGCCCAGACTCAACCTCGCAGCCGCCGGCCCTCGCAAAGGGCCGGCGGCTTTCTTGTCGGCGCCGGGCACCAGTCTCCGGATCCCATCCCGCTGGCCCCCTCGGCAAGACTCAGGTAAACCTCCAACCTCATGACACGCCGCAGGAAGCTGCTCCTCTCCATCGCCGCTCTGGCGCTCGGGCTCGTCGCCCTGCTGCTGATTCGGAACCGCGAGCCACGCTACCAAGGACGGACGATCAGCGAGTGGGCGGACATCGGACTGAAGGCGACGGACTCGGTGCCGTGGGACGAGCCCAACGTCCTCATGGCCAGCAACGCCCTCCGCCGGATCGGTATGCCGGCATTGGGTGTCAGGTTTTCGAGCGACGTGTATCGTAAGGACACAAGGCTGTTGGCCGCTTGTCTGGCCGAGAAGCTCGGTGGTCCGGGGGAGGAGATCGTCGCATGGCTGAAGGCGCGAGCCCACCAAGACGCCGATGCTCTCTTGGATCGCAGCGCCTTCATCGCCTATTCGCTCGCCACGGATACAAACGTCTTCCTCCCTCGATTGCTCGACGATGAATGGCTCAATGCCACCGTTGTCACGGCCGCTCTGGATGGATCCCTTGCGCCAAAGCTGGTGGATGTTTTCCTGAGCCAGACCAATCCGGCCGGAAACAATGCCCGCATGGTTTTGACGTATATGGGCAGCAAGGCCGCATCGGCGGACCCGATCCTGAGGCCTTTCGTGGGAACCAGCCGGGGCCACCCGAATTGGGAAGCTGCGATCAGGATCGTCGCCCAAGTCGGCCACCGCCAAGAAGACACCGCCAACATGGTTCTCACCGACGCCGAACTGCCGGCGAACAAGAAGCTGGAAATTCTTGCTCTCATGGGCGAGCAGGGCACCCGGGCTACGGCCGGGTTCTTGACCGATACCAATCCAGCCGTTCGTGGCCAGGCCCTGCTGCACTTGTTGCTCCAAACCGAGCGGCTTCAAAGCTGGGAGCGAGCGTGTAAGCCGACGTTTCGAATAGATCAATTCGGAGGTTGGCCGCCGCCGCTGGTATTCCCGAGCGGATGGCGTCCGCCGGGTGAGGTCATGCGCGTGCTCCAGCGAACGAGCCCCGAAGCTCAGTTGTCGGCGATCACCACAGCGGTTGCTCTGATGGGATGGGGCGACGCGACGCTGGAGGAGGCGGCATTCCGATACAATGGCATCGATGCCGGCTACCGCCGCCGAGCGATCCGGGCTTTCGTCGCGGAGCTGGCCAAGAGCCCTGTTCCCAAAATCGCCGCCGCCGCCAGCGACGCGCTTGCAGGGCTGACACATCAAAATGGGGCCGGAGAAGGGCGGGAGCGGTAGGGCGACGGCTCCGGCCGAGCCGCCGGAGGATTCGCTGACGCCGGGGCCGCCGCTCTGGCAACTCCTTCGCGTTCCGGAATGGCCCGTGTCGCTGTTTTCAAAATGCAGTTCGCCCCAAGGCGGCTCGGCGGGAACCGTCGCCCTACCGCATTCCTGCCGGAACGATGCCGTTGAAGGTAGGGCTGCGTTGCCGCGAGGCCCAAACATCCGAAGGAAACCAGCGCAGCGCCGTTTCCGGTTTCTCTCACTCGACGGACTCACTCAGCCGGAACGAGGCAGATGGAGCGCGGACGGTCACATCCGCGGGGCCACGTTCCCAGGTCCAGAGCGCACTTCCCGGACGGCCGCTGTCCGCTCCCAACGGCGGGAGCCACGCATCACCGGCCAACCCGTTGCGGCATTCGGGCTCGACTCGCGGACGTGACCGTCCGCGCTCCTTTCCACTGCCTCATTCCGGCTGAGATGGGGCTGCTTTCAAACCTCGGATCAGGCTGGAAGCCCGTCCTTCTCTCGCTCCGGCTGAGGATCCATTGAGCCGTTCCTTGCGCAAACCTTCCGCTTCGGGATTCGATGTCCCGCGTTCGCGGACCCGTTCCAGGTCTGGACGCCGCACCACCCGCATATTGATGAGCGACACCGCAAAGAAGCCCACCCGCCGCTGGCCCCTCTTTGGGATCGTGGCGTATCTGCGGCGCTATCCGGGGGCCGTGGCGATGTCGATCAGCCTGCTGCTGGTCAATCTCTCCATCGAGATGGCGCAGCCGCAGATCATCGGCAGCACCATCACCCAGCTCCGTTTCCACGCGGAGTGGGGCGCCCAGGTCGATCTCTGGCCGTTCGTGCTGCTCTTCGTCTCGCTCGTGGCCACCCGCGCCGGGGTTGGCATCATCCTCGGTCCCATCCGAAACCGGCTCGTCCAACGCGCGCTCAACGACATCCGCGCCGCCGTCTACGATTCCATCCAACGCCTCGGCTTCCGCTACCACGACCAGTCGAGCACCGGCGAATTGATCTCCCGTTCGACCACCGACATCTGGCGGCTGCAGGACTTCCTCTTCGCCTGCCTGTTCCTCGTGGTGGACATCTCCGTGGCCCTCGTCGCCACGATCACCTTGATCTTCTTCATCCATCCCCTGCTCGGCTGGCTGACCCTCGCGACGATGGCGCCCACGGTGGGCCTGATCGCCTTCTACGCCTCGAAGCTCCAGCCGCAGTGGCGCAAGGTCCACGACCTGCACGCCTCGATGACCACCGTCATCCAGGAGAACATCGCCGGCGTGCGCGTGGTGAAAGCCTTCGCCAAGGAAGAGGCGGAGATCTCGAAGTTCCGCGGCAAGCGCGACGCCTTCCTCGGCCACTTGATGTCCACGGTGAACTATTGGGCGGCCCGGGTGCCCTTCGCCCAGTTCATCTTCGGATTGAGCACACCGCTGATGCTGTGGATCGGCGGCCGGATGGTCGTGCGCAACGAGATCCCGGTCGGCGATCTGGCCAAGGTGATCTTCTACCTCATGGCCATCGCGGCGCGCATGGGCGCGATCGGCCAGTTCACCAACATCCTCCAGAACGCCAGCGCCAGCGCCGAGCGGCTGCTGGAGATCGTGGACGAGCCGAAGACGCTGGTCGGTGGAACGAAGCCGTTGCCGGAGGGGAAAGGACGCGTCGAATTCCGCAATGTCAGCTTCGGGTATGCCGCCCGTAGGCCGGGCATCCCTGCCCGGCAAGTTGAAGCGAAGACGCCGGATGAGGTTCCAGCACCAGCGGACGAACTTGCCGGGCTTGGATGCCCGGCCTACGGGGCGCTGCACGACATCTCCTTCACCGTCGAGCCCGGCCAGACCGTCGCCATTGTCGGCGCCACCGGCGCGGGCAAGAGCACGTTGATCCAGCTCGTCCCGCGCTTCTACGATCCCGACTCGGGCGACGTGTTTCTCGACGGCGTGAACCTCCGCGAGCTGCGTCTCGACGAACTTCGCCGCGCCGTCGGCATCGTCTTCCAGGAGACGTTCCTCTTCAGCGCGACCGTGGCGGCCAACATCTCCTATGGCCGTCCCGACGCCACGCGCGAGCAGATCGAAGCCGCCGCCCGCGCCGCCCAGGCCCACGAGTTCATCGCCGAACTGGAGAAGGGTTACGACACGATCATCGGCGAACGCGGCGTCTCGCTCAGCGGAGGCCAGCGGCAACGCCTCGCCATCGCCCGCGCCTTCCTCCTCGATCCACGCATCCTCATCCTCGACGACGCCACGGCGGCGGTGGACTCGCACACGGAGCGCGCCATCCAGGAAGCCATGCGCAAGCTGAGCGAGGACCGCACCGTGTTCATCATCGCCCATCGGCAAAGCACGCTGCGCCATGCGGACAAGGTCGTGGAGTTGGAAAGGGGGCGGGTTGTCGGTTGTAGGCTGCGGGTTGGTGGTGGAGCAGAAGCTGATGAGTCAGAACGAATTTAACCCTGATGACAGCGGCATTTGAGAGATTGGAAGTTTACCAACTGTCGGAACGACTGGCTGACGCGATATGGAATCTTGTAAAAGGCTGGAATCCGTTTTCCAAAAGCACGGTTGGCGAACATGTGGTTCGTTCTGCCGACAGCATCGGGGCCAACATCGCCGAGGGCTATGGACGGGGAACCCCGGCTGACAATCGGCGTTTTGTTCGGATCGCCCGAGGTTCGCTCAACGAGACCCAGCACTGGCTCCGTCGCGCCTACAGCCGAGGACTGGTCCCGAAGGAAAAGGTCGAGGAACTAAAACCACTGATTGACGAACTCGGTCCACGCCTCAACGCCTACCTGAAATCCATCAAGCTTCGCGCCACCGAGGACTGACAACCAGCAACCAACAACTGGCTAAGAACAACCGACTACGGACCATGCCATCCCAAGACGAAATCCAGCTCGAGGAGGAGTTCCAGCAGGCGCCGATGCGCTCCGGCACCTTCCGCCGTTTGATGGGCTACGTGGCGCCGTATCGGCGCACGCTCGTTTTGAACCTTGTCTTCACCGTGCTGGCCACGGCGTCGGCGCTGCTGGGACCGAAGTTCATCCAGCTCGGCATCGACCGCTACCTGACGAGCGTCACCACCGCCGAGGCCGCGATGCACGGCGTCTTCGTGCTCAGCGTCTACTATCTGGCGAATCTCCTCCTCGGCTGGGGCCTGTCCGTGGTCCAGGTGAAGAGCGCCATCCGCGTCGGTCAAAGCGCGATGAACGACCTGCGCATGGCCGTCTTCGAACAGATCCAGCGGCTTTCATTGAACTACTTCGACGTGACCCACCAGGGCCGTATCATCAGCCGCGCCGACACGGACATTGATTCCCTCGATCGGATCCTAACCTGGGGAGCGAACCAGCTCCTCTCCAGCGCGCTCACCCTCGTGGGCGTGCTCGGGTTGATGCTGCAATACGACTGGCGCCTGTGTCTCGCGGTCAGTGCCGTGGTCCCTCCGTTGGCCGTCGCGTCCCGGATCTTCCATGTGAAGGGCATGAACGCCTATCGCCGCATGCGTCAACAAAGTTCGGCCCTCACCGGCGCCGCAGCCGAAGCCATCTCCGGCGTCCGCGTCGTGCAGGCCTTCGCCCGCGAGGAGGAGAACCTTCGGCGCTTCGATGAAATGGGGCAGGAATACGGCCGCCGCCAGCTCGTCGCGGCCCGGATCTTCCACACTTACATGCCGTTCGTCGGGCTGCTCTCCGGCCTGGGGATGGCGATCATCCTCGGCTACGGCGGCACATTGGTTCTGCGGAACGAGATCACCGTCGGCGAGCTGGCCGCCTTCACGCTGTATCTGGGCATGTTCTTCGGTCCCATCCAGACAATGGGCGATCTCTACAACGCCCTTCTCTCCACCGCCGCCAGCGCCGAGCGCATCTTCGGCCTGCTCGACACCCCGGTGCAGGTCCGCAACCGGCCGGACGCCATCCCTCTGCCACCGGTGCGCGGGCACATCGTCTTCGACCACGTCTGGTTCCGCTACGACACCACGCCGGCCGAAACCTGGATCTTGAAGGACGTTTCCTTCGAGGCGAAACCCGGCGAAACCGTCGCGTTCGTCGGCGCCACCGGCTCGGGCAAGACCAGCATCATCAGCCTCATCTCACGCTTCTATGAACCGCAGCGTGGACGGATCACGATGGATGGCATCGATCTCCAGGCCGCCACCGTCGAGTCGCTCCACGAACAGATCGGCATCGTCACCCAGGACAACTTCCTCTTCACCGGCACGGTGATGGAGAACCTCAAGTTCGGCCGCCCCGGTGCGAGCGACGACGAAGCCATCGCCGCCGCGCAGACGCTCGGCACCCACGAGATGATCCTGCGGCTCCAGGAGGGTTATCAAACGACCGTCTCCGAACGCGGCGCGAATTTCAGCGCCGGCGAACGCCAGCTCCTCTGCTTCACCCGCGCCATGGTCGCGCGGCCCCGCATCCTGATCCTCGACGAAGCCACCAGCGCCGTGGATCCGAAGACCGAGGGCGCCATCCAGCACGCTCTTGAAAAGCTCTTCGAGCAACGCACATCCTTCGTCATCGCCCACCGCCTCAGCACCGTCCGCCACGCCGACCGGCTCTTCGTCCTCGGCCACGGCGAGATCCTGGAGCACGGCACCCACGACGAGCTGATCGCCCGGGGCGGTGCCTATGCGAAGCTCTACGAGGAGTTCGTTCGAGCCTGATCGGCCCCATTCGCCGATACGCCGAATAGGCAGCCTCTCCTGCTACAGGTTTTCCAACCTCCGCCGATAAATCCCTCGGCAACACTTCGGATACCGATGACCCGGCTCCACCGCTGCTTCATTGAGCAGCCCGCGCCGACCGCGCCACGAGAATGGTCCGAGCTCCAAAGGCCCCCAAAAGACGCGACAACTCGAACGTCCATGCGAAATCTCAAATTCAGCACACACCTGTATCTCCTGACCGCCTGCTTGGTATTCGTAGCGGTCGCCGTCGGAACAATCGGCATCGTCGGGGCCCGCAGAGCCAACCAGGGCCTCGAAACGGTCTACAACAACCGCGTCGTCCCCCTGAGCCAGCTTAAGAGCATCGCCGACGACTACGCCGTCGTGATCATCGGCGCCGCGAACAAGGCCAGTGCGGGCCTGGTTTCGTCCACGGAAACGCTCAAAAATCTCAATGCAGCCGACAAGCGGATCCACGAAACGTGGAGGAGCTTCACCTCCGCGAAGAGGACCGACGCGGAGCAGAAACTGTCCGGGGAAGCCGCGGCCCTGTTTGTGGCCGCGGACAAATCCGTAGAGACCCTCCGCCAACGCCTTGGCGCCGAGACCGTTTCCCTCAACGGCGCGCCCGGCGACTTCGCAGGGCCGCTCTACGCGACGATCGATCCGATCAGCAGCAAGATCACCGAACTGGTCGATCTCCAGCTCCGCGTCGCCGCGACGGAATATCAGGAGTCCCGCACCCTCTACGAACTCGTGTTCTGGCTCTCGGTCGCCGTGTTGGTCGCAGGGGTCAGCCTCTCCGGAGGTGCCGCCGTGATCCTGACCCGGAACCTTACCCTCGCCATCGGCAACGTTTCCGCCGAACTCTCCGCCGGCGCCGAGCAGACCACCTCCGCCTCCTCCCAGGTGTCCGCCGCCAGCCAGACCCTCGCCGAATGCGCCAGTGAGCAGGCCGCCAGTCTGGAGGAGACCAGCGCCTCCCTCGAAGAGATGGCCAGCATGACCAAGCTGAACTCCGACAACGCGCGCACTGCGAAGGTGAAGGCGTCCGAAGCCCGGGCCGCCGCCGACTCGGGCGCCGGCCAGATGGCCTCCCTCGTGGCCGCCATGGACACGCTGGTGGCCTCCAGCACCGCCATCACCAAGATCCTCAAGACCATCGACGAGATCGCGTTCCAGACCAACATCCTCGCTCTCAATGCCGCGGTGGAAGCCGCCCGGGCCGGCGAGGCCGGCGCCGGGTTCGCCGTCGTCGCCGACGAGGTCCGCAGCCTCGCCCAGCGCTGCGCCAACGCCGCCCGGGAAAGCGCCTCCAAGATCGAGGACAGCGTGCAGAAGAGCCAGCAAGGCGCCCAGATCAGCGCCGGGGTCGCCAAGAACTTCGGCGAGATCCAAAACCACGTGCGCGAACTCGACGCCCTCGTCGGAGAAATCGCGGTCGCGTCGGACGAACAACGCCAGGGCATCTCCCAGGTGAACATCGCCGTCTCCCAGATGGATCGCGTGACCCAGAGCAACGCCGCCAGCGCCGAAGAAAGCGCCAGCGCCAGCCAGGAGCTCAACGCCCTCAGCCTCGGGATGAAGGCGGCCGCCGACAGACTGCAGCACTTGTTGACCGGCCGGTCAGAGGTTGGCCGCGAGAACAAGCCCACCGCCCCGGTCGTCCGCATTCCGGCGGCCCGCAGCCCAAAGCCCGCGCCTCGTCCCGCCCAGCGGACCACCACCACCGTGCACGTTTCTTCCTCGAAATCCTCCGCCCCGACGCCCTCCGCCAAGTCGGACGATGTCGACGGATTCATGTCCTTCTAAGGAACCGGCTCGGCTCGGTGCCACCCGGGCATTTTCGGAAAGTAGCATCTGGGCGACAACGACCGACTGCGCGCCACCGATCGGGGATTCGAGGAGGCGCCCGTGCCGCGCGGCCATCCCGGCAATGCCGACGTTGTCGCCCGCTTCGACGCCATGGTGGAGAACATCGACCAGAACGTCGGCCGGCTTATGGCGCCCGCCATGTGGGGCAGATGCGTGGCCAGAAAACCGAGAACCACGACGGCAGCATCCGGTCGCCTTTCTTCGCCCATTGGCCCGCGCGGTTCAAAGCCAGCACCCACAGCGACCGCATCGCCGCATTCAACCGGTGGCGTTCAACAACGTGGCCGTCCGAGACCCGGACTGGAAGCGGGTCCATCCCTCGGGCTTCGGCGCGCAGAAGATGCCGACCGATATGCCTCTGGAACTCTACGGGGCCGACGCCGATCCGACCGCGAAGACGAATCTGACCAGGACGCATCCAGACATGGTGAAGCGGCTGTCAGCCGCCTGAGACCCGTGGTTCCAGACCGTTGCTTCCACCCGGCCCGACAACTTTGCCCCGCCCCGCATCATCATCGGCACCGACCATGAAACGACGACGGTGCTGACGCGGCAAGATTGGCGCGTGACCGAACCGGAGGGCTGAGGGCCACAACGGCCATTGGGACCTCCACGCCGCCCAGAACGCCGTCTCCGACGTGGAACTGCACTGGCCCAAGCCGATCAAACCCGCCGAGATCGAAGTCCGCGCTGGCAAAACCCTCCGAACGCTGGAGTTGAAGGAAGCGTCGGCCTCAGCCGAGCTGAAAGGTATCGCGATCAAATAAGGCGATCTGGAGCTGAACGTGGGTCTGCTGCGGGACGGCAAACGGGAGGATCCGTATCACGTGATTCTCAAGCGGGTGTCGGTCGGTAAACAGTAGCCCGATGGGTCGTTCAGGCCGCATTCCGGGGGTGTCGTCGTGCTGCGCGTTCCTCAACCTCCGGCTACCGTCTGACAAACCTTTGAGGTTGCCGGAAGACGACGAATCGCTTGCGGCTACGAAGCGGGTGATCGACGACCTCCGGTCAACGCCACGTATTGGCGGCGGAGATTCTACGCCCCCTCCTCGGACGGGCTTCTACCTTCTCACCTACTCGGGATAGTTCTTCTTCCGTTCAGGAACCAATATGCGCCATCCACATCTGATGAGCGCCAGCCAATACGAACGGCAACTCCGGGTCTTCTTTCGCGACACGGACCGTCATGATGAAACTACTCTCGTCGTATTCCGCGCTCCAGCGTCCGAAGGAAATCTTAACCTTCATCGGAAATCTCTCCTCCAGAATCTCCAATTCGGAATCGCCGATACGAAGAATCTGTCGGCGGCCAAAAAGGCCACGAAAACGAAGAAGAGGAAGACGCCTTCCACTGATCACAATGTCAGCATCAGGAAGAAACGTGTTTTTGATCTGAAAACGCACGCTCTCATCGGCTCCTCTCATGGTGCGATAGTCACTGGCCCACGATTCACCGCCTTCAAAGCGGATCACCGCCCCGGTATTCTGCCACAAAGCTCCGCGACGTGGTGAGATGGTGAGCATACTTCGGCTAACAGATATTCGGCCTCAATTTACGATGAAGCACGATTGGTGGGAGCGCAGTCACCGGAAAAGGGTAATCACGAGGAACTGGCTGTCGAGCAGGGTTTCGGCAAAGGCCCGGCATGGAGCAGACATGTCGGAATGCAACGGTGGTGAGACCCAAAGGCAACAGTGGACCCGTTGAACAGAATTTGTCCCGAACGATGCGACCTGCCCGCCACTGCACAATCCCTGTTCAGGACTCCGCCAGCTTCGCCGCCTCCAGCACGCGTTCCAGGATCACGTCGGCGATGTGGGGTTCGTTGCCGATGCTGGGGGTATACCAGACTTTCTTGCCCTGCTTCTCGGTGGGGTTGCGCCAGGTGGGCTGGCCTTCCTTGAAGCGCTTCTGCACGACGGCTTCGGGTTCGCCCAGCATCACCGGGATGTCCTCGAAGGAGTGCAGCCCGTCGCTGATGAAGAAAGGGACCATCACGATGTTCTTGGTCTGGGCCAGCGCGTAGCAGTCGCCGATGCGCGGCTCCTCCTCCATGAAGGCGGCGTGGACTTCACCGTAGATCCCCATGGCGCGGATGAGCTCGACCTGGTGCTCGATGGCTTTGCGGGAGTTCTCGCTGTTGCCGGTGCCGTGGCCGGCGATGAAGAGCGCGGTGTCCTGAGGTTTGGCCGGTCGGGGAAAAGGATACTTGTCCAACGTCTCCTGGGCGCGGGCGAGGAGCACCCGCGTCATGCTGTCGTGGGTGCCGACGGGGCCGCAGTAGTAGACGGTCTGTTCGCCGCGCGTTCGGACGATGGGCGCCTGGACAACGTCGCCCTTGGCGCAGAGGCCGAGTTCGCGCGGGATGACCTGCTCGGTGAAGTAGCCTTCGCTGATGAAGAGGGGCACACAGAAAATGCGTTTGCCCCAGGCGCCGCGCAACACGGCGCAGAAGTTGGGCTCCTGCTTCCAGAAGCTTTCCAGCACCTGACCGAAGATGCCGCGCCGCCGGAGCTCGTCGACGTGCTGGAAGGTCGGCGCGTCGGAATCGGCGTTGAGCGTCGATCCGTGGCCGAGGATGACCAGCGTGGCGTCGGACAGGTCCGGTAGTTGCATCGGCGAAGAAGTAGCGGGCCGATCCCTGCGGGGCAAATCCGAAGCGCGAAGGCCAAAGGACGAACACGTCGCCAGAGGCGGAAGCGGAATTGTCGACAGGTGTTTCGCAACGGGGCTTCGGGTTTCCTCCGGGCTTTGGCCTTCGGGCTTCGGATTTGGCGAAGTGCGCCGTGAAACGCCCGCATCCAGCCCCTTGATGCCCGGCGGGTTCTGGCGCTAACTACCGATACTTGGCATGAACCATCCTCCCCGCATCCTGATCGTCGAGGACGACGACCTCCAGTATGAGATCTATGAAGAGGCGTTGTCGGAGTTCGACCTCGTCCGCGCCAAGAGCGGGAGCGAGGCGTTGGTGGAGCTGCCCAAGATCCAGCCCGATATCATCCTCCTCGACCACATCCTCGACGGGGGCGATCTGGGGCTGGACTACCTGCCGGAATTCAAGGATCTCCTGCCCTTCGTCCCGATCATCGTGGTTTCCGGCGCGCTGGAGGTGCACCAGCAGATGACCGCGTTGCAGGGACCGCGGCGGGCCCATTACTGCCTGACGAAGCCGGTGGACATGGACGACATCCAGAAGCTCGTGAAGCAGGCGCTGGAGGAATGCGGCGAGACCGAAGTTGTGCGCAGCTTCGAGGCGCTCGAACGATCGAAGCGCGTGGATGCGCTGGAGCTCTTCAGCCGCTCCACCGACCGCCTCACCCGGCAGAACCACATCCGCCAACAGCTCGGCGAATCATTGGAACGTCCGAACATCTCCGCGCTGGCCCGCCAATACGCCGTGGCCCGGCGCACGATCATCCGGGATCTCCAGGAATTGATCCGCCGCGGCCAGCTCAAGCCGGAGATCTATCCGGAGTGGGAATCGGAGCCGAAGGAGTAGGCCCGCCGAACGGGAAGGGGCGCGGACGGCCACGTCCACGAGTCGCGCACACTGGAAGGCGCGCCGGAGTGTCCGACTCTGTGCCACACGCTTCAGGTGGTTGTCCAGAGGGCCTGGAACTGGCCCGTCGTGCCTTTGAAGGTGGCCTCGCGGATGTGACCCGTCCGCGCTCCGAGCTTCACGGTTTCCGACGCACCTTCATCTCACGTTTGGCCGGTCTGCCGGCGAGGGCCGCGGAGCTTTTCTTCCCGTCCAGAGCCAGGTCGATGAACTCCGTCTGGCTGCGGCGCAACGTTTCCTTCTTCCCCGGCTTGGGCAGCAGGTAGGTGCCGTCCGGTTGGAGGATGCGGGCCTTGGTGTTGTCGCCGAGCTGGAGTTCCAGGAGCTCGTTCTTCAGGCGGTCGATCAGGTTGCCGTCCTCGATCGGGAAGACGACCTCGATGCGCTTGTAGAAGTTGCGCGGCATCCAGTCGGCGCTGCCCACATAGACCTCGGGCTGAAGCGCGTTCTCAAAATAGGCGACACGCGAATGCTCGAGGAAGCGGTCGACAATGCTGCGGACGGAAATGGTCTCGCTCAGGCCGGGGACGCCCGGCCGCAGACAGCAGATGCCGCGCACGATGAGGTCGATCTTCACGCCGGCCTGCGAAGCCCGGTAGAGAGCCTCGATGGTCTCGCGGTCGACCAGGGCGTTCATCTTCGCGAGGATGCGGGCGGGCAATCCCCGCCGGGCATGTTCCGTCTCGCGGTCGATCAGCTCGTTGATCCTCGGGTGCAGGCTGAAGGGCGCGACCAGCAGCTTCTTCGTTCCCTGGAACTGGCAGATGCCGGTCAGGAGATTGAACAGGTTCGCGGCGTCCTCGCCGTAGTCGGGCCGGCACGTGAGCAGGCTGACGTCGGTGTAGAACCGCGCGGTGGTGGGGTTGTAGTTGCCGGTGCCGAGGTGGAGGTAGCGGCGGATGCAGTCCTCGTCGCGCCGGACGATGAGGCACATCTTCGAATGGACCTTGTAGCCGACGAGACCGTAGACGACGTGGACGCCCGCCTCCTCCAGCTGCCGGGCCCAGCGGATGTTGTTCGCCTCGTCGAAGCGGGCCTTCAACTCCACGACCGCCGTGACCTGCTTGCCGTTCTTCACCGCCTCCATCAGCGAACCGACGATGCGCGTGTCGCCCGAGGTCCGGTAGAGCGTCTGCTTGATCGCGAGGACATCGGGATCCGCGGCCGCCCGCTTCAAGAAGTCGACGACGGTGCTGAAGCTCTCGTAGGGATGGTGCAGCAGGATGTCGCGGCGGCGGATCGCGGCGAAAAGGTCCGGCTCGTTCGCGACGGAGCGGGCCACCGGCGCGATGAACGGCGGATCGCGCAGCTCCGGCGAATGGTCGCCGTCATAGATCGCCATCAAGCGCGTGGGATTGATCGGGCCGTCGATGACGTAGAGATCCTCGGGGCCGAGCTGGAGGTGCTCCAACAGCTGGGAGCGGATCTCCTCCGGACAGTCTTTCTCGACCTCCAGCCGCACGGCGTCGCCCTTGCGGCGGTTGTGCAGCTCGGCCTCGACGGCCTTCAGCAGATTGGCGACGTCCTCCTCGTCGATGTAGAGCTCGCTGTTGCGGGTGACGCGGAAGTTCCACGCGCCCAGCAACAGCGTGCCCGGGAAAAGATCGCCCAGATAATGGCGGATGATGTTCGCGAGGAAGACGTAGTCCATCCGGCCATCGTCGCGGGGCAGCTTGACCAGGCGGGGCAGCGAGCGCGGCACCTGCACGATCGCGAGCCGCTTCTGCCCGCCGTCGCCGGTCATCAACTCGAGCTGGACGAGGATGTTCAGCGTCTTGTTCATCAACTGCGGAAAGGGGTGCGCGAGATCGATGCCCAGCGGCGTGAGGACCAGGGCGACTTCCTTCCGGTAATAGGCGTCGATCCAGTCGCGATCGGCCTCGTCCAACTGGTCGATGGCGAGGAAGCGGATGCCGTTGCGGGCGAGCCCGGGCAGCAGCTCCTTGCGCCAGCACTCGGATTGCAGGTCGAGCATGGCGACCACGCGCTGGCGGATCTCCCGCAGGGTCTGGGAGGCGGTGCGACCGTCGGCCGTGCGCTCGACGACGTGGCTCTCGACCTGTTGTTTCAGGCCGGCGACGCGGACCTCGAAGAACTCGTCGAGATTGGAGCTGACGATGGTGAGGAACTTGACCCGCTCCAGCAGCGGCGTCGCCGGGTTCAACGCCTCGTCGAGGACACGCCGGTTGAACTCCAGCCAGCTGAGTTCGCGGTTGAAGAAATTTGCGGCGGCAGTCTTGGGAACCGGGGCAGCCATAAGCCTTGGGACGGTAGGGCCCGGCCAGCTCGGGAGGCGAGCCACTTTTGCGTGGCGGGCGACGGTCGACCGCACCGGGTCAAGAAACAGCCGCCGGGACCATTCTCCTACTCCTGCGGATAGACCAGAATCCGATCGTGGACGAAGACGACCAGATCGGGCTTGCCGTCGCCGGTGACGTCGCCGACCAGGGCCTCGCGCGGCTCCAAGCCGCTACCGGCGCGGCTTTGCCGGAAGGTGCGTTCCTCGAAGACCTGCCAACGGTTTCCCGGCACGAGCCGGTGCGGTTTCTCGAACAGCACGATGTCGATGTAGTGTTTGCTGGACTCCAAGAAGACGAGATCCTTGCGCCCGTCGTTGTTCAAGTCGCCGGAGACGACATCGGTGAGCCGGCCGTCCTTGATCGGGGTCTCGTAGCCGTCGAGCTCGCGCAGTTCCAGCACGTCGCCCTGGAGTCGCTGCCAAGCGGCGAGGTTCTGTCCGAGGAAGGCGATGCTGTTGGGACGCTTCGCCCCGAGAGCCAGCGGCTGCAGCTCGCCGAATTCCATGACCGGCAGCGGGATGTTGCGGAGCACGCGCCAGACGCCCGCCGCGTCGCGCTGCACGAAGCTCAGCGCCCGCCGTTCGGCATCGAGGAGGAACAGCACCGGCGTGGGATCGTCGCCGATCTTCAGAGCCGCCGCCGCGACGATCCGCGAATTGCCGGCGGCGCCGTTGATCTGTTCGCGCACGTCGAGGTCCCACTGCGCCCCGGTCTTCCGGAGAACGACGGTGCGGACGAAGTTCTTCTGTGCCAACAGCAGCTCCGCCTTGCCATCGCCGTCCACGTCCGCGGTGGCACACCACGGCTTCTCCCCGTCCGCGCCCGGCAAGGTCATCTCGATCTCCTCGAACTCGCCCCCGGCCACTTGTCGCAGGATGCGGGCCTTTTCGTAGGGCACGAGGATGATCAGGTCCTCCAGTCCGTCCTGGTCGATGTCATGGGCGACCAGCGCGACCGGCGAACCCTTGAACGACTCGCCGAGACTGAGGGACCGCAGCGAACCAGCGGCGTTGAAGAGCTGGAGGGAGCGTTTCCCGTCGTTGTCCGCCACCACCGCGAGCACCCGCGCCCCGTCGTTCAAACGAACGGAGCCCAGCAGCAACGGCCGGCCTTTGAGGGCCACCCGTGTGGGAAACGGAAGCTTGCCCGCATCGTCGAGCCGGGTGACCGCGACCTGCTTCTCGTCCTGGCTGAGCAGCGCCACCTCGGCGCGGCCGTCGCCGTCCCAGTCGAGCACCGCGATGTCCGTGATCCCGGCGAGCGTCGGAAACACGGCGGCGGCTCCGAACGTGCCGTTCGTCTGCTGGAGCTGGAGCGACATCTGGCCGCTCTCCGGATCGGCGGCCAACAGATCGGGCAGTCCGTCGCCGTTGATGTCGGCGAAGGCCAGACCGCGCTTCGCCTTGGCCGTGCGGGAGAGCGGCTGGATCTCGAAGCGCCCTTCCACCAGTCCCGGCGCCAGCGCCTGGGCTTCGGTCGCCACGATGTTCGCCACCGACGCGCGCCCGGAATTCTGGGCAATGCCGACGATCTCCGCCTTGTGATCGCCGTCCAGATCATCGGCCCAATAGGAACGCAGCGCGGGGGCGGCAAAGTGGATCTCGGGCCCGAGCTGACCGGCCGCGTTCTGGAAGCGGACGCGATAGGGCGTCGGCGAATCCCAGTTCACCAGGAGCAGGTCCTGTCGCCCGTCGCCGTCCACATCGATGATCTGGACGGACTTCACTTCGGAGGAGAGCGGGATCCGCTGCGGCTCCGACAAACCATGGTCGGCCCGCTGGTAGAGCACGTAGAAATGGCTCTCGGCCAGCAGCACGACATCCGGCCGGCCATCGCCGTTGAGATCGCCGACCGCCAAGGCATTGGGCGTGAGAAGCGCGTCGTCGATGGGCCAGCGCTTGGGCGTCGCCCAGCCGTTGGTCCCGAGGTTCGCCTGGAAGACGAGCTCCTTGGGATCGCCGCCGTAGTAGACGAAGTCCGGGCGGCCATCGCCGTTGAGATCGGCGACGGCCAGCGCGGCGATCCGTTTCTCGGAAGCGACGGAATCGATGCGGAAGCGCGCGTCCGGCGGGAGCTCGTTGACGTCGCCTCGATCCTTGACTGTGACAGGGCGGTTGGTTTCACCCGTCTGGTTCCACAGGATCTGGATGCGGGAGCGGGCGTTGTTCACGATCACGAGATCGAGTTTTCCGTCGCCGTCCAGATCGGCGGAACGCAGCTGCGACGCCGCAAAATCCACGGGAAAGATCTCCGGCCCCTTGAAGCCGAGAGCGGCCGCAGCCGCATGGATGGGCTCGGCCGCCACGACGGCTCCGACCCACGCTCCTGTCAAAACGGCTGCAACTGGAAGGATCAACGCGCGCACCCCCCGAAACTGCCACGCGGCCGGTTCCATGCCAGACGAATCCTGCGGGACAGAACTTCGGACCTTCGCCTCTCGACCCGAGCCCGCATCGC
This sequence comes from Verrucomicrobiota bacterium, assembly GCA_038209745.1. Classification (GTDB taxonomy): domain Bacteria; phylum Verrucomicrobiota; class Verrucomicrobiia; order Limisphaerales; family CANJSG01; genus CANJSG01. The sequence goes on from JBBQXJ010000095.1 coordinate 16,254, forward strand.
TTCGCGGGTGTGATTAGAAGTAGCGGTCAAGCCGGCGGGGAAAGTGGATATTTTGGCATTGTACAAAGGGGGTTTTTGCGTATGGTGGAGGTGTTCATGAAGGATGAACCGTCGGTGGAATTGTCCGGGACGCGGCGGAGCCTCGAGGTCCGTCTGGCCCAGCGGCCGGAGCTGCGCGCGCGTCTGGACCAGATCCTGGACATGCTGGACCACTCCGTGGCCGACGGCTGCGACGCGCACGCGGCCGAGGAGCGGGTCATCGGACAACAGCGCCAGCTCGGGCAGGAAGTCCTCGGGCAGTGGGCGCAGGAGGCCAACGCGCAGGCGCAGGC
>JBBQXJ010000096.1:0-15902 GCA_038209745.1 Verrucomicrobiota bacterium
CCCGCTGGAGCTGGGCGAGCGCGCCTTCGAGATCGTGCTCGCGCGGCGCATGGCCGCGGGCGAGGTGCAGACCACCTGGTTTGCCCGGCACGGCTCCACGCCCATCACCGAGCTGCCGCGCCATTGGCCCGCCGCGTATCGGGAGCTGGTCGAGCGCCGCCTCCGCCGCATCGCCGACGACCCGAACATCCGCCTCATCGAGCAGCCCGAATACAAGCGCCGCTGGAACACCGAGCCGTGGGACGAGCAATTCACCCGAGCCGCCCGCGACTGGCTGCTCGCCCGGCTGGAAGGCTACTTCTTCGAAGGCGACCGCGTCTCAAAGCCCGACGCCGAAAGCGCCCGTGCGACCCGCACCTTCGCCCCCGCCACCCGCCCCGCCTGCACCACCACGAACCAACTGGCCGAAATCGCCAAGACCGACCCCACCTTCCAAGCCGTCGCCGAGCAGCTCCAGGGCGGCCCCGGCTTCTCCGTCCCCAAGCTCGTCCGCGAACTCGTGGAAAGTGCCAGCGTCCCCGCGCTCCCCGCCCAGCGCTACAAACCCAGCGGCCTGCTCAAGCGCCACGATTGGGAACACGTCTGGGACCTCCAGCGCCGCGAAGACGCCATCGACGCCGCCGAAAAGGTGAACGAACCCGGCATCAAGGACTACGAGCGCCTGTCCCGGCAGAAGCAGGCCAACGCGCGCAAGAAGGCCGAGCTTGGCGACATCCCCGTGCCGCCAAAGTATGGCAGCGGCGATTTCAAGAAGTCCGTCTGGTGGTCTCTTCGCGGCAAACTCGACGTGCCGAAGGAGCGCTGGATTTCTTATCCCGGCACCGAGCGCACCGAGGATCCCAGCCCCGTCATCGCGTGGGCCGGATGGGATCACGCGCAACAGGCGCGGGCGCTCGCCGAATACTACGTGGACGCCAAGCAGACCTTCGCTTTCCCGCCCGAAAAGCTGAAGCTCCTCCTCGCCGGCCTGCTCGAACTGCAACCGTGGCTGAACCAGTGGCGCCACGAGATCGACCACAACTACGGCACCAGCCCCGCCGAAGCGATCAAGGGCTTCCTCGACGCCGAGTGCCAAACTCTGGGCGTGACGCGGGAGGATCTGGAGAAGGTGCGTCTGGGCTCGTGATTGCCGGTGGACTAAAGTGCGACTTTTTGTAGATTTCCGCCATGCCAACGACCATTGAACGTCCGAGCCAACGACCCAAAACAGTTCGCATCGCCTCCGAACCGAAATCGAAGGCCCCGTTCGGGACGATCGTGAGGACCTACGAACACTCGAAAGCCGGGCAAACCCTTGGGCAGATCGAAGAGGTTCTCAGCAAGCGGCCCGAGGCGGATGCCCAGGAGATCTGCACCGAGGTCGCGAGACTGCTGAGGGAGCTGGACGCCGCCCAGGCGCCACAGATGGTTCTGCCCGAACTGCACGATCCCGCGACCGGTCGGATCGACGCGCAGAAGGTCGCCGACTTCATGGGGGTGCCGCTCAAACAGCTCTCGGAGGGACTCGGCCTCAACTACAAGGCCGTGCACCGCAACCCGTGCGCCCCGGCCTTCCAAAAAGCGCTGATCCCGGTGAAAAGCTCGCTCGAATACCTCAAGCAAGCGTTTCCGAAGCCGGAGGTCATCCGGGCCTGGCTGAACACGCCGCACCCGATGCTGGAGGGAAAAACCTCCTTGGAAACCATTCTCGAAGGCAAGTCGTTCGCGATAGTGCGTCTGCTCGGGAACGCGTGGGAAGGCGTGGTCTCCTGATGCACAAAGAAGCGCGCCTGAAGGCGGCATTGACCAAGGCGAAACGGGTCGCCGTGCATGGCCCATGGTCACGGGCGGTCGAGTTTCGGCACCTGCACACCCGGAAGCCGGCCCCGTTGTGGGGTGGCGCTTCGAAGATCCACGGGGCGAGGTTCACGCCCAAGAGCGGCTTCGAAAGCATCTATCTGGCGTGGGATTCGGTCACGGCGTTGGCGGAGGTGCAGTCGCTGGCATTCCTCGCGGGAAGCCTCTTTCAGCCGCTGGCACCGCCTTGGGTGTTGATGAGCGTCAAAGGGATTGTGAGCGGCGTGCTCGACCTCACCGATCCCGCAACGCTCAATGCCTTGGGCACGAATGAACAGGAGATCAGTGGCGCTTGGCTGACATCGGCACACCCTCCAACGCAGTTGCTCGCGCAGGTGGCCTACGATTCCGGCATCGTCGTCGGCATCAAATACCCGTCGGCCCGGAACGTGGGCGGCGGGGTCAATCTGGTGGTCTTTCCGGACCGGTTGCCGCTGGCCGCGACGGACTTTCTGGAGGTCTTCGATCCGCACGGAAACCTGACCCAGCGGATCGGTGCTTAGCGGGCGAGAAACAGGAACCAACCGACTCCATATGCCCACTCTGCTGAGAGACCTGATCACGATCCCCGAGCACGTCGCCAAGGGCGACTTCGTGCTGAAGCTGACGGAGGGAACCGACCCGGCGAAGGTCAAGGCGACGCTCGACAGCTATGTGGTGACCCCGCAGCTCGCCGCCTGTTTCGACGCGGCGCTGAAGCTCGTCCAATCGGCGCTGCAAGGCTCCAGCAAGGCGGCCTACCTGCACGGGAGTTTCGGGTCCGGCAAAAGCCACTTCATGGCGGTGCTGAACTTCCTGCTGGCGGGCAACGCGGACGCGCGCTCGATCAAGGAACTGGGCGACGTGGTGGCGAAGCACAACGAGTGGCTGGTCGGAAAAAAGTTCTTGATGGTGCCGTTCCACCTGATCGCGGCGAAGGACTTCGAGTCGGCCATTTTCAAGGGCTATACCGACTACGTTCAGAAGCATTTCCCCGATGCCCCGTATCCGGCGCTCTTCAACTCCGACGCGCTGCTCGCCAACGCCCAACAGCAATGCGCGAACATGGGCGACGAGACGTTTTTCACGAAGCTCAACGAGGGCAAATCCGGCGCCGGTGGCGGTGGCGGCTGGGGCGAACTTGGCGCGAAGTGGGACGCGGGTTCGTTCAAGCAGGCCTGTCAGGCGGCTCCGACCGATGAAAAGCGACGTCGGCTCGTCAGCGATCTCGTGGAGACGCACTTCCCGGCGATGCGCTCGACCTCGGAGTTCGTGAGCATCGACGACGGGCTCTCGATCATGAGCGCGCACGCGAAGGCGCTGGGCTTCGACGCGCTGATTCTCTTCCTCGACGAACTCATCCTCTGGCTGGCGAGCCACGCGGCGAATGTGGATTTCGTGAGCCGCGAAGCGCAGAAACTGCCGAAGCTCGTGGAGTCGCAGAACGCGAACCGACCCGCGCCGATCATCAGCTTCGTCGCCCGTCAGCGCGACCTGCGGGAGCTGGTGGGCCAGCATGTCGCCGGAGCGGAGAAGATGGGCTTCGTGGACGTGCTGAACTACTGGGAGGGTCGATTCGACACGATCAAACTCGAAGATCGCAACCTGCCGGTGATCGCCGAGAAGCGCATTCTCAAACCGAGGTCGGAGACGGCGCGTGCCCAGATCGACCAGGCGTTCCAACAGACAAAACACTTCCGGGATGAAGTGATGAAGGTGTTGCTGACGACGAAGAGCAATCCCGACGATTTTCGGAAGCTGTATCCCTTCAGCCCCGCGCTCGTGGAAACGCTCGTGGCCGTCTCGTCGCTGCTCCAGCGGGAACGCACGGCCATCAAGGTGATGGTGCAGCTCCTCTCCCGGCAGCGCGACACGCTGGAACTCGGGGAGATCATCCCGGTCGGCGATCTTTTCGACCTCATTTCCGAGGGCGACGACGCCTTCAGCGCGGGAATGAAGGCCTACTTCGACGAGGCCAAGAAGCTGTATGAACAGAAGCTCAAGCCGATGCTGGAAGCACGGCACGCGCTGAACTTCGAGGACGCGATGGCGCTTCCAATCACCGATGCCAAGCGCACGGCGCTGCGCAACGACGACCGGCTCATCAAGACCTTGCTCCTCGCCGCGCTGGCACCGGAAGTGGAGTCGCTCAAGAACATGACGCCGCAGCGTCTTGCGGCGCTGAACCACGGCACGATCAAGTCGTTCATCCCGGGCCAGGAAGCGAACGAGGTGCTGCGCAAGTGCAAGGAGTGGGCGGCACACGGCGGGGCGCTCCAGGTGCAGGAGGGCGCGGGCGGCACCCAGACGATTTCGATCCGGATCACCGGCGTGGATTTGCAGCCGATCCTCGAGAACGCCGAGAACGTCGACAACTACGGCAACAAAGTGGCGCGGCTGAAGATGCTGGTCTTCGAGACCCTCGGAATGCCGGAGCATCAGGAGCTTTTCTTTCGTCACGAGTTTCGCTGGCGCGGCACCGACCGTCAGGCAGAAGTTTGCTTCGGCAACATTCGCGAAATCAGCGACGACCAACTCGAAGCGCGCGGCGAGGAATGGAAGGTCGTGATCGACTATCCGTTCGACCGCGACGGCTACAACATCAACTGCGACCTCGAAAAACTGGACACGTTCCGCGCGACCTTCCCCGCGCAGCGCACCATCTGCTGGCTGCCGAGCTTTCTGAATCACGAGGCGCAGAAGGCCATCGGGACGCTGGTGCGTCTGGAGCACATCCTTTCGGAGAATCGCTTCAAGACGTTCGTGGCGCACCTTTCGGAGCAGGATCAGGCGGCGGCAAAACCGTTGCTCCAGAACCAGCGCGACCAGCTCCACAACCAGCTCCGCAACCAGATCGAAGCGCTCTACGGGCTCCGGCCCGCGATGCCCCAATACGCGGACACCACCAACCAGCTTGATCAGGCGGATCACTTCCAAGCGCTCTGCGAACTCAAACTGAAACCACCAGTCGCACCCAACCTCCGCGACGCGCTCAACGGTCTGCTTCATCAGGCACTCGAATTCCAGAATCCCGGACACCCGACCTTCGAGGACGAGACACGCTTCACCAAAGCGAACGTGTCGAAGGTGCTGGAGATCGTCGAACAGGCGCTCGCGACGACGGAGCCGAGCATCCATGTGAACGATTCGCCGGTGCGCACATTGGCGCGGCTCATCGCGAATCCGCTGCGGCTTGGCGAAATGCACCAAAACCGCTTTCAACTTGGGCACCATTGGCGGGGACATTTTGCCCAACGCCAGGCCCGCGAGGCGGGCCAGCCGGTGACAGTGGCGAAGTTGCGCGCATGGATCGATGAGCCGCAACGCATGGGTCTGCCGCGTTTTGCTCAGGATCTCGTCATCCGTGCCTGGGCCGAGCAGACGAATCATTCCTTCGCCATTGGCACTGTGGCCGTGCCGCCGCCCGCGCTCGGTGAACTGCAGGACGACATGACCCTGCGCGAGGTTGCCCTGCCAAGCGGGGACGAGTGGAAACAGGCGGTGGAACGCGTGAAAGCGATCTTCGGATTCGATGACACGTCGCCGCTCGTGAACGCGAACAACGTCTCCGTGCTGTGTTCCAAGGTCCGCGCGCGCATCGAAGAGTTGTTGCCGAACTCGCAGTTGCTCGAAGCGGAACTCGATAGAACCGGGCCACTGTTTGACCTCGAACCGCGGAGTTTTTCGCGGGTGCAAACGACCAGCGAGGCGGTCGTGCTGCTCAAGGCGCTCAAGAACACGGCCGGTGAACTGCCCTTTGTGAAGGTATTGGTCACCCATCAGCTCGCAACCAAGCCCCTCGTCCTGAGCCACAGCATGAAGACTGCGCCTCACGTGACGCGCGCGGTGGAAACCATCCAGTGGGCGTTGTTCAAGGCGCTGCAAGCGGTGACGGACGCTCGCGCTGCCAGCGCGAAGGCTTTGGTCGCCGAGCTTTCTGACGCCTTTACACGCGATGAGATTGCGGTCGGCTTTCAAGCGAAATCGACCGACCTGGTGAACCGGGCGGTGGAATTGCTGGCGGCGACACCCGCGTCTCCGCCACTGCCACTGCCTGGGCCTCCGACTATCGAGCCTCCGGTAGTCATTCCTCCACAGCCGCCAATCGTTCCGCAGCCGCCTCCCATCACGAAGCGGGTCCGTCGGAGCCAGATCAAGGAAGATGGCATCCCGCCGTGGGTTCCCGAGGGCCAGCGCAGCCTTGCGTTGGTCGAGGTGAATGTTCCGCGCGCGACTGGCGGCTCCGAGCAAATCGTGGTCACCGGCACGACTGCCAGGCTGATCGAGATGGCCGGCGACGCCATTTACGAAGCGGGGAAACTTCGCTTTCCGAAATGGGGATGTGAGGTCGGAGTCGAAACCCGCACCGAGGAATAGCCCGTGATTCTGACGGAAGGCCAAATCAAAGCGCAGGTCCGGTCGATTCGGAAAAAAGCGAATCGCTCCGCCGTCGCGTTTGCACTGCGCTCGGATGGGCCTTGGAGCGGGCCGCCGCGAGTGACGATTGATAACGTGCCGCACCGCGTGGCTTTTTGCCGTTCGGATCTGGAACTGCGCGAGCTCCTGCGTTCCGCCAGCGCTGAAAACGAGCCTCTCGTGGCGCTGTGTCCGTTCGACAGCGCCCAACTCGGGGAGGATGTGCTCGCACGTCTGGCCAAGCGCCGGGTGCATCCACCGCAGCAGATGGAGATTCTGGGAACTCTCTTTCAGGCGACCTCGGTTGACTCGCGAATCCTCACAAACGTCCCGCTGACGAATGCTCTCGTGGAGCACGCGCCATCGGACGGCTACACGCCCGTCGCCGCCGGAGTTCTCGACCTTCAAACGGCGTGGAGCGAACTGCTGAGCCGCGCGCTGGGTGATCGCGAAGTGGCGACGAGTGTTGCCCGATTGCTGGAGGCAACGCTCGATGCAGGATTCCGCGGCCGGCTCGAAAAGCTGCCGTTTGAGCTGCGGCGGGAATTCTTCGGCTGGGCCGCACTGAACGTCGACCGCTCGGGGGTATGGATGGCCTACCTGGTCAACGCCGGCAGAACTTCGGATCTGGTCCCCCTGGGCTTGCTGCTCGGGCTCGCCTTCGATCCGTCTTTGAACGCGCACGCCGAAACCGCTTCGGCACGGGTTCGTCTGGAGAGCTGGTTCGGGGGGCTCAACATCGACGGAGGAGCCGCTCGAAGTTGGGCCGCCGCCTCTCGGGCAGTCATTATGAGCCTTCGTCAGAAGGCCGGCTCACGTCCTCTCATTTCGACAATCCTGAGCCGCTTCGATGCGCTGCTCGCAGAATTCAAAATCTCGGATGCGGCAGTAAAAAGCGATTTCTCGCCGCTTGGGTTCGAGCAGAGGGTGCGTCTCTTCGCCGGCGTTCTTAGCCTGACGACCAAGCCAGCAGCGGTTCCGAGCCGCGAATCAAATAAGCTCGGAGAGGCCATCGACGCTTTGCAGAACCACCTGCTCGCCGGGGAAAGTCGGCCACGCATCGAGCGATGCCAGATGGCGGCCCGCCTCGCCTGCTGGTTGGGAGAAGGCGCGAAGCTGACCGACGGTCCTTCGCTCGACGAAATGGTCGCTGGTTACGCGCGACTCGGCGGATTCATTGACTGGGCAAAAACCATCGTCCATGAAGGCGATTCCGAGCCCATACTGAACAAGTCCTTTGATTCGCTGCTCGCACGAGCGGACGCCATTTGTTCGGCATTCGAGGCGAATTTTGCGACGAAGCTCGCAGATTGGACATTGCACGGTTCGGCCCCCAGCGCTTCGTTCGTTCCGATCGAGAACACGCTGGAGAGCCTGGTAGGCCCGCTCGCGGCACAGGTGCCCGTGCTGCTGCTGGTGATGGATGGAATGAGCGTCGCGGTGTTCCGAGAATTGATCGGCGACATCGTGCAGCGGGGTAATTGGCTGGAGTGTCAGCCGGCGCAGCCAAAGGCACCGGCCGCTCTGCTCGCGACCGTGCCGTCGATCACGGAGGTTTCGCGGCGGGCTTTGTTTCGCGGGAAACTTCATCCCGAGTCCACCCCGACCGAGCAAAGTGCCTTCAGCGCGAACGACAAACTGTTCTCGCTGTGCGGCGGGCTGACCCGGCCCGTGCTCTTCCTGAAGGGCGATCTCCAAACAGCGGGCGAAGCGGGGCTGGCTTCGGATGTGAAAGCTGCGATTGCCAACAAGAAGTGCCGCGTGGTGGCGACAGTGCTCAACGCCATCGACGATCATCTCAGCGGCTCGGATCAGATCGCCCCGAGGTGGGATCTCGATTTTGTTCGGCCATTGCGTGAACTCCTCCAGGTCGCCGCCGAGGCGGGCCGCGCCGTCGTTCTCACGAGCGATCATGGACATGTTCTGGAACATCAGACTTCGCTCAAGCCCGGCATGACGAACGGCGGCGATCGGTATCGCGCCGACGGCGGAGCGCCATCGGAAACGGAGCTGCGCGTCGCAGGACAGCGGGTTCAGCAAGCGATTGGGCGCACGGAGGTCACCGTGGCCTGGTCACGCAACATTCGATACTCGAGCAAAAAGCGCGGCTATCACGGGGGCGCCAGTCCACAGGAGATGGTGATTCCTCTCGCAATCCTCATCCACCGAAACAGCGTGACACCGGAGGGTTGGTCGGAAGCCGCGCCGTCGCCTTTTTGGCCCGACTGGTGGCGTCTTTCGCTCGATCAGCATAGCTTCGCGACCATCACGGCCGTCCCCGAAGTGGTCACCAAGCTTACTGCTGGACTGGATCTGTTCACCCACGCCGCAACGAAGGCGCGTGCAGACGACTGGATCGAGAAGCTGCTCGATGGAGAAATCTACGCTGCGCAGTGCAAACTGGCGGTGCGCGGCGCTCAAGATCGGAAGCGGGTTGCCTTGTTTATCGAATCTCTCAGCTCTCGCGGAGGAACGATGCCCCGCGAGGCGATGGCCGAACGATTGGGGCTGCCACTGATGCGACTCAACGGCGTCGTTGCGGACATGGCTCGCGTTTTCAATCTGGATGGCTACGACGTGGTGAACATCGACGCCGCGAGCGGAACGATCGCGCTCAATGTCACTCTCCTAAAGAAGCAGTTTGCCGTCGTCGAATAACGCATGACACCAACCATCAGCCCACGGCGCAGAGAACAAGTGCTGGATGCCCTCCGGCGGGGAACCGTGCCGCAGGAAGGCCTCGGGAGCCTCTCGGTTGGGTTGGAGCGATTTCAAGCCACGGTTGCGGAAGACTTGGATCGCGTGGCTGCGGGCGGAGGCGCGTTCAAAGCGATTCGGGGCGAGTATGGTTGCGGGAAGACGTTCTTTTCCAGGTGGCTGCAAGAGCAGGCGCGTGCGCAAAAATTTGCGACTGCTGAGGTTCAAATCTCGGAGTCCGAAACGCCACTGCATCGCCTGGAAACAGTCTATCGCCGACTGACGGAGCGGATCGCGACGGCGGCGGGATCGTCGGGCGCGTTCCGCAGCATCATCGACACTTGGTTCTATGCGCTCGAGGAGGACGTGCTCAGCAGCGGCAAAGTGGCGAGCAACGATCAGGCAGCGCTGATCGCCGCCACGAACACGTTGATGGAGCAAAGGCTGGATTCCATCTCGCGCACCGCGCGCGGTTTTGCTGCGGCGTTGCGTGGCTATCGAACCGCGCTAGCCGGCGGTGACAATGCGACGGCGGAGGGACTGATCGCGTGGGTAGCTGGCCAGCCCAATGTCTCCGCCACGATCAAGCGAGCGGCGGACTTGAAGGGTGACGTGGACCACTTTGCCGCACTGAGCTTCCTGCAAGGTCTGCTGGTTGTGCTCCGCGACTCTGGGCATCCGGGGCTACTGGTGGTGCTCGATGAAGTCGAAACCCTCCAGCGCGTCCGGGCCGACGTGCGTGAGAAGAGTCTGAATGCGTTGCGCCAATTGATCGACGAGATCGACGCTGGTCGCTTTCCCGGTCTGTTTCTCGTCATCACCGGAACGCCTGCGTTCTTCGACGGCCCGCAAGGTCTGCAAAAACTCCCCCCACTAGCACAGCGTTTGCAGACGGACTTCGACACTGATCCCCGCTTCGACAATCCGCGTGCGCCACAGATTCGCTTACGTGCTTTCGACCGCCCTGCTCTGGTGGAAGTGGGCATGAAGGTGCGGGACATTTTCGTCAATGGATCGAAGGACGCGGAAGGCGTCGCCCGGCGGGCAAACAATGCTCTCCTCGAATCGCTGGCCGATGCTGTGACCGGTCAACTCGGCGGCAAGATCGGGATCGCCCCGCGGATCTACCTCAAGAAGCTGGTCGCTGACTTGCTGGACCGCATCGAACTTCATCCGGATTTCGATCCCGCAAAAGACTATAGGCTGACCATGCGCAACGAGGAACTGACGGCGGAAGAGCGCAACCTCACTGCGGCCACTTCGGTCGAGGACATCTCCCTCGACGTGTGAACGCCTTCGACCGCCTAGATCCGCTCGTTCAGCACCACGTCGTCAATTCGCTTGGATGGCGGTCGCTGCGGCCACTGCAAGAGCAGAGCATCGAACCCATTCTTGACGGCAAGCATTGCCTGCTACTCGCGCCCACCGCCGGCGGCAAAACCGAGGCTGCGATGTTTCCGATTTTCTCTCGGATGATCGACGAGAAATGGAGCGCGCTCAGTGTCATTTATGTCTGCCCCCTCAAGGCGCTTCTGAACAACCTCCAGCAGCGACTCAACCACTACGCAACGCTCCTAGGACGCCGTTGCGAGGTCTGGCACGGGGACATTTCCAGCAATCGGAAGGACAGTATTCGAGACACGCCGCCCGACGTTCTCCTCACGACGCCAGAATCGCTGGAAGGAATGCTTGTCTCCGTCAATCCGCTCGGTCGGCAGATGCTCGCGACAGCTCGCGCGGTTGTGATCGACGAAATCCATGCTTTCGCGGGCGGCGACCGTGGCTGGCACCTGCTCTCGGTTCTGGAGCGAGTCGCTCATCTTGCGGGCCGTGAGCTTCAACGAATCGGCTTGTCCGCGACCGTAGGCAATCCCGACGGATTGCTGGAATGGGCCGCCGGACATTGCAACGGCGAACGCCAGGTCGTCTCTCCTCCCTTCAGCACCAACGCGACACCGGAGATCGCTCTTGATTTCGTAGGCAGCCTGGAAAATGCCTCAGTGGTCATCTCCCGGCTTTATCGCGGCGAGAAGCGGCTCGTGTTTTGTGATAGCAGGAGTCGGGTGGAGGAACTGGCCAGCGCGTTACGGAACCACGGCGTCGAGACTTACCTCTCGCACAGTTCACTCAGCATTGAGGAACGCCGTTCGGCGGAGAAGGCGTTCATGGAATCCCGGAACTGCGTCATCGTTTCGACGAGCACGCTGGAGCTTGGGATCGACGTGGGCGATCTCGACCGAGTCATTCAAATTGACGCGCCTGGTTCCGTCGCATCTTTCCTTCAACGATTGGGCCGCACGGGGCGGCGCGCGGAATCCGGCCGGAACTGTCTCTTTCTGGCTACCAGCGAACGAGCACTGCTAAAGGCAGCCGGGCTGCTGGAACTGTGGAATAGTGGGTTCGTCGAACCCATCAAGCCTTCGCCGCACCCGCTGCACATTTTTTCGCAGCAACTGATGGCGGTAACGCTCCAACTTGGCGGCCTTGGCATCGCGGACTGGCGCGACTGGATCGGCCGGGTGCCTCCCTTTGCTGCGCTTGAACCCGGTCAAGTTGAAGCGATCCTTCGCTTTCTGAAGGAACAACGCATTCTCTTTGAGGACTCAGGGATTCTGAGCTTAGGAGTGGAAGGAGAGGAGCGATTTGGTCGGCGTCACTTTCTCGAACTTCTTTCCGTATTTTCGACGCCGTTCATGCTCACGGCATTTCATGGAAACCGTGAACTCGGGCAGATCGAAGCGGGATACCTTACGCGCGCCCGGGACGGGGATGGAACCAGGATCGCGCTCTGTGGACGCTCATGGCTGGTTCGGGAAATCGACTGGCGCACCCGAAAGGTCTCAGTCGACGAATCCACCGACAAGGGACGCGGTGCTTGGATCGGGAGCGGTCAAGGTCTAAGCCACTACCTAGCGTGCGCAGTGAAGCGGGTCCTGACTTCGTCGACCATCTCCGACCTTTGGAGCTCAAGGGCCAAAACCGCGATGGCGTCGATCCGGAGCGAGTTCGGCTACCTGAAAACGGAAGGCCATTCGCTGGCTGTGCAGAGAAATGCCGGGAGCGTCTCTTGGTTCAATTTTGCCGGAGGCGCAGTCAACGAACTCATTGCGGCTTACCTTGCCAAGACAAAGGGCATCGCCTGTCAACCGAACAGCCTCGCGATCCTGTTTCCAACCTGCTCCGATCCGACGGGGTTGCTGACGCTGCTTCGCGATTTGGATCCACGGCAAATCGAGGAAAGCACGACATTTGACGCGCGCGCTGTTGAAGCGCTCAAGTTCCATGAGTGCCTACCAGATGAATTGATCCAAACCGTCCTGAAGAGCCAGATGGTGGACAAATCTGCGCTGGATGCAGCGCTCTCCAGCCAAACGACGCCGGTCTACTTGGGCTAACAGCCAATGGGAACATGGCAGAGAACCTCGGAGGATGTCCCTCGGATCCAGCTATTCTGAGGCTCGGACCAACTCAACCGACAGACCAAGGCCCCCCATGAGGCGGCAAGCGACATCAAGGGATGGGATCCGCTCTCCTTTTTCAACATAGCCGATCATCTGTTGCGAGACGCCCGAGAGCTTTGACAACCGGTAGCGGCTAAGCTTGAGCCGTTTTCGTTCGCGGACAATCGAACGGATCGTCTTCGTTGTGAGCGGATGGATTGAGGGCTGCTGGACCACGTCGTTCGATTCTGCCGAATCTGAGTTGACTTGTTACTTCCCAGATGGGAAGTAGTCGGCATGTTCACAAAACGACTTGGCCTTTCACCACAGGACCTGAACCACTGCGCCCACGGCTGCCCCGACATCCTTGAGATGGACAACGGCGACTTCGCCGTGATCGGCACCGACATCACCGGCGAAGCATCCGGCCAGTTGCCCGCCGGCTCCGGCTGCGCTCCGGCCGAACGGATCATCCGCATTCCGCGCCAGCTCCTGATTCGCGCGAGGCAGGACATCCCGGCGGCTTGATCCAGCCCCGTTTCCATTCTTCTTCGTCCGTGCTAAAAGATCGGCATGGAGGAGATCGCGGGGTGGTTCAGGGACAATTGGTTTTCGCTCGTTCAGAGCGGCGGCATCGTCGCGGGCCTCGTGTTCACCGCGTGGTCCCTCCGAAGAGACGGTCGGGACCGGAGAACCGCCACCCGCTTGGGCTTGGCGGAACATCACCGGGAACTCTGGGCCGAGGTCCATCGCCGTCCCGATCTGGCCCGGCTGCTGCGGGACGATACGGACCTGGTGCTCGACCCAGTCACCTCGGGCGAAGAAGAGTTCCTCAACGTCGCCATCTACCACTTCCAGACCTGCTGGGAACTGTCGCGGGAAGGACAACTGCTTTCACGGACAGCCCTCGAACTCGATGCGCGTTCGTTTTTCAGCCATCCGATCCCGCACACGGTGTGGACGAGGTCGCGTCATTGGCGCGACCCCGCGTTCGTGGCCTTCATCGACTCGTGTCTGGAGAGGGCTTGAGTGGCGGTGCGGAGCGCGGTGAAACGCAATCGGGACGAACAAGGGCAGATGGATCTGTTCACGGCGTCCTTTCCCAAAAATGAACCCTCAACCGAAACGCCCCGCGTCGACGTTCTGAAGCGCCGTAATCCAGTTCTGGCTGAAAGCCGGCTTCCTCCGACCAGTCCGGTGGTCGAAGACCCAGCCGCGATTCCGTCGGTTCTCCTTTCGCCAACCAGACCTGAGCCCGAACCGGAGGTTCAGCGTAACCAGCGCAACTACCGGATCACCGAGGCCGACCAGTTGGGTCGCGGTTCGGCTCGGCACAAGTGCCGGGACAACCTGGCCGCCATCGGGTTGCTGAAGCGGCTGGAAGAGGAGGCCCGTTCCCCCACCGCCGAGGAAAATCGGACGCTCGTGCGCTATGTCGGCTGGGGTGGCCTGCCGCAGGCATTCGACGACTACAACGCGGTGTGGGCCAAGGAACGGGAACAGCTCCAAACCCTGCTCACGCCGGAGGAACTCGCATCCGCCCGCGCTTCCACGCTTAACGCGCACTACACCTCCCCCACCGTCATCCGCGCCATGTATGCGGTCCTGGAGCGGTTCGGGTTCAACGGAGGTCGCATTCTCGAACCGGCCTGCGGCATCGGCCATTTCATCGGGCTTTTGCCGGAGACGATGAACGCTCGTTCCCAGATCACCGGAGTCGAGATCGACTCTTTGTCCGCCCGCATCGCGCGAGCGCTCTATCCCGACGCGGATCTGCGCCATCAACCGTTCGAGGAGACGGTTCTGCCGGACGGGTTCTATGACGTGGCGATCTCGAACATCCCCTTCGGGAACTTATGTGGAGCTCCACATAAGTTCCCGAAGCCCACCACTTCAAGAACCTTTTCTATGTGACGAAGATGACCCGCGTGGCGGGACTGCCGCAGACCGCGTCGCAAAAAGCGTTGGACCTGTTCCTGAAGGTCTCGCATCTGCACCGGGTCCAAGGCGGTGTGGTCTTCGCCACCGGCACGCCCATCGCCAACAGCGTCGCCGAGATGTTCACCATGCAGCGTTATCTCCAGATGACGGCGCTGAAAGGGATGCAGATCGACCACTTCGACGCCTGGGCCGGCACCTTCGGCGAACCGGTCACGGCGATGGAGCTGGCCCCGGACGGTTCGGGCTACCGGCTGAACACGCGCTTCGCCCGTTATGCCGCGCGCGGCATTACGCCCGCTTCATCAACGTGCCGGAGCTGATGCAGGTCTTCCGGCAAGTGGCCGACATCCAGACGCAGGAGATGCTACAACTGCCCATACCCGCGTTGCACTGCGGCAAACCCACGACGATCAGCGCCCCGTGTTCGGCGGAGTTGAAGCAGATCGTGCAAGGTCTGGTGGCACGGGCCGAAGCTCTGCGCTCTGGCTCGGTCGATCCCCGGGTGGACAACATGCTGCTCATCACCTCCGACGGACGAAAGGCCGCGCTGGATCTGCGGCTGATGAATCCCTCGATGCCGGACCATCCGACGAGTAAGGTGAACCTCGCGCTCGAACAGGTCTTCAACCTGTGGCGCGAGACGACGGAGAAACGTTCGGCCCAGTTGGTGTTTTCCGATCTATCGACGCCCACGAGTGGCAAGGGGTTTTCCGTCTATGAAGACATGCGGGACAAGCTGGTCAGGCTGGGTGTTCCTTTGGAGGAGATCGCCTTCATCCAAGATTTTGACGCGGACAACGCCAAGCTGGCGCTGTTCCGCGCCGTGCGCGCGGGGAAGGTTCGTGTGTTCTTCGGCAGCACCCAGAAGATGGGTTCCGGCACCAACGTGCAGGAACGGCTCGTGGCCCTGCACCATCTCGACGCCCCGTGGCGACCGGCGGATGTCGAGCAAAGGGAGGGCCGGATCTTGCGGCAGGGCAACACCAACGCCGAGGTCCACGTCTTCCGCTACGTGACCGAAGCCAGCTTCGACGCCTACATGTGGCAGACATTGGAGACGAAGGCGCGGTTCATCGCGCAGGTCATGACCGGCGCGAGCAACCTGCGCCGCATCGAGGACGTCGACGGCGCCGCCCTCACCTACGCCGAGGTCAAGGCCATCGCCTCCGGCAATCCGCTGGTCGTGGAGAAGGCCAACCTCGACGCCGAAGTCGCCCGGCTTTCCCGCTTGGAAGGCCAGCATCGCGAAGCCCAGTTCCGCCTGCGCCATCGTCTGCGCGCCGAGTCCGACGACCTGCCCCGGCTCTACCGGAGACTGGAGGCATTACGGAAAGATGTGGCCGTCCGCGAGGACACGCGCGGCGACCGTTTCGTCTTCCACTTGGACGGCGAGACCCTGCGTGATCGGGGCGTGGTCGGAGAACTCCTCAACCGCCGGGCCGACCGGATCAGAGTAAGCGTCCTGCCGAGCACCGGTTGAAGGCATAGATGTCGTAGCGATAGGCTATGACATCTATGCCGCGCTATGCCGCGATTTTGTGGAGGGGCTGGCGGGATCTGGCCCAAGCGGCGGGGAGGATCTCGGGGAGCTGG
>JBBQXJ010000097.1:0-15866 GCA_038209745.1 Verrucomicrobiota bacterium
GGTCTGCGGTTTTCGACTTTGTTGGGTCGAATCGTCGCCGGACGGTCCGGCGGGCCTTTTTGTTTTGTAGTCCGTTGAGAATACAACTTTTCCGCCGGTCCGGTTTTCATACAGTTGCGTCGTCATGCCACAGTTCAGCTACAAAGCCAGGAGTCGATCGGGCGAAGTCGTCGAGGGAGCCCTCGAAGCCGCCGACCGTTCCGCCGTGCTCTCGCAGATCGAGCGACTGGGGCTGTTTCCTGTCGCGGTGGCGGATGTGAAGGGAGCGGCGGCCAAGGCGGCGCGCAACGGAGCGGCCAAGCCGGCGGCGCAGGTGCCCTTTGCCGGGCTCTTCAAGAGCCGGGGCCGGCGGCGCAAGCCGAAGCTGGTGGAGCTGGGCAACTACGCGCATCAGCTGGCCAATCTGTTGAAGGCGGGTATGCCCCTGGTTAGCGCCCTGAACAGCATGGGGTCGCTGGAGACCAAGGGGATTCCCGGGGAGATCAGCAAGCAGCTGAAGCAGGACGTGACCGAGGGCAAGGGATTGTCCGACGCGATGCGGAAGCAGGACGGCATTTTTTCGGACCTGTTCATCAACATGGTGAAGGCGGGTGAACAGAGCGGAGCCCTGGTGGACGTGCTCCGGCGCATGGGCGAGCACTATGTGCGGTTCGCCGAGCTGCAGTCGAAGTTCACCTCCGCGATGATCTATCCGGCGTTCATCTTCACGCTGGGCATCGGCATCATGATCTTCTTCATGACCTTCATGCTGCCGAACTTCATGAAGATCTTCGACGGGATGAAGGTGCCGCTCCCGATGGCGACGCAGGTGCTGGTGGGCTTCGGGCATTTCATGGGGCAATACTGGTGGGTGATCGTCCTGATGATCGTGGCGGTGTTCATCGTCTTCTACCGCTACGCGTCCACGGCCAAGGGCAAGCGCGCGATCGACGCCTTCAAGATGCGGGCGCCGGTGCTGGGGAAAGTGGTGAAGCTGAATCTCTACGCGCAGTTCGCCCGGACCCTCTCGACGCTGCTGAAGAACGGGGTGCCGGTGTTGACTGCGTTGAAGATCTCCGAGGAGGTCGTGCCGAACATTTTGCTCAAGGAGGCGCTGAACAAGGCGCGCGAGGAGGTGACGGACGGCAAGACGCTTTCGCAGCCGCTGCTGCGCTGCAACCTGTTCCCCCAGCTGATGGTGGACATGGTCCGCATCGGCGAGGAGACGGGCGACGTGCCTTCGGCCCTGGCCAACGTGGCGGAGACCTACGAGAACGAGCTGAAGACGGCCATCGAAGTCATGATGAGCCTGATCCAGCCGGTCATCATCGTCGTCATGGCGCTTTTCGTCGGGCTGCTGCTCTACAGCGTGTTGTCGGCGATGTTCGCCATCACCTCGTCCATCGGTCGCTGATGAGCGGATTCCTCCCAGTTCCAGTGTCTTCGGCGGGGCGGACGAACCCGCCTCGGGCCTTGCCGCAGAGGGGATCGACAGTTCCTCGTGTTTCCGGAGGCGGCTTTACGTTGATCGAGATGATGATCGTGATCGCGATCGTGGCGCTGGTGCTGTCGATCGGGATTCCGAGCATGTTCCGCTCGATGAACAAGGAGGGAATGCGCAAGGCGACGAGCGATCTGTTGGAAGCCTGCGCCGCGGCGCGGTCGGCCGCCATCATCTCGGGCAAGACCGTCGAACTGGTCTTCCGGCCGGGCGACAAGACCTTCATCGTGTCGGGCGGGGGCGCTTCCCAGGAGACCGGGCAGACCGGCTCCAAGATCGAGGCTCCTACGTTTTCCGGCAGGTTGCCGGACGGGATCGATTTCGCTGGACTGCTGCTCTACGGAGACGAGGTGACCCAGGAGGAGGAATTCCGCGTGAAGTTCTACGCCAACGGCACCAGCGACCAGTTTGGCGCCGTCATCACGTCGGGGCCGGAGGTGAGATCGATCACGCTGGAAGTGATCACCGGGACGGCGGATCTGGAGGTGGTGCGATGAACTGTGGACTGGATCGAGACCGGGTGGCGACGCGTCGGCGGGCGGAACGGGGCGCCTTCACGCTGGTGGAAGTGATGATGGCGGTGGCGATCTTCGTGATGTGCATGTTCGCCATCCTGTCGCTGGTCAGCCAGAACCTGCGGGCCGCCCGGTCGTTGACCATCCAGACGCCCCATGCCGGGGTGTTGGCGGCGCAATTGTGCCTGACCAACAAACTGGAGGAAGGGGTCGAGTCGGGCAACTTCGGAGACCTTTATCCCGGCTATGATTGGCATCGCGAAGTGGTGTGGGCCGGGTCCAACGGCCTGTTCCGGGTCCACTTCGTGATCAGCCGCGGCGGGCAGGAGGATTCCACCCTGGAGGTCGAGGTCTACAAACCCCGATCAACGCCGCCCGGACTTGGACGGGGGTTTGGACGATGAAGACGAACCGACCCTTCCGCCGGGCCGCAGCCGCCTTCACTTTGGTCGAAGTGATGATGGCGATCGGCATCTTCGCGATGGTGCTGACGGCGATCTACGGGACTTGGTCCTCGGTGACCAAGGGAACCCGGGCGGGGCTCACGGCCGCCTCCGACGCGCAACGCGAGCGGATGACCCGCAAGGTGATCGAGGACGCGTTGACCACCTACCAGGGCTTCGCCAGTTCGAACTATCTGATCGATGTGGGCCATGACGGGGATTTCTCCTACATCAGCCTGGTGTCCCGGCTGCCGGAGTCGTTTCCAGGCTCGGGTATCTTCGGCGGACAGGCCATGCGCCGCGTCTCTTTCTGGGTCGCGGCGGACAAGACGAGCGGCGGAAACCGCCTCTACATGTCGCAGTTTCCGCCGTTGCTGGCCACCAACGGCCTGGTCCAGCCGTATGTGATTCCCTTGGCGACGGATGTGACCAAGTTCCAGATCCAGTTCTGGGACGACCTGGAAGGCGACTTCTTCCCGCCCGAATCCGGTCCCACGAACCAAATGCCCAAGCAGATCAAGGTCGAGATGACGTTCGGCGGCCGCCGCAAGGACGAACAACTGCGCGTGATGACCTCGATCATCGCGCCGGCTTCCACCGCCGTGACGGCGGACATGCAGAGTCCTTCGGCTTCAGCGGCGGCGGCGGCGGCGGCACGGATCGGCCGTTTGCCGGGCGGCCGCAACGGCCCCAACGACGGCACTGTTCCGGGCCAGGGCCGACTTGGACGGGGCGGCCCGGGTGGAGGACGGGTTCTCCAGCCTCCCAAGAGTCGCGGGGGCGGTGGTCAATGAGAACATTGTTCAAGCGAAATTCCCGCCGGAGCGGCATCGCGCTCGTGATGGTGATGCTCGTGGTCATGATCCTCACGGTCGTGGCGGGGGCTTTCGCCTATCGGATGCGCGTGGAGATGCGCCTGGCCCGTCACGTGAACAACGATGCCGATCTGGAATGGATCGCCCGGTCGGCGGTGGAGCGGGTGAAGTTCCTCATCGGGCAGAAGGAGCGGATTCCGCTCGAGGCGAACTACGAGGCGAACAACCAGATCTGGGCCGGCGGCACCGGCGCCACGAACTCGGTCCTATCGGATTTTGCCGTGCAGCCCGTCGAGATCAACGGCGGGAGCTACACCTACAAAGTCTTCGACAACGAGAGCAAATTTAACATCAACCTGGCGGATGAGACCGTCCTCCGGCAGGCGCTCATCCTCATGGGCGTGGATGCGGGCGAGTTTCCGACCATCGTGGATTCGATCCTCGATTGGATCGATACCGACAACAACACGCACATCGCCGGCGCCGAAACCGACTACTACATGAGCCTGCCCACGCCCTACGTGGCGAAGAACGGCCTGATCGACGACATCTTCGAGCTGGAGCTGATCAAGGGCATCACGCCCGCGATGTTCTGGGGACCGGCCATCGCCGGGGTGAGGCCGTC
The DNA here is from genome assembly GCA_038209745.1 of Verrucomicrobiota bacterium. Lineage (GTDB taxonomy): Bacteria > Verrucomicrobiota > Verrucomicrobiia > Limisphaerales > CANJSG01 > CANJSG01. The sequence continues at coordinate 3,879 of JBBQXJ010000097.1, forward strand.
GAGATTCGCCCCGGGTGGTTCGGGTTCGCGCCCGGTGACTCGGCGGGCGGGCGAGGAAGCGGTCTATCCCGTCGGACTGAAGGATCTGTTCACTGCCATTTCCGGTGGCCGGATCAACATCAACCGCGCCGATGCAACGATGCTCCAGATCATCCCCGACGTGGACGCGAACACGGCCCAGGCGATCATCAACTGGCGGAACGGCCCGGACGGGGTGCCCGGCACCGAGGACGACCAGCCGTTCCGCAACGTCGGCGAATTGAGAAACGTCGGCGCGTTCAGCCAACCAATGATCGCCGCCGTCTCGCGCTACGCCGACGTCCGGAGCCACAGCTTCCAGATCGAGATCGAGGTGGAATACAAAGGCACCAAACGGCATTACGACGCGTTGATTCGAAGGTCGAACCAAGATCCGAGCGACTTCGTGGTGGTGCAGTTCTCCTGGAAGTAGCGGCGAAGGATTCCCGGCGGACCGCTCCGGTTCCCATCTTTAAAACCAAGAAACCACCGGATTCAGAGATCCTCTGGGCCGGAACGAGGCAGTGGGATCGGGGATCACGCACGCTCCCGGCGCAGTGACCGCGCCCTCGCACTCCATCGGATAAGCGGGAAACGATGCACCGCCTCTTGTGTCCGGACGCGCCCGATTCCGGCGCGTGGCGCGCCGGGCGGCAGCCGGGGCGGCTGCGATCACGAATCATTCCCACTGCCTCGTTCCGGCTGAACCAAGTGGTTTTCGTGGGTCGAAGCGCATGACCCGACCTCAAGTTGACCGCGTCGGCTATCGGCGCCGTTTGGCTGGGCCGAAGTAGTAGCCGCCGTGGACGCGGACGGCCTTGATGCTGGTGGTGTGGAGGGCCGGGCGGCCTTCTTTGCCGTCGTCCAACACCCTAGAGTAGGTGTAGTCGAAGCCTTCCAGCTTTTCGCGCGGGATCTTCTTGGAAATGAACTGCTCGATGTGGTGAACGTGCTTGGCGTCCTCCGCGACCATGATGGTGAAGGCATCGCCCGAGGCTTCGGCCCGGCCGGTCCGGCCGATGCGGTGCACGTAGTCTTCAGGATGTTGCGGCACGTCGTAGTTGATGACGTGGCTGACGCTGGCGATGTCGAGCCCGCGCGCGGCGATGTCGGTGGCCACGAGGACTTCGTACTTTCCGTCGCGGAAGCCCTGCAGCGCTTGTTCGCGTTCGCGCTGGGTCCGGTTGGAATGGAGCACGGCCACGGCGTGGTTGCTCTTCTTGAGCTGGGCGGCGGCGCGGTCCGCTCCGTGTTTGGTCCGGCAGAAGATGATGACCGAGTCGTAGTTCACGCGGTCGAGCAGCGCCAGGAGCAGGGCGGTCTTCTGGGCTTCGGCCACGGGGTAGATGACATGTTTGACCGTCTCGGCCACGGAGCGGCGGGCGCCGATCTCGATGGTTTCCGGATCGGTCATGCACCACTTGATCAAGGTTTCGATCTGCGGAGGGACGGTCGCCGAAAAGAGCATCGTCTGGCGTTCCTTCCCGGTGCAGCGCTGCAGAATGCTCTTCACGTCGGGCAGGAAGCCCATGTCGAGCATCCTGTCGGCCTCGTCGAGGACGAGACTCTGGATCTTTTCGAGCTTGGTGGTGCCTTGCTGCAGATGGTCGAGCAGACGGCCGGGGGTGGCGACGAGGACGTCGACCCCATTGGCCAAGTCCTCGCGTTGCTTGCCATAGCCGACGCCGCCGAAGATCACGGAGACGCGGAGATCGGTGAACCGGCAATAGTCACGGACGGCGGTCTCGACCTGGGCGGCCAGTTCGCGGGTCGGCTCAAGGATGAGGACGCGGGGCAGACCCTCCTGATGGGAGCCGAGGCGGGAAAGAATCGGGAGGGCGAACGCGGCGGTCTTGCCGGTGCCCGTCTGCGCGCTGCCGATGAGGTCGCGTCCCTCCAGGATGATCGGAATGGCCCGGAGCTGGATCGGCGTCGGCGTGATGAACCCCATGGCCTTGACGCCTTGCATGATCTGTGGCGCGAGGCCGAGTGCGGTGAAACCCATGGGATGGACGCTAACAGCCTGAACGCGTCAAGGGAAGCGGCGTTACGGAGCACCGAGCCCGGGCGGCTTTGGGTCGGCGATCGTGGAAAGTTCTGTCAGCGGATCGCGGTGCGGAGCCGATCCCCGAGGCCCGAGGCGCGGCGCACCCGGCGGCCGACCGCTTCGGCCAACCCGGTTTCAGTGGCCCAGAGCTCCGCTTTCCGCTTCGCCCGGGTGAGCCCGGTGTAGACCAGTTCCCGGGTGCAGACCGGGGAATCTCCGGGAGGAAGGACGACGAGGACTTCATCAAACTCAGAGCCCTGGCTCTTGTGGACGGTGATGGCGAAGGCGGTCCCGTGCGGCGGCAACTGTGCCGGACTGAAGGCCCGAAGTCCCGGGCCGCTGCCGAACCAGACTCTGAGCTGGCCTCTGTCGTCGGGCCAGACGACCCCGAGATCGCCGTTGAAGAGACCCTGCTGGGGATCGTTCGCGGTCACCAGGATTTGGCGGCCCGGATACCAGGTCTGGCCGGCGCGGCGCAGGCCGGACTGTTCCAGGCGGGCTTCGATCGCCTGGTTGATGCCTTCGACGCCGAAGGCGCCACGGCGGACCGCGCACAGGATCTGGAACCTTGCGGCGGCCTTGACGGCCATTTCGGCGGACGCGGCCTGGAAGCGGGACTGGAGCCGTTGGTCGAACAAGTCTCCGAGGAGCGGCCGCAGTTCCCGGTCGGAGCGAGGAGTTTTCCAAGCGACGTCAGCCTTTCCTTCGAGCTCGTTGAGGGCGGCCAACACCGCTGGGGCTTCTCCCGTGCGGACGAGGGCGGCGATCCGGCCGATGGCGGAATCGGCTCCGAAGCGGAAGTTCCGCTGGAGCTCGACGGCGGTCGGAATGGCGGGCCCGGTCGGATTGACGCCGACTGCGTCGCAGATGTCGCCGAGGACGTAGCCGGCATCGACGGAGGCGAGCTGATCCTTGTCGCCGAGGAGGACGAGGCGGGCGGCGGGCTTCAACGCGGTGACCAGCCGGCACATCATGGCGAGATCGACCATGCTGGCTTCATCGACCACGACGAGGTCATGGGGCAGGAGATTCTCGGGTCCATGCCGGAAACGGCGACCGTCGGCCGAGGCGCCAAGGAGGCGATGCAGGGTCGTGGCCGAGGAATTAGGAAGAGCCTCCCCGCTTTGACCCTCTTCTCCAGTGGAAGCGGGCGACGGAGCCGGAGCGTTCTTCCAGAGTCCTTGCCGAGTGTGCTCGATGGATTCCTGGAGACGGGCGGCGGCCTTTCCAGTGGGCGCGGCGAGGGCGATGCGGAGGCCGGGGTTCAATCGGCCGAGGGCGTGAAGGAGGACGGCGGCGGTGCGGGTTTTGCCGGTGCCGGGCCCGCCGGAAATGATGGCGAAGGGGCGGCGGCAACCGGCTTCGACGGCGAGCGCTTGCCAGTCGGTCTCGCCCGTGGCGGGTTTCATGCCCGCCTGTTCCAGCACCTCGGCCAAGACGGATTCTTCGAGGGCAAGGTCGGGCCGGGTGAGCCAGCCGTTGAGACGCGAGGCGAGGCGCGATTCGTAGTCGTGCAGCCGATGGAGGTAGAGACGGTCGAGATCGAGAACGAGGGGCAGGGCCCCGGACGCCGGGTGCCGGATGACCGAAGTCTGGCCGACGAGGCCGCTGGCGACCAAACGATCCGGGTCGATCCCGGCGGCGCGCAGTTCAGCGAGCGGCACACAGGCGTGGCCGGAACGTTCCGCCATGACGACGGCCTGGGCGGCGGCTTCGACGGTGTCGTGATCCGATACGGCCATGGCGCGGAGCGTGCGGGCGACGTGTTTGGCCAGAGTCAGCGACGCATCGTCCAGGACGGAGGGCTTGATGGGAGGAGTCATTTCAGCAGCGCCTTTTCGATGTCGGCCAGCAGGGAGGGGCGCGGCCTGTCGTGATAGATGCCTCCGCCGGGCGTGGTTTCGTGGAGGCCGCGGAGGAAAACATAGAACACGCCGCCCCAGTGTTTGGCGGGATCGAAGTCCGGCAGACGCACCCGCAGATGGCGCAGAAGCGCGACGGCGTAGAGGTGGTATTGGAGCACGTAGAAGTGCGAGCCCATGGCGGCGGCGAGGGCTTCCTGCCCATAGTCCGCAGGCGTGGGCCCGAGCCAGTTGCTCTTCCAGTCGAGGATGAACCAGCGGCCTTCGTGCTCCACGACGGCGTCGATGAAGCCCTGGACGAATCCACCGCCGGGCTCGAAGGCAAGATCCTGGATCCGCCGGTGCCAACCGGCGACGGGCACGGATTTCGCATGGTGTGCGAAGGCCTTCGCCAAGGGTTCCCGCGCGATGTCGCCGCCGGGGAGGAAGAACTCGAGTTCGGAGCGGCGGGAACCGGCTTTGACTTCCGCGAGGGAGAAGGTCCCGTCGGAATGGCGCAACGGGGCTTTGGCCAACCGCTGGAGCATCGTGCCCACCGGGGCCTGCCAGGGACCGCGATCCGGAAGGTGGCGTTCGAGGGTCTTGCGGATGGTTTCGTCCCAGGACTTGGGTTTGGCGGCGAAGTCGATCTTCTCGATCAGCTCGTGCAGGCAGGTGCCGGCACCGGTGCCTTTGGGGAAATCGAGGAAGGGGTCGGAGACCACAGGGCTGGCCACAACCGGGGCGTCGATTTCATCGGGGACAACCTCGGATTCCGGGACGGCTTCGTCGCGGTCGGGAAGTTCTTCGGCGGCATTGAGGGTCAGCCGGGAATAGCTGTAGATGCGCCAGGGTTTGATGGAGCGCAGGTCGGGCAACGGCGGTCGCGTCAGGGCTCCGGGGCCGGCCGGCTTCGATGAGCCGGCGGCGGAAAGGACGAGCTGGGACTGGTCGGGCTCCTCGTCGCGACGGCGGCGGCCTCGGCCCCGTCCACGACGGTCTCTTCGCTGAAAGGGTTCCGGCGGAGTCTCGGCGGCGGCCTGGATGTCGCGGATGCGGCCAAGGACTTCTCTGAGCTCGGGCCAGCCTTCGCGCAGCGCGATGCGGCCGCCGGACGATGCGGCGAGTTGCCGAATGACCGCGAACCGCTGGCGCGGGCCGAGGCGTCCGGTTTCGGTGCGCAGCGAGGGCAGGGCCTTTTCGTCGCCGGCCAGTGTTCGGCCGAAGAGCAACCAGGCCAGGGCCGAAGTGTCCGACCCGCGGATGTCGCCCCAGAACACGGTGCAACGGTGTTTGGCGCGGGTGATGGCGACGTAGAGCAGGCGCAGCTGTTCGGCCAAGGCGGCGTGGTCGAGGGAGGCGCGCAGATCGGCTTGGTCGAGGCCATGAAGATCCAGCAGCGGGGATTGTCCGGGACGTGAAACGACGGCGAGACCGGACCGGTTGCGGCGGCTGGATTCCACCGTGGTCCAGAGGAACGGGCAGAGGACGATGGAGTATTCGAGGCCCTTGCTCTTGTGGATGGTGACCAGCTTGACGGCGCTGTCGTCGCTCTCCAGACGCATCTCCTCGTTCTCGGCGGGAAGGCGGTCGGAGGCGCGTTGTTCGGCGAGCCATTGGATGAGGCCGGAGCCGGATCGGCCCTCCTGTTCGGCGGCTTGGAGCAGCTCGCCGAGGTGCAGGAGATTCGTCACCCGGCGTTCGCCGTCGGGCAACCGCATGAGTCGCTCGCGGACGCGCTCCTGTTGGAGCCATTGCCGGAACATGACGGCGAAACCGCGTTCGACCCAGGCGCGGCCCAAGGCGGCGAAGCGATCGATGGTGGCGGAGGCGAACGCTTCGTCGGAATCGAGCCGCTGGAGTTCGGCGAGGGTGAAGCCTCCCTCGGAGCGGGTGAGCACCGCGCGGAGCCGTCGGGTGTCGTGCGGGGCTTCGAGCGCGAGGAGCAGCTGCTGGAGCGACTCGGCCTCGGCGGATTCGAAGACGCTGCGGGCCGCCTGGAGAACGCTGGGGACCAGCTCGGCCCGGAGGCGGTTCTGGAGATCGATGGCTTCGTGGTTCGTGCGGACGAGGACGGCGATGTCCTGCGGGCGCACGGGTTCGGTGCCGAGGCGGACCTCGTTGCAGCGGAGGAGACGCAGGATCTCGGCGACGACGGCTTCGGCGGCGCGTTCACGGGCGGCGCCGGAGCCCAGCGGACGATCGTCTTCGCCCGGAAGGGCCCAGAGCTCCAGCGGGGCGCGGCCGGGTTGGTCGTCGATCAACGGAGTGCGATCGGCGTCACCGCCGGCGTGGACCGGTTGATAGGCGATGCCGGGGAGGCAGAAGGGACTGCCGTGGCCGAGGTAGAGATGGTTGACCGCCTCGACGAATCCGCTCTCGGAGCGCCAGTTGGTGGTCAGGGTGTGGGACTCGTCACCGGCGACGTTGCGGGCTTCGAGATAGGTCGTCACGTCGGCGCCCCGGAAGCCGTAGATCGCCTGCTTCGGATCGGCGATGAGGTAGAGCCGGTGGTCCGGCGAGCGCGCGAAGACCTCGTGGAAGATGGACCACTGGAGCGGTTCCGTGTCCTGGAATTCGTCGATCAACGCGGCGCGGTGGCGCTGGCGGAGATTGGCGGTGAGCGCCGGACCTCCGTGGCGTCGGAGAGCTTCGGCGACTTGGCGGAGCAGGTCGTCGAAGGACTGGGTCTTGTTGAGGCGGTTGTGCCGCTCCAGTTCGGCGCGGAGACCGGTGAGGAAATGGGAGCCCAACTGAAGGCCGAATTCCTCGCGCAGATCGAGCCATGCGGTCAACAGGCCGAAGAGCGGGACGGCGGGGAACTGGCCTTTCTTGCGCTGGCTCAGCTCGTCCTGGATGTGTTCGGCGTGGAGACGATCCAGCCAGACGAAGGCGTCGTGGCTCCAGGCTTGCTCGCGGAAGAGGAGGTCGAACGCGGTCGCGATGCTGTCGGGCGCGCTTTCGGCGGACAGCTCCAGCTTGAAATAGGGATTCGTCTTGCCGCCGCCGAAAAGGCCCAGAACGGCGGCGCGATCCGAAGCCCAACAGGCAGCGACCGCGTCGAAGGCCGTGTGGACGAGACGCGGCAGTTCTTCGAGCCGGGCAACGTCCACAGCCGGCACGATCTCGCAGTGGGCGTGCGGCAGGAAGGTGCGGGCCAGTCCGCCGAGCGCATCGGGAGCGATGAATTCGTGGAGGCCGGAAGCGACGAGCGTCGGGTCGGCTCCGGCGAGGTGTTGCCTCCAGAAATCGGCGGCGATGGTGGCGACCATCGATTGCTGGTCGGCGGAAAGCTCGGTGTCGAAGAGGCGTTCGGCTTCGAAGGCCCGGTCGGTGAGGACGCGCTGGCAGAAGCCATGGATGGTGAAGATCGCGGCTTCGTCGAAGAGCGTCAGGGCGTCGAGCAGGCGCTGGGTGGCGAGCGCGCGGAAAGCGGGATCCGCGACGATGTCGGCGTAGGGATCGCAGGCGGGGGCGCCTGTGCCACTGGCGGTGGGATCGGAGGGTGGTTCGGAGTCCGGAGCTGGGAGATCGCGGGTTCCGATTTCCGATGATTCGTCGTTCGTGATCTCGGGGGGCACGGCCCCCTCTTCCGGGTCCTCTCCTCCGTTCGGGGCGAGGGGATCCGTTTCCGGCACATGGGTCGAGAGGCCCTCTTCCAGCCTCGGTGCAATGGCCACGTCCCTTCCGGTCGGCCGGGTTTCCCGAGCGGAAGGCGACGGTGAAGAGGGGACTTCGGCGGGAAGTTCGATGCCGGCGCGGAAAAGCAGGCGCTTCTCCAACGGGTCGGTCGCGGTGCCTTTCTCCAGGGCGTCGAGCGCGGATCGGAGTCGTTTCCAGACGCGGTCCCGCAGTTCGGCGGTGGCCGCGTTCGTGTAGGTGACGATCAGGATCTGGTCGATGGGCAGGCCCTCTTCGGCGACGAGCCTGAGGACGAGGCCGGCCAACGTGTAGGTTTTGCCGGTGCCGGCGCTGGCTTCGATCACGCGGACCCCGTTGGGGAGTCCATCGCGCAGCAGGTCAAAGGGGGTCATCGGGCGGAATCCTTTCCATGCAGGGCCATGACGCGGAAGACAGCGGCGGTCAGTTCCAGAAAGCCGGGTTCTTCGGTCAGGTTGCGGTCGGTGAAAGCAAGTTGGCAGGCGGGGTCGAGAGATTCGCCGGGAGGGCCAAAGCCGGTGTCGTCGCCGAGCCAGCGTTGGCGGGCGGTCAGCAACGCCCGGTCGGCGTCGTCGGGATATTTCTGGAGCGACGCCACATAGCCATGGGCCGTTTCAGGCATGAAGGGCAGGGCGCCCGTCTGCCCGACCCAGAAGAGATCGAGGAGTCCTTGGAGCACATCCGCCGGCTCGGCTACGGCGCCGAACTCCACGGTTTCGTCGAGGCCGATGAGGACGGTGCGGATCGGCTCGCCGGTCGCGGTCAACGCGAAGAGGTGTTCGAGCCAGGCGCGGATGCGGTCCTTGGCCTTGACCTTCGCGGGCCGGATGCGGGTGAGCGCCCGGCCCCGCAGGGTCACGTTGCCCGTCAGCGTGAAATCACCGAGAGCCAAGGTGCGCTCGATCCGGCGGATCGGGCCGCGGCCGATGTGGGCCGCAGCGTGGGTCCAGAAGCGGACGGTTTCGTCGGCCAAACGACGGGCGTCGCTGAGACCCACCAAGCCGGCCGGCAAGCGGCCGGCGCGGCGCCATTGGGCGAGGAGTTCGTGGGCGATGGCGAGCGTGCCGGCATCGAGCCCCTCCATTCCGCAGGCGGGGACGGCTGCTGCAATGGAACCGGCCGGGGGCAGGGGATCGCTCGGGATAGATTCGTCCGCGGGAAGTTCAGGGGCTGGTGCCGCAGCTTCGAGTTCCCGGCCGGTGCTGCTTTCAGGGTCCGCGGTCTCAAACGACGGTGCGTCCTCGGTCGGTTCCTCTGGTTCAGCGGAAGGCGGAGGAACGACCGGTGCTTCCGCTGGGACGGGAGCGCTTTGGCGAATGCGCGGAGTCGCCCGGGCTCGGAGCGGCGCCGCCTCGCGTTCTCGGCTGCGAATCCTGAGCGGCGGCGGGGTGGCGGTGGCGACGAGGAGCTCCAGCAGGGCGGACTTGGCCCCGTATTCGTCGAGCGGTCCGGTGTCGAAGCGTTCGGCATCGGCCAGCACATCGGACCGGCCGGGGAGCTGGAGCTTGAGCCGGCGCTCGGCGAACCACCGGGGCGGATTGGTGAAGAACCGGACCAAGTCTTCCAGCGCGACGTCCCGGAGGTCCGCGTCGGCCTCGCCGAATTCGCCCTGGAGCGCGGGCTTGGGCCGGCTGCGGAGTTCGGTCGACTGGCGGGCGGCGTAGAAGTTCGAGCGCGAAAAGCTGAAGAGCGGGCCGCCGTTGAAATAGGCGGGGCTGAAGGCCTGGAGCTTGTGGGTCACGACGAGGTGGTCGCGCAGCGGGCTGCCGCCGGGGCCGGTGAATTCGTGGTCCAGCGCGTCGAGCAGTTCTCCGACGACGACGGACGGGGGCGCGGCTTTGCCGTGGTGCTGGGACTGGCCGACGTGGCTGAGGTGCAGGCGACGGCGGGCGGAGACCACGGTTTCCAGGAAGAGCTGCCGGTCGTCGTCGCGCGGCGAGCTGTCGCCGATGCGCCGGTCGCGGGTCGTGAGGTCGAAGCCCAGCGGGACGTTGCGCCGGGGGAATGCGCCGTCGTTCATCCCGAGCAGGCAGACGACCTGGAACGGGATGCTCCGCATCGGCTTCAGGCCGCAGACGGTGATGGCCCCGGCGAGATAGCCGGAGCCGTGGCGGTCTTCCGACAGCGCGGGCCCGAGGTGTTCGAGGACGGTGGCGAGATCGAGCTCGGTCGCGCAGGTCGCGTTCGTCTCGGCTTGGCGGAGGGACTCGGCGGCGGCGCGGAGGGTCTCCTGTTCGCGCGGAGCGAGCGAATCGAAACCGAGCAGGGTGTCGGCGAAGTCACGGAGGCGGTCGGCCCAGCCGGATGGAGTCGCGGGTTGGGCGAATTTGGAGGCGGCTTGGCCGAGCCGCTCGACGGCTTCGCAGAGGCGGCCCAGGACGAGAGCATCGCCGCCCTCGACGGCGCAGGGGCGCACCACATCGAGCACGGCCACATCGCCTCGGCCCGCCACGCAATAGCCGGCGACGAGACGTTGGAGGCCGGCGGCCCAGGTGTTGAGCGGTTCGCCGTGGAATTCACCGATCGTCTCGGCGCCGAGACCGAGGCGGATCTCCGCGTCGGCCAGCCATTGGCGGACGAGTTCAAAATCGTCCGGCTCGAAGCCGAAGCGGCGCCGGACGGCGTCACACTCCAACAGCGCGATGACCTCCGGCGCGGCGAAGCGGCCCCGAACGAGTCCGAGCGCCTGCCAGAGGGCGGCGAGGGCGCCGGCGTCGCGCGGGGAACGGTCGGCGATGGTGAAGGGGATGGCTTCCTCGGGACGTTCCGGAGCCCCGAGCGCGGCCTCGATGGCCGAGGCGTAGGTTTCGAGGTCGGGCACCATGACCACGATGTCGCGCGGCTGGAGCGAAGGATCCTCGGTGAACCACTTCAACAGATGGTCGCGGAGCACTTCGGCTTCGCGGACGGGGCTGTGGCAGGAATGCAGGCGGATGGAATCGTCGTGGGCCGAGATCGCGCGCTTCGGTTCGTCGGCGGCCCGGGAACGGAGTTCCAGCAGGTCACGCTGGAGTGATCCGAGCAGGGATGGAGTGGGCGGCACGAGTTCGGTCGGAGCGGGCGGGAGGGCTTCTGGCGAACCTTCCTCGCTGGCGCTTTCCCTAGGCTCGGCCGGGAGTGCGCGCGGGGCGACGGGATCGGCGAAGTGGTCCGCTTCCTCGAAGGTGTCGTGTTCGTAGATCAGTTTCAGGAATTCGCGACCCGTGCGACCGAGCGACGCGATCAGCCGGTGGCCCGCGATCTCTTCGGCGGAGTCGTCCCCGAGGGAGACGCCGCGCCGACGCAGCCGGGCTTGCTGGCGATGGGAGAGAAGATCCCCCGAGTAGTGCAGCGTGGGCTGGAGCTGGAAGAGATGGACGGGGACGAGGGCCGACAACGCGACCAACAGGTCGAGATGGAACGGGGGCAGGGCGGAGACGCCGAAGACGGTGAGCCGTTCGGGCAAAAGGTCCCGGTCGATGCGCCCGGCTTTCGCGGCTTTGAGGAAAGTCTCGCGCCAGAGCGCGGGATGGCCGTCGCCCCAGCCCTTGCAGACGGCGCGCCACAGGATCGGCTGCCATTGGTCTTCGTCGCCAAGACCCGCGACCGGCTTCTTGCCGGCCGATTTGCCCCCGCTCTTCCCGGTCTCCCAGGAACGGATCATCTCCGGCCGATAGGTCAGGTATTGGTCGAAGACGGCGGCGAGCTTCGCGGCGAGCTGGAAGCGTTTCCGGCCGTCGCCACCCGCGAGATACCGGGCGACGGACTCGAAGGCCGGTTGTTCCGCAAGGCCGGGCAGCAGGGAGAAGATCCGCCAGGTGAGCGTTTGCGGATCGAAAGACGGCTGCGGGTCGGTGTCCACTCCGGCGGCTCGGAACAGCTCCAGCGCGAGGGCGCGGGGAAAGGGAAAGCGCAGCCCGGCGGCCACGCCGAGGCGGTCGGCGAGCTCCAGCTTGAGCCAACGGGCCATCCCGAGGCTTTGCACGAGCACGATCTCGTCCCGGAGCGGCGAAGACAGGGGCGCGCGAATGACATCGGCCAGAGCATCCGCGAGGAGTTCGAGCCGGTTGCCGGAATGGAGGTGAAGACCTAGCATCGGGGAGACTGGACCAAAGAAAGGGGCCGGGTGGCAATGAGCGATGCGGGAAAGGAAGGGCGGCTTCGGTTTCCCAACGCCCGCCGCCCAAAGCAAAAACCTTCTCCCCAGCAGATGGGGAGAAGGCGCCCGCAGGCGGGACGAGGAGCGTCCTTTACGGCGCGAAGAGCGGCACGGGATCGCTGTAGGCGCTCTGGCCGGCGGCACCGATGGCGGCCACGCGGAACCAATACTTGGTCCCGCTCACCATCGAGTTCAGCGTCGCCTGCTTCTTCGTGCTGTTGCCGATCACGGTCCAGTCCAGCTCCGGCGCGTCGTTCGCCCGCTCGATCGAATAGGCCTTGGCC
>JBBQXJ010000098.1:0-15651 GCA_038209745.1 Verrucomicrobiota bacterium
ACGGTCAATCCGAACGGGTTCGCGACGGGCTCCTACTTCGAGTATGGCACGACCACGGCCTACGGCTCCCAGACCGCGACCAACAACGCGGGCTCGGGATCGTCAGGGGTGGCGGTCAATGCGGGCCTAAGCGGGCTCGGCGCCGGGACGTCCTACCATTACCGGGTGGTGGCGGTGAACGCCGGAGGCAGCGTCAACGGAGCGGACCAGGGCTTCACCACGGGCGTGCCCGTCCCCAGCGCGACGACCTTGGCGGCGAGCGGAGTGACCACCAGCGGAGCGGGGTTGAACGGCACGGTCAACCCGAACGGGTTCGCGACGGGCTCCTACTTCGAATATGGCACGACCACGGCCTACGGCTCGAAGACGACGACGAACAACGCGGGCTCGGGATCGTCAGGGGTGGCGGTCAACGCCGGCCTAAGCGGGCTCGGCGCCGGGACGTCCTACCACTACCGGGTGGTGGCGGTGAACGCCGGCGGCAGCGTCAGCGGAGCGGACCAGGGCTTCACCACCGGAGTGCCGGCGCCGGTCGCGACGACCCTGGCGGCGAGCGGAGTGACCACCAGCGGAGCGGTGCTCAACGGCACGGTCAATCCGAACGGGTTCGCGACGGGCTCCTACTTCGAGTATGGCACGACCACGGCCTACGGCTCTAAGACCGCGACCAACGGTCTCGATGCTGGAAGCGTCGCGGTGTCGGTTGATGCCAACATTTCCGGTTTGCCTTCCGGCTCGACGACCCACTTCCGCCTCGTCGCGAGCGGTGCTGGAGGCATGGCCATCGGCGCCGACCAAGTCTTCACGACGATTGTCCCCATGCCCTCATCGTCAGCGGAGGTGCGAATGATGGGCGACGGCTCGATGCGGATGACCTTCACCGGCTCCGCCGGTGCCACGATCACCGTGCTGGGATCGTCGGACCCCTCGGTTCCGATGTCGGGATGGACGGTGATGGGCGTCTCCGTGGAGACAAGCCCGGGAGTCTTCGAGTTCATCGACATCGGGGCTGCTACCGCGTCGATGCGCTTTTATGGAACGCGGACCGAGTGAGCGTCCTTAGGGCGGAAATCCGATCGCGAGTTTCACGGCGGAATACTCGGGGTGAATGGCGCCGGCCGCAGTGCGGATGACGAGATCGGGCTCCACCCAGGTCTTCGGGCGGAAGGTCTCGGGCAGGTCTTCCGCCCGCATCAAGCCGAAGAGTCCGATCAAAGGCGCGTCGCCTTCGCGGAACACGACCGGCCGACGGCGGACGATGACCAGGCCGGCGGCTTTGGCGCCGGATTCGACGCGGGCCAGTTGGGCCGGATCGGTCGGGAAGACACAGGCGAAGAACCCGCCAAGGGCAAGGTGCTTCGAGGCGGTCGAGCAGTAGTCGGCCACGGTGCCGCGCAGCTCGAAGCGGCAGGCCAGCTTCTGTGGATGTTCGCTTTCCACGCCGGTGCCGGGCGGGAAATAGGGAGGGCTTCCGGTGATCAGGTCGAACTTCTCTTCCGGGCCTAGCACTCCGGGATCGCGGAAATCTCCCTGCCGGATTTCGTAGCGCTCCGTCAGTCCGTTGAACCGCGCCGACTTCTTGGCCAATGCCACGCTCTGTTCCTGGGCCTCCACCGTGACCAGACGAGCGCCGGGAAGCCGCCATGCGACGATGCTGCCCACGGTGCCGATGCCACTGCCGAGATCGAGCGCCGTCGCCGCCGTGGGGCACCACGCCGTACCATACCAGGCGGTGAGGATGTCGTCGGTGGAGAAGCGGTGGCCGGCCTTCAGCTGGAAGAGACGGAAGTGGCCGCTGATCGCGTCGAGCGATTCGCCTTCGGCCGGAAGCAAAGGCGGATCGAGCGGAGGAGGCACGGGGCCGGGTTTGGCCCAACCTTTGAAATGGGTCGCCGGGATCATCGCGAATCGGGAAGAGGAAGCGTTCACCGGTCTTTCGGCACCAGCAGACCGAGTCCCCGCATGGTGGCGTCGGTCACGGCGCGATACTTCCAGCGCCCGGGCCAATCCCGGTGCATGAGTTCGTCGAGCCGGTCGGAGCCGCCGGAGACGGCCACGGTCCTGAGAATCTTCGTGCCGGTGCATTCCAGGACTTCCAGCCGGGCGGCGCTCGTCTGGATGAGGGCCTCGACCATCGCGGACAAAATTTGTCGGCGCGTCGTGGCCAGCGTAAGCCCGGTGAAGGCGCCAGTCCGCTGGTCGATGCTCGTGCGTTCACCGGCCATGTAGGGCTCGAAGCGGACGCCGCCAGAAGTCTTCGCGCCTTCCTTGGCCACCGCATGCACCTCGGCACGGAACTGGTCCAGCGTCAGATCGCGGAAGAACTGCTCCCGTGCCCAATAGATCGAGGAACCGACGGCCGCGAGCGTGCTGACTTGAAGCCATTTCCGGCCGATGCCCAGAGCGCGGGTCAGCAGCTTCTCGTGCGGCTGCGGGCGATCGGTGCAGAGCGCGAGCACATCGGTGGAGCCCACCACGTTGAACATCTGCCCGACCTTGGCGCCTGCGAGCAGCATGCCGGCGCTGCCATCGATGATGCCCGCCAACATCGGCGTCCCTTCGGTTAGGCCGAACTTCGCGGCGGCTTCCCGGGTGATCCGGCCGCCGATCCGATCCGCCTCGACCACTTCCGGCAAGAGCCCGGCGTCGATCCCGAGATTTGCGCAGAGCTCGGCGTTCCAACCGTCCAACTTGAGCGAACCGTAGAGCCCGGAGAACGACGCGTTCGACGGGTCGATCAGCCGGACGCCCGTCATCTGCCGGTGGAGAAAGGTGTTGAGATGTCCTACGAGATCGGCGCGTCGCAGCCGCTGCGGCTGGTGTTCCAGATACCAGGCCCACGTGGTGGAGCTGATCCCGCCGGGGAACGGTCGGCAACCGCAGAGCTCCAGGTGCCGGGCCTTGCCAATCCGATCCTCCAGCGCGTGGGCTTCCGCCACGCTGCGGCGATCCTGATGGGTGACGAGAGGAGTGAGCGCCTTGCCTTTCTTGTCCATCACGACCCAGGCGGGACACATCACGGCGAGAGCGATGGCGTCCACTTTCTTGGCCCGGGCTTCGAGCCCGGCGATCGCCTTCCGCACAGCGGCGAGAAGATCGTCGGGATCGACCTCGACCTTGGGCCCGTCGTGTCGGCTCTTGAAGAAGACGCGCGGCGTATCCACGAGGACTTCGCTGCCGCGCAGGATGCCGGCGATGACCGAGGACGAGCCGATGTCGAGTCCGAGCAGGGTGGGCATGTCGTGGCGACGCTACGGGGAACGCACGGGGGCCGGGCAATGACGAAATCGGAGGACCGACGGCACGACCGCGTTCACTGCGGCGGCTCGATCGAGAGCTCGATTCCGGGGTTCGTCTCCCCGAAGTAGCGGGCGGCCCAATCGGTGGGGAACAGCAGCACGGGGCAGTTGTCCACGTCGAAGGCGATGCGGGAGCCCGACGGCAGCTTGAGCGCGTCGAGCGTTTCCTCGGGGGTGCCCGGTTTCAGCCAGCGGATCTGGGTGAAGGAAGACGTCTCGCGGCGGGTGGCGGCGCCGTATTCCATTTCCAGTCGATACTGGAGCACTTCGAACTGGAGCGGACCGACCGCCGCCAACAAAGGCACGCGGCTGGCCGTGTCCTTCAGCAGGAACGCCTGCGCCACGCCTTCCAGCAACAGCTGGTCGAGGCCTTGGCGGAACTGTTTGAACTTCGCCGTGTTCGGGTTGTGGAAGAACTCGAAGACCTCCGGCGGGAAGCGCGGGATCTCGTCGTAGCGGATCGCCGGGTCGGTCGAGAGCGTGTCGCCGATGCCGAAACCGTCGTGGCCGACGAGGCCGATGATGTCGCCGGGGTAGGCCACGTCGACGGTCTCACGATCATTGCCGAAGAGCTTGTGCGAGGAGCTGAGCCGGACCTTTTTCCCGGTCTGCACGTGCTGCACGACCATGTCCCGCTCGAACTTGCCGCTGATGATGCGGACGAAGGCGATGCGGTCGCGGTGCTTGGGATCCATGTTCGCCTGGATCTTGAAGATGAAGCCGCTGAAGGCCGGGGTGGTGGGCGAAACGTCGTGCAGGGTTTCTCCTTCACCGATCAAGGTGCGGCCCTTCGGTTCGCTGCTCCATTTCAGGAACGAGTCGAGCAGGAGCTGCACGCCGAAGTTGTTCACGCCGGAGCCGAAGAAGACGGGGGTCAGTTTTCCGGCGAGAACCTTCTCGTGGTCGAAGTCCGCGCCCGCCGTCTCGATCATCTCGATCTGTTCGCGGACCGTCTTGTAGGTGTGCTCGTCGAGCTTGGCCTTCACCAGGGGATCTTCTAGGCCCGTCACGTTGACCCCGGCGCGATATTTGCCGCCGACGACGCGCTCGAAGAGGTGGACCTTCTTTTCGGCCCGGTCATAGACGCCCTTGAAATCGATGCCGTTGCCGAGCGGCCAGTTCATGGCCACGGACTGGATGCCGAGCACGGCCTCGAGTTCGTCCATCAGCTTGATCGGGTCCTGGGCGGGCCGGTCGAGCTTGTTCATGAAGGTGAAGATGGGCACGCCGCGACGGGCGCAGACTTCGAACAGTTTCCGCGTCTGGACCTCCACGCCCTTGCCGGCGTCGATCACCATGATGACGGCATCGACGGCGGTGAGCACGCGGTAGGTGTCCTCGGAAAAGTCCTTGTGGCCGGGGGTGTCCAGCAGGTTGATGTAGTAGCCGTCGTATTCGAACTGGAGGACGGTCGAGCTGATGGAGATGCCGCGCTTCTTCTCCAGCTCCATCCAGTCGGAGGTGGTGGCGCGCTGGTTCTTGCGGGCGGTGACGGAGCCGGCGAGCTGCACGGCGCCGCCGTAGAGCAGCAGCTTTTCAGTCAGCGTCGTCTTGCCCGCGTCCGGATGCGAGATGATGGCGAAGGTGCGCCGGCGTTTGATTTCTTCCTGGGTGGTCACAGCGATTGAGCGGCGGAGCGTAGCGGAACCGGTCTCCGGTGCAATGCTGGGGAAAAGCGGGCGGATGCCGAATGTCTGATACCGGATCAGTCCCGGTCGAGTTTGAGGACGACGGGGATGGGATGGCCGTTGGTGCGGAGGACCACGCTGCGGTTCGTGATGGTCTCGACCATGATCTTGACCAGCGCGCCGTTCAGCCGGATCTCCGCCGCCGCACCCGCCTCGACCGTGACGCCGTTGACCAGGGCGACGGTGCGGTTTTGGCCCTCGACCAGTCCGTCGAGATGCAGTGATTCCTCGATGGCCGGCGGTTGCGGTGCCCGGATGGCGGCCCGCCAAACGGCCAACGCGGTGGGATCCGGTCCGGCCGGGATCACCGCCAATGTCTCTTGGGAGGCGGAAAGGACGGCGCCGGTGCCGCGCTTCACCCAGTCAAGCAGGGCGGTGAACCCGATCTGCTGCTCGATCCGGATGAGGTCGTTGATCCTCCCTTTCGTGTAGCGGTTGGTCTCGATCTTCGCCTGTTCCATCGACTGCTGTCGGCCCTGCATCAGCTTCCAGGCGACGAGTTCGCAGATTCCCTCGATGGTGTTCTGTTCGATGACGTGGCTGGTCGGGCAATTCTCGTTGATCCAGAGATGCGTGTATTCGTGGGCGCTGACGGCGGCCAGGGTTTCCCGGAGCTGGCCGCTGAGCAGGACGACGGAATGGTTGGTCTGGCCGTTGCCCCAGCTGGTGCGGGAAAAGCCGATCTTGTGGAGCGCGTCGGGATTGGCGGCATCTTCTTTGGACGACCAATAGTCTGTGTCGAAGAGTTTCACGGGAATCTGGGGTTGCTGGAGTTCCATTTGTCCCCGGGCAATTCGTCGCAGCTCGTCGCTCGCGTTCCGGAAGACGTTGCCGGCCTCCGGTTCGTCCATCACCACGAACGGAACGTGTCGGCGGCAGATGTGGCGGCCGTCGCCCGTGGTGGCGAAGCCGATCTTCACCGGAATGTCGCAATGGATGCATCGTTGCGTGATCAAGTGGCAGGCTTCGCAGAGGTAGTTGGTCTCGCGGAGCGTCCAGACCGTGCCGAATTCGATCTTCCTATCGCAGACGACGCAGCGATAGCCGGAGTCGGCCCGGGCGGCCAGTCCCGCCAGCAGCAGGCACAACCAGACGAAACGTGTCGCCGGGGGATTCCAGAACACGCCGCGCAAGAACAGGGTAAAAGCCGCCAACACTCTGGTTTTCATCGGCCGAGGCCGGCTGGGGTTTCAGTGAAAAAGCGAGGGATCCTGAATCATTTCCGGAACAGCCACAGCAGCAGCGACAGCACCACGCTGATCAGGAGGCAGGTGACGATGGGGAAGTGGAAGCTGGCGCCGCCTCGTTGGAAATGGATGTCGCCCGGAAGGTGGCCCAACCAGCCTTTGCCGAAGCCGGACCAGAGCAGCAGGCCAAGGGCGGCGATGGCCAGACCCGCGACGACGAGGGGTTTTCCCAGTTCGTTCATCAGTCGGAAATCTAGCCGCCCTGCACCGGCGGGAAAAGGGACACCTCGTCGCCGTCCTCCAGCACATGGGACTTTGGCTGATATTCCACCCCGACCGCGATCAGCGTGGCGTTTCGCAGCGCTCTGAGCTTGGGGAACCGCGCATAAACCTCGTCCAGCAGCCGGTCGATGGAACTGCCTTCGGCCAGGTCCAAGTCGACCGTTGGGCTGCCGGTCAGTTCCTTGAAGTAGGAGTAGAAATGGACGCGGATGGTCATGGAGCCGGCGCGGAGAAGTGTTCAACAGCGGAAAACCACAGATGAACACAGATGAACATAGATACAGCGGTGCGAATTCTTTGGGTGTCGGGCGTTGAAAGAGGGTCGCTCGATGTTCGAGGAACAGTCGATCCGCAACTTCTAACGCCCATCATCGAGGAAAACTGCGCCCAAGACGGAGCGATGCAGTGGAAATGAATGAGGATCGCGGCCGCCCCGGATGCCGTCCGGCGCGCCCCGCGCCGGACCCGGACGCGTCCGGACACAGCAGGCGGTGAATTCTTCCCTGCGCCTCCAGAGGACCGCGAGGGCGCGGTCCACTGCGCCCGGGGCGGGCGCGCTCCCCAATCTCGCCAGTGCATGGTTCCGGCTGAGAGCCCGTTCCCCATCTGTGTGGATCTGTGTCCATCTGTGGTGGTCGACTCAGGGCTTCTCTTCGGGCCAGAGGTAGATCTCCGGGAGCAGCACGCCGACAAAGGGCAGGTTCCGGTAGCGCTCGGCGTAGTCGAGGCCATAGCCGACGACGAATTCGTTCGGAATGGTGAAACCCACGTAGTCGGCCTTGATCTTCTCCAAACGGCGCTCGGGCTTGTCCAGCAGCACGCAGGTGCGGATACGCTTTGCTTTGAGCGGGCGAAGCTTGTCCAGCACACGGGCCATGGTCTTGCCGGTGTCCAGAATGTCGTCGACCAAGAGGACGTCGCGGCCCTTCACGTCGATCTTCAGGTCCTTGGTGAAGACCAGTTCGCCGGAAGCCGTGCCGCTGCCGTAGCTGGAGACGCCGATGAAATCGAGGCGCAGCGGCATGGGCAGATTGCGGATCAAATCGGCGAGGAACATGACCGTGCCATTCAGCAAGGAGACCACGACAAGGTCGCAGCCTTTGTAGTCGCGCTGGATCTCCTTCCCGAGGGTTTTTATGCGCTTGGCCAACTGGGCTTCGGAGATGAGCACGTAGTCCACTTCCTTGCGGAGGCGGGGCGGGACGGGAGAATTCCCCTTTTTGGGCATCATGGTAGTCAGTCTTGATCGATTTTAGTCGTGTGAATGAACCAACGGTCCAAGAGCACCAAAGGCCAAAAGACTTCGCCAAGGACATTCAGTTCATCGCGTTGCCGTCCACTGGGCGCAACATATGGACGTCCGCATTTGGCAGGATACCAAGTGGATCGCCAATCCGACCCGCCATGGTTGCCCTCCACATAACCGCCTCCTGCACTGAGCAGGGCGTAACCAGCCAAATAGATAACCAGGAGTTTAATGAATCCGCGCTTCGACTTGCGGAGGGCGATTGAAAACACCACGACCGGGCAAGCGACAGCCACAATCCAGAGCAATAAAGACAAGAGAGGTTCCACGGTTACTCGGGCTTGCTTGAGCGGGTAGTCAATCGCCTCGGGCACACACTAGATATGCTTCGAGTCGTCGTGGTCCTTCGTCGTGTAGCCGGAGTCCTGGCGCTTGAGGTTCACCGCGTTCTTCTTCACGTAGGCTTGGAAGACGTCGTCGGCGCTCATGCCGAGGACCTGGGCCATGGAGATGAGGAAGTGGAACAGATCCACCACCTCCACCCGGGCGTTCTGCTCGTCGAACTTCTGGTATTTGGCCCACCATTTCCACGGGACGCTGTCGGTCAGCTCGGCCATTTCCTGCTGCATGGCGCGGGTGTAGTTCAGGATCCACTTGGTCTTCTCCTCCTCGGTCATGGCGTCGGTGTTCACGCCAATGCGCTGGTTGAGCGCGTGTTGCATGCGGAAGAGCTCTCGGAGCTGGTCGGATTGTTCCATGGACGGAATCATCCGGGCGGCCCGGGTCGGTGCAAGGTCGAAGTCCCTCGGGGCGATCTGGCCGGCGATCTGGCCGGCGCGGGCTCAGGCGCGCCCGTGTCGTGCCTATCATCTCTGACGGCGGGTTGTGCCCAACGGAACAACCTTTTTGCCCCGGTAATTTGGGCTTCTGTCGTAGTCGCCGTCACGGCCAACGTCCTCGAAGGCGCCCGCGCCCGTTGTCTGGCGGCCGGGATGGACGACTGGATCACCAAACCGGTCGGACCATCAGAGATCCGCCGCCTGGTCGAACGCGTCCGCCCCTCCGGATCTGACCGAATCTGACTTCGTGCGCCCCCGCTCGCCCCCTGCCTTCGGGGATTGTCCAAGAAGACTTCCCGGAAGGAGAATAACTACCGGTGCCGCGTGGTCTTCGCTGCGTCGCCTCCTTTCGATCTCCATGCATTGCCGCATTTTTTTGATTCTCGCCCTGGGACTGCTGGGGGGTTGTTCCTCGGGTCCGGCTTCGTCGTCCGCGCTCGCGGGGGATCGCGCCGTCTGGTCCACCGAGATCGACACCTTCCGCGACTTCGAACTTTCGTTTGGCCGGACCAATGGCGCGGTGTCCTTCACGTCCCCGTTGATTCGGCCTCCCATGCTGTGGGACGAAATCGTCGTCTCGTGGAACGTCCGCTCGGGGCCGGGCGTCATCGTCCGCGTCGAGGCCTCGGCCATGATGACCAATGGCGAACCCACCCGCTTCTACCGCTTGGCCGACTGGACCCAGGACAACTTGGCCGAGCCCCGCCGCAGTCCGTCGCAGGAGAGCGATGCGCTTGGGCGCGTGGACGTCGATACCCTGCGATTGATTCGTCCCGCCGCCGCCGTCCAGATCCGGTTCACCCTCGAAAAAACGCTCCCCGTCGAGGCCAACCTGGACCATGTGGGCTTGGCCTTTCGCAACCGTCGGGCGCCGCTGGCTTCTTCAACCGGGCTGAGCCCCGTCGCTCCATTGGATGTCCCGGAGCTTTCCCAGGCCGACTACCCCGAGGAACGCGGTTGGTGCAGCCCCACCAGCGTGGCGATGGTCCTGGGATATTGGGCCGAGAAGCTGCACCGACCCGAATTGGCCAAGGACGTTCCCGAAGTGGCTCGCGGCGTCTTCGACCGAAACTACAACGGCACCGGCAATTGGAGTTTCAACGTCGCCTACGCCGGATCCTTTCCGGGCCTTCGAGCCACGGTGGCCCGTTTGGAAACCCTTGAAGACGTCCGGGGCTGGGTCGCCCGTGGCGTGCCGGTGATCCTTTCCGGCCCCTACAGCCTGCTGGCCGACAATCCGAAAGCGTCGTCCGCCGGCCATGTCGTCGTGGTCGTCGGATTCACGAAGGGCGGCGACGTGATCCTCAACGATCCGTGGGCCGTGCGTTCTCGAGGCCAAGCCGTGCGTCGCGTCTACGACCGGAAGAACGTCGAAGCCGCCTGGGCGCGTTCCGGGCATACCGTCTACTTGATCCGACCGGACCATTGGCCGGAATGACCGGCCTGAAAGACATCGGGATTTGACCTTCGCCTTATGTCATTCCGCGCATCGGTGGCACTTCCCGATTGCACCCGCCCGGAATGCGATGACTTAATCCGCGACGCGAACCGCACCATTTTTTCATGGATAGTTTTCTCATCAAAGGCGGCGTCCCGCTCCACGGCGACGTCCAGATCTCCGGCGCAAAGAACGCCGTTCTTCCCCTCATGGCCGCCACGCTCCTCACCTCCGGTGAATGCGTCATCCGCCGCGTGCCCAACCTCAGCGATGTGCGGTTCATGGGCCAGATCCTCCAGTCGCTCGGCTGCGAGGTCACATGGGACGGCGACTCCGTCCGCATCCGGGCCGCCAAGCTCAAGCCGGTCGGCGACTACGACCTCATCCGCAAGATGCGCGGCTCCGTCTGCATCATGGGCCCCCTCCTCGGGCGCACCCGCAAGGCCACCGTGTCGTTGCCCGGTGGCTGCATCATCGGAGCTCGGCCCATCAATCTGCATTTGAAGGGCTTTGAAGCCCTCGGCGCGAAGATCACGATCGAGGGCGGAGATATCAAAGCCGCCGCCAAGGCGCTGATCGGCACCAGCATCTTCCTTGGCGGACGCGCCGGTCCCACTGTTCTCGGCACCGCCAATATCATGATGGCCGCCACCCTCGCCGAGGGGGTCACCGTCATCGATTCCGCCGCCTGTGAGCCGGAGATCGTGGACCTGGCCACCTTCCTCAACGCCATGGGTGCCCGCGTCGCCGGAGCCGGCAGTCCCACCATCACCATCACCGGGGTAAAGGAACTCCACGGTGCCGAGCACGAGGTCATCGCGGATCGCATCGAAGCCGCCACCTATGCGATCGCCGCTGCTGCCACGGACGGAGAAGTCACGCTGAAAGGCGTTCGCTCCGAACACCTTCACGCGGTCCTGGACAAACTCCGTGAAGCCGGCGTGAAGCTGGAGCGCGTCGGCCCCGATCTGAAGGTCACCCGCAACCGGCGGCTCAAACCCGTCGACGTCACCACCCAGCCCTACGCCGGGTTCCCCACCGATGTGCAGGCCCAGATGATGTCCCTCATGTGCCTCACCCCCGGGATCAGCATTATCACCGAACGCATCTTCGAGGCCCGTTTCATGCACGTCAGCGAGCTCGCTCGTCTCGGAGCCGATATCTCCATCGAAGGCCCCAGCGCCATCGTCAAAGGCGGCCGCCCGCTGAGTGGAGCCCAGGTCATGGCCAGTGATCTCCGCGCCTCTGCGGCCCTTGTCATTGCGGGGTTGGCCGCAAAGGGGACCACCCAGATCCACCGGGTCTATCACCTCGACCGCGGCTACGAACGCATGGAAGCCAAACTCAACGCCCTCGGTGCGAAGATCGAGCGCACCCAGGGCGAATGATTCCTGGGGAGAGAGTCCTTCCATCGTCCAGGGAGTTTTCTCGCTGGCGAAATTCTTGAACCTGCCCAAGGCTTCCCGCGTCTGGAGGTAGGAGACAGGCCCAGCGCACCGGGAAAATAAAGGTCATGAAAAACGTCATCGTAATCCTCTTAATCGTCGGCGCGGCCTTCGGCGCGTGGCGTTATTACAAGATTTCAGAAGGTGCCGCTCCCGCTGCGGCAGAAGCGTCCTCCTCCCCCGCCGCCAACACCGGTCCGCTCACCGAGGAACAGCTCCCGCAGATGCACGAGGAACTGGAGTCATCCCTGACCGCGGCGCGCCAGCGCGGCGCCTACGGGTTGAAGCAGTGGCTCGCCGCCTACGGAAACACGGTTCGTGACCCCCGCCTCGCTTGGATCCAGCTCGACTACGTCATCCTCGTCAGCCAGTCCAACCTTGGGGAAGCCCGCAGGGTGTTCGGCGAGGTCAAGAAACGCGTCCCTGAGACCTCCGTCGTTTATCCCCGGATCAAGAAGATGGAGCCCTCCTATGGCACGCCCCGGGCCTGAGCTCCGGCCTTTCTCCAGAGTTCCCGCCGATGTTCAATCGATCCCTTGACCCCCGGTCGTCTCGCCCCGATACTCACCCCGTTGCTTTGTGGGGGCGCACTGGTTTCGACCTGATAGATGCGCCAGAGGCGGCATGCCGAGGACGGTTCGTTGGCCTCGTAAATCCCCGAACCAAAACATAACTGCTAACGAAGAGTTGGCTCTCGCGGCCTAAAGTGCCGTGACGTTTGACCCTCAACGCCTGCTAGGGGTGTCAAACGCATTTAGCAGGCTGGGTGGACGCGGAGACAGCGCGTAATG
The DNA here is from genome assembly GCA_038209745.1 of Verrucomicrobiota bacterium. Classification (GTDB taxonomy): domain Bacteria; phylum Verrucomicrobiota; class Verrucomicrobiia; order Limisphaerales; family CANJSG01; genus CANJSG01. The sequence goes on from JBBQXJ010000098.1 coordinate 12,216, forward strand.
GTTCACCAAGATCGACATGCTGACTAAGCGACTGGATTCGCGTCGGACCGTTATCCAGAAGCCGACAAAATTTGTTCGACTAAGCATGTAGTCGCGGCTGGTTTCTTTGTCAGGGACGCGGGTTCAACTCCCGCCGCCTCCACCACTTCTCACCGGGATCGGCGACGGGCCGATCCCGGATCTACCTTGCCAAGTGCCCCCAGCTTCCGAGGGCAGACGCATCTAAACCTCGGTCCAAATTCAGGCTGGTACTTTTTGGAAGACTGCTTAAATGAGACGGGATGCGAACCCATCCTAGGCTGAATTTGATCGCCCATTTTCAAGATCTGGTCGAGCCGCGCGTGGCACTCACCCGGGAACACCGGCTCATCGACCTGCTCGTCATCGCCGGCTGCACGCTGCTCTGCGGCGGCGAGGGCTTCAACGGCATGGAGGATTTGGCCGGGCCAAGGAGGACTGGCTCAAAACCTTCCTGGAACTGCCCGGCGGCATCCCCAGCCACGACACCTTCAACCGCCTCTTCCGGACGCTCGATCCCCGGTCGTTCCTCGAATGCTTCCAACGCTGAACCCAGAGCCTGCGCACCGTCGTCTCCGAAAAGAGCGTGGGCCCGTTTCGCCCGCGCCGTGCGCGGACACTGGAGCGTGGAGAACCAGTGCCACTGGATGCTGGATGTGAACCTGGGCGAAGACCAGAGCCAAGCCCGCGTGGGCCACGCGGCCGAAAACCTCGACACGTTTCGCCGGCTGGGATCACTCCCACCTCCTCAAGCTCCTCGGTATTTAGATGCGTCTACCCTGGGCCAAAACTGGCTGCGGGAAGTCACTTTGCCGTCGATGGTGTCGTCGTGGGTTTGGTTTGCTGGCTAGTGGATGTCTGTCCACTGCCCCCAGATTTGTCTCTCAACTCTTCGCATCTCTCGCCCCTTCGAGATACCGCTCACTTGGCCACCGCCTGATAGTAGAGAGGAAAGACGAGGCTGCTCTCCATGTCCTCGAACACCGCCGAGCCTCCGGGTGACAGCGTGACCGTGCTGATCTCCGACCAATTGGGCGGGAGCGGTTGGCTGGCCCGTTCGATGCCGTAGGTGGCGCCGGCCGTGCCGCTGACGGTGAACTGCGAATGTCCATTGGGCAGGATCTTCGCGTCCGAGAGCGTCGGTGCCATCGGAGGGACCGTGCCGCGGGCTCCGGTCTTGATCGTTAAATGGATGCGGCGGTTCAGGTCGCCGAAGCCGGCCATCAACGGCACGGCGTTGGTCGAATGGTAGAAGAGCCGGCCGAAGAGCAGCTCGACGTTGTAGGTGCCGTTCGTCTTGAGCGTGCCGGCGGGGATGACCATGGAGGTCGCGGAGGCCGGCAGCGGTCGGGGAATGCAGGCGTCGGGCGCGTAGTAGAGGACGGCGCCCTTGCCGTCGCCGATGAACATGGAGATGTGATCGTTGGTGCCGGCGTTGGGAATACCGTTCCATTGCAGGGTGAAATCCAGCCCGGGATCGATGTCCTGGGTGGCGGGGAAATTGAGGATCTTCGGCATCGGCGGAAACTCGGCCGGAAGGAGCATGGGGATCACGTATTCCGGCTGGCCGGATTGGGTGAAGCGCAGGACGTAATCGCCGGCGGGAACGGCGGTATTTAACGCGGTCTCGGTGGGATGGAACTCATAGATCTGGGCGATGCCGGCAACCGGCAGGGAATTGCTGACGCCGCCGGCGCGGACCAGCGAAGCCTCGGTCAAACCCGCCAGACCGTAGACATAGGCGGAGAAGGTGTAGGGGTTCTCGGCCGTGGCAGGCACGGGATCATTGGCCGAGGTCTGGGTGAAGATCTCGACCTTGTAGACCGCGTAGTTGCCCCAGCTATCGGGGACGCCGTCGGGATCGCAGGAGGGCCCTGCACCGGCGGTGGTGAACTGGCCGCGATGCAATCCCGTGGGAAGCAGGACACCGGCCGCGCTCTCCAGCTTCACGAGCGTGGAGTTGGGATTGAGCACCCAGTTGATCTGGGTGCCGGTCGCGAACGGCCCGGTATAGGTGCAGGTCAACTCGGTGCCTGCGATGTTCCACGAGTAGGTGAACGCAGCGGGATTGAGCACGCCATTGGCGAACCAGCGCACGGAGGCGGGGGTGGCCGGCGGTCCCGTGGCGATGTTCGGGTCCTGCTTCATTGGCTGGTCGAAGACGAAGACGACCTTGTTGGTGACAGATACGAACATTGCCCCATCGGCGGGTGTCACCGAAACCAAAGCGGGCGCCGCTTGAGCCTGCAAATCGGTGGGCATCGTCATCGCGACCAGCGCAACGACGAACGCCATGGCTGCAGAGAGCCGAGGTCGAAATTGCGAGATCCACTGCCCGGGACGCTCTGACGCGATGGAGTTCATGGTGGAGAGTTTGGAGGTGGCGTTTGTTCGTTTCGCGGAGCGGGAATCGTCGCCGAAGGAGGTAGACCGAGCCGGCAGCTGATAAGGCCAGGGGCGGGAATGACGCGGACCGTCGCCCCTCGGAACGTTTCGCCGTTCTTTCCCACTTCGGGATGCTGCCAAGGCCGATTGCTTTGACAAGCGGCGTCTGAGAATGGCTGCTACGGAACGACGTTCACCGTCAGGCAGAGCTGGCTGCGGATGACACCTGGCTAAGATCGACGCCCGACTGCGCGACCCCTACGCCAAGTGCCAGATCAGCTACGACACCGCCATGAGCCGCGCCCGACAGCCGGAGCAAGTCAGCCGCAAGCCGGAGTGACCCGGTAGCGGCGAACGGGAGTTCGCCGGAAACTTCCGCTGCGGAAAGGAGGCGACTCGGTCTTGTCGCTTGGCCGTCTGAAGATCGCCTCCCCCATTGATTGGCGGCGAACTCCCGTTCGCCGCTACGGTTTCATTAGCCGGAAGAACCGCGCGCTGTTCGTCGTCGGCAGTGTGAGCAGGTTGGATCCGTAAACCTCGGTTGGCGTCCCCTCGACGGTTTGCCACGCGGCCGGCTGGATGAAGGGAGAGGTCTGCAACGAGAAGCCCGCCGCGTTCTTCGGCCAGGTTACGGAGATTGAACCGGAGTAACGGGCGATTCCTAGAGCTGGCGGTGTCGGAACGATCAGAAACGCAGAGAATTGATCAGCAGAGACCACCGCTCGAACACCGGCCTCTGCGGAAAGCACCTTCCAATTTGTCGTCATGTCATGACCAAAAACAGTGGAATCTAGGCTCCACCCCTCCCCCCAAATAACCACTGAACCATCGGCCTTATAGGCGATGTTGTTGAGTCCGCCGGCCGATATGGCAATGACTCCCGTTTTCGCTAAGGAAGCGCTGAATAAAGGCTTGGTTGGAGGGAGTCGTGGTTTTCTGGAAGACGGCGGGTCAAAAAGGAGGCTGCCGGGCGGAGGCGGCAGGGTCTTCGAGGCCGGGCGGGGGCCGCAGGGCTGAAGGTTTCGGCGAACCG
>JBBQXJ010000099.1:0-15316 GCA_038209745.1 Verrucomicrobiota bacterium
CAATCTCGCCAACCTCACCGACGGCCTGCGCGCCGAACGCGAACAGGGCATCACCATTGACGTGGCCTACCGCTACTTCGCCACGCCGAAGCGCAAGTTCATCGTCGCCGACACTCCGGGCCACGTTCAATACACCCGCAACATGGTGACCGGCGCCTCCACGGCGAACCTGTCGATCGTGCTGGTCGATGCGCGCCAGGGCGTGATCGAGCAGACCCGCCGCCACACCTACATCGCGGCGTTGCTCGGCATTCCCCACCTCGTCATCGCGGTGAACAAGATGGACCTCGTCGATTGGAGCGAAGAGCGGTTCCTCCAGATCCGGGACGAGATCGAAGGCTTCCTGCCGAAGCTCGACGCCTTCAAGGACGTGAAGTTCATCCCCATGAGCGCGCTGAACGGCGACAACGTCGTGAGCCTGTCCGACAAGACGCCGTGGTATGTCGGCCCCGCATTGCTCGGCCATCTGGAGACGGTCCACATCGCGAGCGACTGGAACCTGAGCGCCTTCCGTTTTCCCGTGCAGTGGGTCAACCGCCCGAACAACCCCACGGACAAGAAGCTCCATGACTTCCGCGGCCTCAGCGGCCAGATCGCCGGCGGCATCGTGAAGAAGGGGCAGAAGATCATGGTTCTGCCGAGCGGCGTGAAGACCACCGTGAAGGAGATTTGGACCTACGCCGGCGAACTGGAAGAGGCCTTCTGTCCGCAGTCCGTGACGATCTGTTTGAACGACGACGTCGATGTCAGCCGCGGCGACTTCATCGTGGCCCGGGACAACCTGCCCGGCATGTCCACCCAGCTGCGCGCCCGCGTCAGCTGGATGGCTCCGCGTCCTTTGCAGGCGGGGAAGAAATACTTCCTCAAGCATGGCACCCAGACGGTTCAGGCGATCGTGACCACGTTGGAGAGCCGGATCGACTTCGAAACGCTTGAACCCATGCCTTCCCCCGTTGAACTGGCGATGAACGACATTGGCCAAGTGGGCCTCCGCACGGCCAAGCCGCTGGTCTTCGACGGCTATGCCGCCAATCGCCTGACCGGTTCCTTCATTCTGATCGAGCAGGGGACCAATGCCACGGTCGCCGCCGGAATGCTCTATCCGCCGACGGAGCCCGTTAAACTCGAATACACCGATTTCGCCATATGAACGCCCCAGACGAATCCAATGCGGCACGGGAAGCCGAGGAGCAAGAGGCGAAGCGGCAGCTCCGCGATTCCCACCTTCGGAGCATCATCAAAGCCGTCAGTTGGCGGGTGATCGGCACGATGGACACTTTCATGGTGAGCTTCGTGGCGTTGCACTTGCTTGGAGGAGGGACCCATGCCGACACGATCCACGCGGCCAAGGCGGCGGGCAGCATCGCGGGTCTGGAGGTGTTCACCAAGATTCTCCTCTACTACCTGCACGAGCGCGCCTGGTCCCGCCTTCCGTTGGGCTCCATGCGACGCTTTTTTGGTCGTGAGCCCAAGCCCTGAAACGGGTTGGCCCTCAATCGGGAGACGCGCGGGTTTGGTCCGCGTGATTTCGCGGGCGGCGCCGTTGGCTGAAGAAACCCAGTCTCAATAGCCGTATTGCCGCGTTCCGTTGAGCAGGATGTAGCCGGTTCGCTCCAGATACCACGCGAAGTCGTTCTTCCCGGCCGCGTCGAAGTTGAGCAGCACTTGAGGATAAGAATAGTTCACCTTTTGGTATTTGGACGACTTGCTGGTCCATCTTTTGATCTCCGAATGGCCGTCGGCGAATGAGAATCCGCAGGCGCCGTTGTGGTAGGAAGCGGGGATGTCGGTCCAGAGGGAATTGTTCGGATTGTTGATGAAGTAGCCGTCGTTGATGGAGTCCGGATGCTCGTCCGTCATGAGCCACGTCTTGGAGGGATTGGGCACGTCGGACTGCCTCAAGAACTGCTTCCTATCCGGAAATCCCCAGTTCCTTGAAATCACCGTTGGATCGACGCCTGAATTCTGGCTGGTGCTGAATCGGCCGAAGAACGAATTCATCGACAGGCTGCGGTTCCTTTGGCGATAGCCGGCGCTTTGCTGCGCGGGGCTCAGATAATTGTCGGCCGGGCACTTGTAGGCGCCCACCACGCCGCCGGTGTAGCGGCCGAGAACCCCGTTTCTGACCCACTCGTCGTTGTTGACGCTGCGATCCGCCGTCCCTCCGCCGGCGCCCCAGGTCATGACGTTGTTCACCCAGTTGTCGAACACCTTCTGGTTGATCGCCGTGACGGTTTGGTCGACGCCGTAGTTGTTGGCCACGTGGTCGGTGTTGTCTCCCGAATACAGGTGCCAGGCGATGGTGAGCTGCTTGGTGTTGTTCAGGCAGCCGATGCCCTGGGCCTTGGTCTTCGCCTTGGCCAACGCCGGCAGCAGCATGCCGGCCAGAATCGCGATGATGGCGATGACGACAAGGAGTTCGATCAGGGTGAAGGCGCGCGAAACGACCGCTTTGGCTCTCTGGTTCTTGAAGTGCATAGGAAGTGCGGGATTGTTTTGAAAAGGTGAACCTGATTTTGGGCATCTTCAAGAGAGGAGGTGCCTCCGAGGCTGGGCGTCTTCGCCCTGGGGCGGAGATTCAAAATCTGAGATTTGTGAGTTGGCGGCGTCCGATGATTTTCACCTGTCCTCCGTCAGGTCGTGGGCTTTAGCGTTGCTAAAACGGATCACGACCGCAGTAGGAAGCATCGCGACCGGATGAAAGGCGGTTCATGGATGGAGTGGTTATATTCTTGGTCCTGGTGCTGGTGGGAGTCCCGCTGGGAATTCTCGTCGCGCTCATCCGGCTGGGTTCGAAACTGCGCGATCTCTCGGCCGACCACGATCTGGTCCGCGACGAACTCTTTCGGCTTCGGAAGCGGCTCCAGGGTCTGGAAGCGGCTCGAAACGAGGGATCCCCTGTCACCCCGCCGGCCGAACCGATTCTCCGTGAAGCAGTGCCGGTCCCCCCGCCGTTGCCCAGGGCGACCGAATGGGTCGAGGAAGTCGTGCCTGCGCCCTTTTCCGGCGCTCCGAAACCAATTCCATCCGCCCGACCTCCCGCTTGGATTCCCACTGCTTCTCCGGTTCGTCCTGTGACGGTTCGCACAGAGCCACCCAAGCCGGCCTTCAATTTTGAGCAGTTCATGGGCGTGAAGCTCTTTGCATGGATCGGCGGTCTGGCGTTGTTCCTCGGAGTCGCGTTCTTCGTCAAATACAGCTTCGACCATGATCTCGTGCCCACTGAAGTGCGCGTCGCGATCGGTTTCCTCGTTGGGATCGGGTTGGTCGTTGGAGGAGTTTTCCTTTCGCGAAAGGACTTCAAGGTCGTCGCCCACACGCTTTGCGCCACGGGCGTCGTCAGCCTCTACGGGTGACCTTTGCCTGCCGCTCCGTCTACCAATTTGCGTTCTTCGGCCCGATCCCGACCTTGATCCTGATGGTGCTGATCACCGCGGCGGCCTTCACGCTCGCGGTCCGGTTGAACGCCATCGTCGTCGCGGTGCTCGGTTTGTTGGGCGGCTTCCTGACGCCGCTGTTGCTGTCGACGGGGCAGGACAATCCGGCCGGGCTCTTCGGATACGTCGCGCTGCTCGATATCGGCCTTTTGGCGGTGGTGCTCCATCGGCGCTGGAGCTTCCTCGTCGCGCTTGCGGCCGGCGGAACCTTCCTCATGCAGGTCGGCTGGCTGCTGAAGTTCTTCGAACGCGAGCACTACTTCGACGGCGACCGCGTCCTGGTCGCCATGGCGGTGTTTCTGGGCTTTGGAGTTCTGTTTTCCAGCGCCACATGGGTCGCGGAAAAGCGGAGCCAATCGACGCCCTGGATGACGGGGCCGACCCTGCTCCTGTTGCTGGTGGCCGCGTTGGTGACCGGGTTCTTCATCGAATTCGCGCCGCTGGCGAACCGGCCCGGGCTGATTTTCGGCTACCTCCTGCTGGTCGATCTCGTGGCCATCGGATTGGTCTGGCTGAAGACGGATCTGCGCCGGGTGCTGCCGGTGGCGGGGGCGGTGGTCTTCGGCTTGTTCGGATATTGGATGATGGACCACGGCTCCGAGCCTCTCTTGCCGTGGGCTCTGGGGATCACCTTTGTCTTCGCTTTGTTGCACTCGCTGTTGCCGATCATCCTGCAGCGGGTGCGGCCGGCGCTGGTTGCCTCGAACTGGGCCCATGCGTTTCCGCCACTGGCGCTTTTGTTGATCATGGTGCCGCTGGTGCGCTTTGAATCCGTGCCCTGGGCGCTCTGGCCGGTGGTGTTCTTGGTCGACGCCATGGCCTTGGGGCTGGCGGTCGCGACGGCGTCCCTGGTTTCGGTGCTCGGGGTGTTGATCGTGTCTCTCATGCTCGTGGCCACCTGGATCTGGCGCATCCCGGTGGCGGTCGGAGTGGATGCGGGCCCGCTGCCGGTCTTGTTGGTTCTGGGACTGGTGGTGGTCTTCTTCGCCGTGGCCGGCACCTGGCTGGCGAAGCGGTTGTCCGGACGAACCGGAACCGGCTCGACGCCTTGGGAGATGTCGCCCGCGGCCGCCGCGCGCCTCCTGCCGGCCTTCGCCGGAGGACTGCCGTTTCTCCTGCTCATGCTGATGACGCTGCGAATGCCGATGGCGCATCCGTCACCGGTCCTGGGTCTGGCGTTGGCCCTCGTGGTCCTGATGTTAGGCGTGGCCCGCGCCCAGGCCATCGCGGCGCTGCCGGCGGTCGCGCTCGGCTGCGTCCTCGCGCTGGAATATGTCTGGCAGGGGTTCCGGTTCGACGCGGCGCTCAACGGCTGGGAATCGCTCGCATGGCACGTCGGTTTCGCGCTGCTGTTCGGCGCCTTCCCGTTCGCCTTCGCGAACCGGTTCCGAGAGCAGACGCGGCCGTGGATCGTGGCCGCGTTGTCGGGCGTCCTGCATTTCCATCTGGTCTATCACGCGGTCGAAGCGGTCGCGCCCAATCCCTACATGGGCCTGGTGCCCGGGTTGATGGCGCTGCCCGCATTGGGGCAGCTTGGCCTTGCGCTGCGCCTCTTCAAGGAGCCGTCGCCCGTGCGCTTGGAGGTCTTGGCTTGGTTCGGCGGGGCGGTCCTGTTCTTCGTGACGCTCGTGTTCCCGATCCAGTTCGACCAGCAGTGGCTGACCGTGGCGTGGGCCTTGGAGGACGCGGCCTTGTGCTGGCTGTTCCATCGGTTGCCGCATCCGGGATTGCGACTCGTCGGCTTCGGCTTGCTCGTCGTGTCGTTCGTCCGGCTCGCCTTGAATCCGGCGGTGCTCAGCTACCATGCGCGCAGCGGGGTGCCGCTCTTCAATTGGTACCTCTACGCCTACGGGTTGGTGATCGCCGCTCTGTTCCTTGCCGCCAACCTGCTGGCGCCGCCGCGTGATCGGATCATGGACGCGAGCGCCCCGCCGATCCTTCGGGCTCTGGGCACGGTGCTGGTCTTCCTGCTGGTGAACATCCAGATCGCGGACTATTTCAGCCGGCCCGGCGAACCGTCGCTGACCTTCCAGTTCAGCGGCGACTTCGCCCGCGACATGACCTACACGATCGCCTGGGCGCTCTTCGCGCTGGGTTTGTTGGTCATCGGGCTGAAGCACCGTCTTCGCCCCGTGCGCTACGCGGCGCTCGCGCTGTTGTCCGTCACGCTGCTCAAGCTGTTCTTCCACGACCTGGCCCGGCTCGATGCGCTCTATCGGATCGCGGCCCTGATCGTGGTGGCCGTTGTCGCCATGCTTGCGTCGTTCATCTACCAAAAAGCCATCTCCCATGACGCCGTTCATGCTGAACCTCCACAAAGTTGAATGCTTCGTCCTGCTGCTGGCCGCGACGTGGGTCGGCCGGGCGGCGGACTTCGCCCCCTGGGAATTCCGCCAACGCTTCGAAGTGCCGTCCGCGGGTCTGGTCAAGGTGGCGCTGACCCCGGAGCTGCTGGGCGCAAGCCAACCGGGCCTGGCGGACTTGCGGCTGGTCGATCCAGCCGCCGTTGAAGTGCCGTTCCTCGTGCAGCATCCGATGGCTCGTGCGGCTGCGACCTTTGAGCCGAAGCGGTCCGAGACGACCCTCCGCGACGAGGCGACCGTGGTGTGGATCGAGACGGGCCGGACGTCGCCAGTGGAAACGATCACCCTGTCGATCCCGACGCCTCGATTCCTCAAGGCGGTTACGGTCGAGGGCTCGGTCGACAACCGGACATGGAAGTCGCTTCGCACCGGAGCTCCGGTCTTCGGCGAACCAGCGGGTCCGCAGCAGACAACGGTCGAGATCGAGCCGGCGGTGTGGGCTTTTCTCCGGGTCGCCCTTGATGATCGCCGGACGGATCCGGTGCCCGTGACCGGTGCGACGCTCGGGGAAGCGCCCTCCGGTCCAGTCGGCACCGAGTGGCTGCCCGCCCGGATCTCCGATCAGGCGGAGTCGTCCGGCGAATCCCGTTTTGTCGTCGAACTGCCGGCCGCCAATCTTCCGGTGGACCTGCTGGAAGTGGAGACGCCGGAACCGTTGTTCCGTCGAGCCGTGCGGGTCTTCCAGAGAGACCTGAGCGACGAGCAGATCGTCGAATCACCCGTCGGGGGAGGCACGCTTTATCGGATCGAGTTGGAAGGTTCCGGAGCTGTTCGCCAATTGGGTGTGCCGGTGACGCGGCCACTGAGCAGCCGGGAAGTGGTTCTGGCGGTGGCGAACGGCGATAGTCCCGCCCTCCGAATTTCGTCGGTTCGGGTCCGGGTGCGTCCGAGCCATCTGGTCTTCGGTGCGACGCGTTCGGGCATCTTCACTTTCCGCACCGGCAACCCGCTGGCGACGTCTCCCCGATACGACGTGGCGTCTTTGGGCGCCGCCGTGAACGCGCTGAAGCCCTCCGACATCAGGCCTGCGGCCCTTGAGCGGGATCCGGGTTTTCGGCCGGCGGAAGCACTGGCGGGCATCGGCGCGCTGGGCGGAGCGGTCGATCTCTCGAAGTGGTCGGTCCGGCGTGCCGTGACGGTGGTCACGGGAGCGGTCGCCCGCTTGGAACTTGATCTGCCCGCGTTGAGCGGCGCGCGGCCGGACCTCGGCGATGTCCGGCTCGTGTGCGCGGGAAAACAGGTGCCGTTCCTCGTGGACCGGACGTCGCTGTCCCGCCCCGTGCCAGTGGAGCTGAAACCACTTCCCGACGCCAAACACCCGAGCTTGGGCCGCTGGGAAATCCGGCTGCCGATGGCCGGCGTCCCGTTGCGGGAGTTGGTGGTCACGACCACGAGCCCGCTTTTCGACCGGACGTTTCGTCTTCTTGAAATCACGCAAAGCCAGCGGGGCGAAGAAGTCCGGGCGCGGGTGGCCGAGCAGCGGTGGGTTCGGACTCCGGAATCGAAAGCGCCCCGGATGACGTTCTCTTTGAACAGGGTCGTCGCCGGTGCGGTGTTGGAACTGGAAACGGACAACGGCGACAACGCCCCGGTCGAGATCTCGGCCGCCACCGCCAGCCGTCCGGTCACGCGGCTGCTCTTCAAATCGCCTGCGGACGGTCCGGTGGATCTGATCTACGGCAATGCCGACGCCGCGCCGCCGCGCTACGATCTGGGACTGCTCGGCCGTGAGCTCTTCGCCTCGACCAAACAGCCCGCCCAAGCGGCTGAGGCGGCCGCGCGTCCCGGCGGAGGTGTCGGCTGGCGCTCCGCGTCCTGGATCTTGTGGGCTGTTCTCGTCCTGGTGGTCGGCGGATTGTTGGCGGTCATTTCCCGATGGCTCCCGAAGCCGAATGCCCCGGGTCGAGATGGTTGAAGCCAGGTTTTGGCGGTGGCGTGCGAAGGCCGTGGCCGCGTCGGCGAGAACTCCAACCACAGGAGATCCGCGCAAGGCTCGTGGCCAATCCCGCCGAAAGCCGAGGTGCTTCAGCGGGTCGGTTTGGGCCGGTTCCGGTATTTCTCGGAGAGACGGGTGTGGCGGTTCTCCAGGGAGACTTCGTTCCCCTTGACCCAAAGTCGGCGCACGTGGGTTCGAAGGTCCAAGATGTCGCCGTCGGCCACGAACAGGGTGGCTTCCTTGCCGGGCTCGATGGACCCGAGACGATCCGCGACGCCCGCGATCTGTGCGGGATACAGGGTCAATCCGCGCAGCGCCTCGTCCGGCGGCAGGCCGAAGGCCACAGCCTGGGCGGCCTCGTAGGGGAGATTCATCACCAGTGTGGCGCCGCCGGTGGTGAACGTCACTTGGACGCCGGCCTTTTGGAGGATCGAAGGGGCCTTGAACTGGACGTTATACGCATCCGTATCGCGGCTCGGCAGGGTGAAAGTGTGCTGATAAACGACCGGAATGTGGTTCGTCGCCAATGGATCGGCCAAGCGCCATGCGTCCCGACCGCCGACGAGAGTGACCTTCAAGCGATGGGTCGTCGCCCATTCCACGGCGGAGGCGATCTGGCGAAACTCGTCCGCGTGGATCGCCACCGGTGCGTCTCCGCGCAGGAACGGGCGCATCGCTTCCCACGGCGGGTTCAACGCGGTGGAATTCGTGGCGGCGTCGCGGGCCTGCGCGTAGGCGCGGGCATCGGCGAAAAAGTCGTCGATGTCCTTCAGTTTTTCGGTGCGCTCTTTGGCCTGGTCTTCAAGCGACTTCCATTTGTCGCGGTTGCGGACCTTGTCCTTGGGCGTGGTGTCGAGCGCCATCTCCGGCCAGTAGAGGTGCAGCGCGATCGGCTTCTTGGCCACCATGTCTTCGGACGTCCAGCCGCTGACCGCCACCAAGCCCGACTGCCCGGCGACCATGCCGCCTTGCGGCGCGGGCTCGAAATACGCCACGCCGTTGGCGCGAGCCACAGGGATCAGCTCCGAGTCCGGATTCACCGCGATCCAGGATTCGACGTCGGGGGTGAAGTCGCCGACCTCGGCGTAGTCGAGCGTGGCGCGGACGCCTTCGATTTCCAGCAAGCCCAGCTCCGTGTTCAGCGCGATCATCCCGGGATAGAGATGTTGGCCGGCGAGATCGATGCGGGTCGCACCTGTCGCTTCCAGTGCGGTTCCGACTGCGCGGATCAGGCCGTTCTCCAGCAGGACCTGGCCATTGGTGATCGTGGCGCCGGTGACGGTGTGGACCGTGGCGCCGGTCAACAGGAGCGAGTCGGCTCCCGCGAACGGCATTGTCAGAATGAGGAAGAGCCCAAGCAAAACCGCCTGTTGGCAGCGGTGGATGGAAATCTGAAAACGCGCTTTCATCGATGGTCCTCCTCTTCCAGACAATGTCGGATCGTCCCGTCGAATTCGTGTTCCAGGGAAACTCGGAAGAACCCGTCGCCGTCGCCGGCCTTGGAGTCGCCGCCGTCACTGGAACTCGCCAGTTGCTTGGCCTTCGCGATCAGCGCGGTGCGTTCCTGCGCGAGCGATTCGGCCCTCTTTGCTTCAAGGTCGCGGTCGAAGTATTGGCGGCCGTCGATCCATGTCTGGAGGCAGACGCTGGTGGAAGAGAGGGGCGAGCCGGACCAGATGGCGAAGTCGGCGTCCTTGCCCGGTTCGAGCGAACCGACGCGCCGGTCGATGCCGAGCTGTTTGGCCGGGTTCACTGTGACGAGCTTCAGAGCTTCGATCTCCGGCATGCCGCCGTATTTGACCGACTTGGCGGCTTCGGTGTTGAGGCGACGGGCGAGATCGGACGAATCGGAATTGAACGAGACCAGCACGCCACGGTCGTGCATCAGGGTGCCGTTGTAGGGGATCGCGTCGTAGACCTCGAACTTGTAGCCCCACCAGTCGGCGAAGCTGGACGCGCCCGCGCCGTGGGCGGCGATTTCATCCGCGATCTTGTAGCCTTCGAGCACGTGCTGGAGGGTTCCAACCCGGACGTTGAACGACTCCATCGCACGCAGGAACGCGAGGATCTCGTCCTGGCGATAGCTGTGGCAGTGGATCAAGCGTTTGCCTTCGATGATCTCCGCGATGGCCTCCAATTCGAGGTCGCGCCGAGGCGGCACGGCACCCGCGCTGCCCGCTTCAAACTCCTGCCGACGCTTCCGGTATTGCTGGGCGGCGGTGAAGCGGTTGACGAAGAACGCCCTGACCCCCATCCGGGTCTGCGGGAAACGGGTCGTGTTTTTGTCGCCCCAATTCGACTGCTTCACGTTTTCTCCGAGGGCGAACTTGATGCCCGAAGGAGCGCCTTCGAACTTGAGCTCCTCCGGGCTGGCGCCGTCGCGCAGCTTGATCACCTGGTTCTGGCCGCCGATGGGATTGGCCGAGCCGTGAAGGAGATTGGCCACGGTGAGGCCGCCGGCGAGCTGCTCCCGGAGTGTCTCGGTCTCCGAATTCACCACGTCGCCGATCCGGACCATGGCGGTGGAGGGCAGGGTGCCTTCGTTCACGCCGCCGAGGATCGCGGTGTGGCTGTGGCAGTCGATCAGCCCGGGCGTGACGTGCAGGCCGGTCGCGTCGATCACGAGCGTCGATGCAGGAAGCTTGGCTTCAACATTTCCAACCAAGCGGACCCTGCCGTCGGCGATGAAGAGCTGGGCATTGGTCAGAATACCGTCCGGTCCGCTGGTCCAAAGGGTGGCGTTCCGCACCAGCACGGCCGGCGGATTGGTAATGGGGCCGCGTCCTTCCAACGGCGAGCGGGCGATGCGATTGCGCCGCAGCGCATCCTTGTCCTCCTGCTTCTTTGGCTTGGCTGGGGCGTCTTTGGACGGCGTGTCGCTGTCGGGCTTCTTGGCTACTTCTTTCTTCTTATCCGGATCGGAAACGGGCTCGAAATTGCGGCCGTCGATCCAGACGGAGCAAACCTTCGCCTCCGGGTCGAAGTAGCCTTTGCCTTCCACGACGGTGAGATTGGCGATCTTGCCGGGCTCGATCGTGCCGAGCTTGGCCGTCATCCCGGCCAGTGCGGCCGGGGCGGTCGTCAGCGCCGCCAAGGCGTCGTCTTCCGACAATCCCCGGTCGAGCGCGAGGCGCAGGTTCTTGCGGAACTTCTTCTTGTCCGACAACGAGTGGGTGGTGAGGGCGATCTCCAGATGCTGTTGGCGGAGCACGGCCGGATTCTCCGGCGCCCAATCCCAGGCACGGAGCTGGTCCAGCGAGACCTGCTCCCAGTCGGCTTCGTCCGGCAGTTTGGGCAGCTCGGGGAAATCGAGCGGAACAATGAACGGGACGGCCGTCGCCTTCGCCAGTTCCGGGCGCCGCCATTCCTGGCCGGAGGAGACCAGCACGGAGTCGAGTCCCAGCTCCCGGGCGATGGAGCCGGCCCGGTCGACCATCAGGGCGCTGCCGGGATCGATCACGACGCGGGCGCGTCCGGTCGCCGCCGGGGACAGGGCTTCGAGCGCGGGATTGAACGCCGGGCGCGGGCCGGTCTGAGGTCCGTCCGCCCAGGCCCGAGTCTCGAGCGCGTAGTGCCTCGCATCGAAGAAACTTTGTCGGATCACGGCGATGACCCCCATCAAGGAGGCGGGATAGACCGGGTCGCCCGTTTGCCGGGTGTCGAACGCGACGTGCTGAAACACGTCCGGCTTGAGGACGACTTCATTGGGAGCCGCGTCGCTCAAAGCGACCAACGCGCTGGTGCCGCGAATGATTCCCTTGCCCGGCGCCACGACCGCCGTGGTGAAGCCCAGAGCGCGCATCGGCCCGGTGATCTTCTTGTCGGGCGCGTAGCCCCGGACGGCACGGACCTCCGGGGTGACCCGGGCCACTTCGTATCCCGGACCTTCAGGGGCTTTCTCCGTTTTCTGCGGTCGGGTTCCCAAGAAATCCACGCCGCGACCCGCCGTCAGACCGGTTCCGATCGAAGCCTTATCCTCGTCCGGGGAAGCGGTCGGCTCGTCTCCGCCCAATGTGAGATAGGGCTCGATGAAACCCGCATAGACGGTCAGGCCGTGCAGGTCCCAGACGCGCGCATTGGGCGGCACGGCGAGATCGGGGCCCACGGCTTGGATCGCGCCGTCGCGGATGAGGATCGTGGCGTTCGTGAGCACTTGGCCGGGTCTCTGGACGACGCGGCCGCCCACGAGCGCGTGGGATCCTAGTGGTTCGGGGCGAAACCCGGGCGCCAATATTTCGGCGGCGAAGGGGGTCCCAGTCATCGCCCAGACCGCAAAGGCTGCTACGAGCAGGGAGCGCTTCGTCGATCGGCGGCGTGGTTCGATCATGGCGGGCGCAGCGTGAAGGGCGGGTCTGCCGAAGACAAGAGGGTCGGCGCCGGACCGGTGGGTTTCTCGAACTGAGAATTCGGATTGCATCGCGGGAGCATCGGCGGCATTCACGCCGGTCCCGAGTCCATGAACGAATCCTACGTCGCGAAGATCGCCTCCGAGCTGAAGATCCAGCCCCGCCAAGTCGCCGCCACCGCCAAGCTCCTGGGCGATGGCGGCACGGTTCCGTTCATCGCCCGCTATCGCAAGGAAGTGACCGGCACGCTGGACGAAGTCGCCATCACCGCGATCCGGGACCGCTTGCTCCAGCTCGCCGAACTGGATGAACGCCGGGCCTCGATCGTGAAGTCGCTGGAGGAGCGCAGTCTTCTGACCGACCACCTGAAGTCGGCCGTCGCCGGAGCCGAGACGCTGACCGCGCTGGAGGATCTCTACGCGCCGTATCGCCCGAAGCGCCGCACCCGCGCCACCATCGCCAAGGAAGCCGGTCTGGAGCCGTTGGCGAAGCTCCTCTTTGAGCAGCAGGAGACCATCGATCCGCTGAAAGAAGCCGGCGCCTACATCAACGCGGAGAAGCTCGTCGTCGACGCCAATGCCGCGCTCTACGGGGCCCGCGACATCATCGCCGAATGGATCAACGACGACGCGGCGGCCCGCGCAAAGCTCCGGCAGCTCTATTGGAGCGAAGGAACGGTTCGATCAAAAGTCCTGAGCGGAAAAGAAACCGAAGGCGCGAAGTTCAAGGACTACTTCGATTGGACCGAGCCGGTGAAGACCATTCTCAGCCACCGTCTTCTGGCCATCCGGCGCGGCGAGGAAGAAGGCTTTCTGCTCTTGCGGATCACCCCGCCCGAAGCCGACGCCGTCATCGCGTTGGAAGAGCTCTTTGTGAAGGCCCCGGGCAAGCCGGGCGGCGAACAGGTCCGATTGGCGGCACAGGATTGCTACAAGCGGTTGATCGCCTTCGCCATCGAAGGCGAGATCCGGATCGAATCGAAGAAAAAGGCGGACCAGGAAGCCATTCGCGTCTTCGCCGAGAACCTCCGTGAGCTGCTGCTCGCTCCGGCGCTCGGGCAGAAGAACGTGTTGGCCATCGATCCCGGATTCCGCACCGGCTGCAAAGTCGTCTGCCTCGATCGGCAGGGGAAGCTGCTCCACCACGACGTGGTCTATCCCACCGCCGCCGGTCCCTCGCAGGTGCGGGAAGCGGCCGAAGTCGTCCTCGCCTTCGTCAAGAAGTTCAACATCGAGGCGATCGCCATCGGCAACGGCACGGCGGGCCGGGAGACGGAGTCCTTCATCAAACTTCTCAAACTGCCCTCGGCCATTTCCGTCGTCATGGTCAACGAGAGCGGCGCCTCCATCTATTCCGCCAGCGAAGCGGCCCGCGAGGAGTTCCCGAACGAGGATCTGACCGTCCGCGGATCCGTCAGCATCGGGCGGCGCCTGATGGATCCCCTGGCCGAGCTGGTGAAGCTCGACCCGAAGAGCATCGGCGTCGGCCAGTATCAGCACGATGTCGACCAGAGCGCCCTCAAGCGCAGCCTGGACGATGTGGTGGTCTCATCCGTCAACGCCGTGGGCGTGGAGCTGAACACCGCCAGCAAGCAGCTCCTCAGCTACGTCTCCGGTCTCGGACCTTCACTGGCGGCCAATATCGTCGCGCATCGCAACGAGAACGGACCGTTCAAGTCCCGGAAGGAACTGCGGAACGTGGCGCGCCTTGGCCCGAAAGCCTTCGAACAGGCCGCCGGCTTCCTCCGCATCCGCGACGGCGAACATCCGCTCGATTCCAGCGCGGTCCATCCCGAGCGCTATGCCTTGCTGGACGTGATGGCCCGGGACGTCGGTTGCACGGTGGGCGATCTGCTCAAGGACGCCGGAGCCCGACAGAAGCTGAAGCTGGAGAACTACGTCAGCGACGGTGTGGGACTTCCAACCTTGCAGGACATCGTGCAGGAGTTGGCCAAACCCGGCCGCGATCCGCGGGAGAAGTTCGAGGCCTTCAGCTTCAAGGACGGCGTCGACAAGATGGAGGATCTCAAGCCGGGGATGAAACTGCCCGGCATCGTGACGAACGTGACGGCCTTCGGCGCCTTCGTGGACATCGGCGTCCACCAGGACGGACTCGTCCATGTCAGCCAGCTTGCGGACAAGTTCGTGAAGGACGCGTCGGAGGTGGTGAAGGTCTCGCAAAAGGTCATGGTGACCGTCACCGAGGTCGATCTGCCGCGGAAACGCATCGCTCTCTCGATGAAGGCCAACCCAGAGATCGGCGTGGCCAAGGAACAGCGAAATTCTCCGGCTTCGCCGAGGCCGCAGGGTGGGCGGTTCGAACCGCGCCGGGCGCGGCCGGGCTTCAATCCGGGGCCGGGTGGCGGCGGGCTGGGATCGTTGGCCGACGCCTTCGACAACCCGCTCAAGAAGAAGTAGCCGGGGATCGCCGGAGCGGTGGTTCCCTAAATTGCGTTGGAAAAGGTGTTGAACTGGAGCGGGCCGTTCTTATTCTCCCCTTCGCTCCTGCTTCGGTCGGAGCTGCTTGGTCGGGACGTAGCGTAGCTTGGTAGCGCGCTTCCTTGGGGTGGAAGAGGTCGTGAGTTCAAATCTCACCGTCCCGACCATTTGCTCTTCTTCCCACTCCGAACGAAAAAGGAGTTTCCCTGCCTTTCCAGCTTTTCGCTCCCGGACGCGCGCGGGAGGAGATGAGTCGCCGGAGGAGAGACAGAAGCTGTTGCCGTCTCTGAAAACAGGCGGTGGTGCGCATTTTTTCTCTTTTTTTCATTCCTGGGACGTCGATATGGATTGAAGGCGTAGGAGACGAGGCGAGGCGAGCCGCCGCTGATTGGAGGCCGCGCGTATCTCCTGCGGGGACAACCTCCATGAATCCGAAAAACATCACGAATCCATGCGAAACAATGGTTCTGCTGACCGCGACGCTGATCGATCCTGGGACCCGTGAAGGTGCCGAGTGGCCCGAGGACCAGCTGGTCGCCCTGGGAAACACCGCCACCTTTACTGCCCCGGAAGGACTGGAGCGCACCTCGTATCAATGGATCCGCCAACGGCGGGATCGCACCGAAGTGCTGGAGGGCGAAACTGGCCGCACGCGGACGATCAAGAACACGACGGTGAAGGAGGTGGGATTCTATCGTTGTGTCTTTACCAACCGGGACCGGGAAGAGGTGACCCGTGCGGCCTCGTTGATGGTGAGCATGTCAGCAATCGGGGACATGGATTTGGCGACGCTGAC
>JBBQXJ010000100.1:0-14938 GCA_038209745.1 Verrucomicrobiota bacterium
GCCTTTGGGTGCGCTGGACTGCGGCCAAACACACGCCCGCGCTGTTCGCGGCTAGGGCGAAAACCGCACGGCTGATCGAACGTCACCTCGAAGGCGTCATGGCGCACTGGTTACGCGGCACGACCAACGCCTTCCTCGAAGCCCTCAACCGCGTCTTCTCCGCCGTCAAGCGCAAGGCCCGCAGCTTCCGCTCCTTCAAGAACCTCATCTCCAGGCTCTACTTCACCGCCGGTCGCCTCGACTTGCCCGCTACCCTCTGAAAACAGTGAGGAACCATCCAAGAATCGAACGGGATCGAGCCGGACAGGAATGTCACCGGAGCTTCGCGGGCTTCAACCGGTCGGCTTGGGGACGAGGCGCCGGAGGGCGTCGGGATGGATCGGCTTGGTGAGATAGTCGTCCATGCCGGAGGCGAGGCATCGCTCGCGATCACCCAAAAGGGCGTTGGCCGTGAGCGCGATGATGGGCACGTGGCGTTCTCCATTCTCGCGCTGGCGAATGGCGGCGGTGGCTTCGAATCCGTCCATTTCCGGCATCTGACAGTCCATCAGGATGAGATCGTAGAGGCGCTCTCCGGCCATCGAGACCGCATCAAGGCCGTTGTCCGCGAGATCCACGATGCAGCCCATTTCTTCGAGGATCCGAACGGCCAGCATCTGGTTGGTCGGCGAATCTTCGGCGACGAGAACCCGGCTGCCTGACGGCTCCGGCGCGAAGGGATCCTCGGGTTCCGCGGCTTCAGCCAACAGCGCGGGGCGCGCTGCCACTCCGGGGGGAGTCGACCGGAGAGCCGTTTCCAAGGCGGAACAAAGGAGCTGGTCGCGGATGGCGGGCTTGGGCAGTTGGCCGACGAATCCGCGGAAGTTCAGCACGGTCGCACCGAGCCCGCCGGCCGCGGTCATGAGCAAAAGACGTGGCCGGACCGGTTCGGGGATTCTCTGGAGGTCCGCCGCCAAAGCGATGGCGTCATAGTCCCCTTCGAATTCATCCAGCAGAGCGAGATCGAACGGGGACCCTTGTTCGACCGCCTGCACAATGAGGGCCAATGCCTCCCGGGCCGACCCGGCGGCGGCATGGGAAATCTGCCAGGCGGCGAGCCGATCGCACAGCAGGCGGAGCACGATCGGATTGTCGTCGGCGACAAGAAGCCGGGCCTTGCCGATGTCCGGACGGTTCGCACCGGTCCGCTGGCTCGATTCTTCCAGGGGAAGCGTGAACCAGAACGTGGAGCCGATGCCTTGCAGGCTGACGAATCCCATCTGCCCGCCCATGAGCCCGCTCAACCGTTTGGCGATGGCGAGCCCGAGTCCCGTGCCCCCGAACTTACGGGTGGTGGTGGAGTCGGCCTGGGTGAACTTTTGGAACAAGTCCCCTTGTTTGTCCGCCGGGATCCCGATTCCCGTGTCCGTAACGCAGAAAAGAACCATGGATTCGGCGAAAGCCTCCGGGGGCAATCCTGGACAGCGTTCGCGAAAGGTGTGGGCCGGGCCAACCTCGACGAGCACGTGGCCGCGCTGGGTGAACTTGATGGCGTTGCCGACGAGATTCACAAGGATCTGCCGCACCCGGCCGGGATCGCCCACCAGTTCGGCCGGCAACGAGGCGTCGCAGCTGAGGACCAGCTCGATCTTCTTCTCCAACGCCCTCGGGGCCAGCAGCTCCAAGGTGTCTTCGAGGGCCGTTGATACGGAAAATGGAATGGCTTCGACGACGAGTTTCCCTGCCTCGATCTTCGAGAAGTCGAGGATGTCGTTGATGATGGTCAGGAGGGACTCGCCGGAGCGGTTGATGATCTCCGCGTATCGGCGCTGCTTGGCGTCGAGCGGGGTCTCCAGCAGAAGATGGGCGAACCCGACGACGCCGTTCATCGGCGTGCGGATCTCATGGCTCATGGTGGCGAGGAAGTCGCTCTTGGCCCGACCGGCGGCCTCCGCCGATTCCTTGGCCAGCCGAAGGGTTTCCTCGACCCGCTTGTGGAAGGTGATGTCGCGGGTGATCTCGACGAACTGCGGACCGGTCGGAGTTTCCGGAATGAACGAAAGCGTGGTATCGGCCCAGAACTCCTCCCCGCTCCGCTTGAAGCGCATGCCCTGGAAGGAACAGCTCCGATCTTCGCGGACCCGCTCGAGGAGACGCGCCGGAATCCGGTCGACGCGATCGGCCTCGTTGAAGGTTTGGTCGAAGTCCATGCCGCGCGCCTCGTCGACCGTATGGCCCAGGAGGATCTTGGCGCCTTCGTTCCATCGGACCACGCGGCCGTCGTCGTCGTAGCTGACGATGGCATAGTCGCGGGCAGTACCGACGATGAGTCCGAGTTCCTCCTCGTTGGAGCGGAGGCGGGCTTCGGCCTGGTTGCGCAGGCGCACCTGTTCCTGGATCAGGTTGCAGAGGGAGAGAATGTCGTCCCAGCCTTCTCCGGGAGGGGCGGCGACCGCGATGTCGAGTCCGTGCATGGCCGCGCGGAGGCTCTCAAGCACGGCGCCGGTGCGCGCGTTCTGCGCAAGGAGCCGGGTATTGGAATGGAGGAGCTCCATGGAACCCAGTTCCATCGTGTGTTCCGCGAGCTTCCGATCCGCGTCGAACTGCTCGTAGGACTGCTCCACCGCGCGAAGCAGCCCCGCCCAGGGCTCGTCGACAATGACGTCCCCGAGATGTTCGCGCAGCTGGCGTTGAAGAAGCGGGTGACGATTCATCAATCCTCCAAGAAGGTGGAATTTTTCATAATCCGACATTCGAGCCGGCACCGGATCTCGCTGCTGCCAGAAGCAATTTCTCTAGTGACTTGGAGGCGGTCGACGCGAAGAGAACCGATGCAGGCGCATGGGATCGTCGATTGGTGCCTGGGCAGGAGGGGATCGCGAACGGGTCGCGCTCAACGAAAGCAAGGTCCAGCCGGTTGGTTTGGTCCATCGCCAAAGACGCGTCGTCGCGAGGGTCGTTGATCCTCAGTTGTTCAGTGGCAATCATGATGTCCTCTCCTCTATCGGAATCGGGACGCCCGACTTCAGAAGTTCCTCCTCTGGACCCGGCGACGAACCGGAGAGGAAGAGCGACCGCAACCTAGCGTAGTTCCAGTGTTTCCCGGCGACCGCCCCGTTCAATGACCACGAGGCTGCGTTGGATTTCGACGACCTTTGCACCATCGACCGACTCACCGACCTCCAGGGTCCGGCCGTTCAGGATGGCGGTGGGATTCCGCAGTCGGAACAAGATGGCTTGGAGTTTGATGTTGGCCGGAACGGCGGCAGGCACAACGGCAACCGAGGAAGCTCCGGCGGGAGCAGGCTGGACGGAAGGCCCTGGGGAAGCGGTCGGAGCCACCACGACCGGACCGGCGGCGACGACCCGACCGACAACAGACCGCGGGGCTGATTCAACCGCGAGGGAGGGACCATCCCTTTCTGCGGGCAAATCAACCACCGACCTCGCAGCCGGCGGGATGTGGGTCGGGTCGGCCGAGACACTCTGCTGGACGACGGCTGGAACCTGCCCGGCCCGCCTCGCTTGCTGCCACTTCCAGAAAAAGAATCCACTTGCACCCACCATCACCAGGATTAGCACCTGAACGACGCGGTTCAGGTGAGGTTTGACGACGGCGGGAGCGCCGATCACCGGGAGCATCGGGGCTCCGGGTGCGGCGGCGGGAGGCGGCTGGTTCTGGTGGGCCCGTTTCAGGGCGTCGTTGATCAAGCTCATGCGATGTTTCCTTCGAGTTCGCGGATGGCGCGGCCGACCATGTTGAAGTCGATGCGGCGCGCCTGTTCGACAAAGCCCGCGAGAAGGCATTTGTCGCCAAGGGCGTTGACGAGACGGGGAATCCCCTGGCTGTAGCGGTGCAGCCGCCAGAGGGCCGCGCCGCTGAACTGCGGCGATCCATTGGATCCCGCCACTGCGAGACGATGGGCGATGTAGTGGCCGAGTTCGCCCAGGCGGAGCGCGCGCAGATGGTAGCGGACGGTGATGCGCTGGCGGAGCTGGCGGAGGTTGTGCGCGTCGAGCCGGTCCCGCAGCTCGGGCTGCCCCAGCAGGACTATCTGGAGGAGCTTGCGGTCCTCGGTTTCGAGATTGGAGAGGAGGCGGACCTGTTCGAGCAGCTCGTCCGACAAGTCCTGGGCCTCGTCGATGATGAGGACGGAGTCGCGGCCGTCCGCGAGTTGCCGAAGCAGGAAGGCGTTGATGTTGGCCACGGTGTCGAGGCGGTCGCACCCCTTCACGTCCAGCCCGAACTCCATCGCGATGGCCTTCATGAGCCCGTCGGGATCGAGGATCGGATTCAGGATCAGAGCGGTGGAAAAAGTGTCCCCCAGCTCGTTCAGGAGGGCTCGACAAAGCGTCGTTTTGCCCGCACCGACCTCGCCGGTCAGCTGCACGAATCCCTTGCGCTCGCGGATGCCGTAGAGGAGGTGGTTGAAGGCCTCCCGATGCTTGTCGCTGTAGAAAAGGAAGCGCGGGTTCGGCGTGATGGCGAACGGTGGTTCTTTCAGTCCGTAAAATTCCAGATACACGTCAGGTCGTTGCTTTCGAGCCGGCACCCATCCTGATGCCCCGGCCCAACTTTCACGCGTGAGTCGTCCCTGACCCCGCTCCACGCCGGCCGACACGGACGACGCACCCCGACGGCTCCAAAGGGATCCGTCCGGTTGCACGGATCATCGGTGATCGCAGATCCTAGCTTGAGCAATCAAGCCGTCGGCTCCCCGTTTTGTCCACCGTCCCGCCAAAAAAAGACGGAAGAACGCCCCCTGAAAAAATCAAACGCCCCCGTTCCAAATGGAGAACAGTGGCGTCCAAACAACTTGGCCGATCAGGCTTCCAACGGCTGGATGCGGACTTCCTGGATCTCCATGAACGGGATCGTCTCGTCGGCCGTGACGTTCCCTTTGAAGATCTGCAGCGCCAACTGGGTCTGGTCGATGCTCGTGATCCGTTTCCCGACAAACTCGCCGCGGACGGCGCGAATATGGAGAACCAAGTCCTTTTCCTCTTCCCTCGGCACAGCGCGGAAGAAGCCGGGCATCTTCGTTTCGAAGAACCGCCGATTGAAGATGAACTTGCCCTTCTCGAAGGTCTGCACCCGGGAATCGACCGTCGCCGCAGCAGCTTCCGCCGTCGGCGCCGCTCCGGCGACGGCGGCCGCGGAAACACCGCCCGCAGTCCCCGCCAAACCGATGTTCGTGGCTCCGGCTCCCATGGCGATGGTCGGCGCTTCGCCCTTCTTCTTGCGCAGCGGGACCGTCGGGACCAGCACGCCCTCGGCCGGAGCCGCGGATCCATCCACCGGCGCTGCGGCGGCCGGGGCCGGTTCGGGCTCGTCTTCTTCCTCCACGATCAAAGGCACCACCTTCGTGGGGATGAAGGCAAATACCAGAGGCCCGGCGACCGGAATCAATCCAAGGCCAAGACCCATGCCCACGGTTTGCCCCCGGAAGATCGCCAACTCGAATCCCGCATAGAGATTGGCGGCGTAGGCCAGAACCACCAGAAGGAGACCGAGTGGGCTGCTGAAGAGGGCGAACAGGCCCTTGGAAGGCTGTGTCTTCCGTTCGACTTCCCTCGCCTTGTCCTGCTCTTCTTGAAAGGCCGGAGCCGTGACGATGATCTGTTTCCGTAGCTCCTGTTCACGGACGTAGTCCTCGATGAAGGGCTCGACGAAGGCACGGTCCTTCGGAGTCTTGGCCTCTTCGGCCAGTAGCTTGAGGGATTCCTGGCTGAAGCGGGCCCATGAGATCCGCGGAGGAAGACCCGAATTGTCGCGCAAGATGAGACCCGTCTCGCCATAGGCCACCGGCTCTCCCGTGGCAGTCGAACCGTCGGTCAGCCGATAGGACCCCGCCAAAACCGGCTGAACCAACAGGACCGCCAAGAGAAAACACATCAGGGAGAGGCGCATCGGTTGCATGTTTCCGCTGTCCTTAGCAGAGCACCGTCCACGGCGGAAGAGGTTTTTCCGCACCCGCCGCAGCCCTTGGGTGGACGGATTACCCGACGGTGGTTCGCCGCCAGCGCCACGGAGGTTTTCAGGAAGGATCAGTCCAGGTCGAACACGAGGACTTGGGACGACTGGTTGGCTGTGACCCGAACCAAGGCCTCTTGCGAAAGCGCCGCAGCATCGCCCGATCGAAGCACTTCGCCTCCGCCAAGGGTCACATCGCCGACGGCCACCTGGAGCCAAACGTGACGACCTGGCCGAATCGGGTGTTCCACCGACTGGCCGGGCTCGAGCCGGGCCAGTGCCAGATCGGCGTCCTGATGGATGGCGATGGAACCGTCGCGACCGCTCTTGCTGGCCACGAGGTGGAGCCGTCCGGTCTCCACTTGGGCGAAGGATTTCTCCGCATAGTCGGGAGCCACGCCGTGCTTTTCGGGCGTGATCCAGATCTGGAAGAGATGGACCGGCTCCATGGGGGAATGGTTGAACTCGCTATGCTGGATGCCCGTGCCCGCGCTGATCCGCTGCACGTCCCCGGCCCGCATCACGGCGGAGTTGCCCATGCTGTCCCGATGCTGGAGCGCGCCGCTGACGACATAGGTGATGATCTCCATGTCCCGGTGCGGGTGCATCCCGAAGCCGCCGCCACCCGCGACGATGTCGTCGTTGATCACCCGGATCGACCGGAAGTGCATGTGCTTCGGATCATGGAAATCGGCGAAAGAGAAGGTGTGGTAGGACCGGAGCCAACCGTGGTCGGCATGGCCGCGTTCTTGGGATCTGCGAAGGGTGATCATGGTTCGTTGCGTGCTCGATGGAGGAAAGCTGTCACTTATCCCGGCAACTTTCGGACCGTCTACCCACTCCCCACTGCTGGCTTCGTGCCAACCGGGCCCATCGCTGACAGTTCCAGCCCCAAACCAATTATTATAAGCTATTAACAGCTTTTAAAAAATCTCGCCTTCAAACTCCCCGGGGCAACGAAATATCGTTTCACCGATTATACGTCGTCAATAAAACGAAGCGCCGTTGTCCAACGGTCCCACCTAAAAAACCGAGCGCACTCGTTTTCAGCAAGCTGCCGTCCGGAGGGAGCTGTCTGGAATCTGCTTCCGTCGTCAGGCCGATCCGACCACTCGGCCCAGCTCGGCGGAGAGATCGCTGATGATCCAGTTGGCCGACCGCTGATGAAGCCGATCCGCCGCGTTCCCATGTTCCCAGGCAGCAAACGAGAGCAGCTTGCTGACATCCGCTTGGAGCAATGGTTGGGCGAGCAGGCCTCCGATGAACCCCGCGAGAAGGTCGCCGCTTCCGCCCTGGGCCAATCCGGGGTTCCCGGAGCAGTTGACCAAAATCGAGCCTTCGTGACGACCCACCAGCGTGCGATGGCCTTTCAGCACGACCCAACAGCCGCCGAACCGGCCCGACAGGCGACGCAATGCCCCGGGTCGATCGGCCTGCACCTCGTCGACGGAACAGCCCAGCAGTCGAGCAGCTTCACCGGGATGCGGCGTGATCACCCGGACGGACTCGGTGCGGGGCTTGGCTTCCGGCAGGAAGTCCAACGCGCTGGCATCCGCGATCATCGGCAACGAGGACGAGTCCCACAGCATCCGCACCTGCTCCACCAAGTCCGATGGCCGCGAATCCGAAGCCAATCCGGGACCCGCGAGAATGGCCGTGGTCGATTCAGCAAGGCCCTTCGCATCCTCCCACGCATGGACCATCGCGGATTGCAGCTGCGACGCTACCGGCGCGTAAACCGACTCGGGGGTCAGGACGGACACCAGACCGGGGCGCGCCCGGAGTGCCCCGGTCGCCGCCAGCACGGCCGCACCATGATAGCCGCGGCTGCCGGCAATGACGGCCAGATGGCCAAAGGTGCCTTTGTGCGCCGAAACGGTCCTTTGCGGAGGAAAACCGGCAAAGTCAGCTGATCGCACCCAGAACTGCCGGTCCGGGTCCGACGTCAACCGATAGGAGGCGTTCCGCGAAAAGGTCTCCACCATAACTTCCGTGCCCCAAGCCGCCACCGCAACGGGACGCGGGTCGGCCTCGGCCGGGACTTGGGGCGTGGACAGACCATCGTTCATCGGCAAAAGCCCGATGTCGGGTGCCACGTCCAAGTGGCCGACCCACGGAGCCCCCTTTTCCTTCAGCAATCCGATCTTGGGAGCGGCGAGCGTCAGGGTGGCGGTCGCCCGGACGGCGGCGCCGAAAGGTTCACCGGTATCGGCGTTCAAACCGCTGGGTACGTCGACCGCCAGGACCGGCAGATTCATTGCGTTCAACTCGTCGATTACGGCGCGCCATTCCGCGTCCAGTTCGCGGTTGAGACCGATGCCGAAAAGACCGTCGATCACCAGCGCGGGACGGCCGCGAAGGGAGCGAAACTCCATCACTCCGGCCCCGAAATCACGAAAGTCGATCCGCTGGACGCGGCGGTCCTTGATCTGCATGACGGCGGCGCGGGCGTCGTCACCATTGTGGCCCTTGCCGGTGAGGACGAGGATGGAGTCGCCGGGGCGGGTCAGCGCTTGGGCTCGTTCGGCCACGAGCTGGCCCACTCGGGCGATGACTCGGTCGGCGGCGACGTTCGCGGCCCAGGATTCGTTTTCCCAGGCTCGCATTTCAGCGATGGACAGGACGGGTATCGACATAATGGCGGAGGTATTTCCCGGACCGGCCGTGACGAGCGCAAGAACTTACTTGAACCGAAATAGAAGTTCGGAATTTTCGCTTCCATTTTTAACGGAGCCTCTAAGGTCCGCCGGTGCCCTCCAGTATCTCCCAATTGTCGCACGGCGAACTGGTCGCGATGGTCCAATTGGCGGAACAGCGCGGCTTCCTTCCCGAAGTGCATCCACCGTCGCTCGAACCCGGCATCGGGAACGAGGATCAAAGGCTCCGGCTCGTCATGGACGCGTCGAACGACGGCGTCTGGGAGTGGAACATCCTCACCAGCGAGGTCTTCTGGTCCGATCGGGTCTACGAGATGCTCGGAATCGATCGCAACCAGTTCGGAGGCGACTACGACTTTGTCGAAAAGTTGCTCCATCCGGAGGACAAAGCTCCCATGGCCGAGGCGCTCCGACGCCATCTGGAGGAACATGCCCGCTACCAGATCGACCTCCGCTTCCACCGACCGGACGGAAACTTCGGAACCTTCCACGCCCGAGGCTGCGCTCTGAGGGACGCCGAAGGTAGGCCGACGCACATGGCCGGATCGATTGCCGACGTCGAGTCCGTCCGGAGACAGGCACGCCTTCTGGAGGAATCCCAGGCGTTGGCCAAGATCGGCGGTTGGGAGCTGGATCTCACGGCCGACCGCCTCTTCTGGACGGCCGAGACCTATCGGATCCACGGGCTTTCCGCAGAGACGTTCACGCCCTTGCCCGAGCACATGGCCAGCTTCTTCACGGCCGAATCGCGCCCGGTGATCGAAGAATGCCTCCGTCGCGGGACGGAGCTGGGAGAACCGTGGGACATCCAGGGCGACGCCGTGGATGCCGGAGGTCGCACGCTCCGGTTGAGAACTTGCGGCCGGGCTGAAAACAAAAATGGGCGCGTCGTTCGGCTCTATGGCGCGCTGCAAGACGTCACCGATCACCACGTCGCGCGCCAGAACTTCCGGGAGGTCGCGGCCCGCCACACCGATCTCGTCAACAGCCTCGACGACATCTTCTGGGAACGCGACGCCCAGACGCTCCAGATCACCTTCGTCAGCCAGCAGGCGGAACGGATCCTCGGCTACCCTGTGTCCGCCTGGCTCAACAACGAGGTCTGGCCCTCCAAGATCCATCCAGAAGACTGCAAGGAAGCCGTCGATTATTGTGCCGCGCACACCGCCCTGCTGAAGGGGCACGACTTCGAATACCGGATGATCGCGGCGGATGGCCGGACCCTCTGGATGCGCGACATCGTCAGCGATGCCTCAGAAGACGGCCGACCCACGATGCTGCGGGGCATCCTGGTGGACATCACCAAGCTCAAGACCGTCGAGGCGGCACTTCGCCGGAGCGAGGGCCGTTTCCGCGCCATTTTCAACTCCGCCTTCCAGTTCGTCGGGCTCCTCAACCCCGACGGAACCCTCGTCGAGGCCAACGACACTTCCCTCCGATCCGTCGGCACCCGCCGCTCCGAAGTCCTCGGAAAGCCGCTCTGGGACACTCCTTGGTGGAGCCATTCATTGGCGCTCCAGACCAGGCTCCGCGACGCCGTCGAACGCGCGGCCCGCGGCCGCACCGTCCGGTTCGAAGCCGAACATCCCACCAAGGACGGCGGCACCATCACGGTCGACTTCTCCCTCAAACCGGTGAAGAACGAAGCGGGCCAGGTCATCTTGCTGCTGCCCGAGTCCCGCGACATCACCGAACGCAAGGACGCCGAGCACGCGTTGGCCGTCTCCGAAGAACGTTACGCCACCGTCTTCCGCAATTCCCCGGACGCCATCACGCTCACCGACTTGGAAACCGGCAGGATCGTTGAGACCAACGAAGGCTTCTTCCGCATCTTCGGCATCCCGATCGCCGAGGCCATCGGCAAGACGAGCCTCGAACTGGGCGTCTGGGCCAACGTGGACGACCGGCGCCTCATGGTGGAAAAGCTCCTGACCGGCCAGCAGGTCGAGGCGCGCGAGCTCAACTTCATTCGCCTCGACGGATCGAGCGCCACCGCGCTGCTCTCGGCCGACGTCGTCGAGATCCGCGGGGAGAAGCTCATCGTCACCATCGTCCGCGACATCACCGCGCGCATCGAGGCCGAGGCCGCGCTGGAGGAAAGCCGGCGCCGCTTCGTCACCCTCCTCGGCAACCTGCCCGGCATGGCCTATCGCTGCCGCAACGACGCCCAGTGGACCATGGAACTCGTCAGCGAAGGCGCCCGCGAACTGCTCGGCTACGCACCCGACGACCTCATCGAGAACCGCACCGTCGCCTTCGCCGACATCATCCACCCGGACGACCGCGCCCGCGTCGCGGAAGAGCCCGTCCCGCCGCTCGCGACCGGCCGCCGGTTCGAGCTCTCCTACCGTGTCCGCACCCGCGACGGCCGGGAAAAATGGGTCTGGGAACGCGGCCAGGGCGTGCGCTCGAACGACGGCACCGTCCATATCGAGGGATTCCTCAACGACATCACCGAACGCCGCCGCGTCGAGGACGCCATGCGCTTCAGCGAAGAACGCTACCGGCTGCTCGTCGAAAACTCCTCCGACCTCGTCGCCGAAGTCACCCTCGACGGCCGCTTCCTCTACGTCAGCCCCACCTTCAAGACCCGCCTTGGCTACGAAGCATCGGAGCTGATCCATTCCGGCGTCTTCGCCCACGTCCACCCGGACGATGTCCCGGCCACGGTGATGTCCCTCATGGTGACGGAAGCCTCCGAAGTCTTCCGCTTCCAGCACAAGGACGGCACCTGGCGCTGGCTCGAGACCTACGGCCGCGACTACAAGACCGCCGACGGCGAGGAGCGTGGCGTCATCATCGCCCGCGACATCACCGATCGCCGCGAAGGCGACGAAGCCCGGGCCAGCCTCGAGGCCCAGCTCCGCCAAGCCCAGAAAATGGAAGCCATCGGCACTCTCGCCGGCGGCATCGCCCATGATTTCAACAACATCCTCGCCGCCATGCTCGCCTACACCGAACTGGCCCGCATGGACGTCGAAGAAAACACCCAGGTCCACGAGCACCTTGATCAGGTCATCAAGTCCGGCGACCGCGCCCGGAACCTCGTCCGGCAAATCCTCGCCTTCAGCCGCAAGCAGGCCAACGAGCGCCACGTCATCCGCCTCCAGACCATCGTCCGAGAAGTGCTGAAGATGGTCCGCTCCACCCTTCCCGCGACCATCGAGATCGTCCAAGACATCGGTCCCGACGCCGAGACCGTCCTCGCCGACCCCACCCAGATCCACCAGATCGTCCTCAATCTCTGCACCAACGCGGCCCACGCCATGCACGACCGTCGGGGCGTGCTCGAGGTCAACCTCCGGCCGGTCCAGGTCACTCCCGCCCTCGCCAAGGAACTGCCCGAACTCCAGCCCGGACCCCACGTCCTGCTCGCCGTCCGCGACAACGGCCACGGCATGACCCTAGCCACCATCAAACGGATCTTCGAACCTTTCTTCACCACCAAGCTTCCCGGCGAAGGCACCGGCCTCGGTCTCGCCGTGGTCCACGGCATCATCAAGGACCACGACGGCGCCGTCTCCGTCTCCAGCAAGCCCGGCGTCGGCACGCTTTTCGAGATCTACTTTCCCGTCCACCAGCTCGACACCGAGATGCTCCGCATCGAGACCGCCTCCATCCGCCCGGGCCACGGTCAGCGCGTGCTCTTCATCGACGACGAAGCCGCCATCTGCTCCTCCGTGGAGAAGCTCCTCAAACGCCTCAACTTCGAAGTCAGCGCCGTCAGCGATCCCGAGCAGGCCCTCTCCCTTTTCGAGCTCGATCCCCATGCGTTCGACGTCGTCATCTCCGATCTGTCCATGCCGGGCATGACCGGCATCGACCTCGCCGCCCGACTCATCCAGCTCCGCCCCCAGGTCCCCATCATCCTCGTCACCGGTTTCAGCGGCACCTTGACTCCCGAGGCGATCCGCGAACTCGGCATCCGGGAACTCGTCCAAAAACCCGTCTCCCCCGCCGGCCTCGCCGCCGCCATCCACCGCGCCATGAGCTGAGCACGGGACCAGACCGGCTTTCTCCAGTCCGTCCGCAATCCTCAAAGATTCTCCGTGCGCTTTCCGGCCCACGCGGCTGCCCTAGCATGAAAACCATGGCACCGGACAACGCACTGCTCGCCCGCTGGCTCCAGACGGATTCGGAGAATGACTTCGCCGAACTCGTCCAACGCCATCTCGGCATGGTCCATTCCGCCGCCCTCCGCGTGGTCAACGGCGACCAGCACCTGGCCGAGGACATCACCCAGACCGTCTTCGCCGACCTCGCCCGCAAAGCCCGCAGTCTGCGCGACCGTCCGTCCCTCGCCGGCTGGCTCCACACCAGCGCCCGCTACGCCGCCATGACTCTGTTGCGCGGCGAACACCGCCGCCGCCAACGCGAACACGAGGCCCTCTCCATGCAACCCACGCTTTCCCCCGCGAAAACCGATTGGGCCGAACTCCGCCCCGTGATCGACGACGCCGTGGGCGATCTCTCGGCCAAGGACCGCGAAGCGCTTCTCCTCCGCTACTTCGAGAACAGGTCCCATCGCGAGATCGGCGAACTCCTCGGCCTGAACGACAACGCCGCCCGCATGCGCGTCGAGCGCGCCTTGGACAAGGTCCGCCGCCTCCTCGCCAAACGCGGCGTCACCTCCTCCGCCTCCGGACTCGCCGCCGCGCTGCTGGCCCACGCCACTTTGGGCGCCACGTCCCTTACCGCCGCCCAGATCACCGCCACCGCCCTGACCACGGTTGCCGCCGGTTCGAGCTTCACCTTTCTGCATCTTATGACCGCCACCCAACTGAAGACCGGCCTCGCCGCCATCGCCGTCATCGCCGGACTGTCCGTGCCGATCGTCGTCCAAAACCACGCCATCGCCGACCTCCAGGCGAAGAACGCGGACCTGTCCGCGCAGCTTCCGCAGATCGCCAAATTGGAGGGGGATAACGCCCGCCTGCATGGACAGATGGCGGATAGCGCGGAGCTGGGGGCGCTCCGACTGGAACATGCGGAACTGCTCCGGCTGCGCGGCGAAATCGACCAGTTGAAAGCCGGCAACCTCCAGTTGGCCAAGAACGCGGAACAGGCGACCAAGAAGCTCGAAACACAGATTCAAAAGGAGGAAGTGGAGGCCGCGAAAGAAGCCGAAAAAGTTTCCGCGATCGCCAAGATGAACTGCCTGAAATGGTTGTCCATGGCGGCGATCGTCCACGCTCAAAGCCATGATGGCGCGCTGCCGACGAGCATGGTGGAGATCGAGCAAGCACTCCGAACGGACAGCCAGGGGGAAGCTTCAACCACCTTGAAGGAAATCGCGTCGGAGCGGGGCATCCGGTCGGACCAGTTTGAAGTCATGCCGATTGGAAAGATCGGCGACCTAAAAGACCCGTCAAAAGTCGTGTTGCTCCGCGAACGCCAGCCTTGGCAGACCTACAAAGGTCGCTGGGCACGCTCCTATGGATTTGTCGACGGTCATTCCGAAGTCGTGTCCCGGGACAGGCCCGAGGAGTTTCAATCCTTCGAAGCCCAGCGAGCCGCCGGGCAATGACGGAACCCGAAGTTTCAAGATTCCCTTTCCCGCTCACCGCCGCACAGATAGGCGGAGCCGTTCGTCCCCCAATTCAAAGACCGGCTCCAGAAGCCACAGCGGGCCAGAGACGTCCGATCACCAAATACGGCTGCTTTGGCCGGAGCCGCCTCGATTCGAGCGGCGAGACGCAGGCCCTTCACGGCAGGCGGGACGCCCGTCTGCAAGTCGATTCGTAATTTCGCCAATCTTCGCAACCGTTTCGGTCACAGGTTCTTCGTTCGCTATCAATAAACACTTGGCATCCTGCGATTGAGAACCAAGGCGAAAGGAAACGAACCAATTCTGTTGCCAAGTGATGCCAAGTTTCCCATTTCAATCGGTAGGTTCAGAGACCGATGCTCAGCGCCTGACGCAACGAACCGAAGGCGAGGAAGATGAGCACGAGAGCAGCGGGCGCGACTATCATGAGGCGTTGCCGCGCCTCGACGAGGTTCCTGAACTGGCCGCCGAACTTCACGATTTATCCCTCCGGCAGCTTCACCTGGTCCTGAATGCTTTTCTCGGCCAGTTGGACGAAGCCCTCGATGTCCCGGGTCTTGAGATTCACCATGAGCACGGCGCGGCGCTGGCCGTCGTCGCGCTGGATGGGCTCGACCGCCTCGCACAGAGGCTGCAGGTCGTGTGCCGCTGCTTGCGCGGCATCGTCTTGTCCTCCTCCAGGATCTGTCCGATCCGCTCCAGATGGTCCCCCAGCTTGGTCTTCCGCCGGCGCTGCAGCTGCCGGTAAGCCCGGCGGCTGGCTGTGCTCCAGCACCTTCT
>JBBQXJ010000101.1:0-14534 GCA_038209745.1 Verrucomicrobiota bacterium
GAAGGCCTCAACAGCGTCTTCTCCGCCGTCAAGCGCAAGGCCCGCGGCTTCCGCTCCACCAAGAACCTCATCACCATGCTCTACTTCACCGCCGGCCGCCTCGACCTACCCTCTACCCACTGAAAACAGCGAGGAACCAGAAATGTTCCGATCCGTGCCACGACTGATTCGAAGGTCCAAGTCGGACCAACCGGCTCCAGTGTTCCTTCTTCGCTGATGCCGGTCCCTTCGATCCGATAGAAACGGCTTTCCCAAGCACGTCCCATAAAAGCGCTGGATTACCTCTCTGTAATCTTCACGAAAGCCGCCTGAAATGAACCCCGTGTCTGTTCCTCCATAGCTGAAAACCAGCCACGAACAAGAGGAACAGAAACATGAACAGGACCTATCAGAGATTTCTCAGTGCGTTTGCAGTCACGACATTGGCCGGAACGCTGGTCGCTGGAGGCATCGCGGCCTCCTCCACGTCCACCACCCGCGAAACGCAGAAAGCGGAGCTTCAACGGATCGATCCCCAGCCCATCCAGTCGTTCGCCCCGCTGGTTAAACGGGTGGCGCCTTCCGTGGTCCAAGTCGCCGTCATGGTCAAAGCCAAGAACACCCGCATGGAAGGCATCGACAAGGACAACCCCATGTTCCGCTGGTTCTACGGGGAGAATCCCGACCTGCCGGGGCGGCGCCCATCCCGGACCCCGGCCCAGCATGGAGCTGGATCCGCCGTGATCGTCAGCCCGGATGGCTATCTCCTGACCAACAACCACGTGGTCGACGGGGCGGACGAATTGAAGGTGCGCTTGCAGGACGGCCGTGAATTCGAAGCCAAGGTCGTCGGCACCGATCCCCAGACCGACGTCGCCGTGATCAAGGTCGATGCCAAGGACCTTCCCGCGATAGACTTGGCTGACAGCGACGCCACAGAAGTCGGCGATATCGTCCTCGCGATTGGAAATCCCTTCAATCTCGGCCAGACCGTCACCAGCGGGATCATCAGCGCCAAAGGACGCGCCACGATGGGACTCGACTACGAAGACTTCCTCCAGACCGATGCCGCGATCAATCCTGGCAACTCCGGCGGTGCCTTGGTCGATTCCCGCGGGCGCCTGATCGGAATCAATACGGCCATCATCAGCGACAGCGGCGGCAACCAGGGCATTGGCTTCGCGATTCCCGTGAATCTCGCCCGCTCCGTCATGGACGGGTTGATCAAGAACGGCCGCGTCACGCGCAGCTACATCGGCGTGAGAATCCAGAACGTGACCCCGGCGCTGGCCACCCAGTTCAAGATGAAGGACTCCAAAGGCGCTCTCGTGGGCGAAGTGAAATCCGGTGGGCCCGCCGCCAAGGCCGGCCTCGAGTCGGGTGATATCATCGTCGAGTTCGCCGGCAAGCCGGTGGAAGACAGCCGCCACTTGAAGTTCAGCGTCGCGTCCGCCAAGCCCGGTTCGACCGTCCCGGTGGTGATCGTCCGCGACGGCCATACCAAGACCCTCAAGCTCAAGCTCCAGGAAATGGACTCCACCTTGAACCTTTCCAGCGCCGGCTCCGAAGCCGCCAAGGAAGAAGGCACGCTCAATGGCGTCACCGTGGGCAATCTCACCCCCGAGACCCGCAGCCAGTTCAACATCCCCGCCGACGTCGAAGGCGCTCTCGTGATGGAGGTGGATCCCAGCAGTCCCGCCTTCGAGAGCAACCTGCGTCAAGGCGATGTGATCATGGCGATCAACCGCAAGTCCGTGGGCGGCGCGGAAGATGCCGTCAAGCTGACCGAGAAGGCCGAAGACCACACCAGCCTGCTCCGCGTCTGGAGCAAGGGCGGCAGCCGCTACGTCGTCGTCGACGAATCAAAAGCCAATTGATCCTGGCTGAAACACGCTCCCGTCCGCCGCAAGGCTGGCGGGAGCTTTTTTGTGTCCGGATCTCGAATCCCGCTTTTTACCGGCGTCCCGCTCGGGCATTACCAGCGGTGTGCATGTCTTTCTGAACGGCCAGATCCTCCCCGAAGAGCGCGCCACCGTGCCCGTGACCGACCGTGGTTTCCTCTATGGCGACGGGTTGTTCGAAACCGTCCTCGTCGCCAATGGCAAACCCTTCCGCTGGCCGCAGCATCTCCAGCGCTTGCGCAAAGGCGCGGCCTTCCTCGGCATTGGCCTCAAGGCCTCCGATGCGGAACTGTCCGCCGCCCTGGCCGAACTCCTGCGCCTCGACGCCTTCACCGAAGCCATTGCGCGCATCACCCTGACGCGCGGCCCGGGACCACGCGGCTATTCGCCGAAAGGCGCCGATCACCCCACTCTTGTCATTGCCTGCCATCCCCTGCCCGGCGTCTCTGCGGCCGGCGCCCTGCCCCGATGGAAACTCATCACCGCCTCGTTCCGCGTCGCTGCCGGCGATCCGTTGTCGAACCTCAAGACCTCGAACAAGCTCCTCAATGTCCTCGCCCGCGCCGAAGCCGAAGCACGCGGCGCGGATGAAGCCCTGCTGCTCAACACCGACGGCCACATCGTCGAAGCGGCCTCGGCCAATGTCTTCTGGATCGACCACGGCACCGTCTGCACCCCGCCCCTCGATGAAGGCGCGCTTGAGGGCGTGACCCGTGGGCTGGTGCTCGAAATCTGTCGCGGACTCGGACTGCCCACGGACTTTCGGCGCGTGCCCCCCGCCGCCTTGAATGCTGCCGACGCCGTCTTCCTGACTCTCAGCACGCTGGGTTTGATCGAGATTGTGGAACTGGACGGCCAATCCGTCAGCCGCTCCGACCTGGTCCGCCGATTGGCCGAATCGTTCCGCCTGCAAATCCTCGTCGAATGCTGAGATCGACCACCGCCGGGTCTGCAAGCCTTCGAGCCTGTCTGACAAAGCAGGAAGGGTGAGGGAGTCGGCGAATTTTACGTCTGGTCTGCGAAGTTGCCGCAGGGCGGGTGTCCCAATCCGACTGATTGGAAGCGATTAGCGGGGAGTTGAGCGGAGCAACACCCCCGGACAGCGGCCCCGCCTGGAGCGCGCCCTGAAAGGGTGCCAGCAGGGCAACGGCGCATAGAACGGCGATGCAGCGACGATTGCACGACTTAGGAAGTTTCTCTCAGAGTGCGCTGAGGAGTTGCGAGGCAAGAAACCATTTCATCGACACTTCCGAGACTTCGGACGAGGCTCAAATGCGAGTTTGGTTGATGTTGTTGTCGAGCGCGCAGTTTCCAAACCCACGAAGCGGCCTCCTGAGTAACAGGATTACGAGGCCGTCAGGCGGGAACGAGTTTCAGGTTTAAGGCGAGGGCTTAGTTTTTAGAGGTTCTTTAGGCGGTGGGCGTTTCCGGCAGTTTTCGCTGAGCCTGTGTCCTTATCCTTCATCCAGAACCGCGACCATCCCCGAACACCATGAACCGACGCAGCTTCCTCAAATTGGCCGTCATCGAAACGATCTGCCTGCCTCCCGTCGCCCGTTTGCTTGCGGCCGATCTGCCAACGGCCAAGGGCGCTGCGAAGGGCGTTTCTTTCAAAGACACGCCGACTGGCCGGGATTGGCTCGCCCGCTGGGAAAAGAGCATCCTCGGCGACGCCCGCAGCCGCTCTTGCGACAAGGAGATGGGCGAAGAGCTCGGCTGGTTGGTCAGCCCTTTCCTCAATGGTTTCTACTACGGCCACCTCGCCACCGGCGATCCGAAGTGGATCGATCTGCTGATCGACTGGACCGACTCGTGCATCCGTCGCGGCGTCAAAGAGCCCGATGGTTTCCTCGGTTGGCCCAAGGGGAGTCGCGGGGGCGGTGAGTCGCAGGAGTATTCGGCCGACAGCCTGTTGGGCGAAGCGATGATTCTTCGGCCCGTGGTGTTGATGGCAGCCCGAATCCTCGGCGATCCAGCCCTGGACGCGAAATACGGGGTCAAGGCCCGGAGCCATCTCGACCTTGCCGAAAGGACCTTCGAAAAATGGGACTCCCGCGGTTGCTGGCGCGACGTGAAGGAGGGCGGCGTGTGGATCGTGCCCGATTTCGGCATTGATCTGAAAACCGGTTCCTGGTCCGCCGGCTACGCCGAGCGTAAGACCAACGGTTTCACCAATCCCGCCAACAAGGAGAACCACATCGCCCGCTGGATGCTGGCCCTGCACGACGCCACCAAGAAGCCCGTCTATCGCGACCGGGCCGAGCAATGGTTTCGGGTGATGCGCTCTCGTATCAGGACGCGCGAGGAGGGGAAATACAGCGTTTGGAACTATTGGGACCCGGCCGGTCCCTGGGACTACCAGCCCAACGGCGCACCGAAACACTGGGTCGGTGTCCATCCCAACGGCGGCTATTACCAGATCGACGTCGAAGGCATCGTCGGCGCCTACCAGCACGGTCTCGTCTTCACCAAGGCCGACATCGACCGACTGATCGCCACCAACCGCGACTTCATGTGGAACCAGAAGATCGACGGGGCGAAGTTTCAGCGCATCGACGGCGGCGAGGTCGACGCGCGGTGGAAGAATTCACCGGGCGCGCTGTGGCCCTCTCTCGTGCCGTATGATGAAACCCTGCGCGCCGTCTTCATCGCCAATCACGACCCGTCCGGCTGGGGAGGCATCGGCGGCACACCTTGGTTTCTCGCGGAAGGCGATCGCCGCTGACGCGAAAAAACCGTCGCCAAGAAGACTTGCCGACGGTTTTCAAAAAGAGACCGGCGAGCCTCAGCGGAAGATCTCCGCGAAGAACGCCTTCATCTGCTCCCACGAACGCCGGTCGGCGGCCGCGTTGTATTTGGCGCCCGCCATCGAGCCGTCGGCGGTCCATTGGGTGAAGCTGTGGACCGCGCCGCTATAGGCCACGAACTGGTAGTCCACCTTGTTCACCCGCAACTCCGTCAGGAACGCCGCCATGTCCTTGGGCGCCACGAACGGATCCTCCGCGCCGTGGCAGATCAGCATCTTGGCCCGGATGTTCGCCCCGTCCAGAGGTGCGGGGGAATCCAGCCCACCGTGGAAGGTCACCACTCCGGCGACGTCGGCGCCCGCTCTGGCCAGCTCGATCGCGGCGGTGCCGCCGAAGCAGTAGCCGATCACGGCGACGTGTCTCGCGTCGGTGTTCACGTCCGAGCGCAGCACGTCCAGTCCCGCCAGCGCCCTCGCCCGGAGCAGATTGCGGTCACCCTTGAACTTGCCGGCTTCCGCGCCCGCTTCCTGCGGATTCTTCGGCCGCACGCCCTTGCCGTAGATGTCGAGGGCGAAGACGTTGTAGCCGAGCTGGGCCAACATTTCAGACCGCTTCATTTCATAGTCCGTCAGCCCCATCCACTGATGGATCACCAGGACCGAAGGCCTCCGGCCTTTGACCGCGTCGTTCCACGTCATCACTCCTTCGAGCACGGTGTCGCCCTGTTTGTATTCGACGACTCTCGTTTGGATCGCCGCGGAAGCCGCCGCTGTGAAGAGGGATAAAAGGAGGCCCGTGAAAAGCAGTTTCATATTTCCCCGACGAAAGCGTGCCAACCCCGCCGCGTCAAGGAGCGCGGTCCCGGCAAAGCGGTCCAAGCTCCCTCGCGAAGGATTCGGTTCAGCCTTCCGGCCATTTGGGAAGCGACTCCAGAAACTCGGACCCGGCCCCCTTCAACCAAACGTGGGTTTTGTCGGCCTTCTTTGCAGTCACCAGATTGCGCCGCAGGACGCCCGCAATTGCACCAACGGCGACCGCCACACATCCGATCAGAAAGAGCCAGCCCTGCTCTCCGCTCACGATACCGAGAAGCAGCGCCAAACAGCCGCCGATCGCCAACCCGGCGATGGCCGCTCCCGAGACGAAACGCTTCCGGGCATGCTCCGCGCAGACCCCGATCCCCACATGGACGCCTTGGCCGCGCGCTGAAGAGATGCCCCCGTTGATCAGAGCTGCGACGACAATGGCGAAAGGAACCAGCCACGGAATTTCTTCTCGGGAGGAGAACTCCACCAAGGATGCGATTACGAGTCCGCCCAACATGACAAAACCGCCGGTTGGCGATGCCAAAAACACCCGGTAAGACTGCGGCTTTTCCATGGCCTGGCGATTGCACTTCACGCAGCGCGGCGGCAAAACCCCGTTCCGGCCCACCACGATCAGACGGCCGGACCGGCACGCGTCATCCGTGTCGGTCGCGAGCAGACCTTCCCGCAGCTTCTGCAGCACCACCGGCTTGCAGCTTCCGCACGTTCTCCGTCCTGCGATCTGCACCAGATCCTCGTCAGCAAACCGGTCCCCACATTCTGCGCAGGCGTGTTGCGTCTCTTTTGCCGGCGCGTTGAACGCGGGTTCGCCTCCGATCCTCGCCGACCGCACGACCCTGAGCGGTGCCCACTCGTCCATCCCCCGACACCAGACAAACGCATTCAGATCGATCTCCCCCATTCCGAACCGCTGCTCCAGCGACGACTCCGAGAGGGGCCCGAACCGCTGCCCGTCTTTGGCGTAGAACCATTCCACGGACGGAAGGTCTTCGAGAGTTGATCGGCTCCGCAAGCCCGACCGCTTCTTTGCCGCCGGCGTGACAAGGGTTCTTTTTTCTTACGGCCGATGACGCTGAGCCGCAAAGCGGGGAGGTTTGGCTGAACTTGAACGCACTTTTTTGGTTCGGCGGAGTGGGATGAAAGCATGGGACGCGGTTCCAACGACGACCCGGATGGCGAGCAACGTGCGGGTTTCGGGCCGGGAGGGGACCGGGTGGTTCGACCCGCAACGGGCAACGCACCATTCTCCGGGTGCGGGCCACCCGGTCGGTGATTGCCTCCGTCAGGTCGTCGGGTTCGACGGGCGGGTCGTGGCGCTGTGGGCCTGGGGACCGGGCTGCTACGCGCTCAAGGACCGCGACCACTGGATCGGGTGGAACGCCTCAAGCGGATCGTCCAGAATCGGTGGTTCCTGGTCCTCGCGGCCACCGGGGCGGCGTGGAGAATCGCAACCACTGGCGCCGCGCCGCGCTCATGGGCGAGGACCGCTCCCGCAGTCGCAAGCCCAACCTCCTGCCCGACCCCTTCCCCAATGACGCGCTTCCCGAGATCCGCAAACACTTCCGCTCCAGACCCGCCCGATCCCTCGACCTCATCTCCCTTTGAGCCCTTCAAAACAAAAGGCCCTGCGGGTTTACTGAGAAAGCGGGCCGGAAGAGGGGGCCGGAAGGCTCGGGGCGGATCAGGGTTTTGATCCGGAAACCACGGCCGCGATCGATCGATCATGGGTTTTGGCCATTGACGCCATGGCCGCCATGGCGCCGCACAAGGCGAGGAACATGTCCCACTGCGTGTCCCATGGATCGCCCTGGGTGCCGAGGAAGTCGGTGGCTCCGGAACCGCTGAGCAAGGCCGTCCACCATTCGATGAACTCGTAGAAGGCGCTGAAGGCGAGACAGACGCTGACGGTGA
Source organism: Verrucomicrobiota bacterium (assembly GCA_038209745.1). GTDB lineage: Bacteria > Verrucomicrobiota > Verrucomicrobiia > Limisphaerales > CANJSG01 > CANJSG01. Next base: position 7,366 of record JBBQXJ010000101.1, read on the forward strand.
GGACGGGGAGCCATTTGCCGCGCCCGAGCGAACTGGTCCGGACCAGCAATTCCCGCACGAAGATCGCCGGGATGAAGCCCTGGGCGAAGTGGCCGATGCGGTCGTAGTGGTTCCGCTCGAAGCCGAACCAGTCCTTCATCCAGTCGCCCAGCGGCACCTTGGCGTAGGTGTAGTGCCCGCCGACGGCGAGGATGACGGCGTGGATCGCGAACAATGTGAGGCACAGTCGCGAGAGCGGAAATCGCCGATGGGTGCAGGCCAGGAGCACCAGACCGATCCAGACGGGGAAGTTTTCCAGCACCCACGTCATCCGGTCGGCGCTGGGCGACCAGCCGAGGGCGAGCTGGGTCAAAAGGACGACGGTGATGAGGAGGCTGTTGAACAAAACGGGCTCAGTTGTGCTGCGTCCTTGACGTTTTTGCGAAAGCGAAACGGCCAACGTCAATCATGGCCGCTTCTTCAAAATCACAGCATGACCGCTGTCAGGATCTCCAAGCGTGAAAATCAAACCGTAGGGCGGTTTGTCGCCAGTGAAATTGGCTGGATGAATCCGATTGTCGGTAGTGCGCAAATAGACGCCCCACATAGGCTTGTTGCCCGGGTCGAGCGTGCCAAGCGAGCCCTTCTCCCACTTGCCCGACCCACTGAGCAACGAAGCGAAGAAATTTGTCCCGGGCGAACTCAACTGCCAAGGCGGGACATTGCTGGCGAGAAACGTTCCATCCGCGTGAAGCTCAACTAGAACTTCTGGCCGCGTGCTGCCAACTTCAGGCGGCAAATGAAAAGTATCGGCGACGTATGTCCCGACAACATCCTCGGCCATTGGCTCGGTCGTGGTGTAGAGGTTGGCGTGCGGGTCATACTGGCATCCGGCCAAAGCCAACGACGCGAGAATGCGAAAGGGGGTGCGCATAGCGGGCTAACTTGAAGCTAAGCGACGGCCTTCACCACCCGCTCGATGATGGCGATGCCTTCTTGGGCTTGTGCACTAGTGAGGTTCAAGGCCGGCAACAGGCGCACGACCTGCGTGCCGCTGGGAATGGTCAGCAGGCCTTCTTCGTGGAGCCGGTCGATCATCTGGAGAGACGCGGCCCGGTCCGAGCCGGCGAAGCCCTTGATCTGGTCGGCGAGTCGCAGCTCGAAGCCGATCATCAGGCCCACGCCCCGGGAATTCATGACCACGCCGGGGTAGGTATCGGCCAGGCGCTGGAGTTCGTGCCGCAGCCAGTCGCCGATCTTGCGGGCGTTGTCCGCCAGCTTTTCGCGTTCGATCACCTCGAAGATCTTCAGCGCGACGGCGCAGCCCAGCGGCGTGCCGCCGTAGGTGGTGCCGTGGGTGCCGGGGCCGAGCAGTTCGCCGAGCTTCACCCCGTGGTGCTGTTCCCGGATCCAGAAGGCGCCGATGGGGAAGCCGCCGCCGAGCGACTTGGCCATGGAGATGCCGTCGGGCAGGAACGTAGACCGGGCATCCTGCGCGGTCAGTTGAGCGTCCTCCGGAGACGGGCTGGAAGCCCGTCCTACGTTTTCAAGAATCCGCTGGAAGCTTTGGAAGCGGCCGGAGCGGAAATGGCCGCATTGCACGCCGTCGATCAGCAGCAGGAGCCTCTTCTCGTCGCAGAGTTGCCGCAGACCGAGGAGGTATTCCGACGTGGCGGGCGTGATGCCGCCTTCGCCCTGGATGCCTTCGATCAGGATGGCGGCCGTGGCCGGCGACACGGCGTCGCGCATGGCCTGGAGATCGTTGAACAGCACATGGCGGAAGCCCGGCACCATGGGCTCGAAGCCCTTCTTCACCTTCTCCTGACCGGTAGCGGAAACGCCGGCGAGCGTCCGGCCGTGGAAGGAATTCTGCGCGGTCAGGATCTCGAAGCGGCCTTCGTCGTGGCCGAACTTCCGGGCCAGCTTGTAGAGGCCTTCATTGGCCTCGGCGCCGGAGTTGCAGAAGAAGACGCGGCCGGGTGCGAGATGCTGGACGATCTTCTCCGCCAACCGGCCCTGCGGCTCGGTGTAGTAGAGATTGGAGACGTGCATCAGCCGCTTGGCCTGTTCGGCCAACGTAGCGGCGACTTCCGGATGGCAATGGCCGAGCGAGCAGACGGCGATGCCGCCGCCCAGATCGAGATACCGACGGCCGCGGATATCGTGGAGGTAGCTGCCCGCGCCGTGGGTAAAGGCGAGGTCGAAGCGCCCGTAGCTGGGCACGACGTAGCGGTTGAACAGCTCCTTCACCTCGGCGAACTGGTTCTGCACGATGGGCGGCGGAGGCGGCACGATGTCTTTCACTGCGGAAACGTCTAGCGGTCGTCAGGCAAAATGAAATGCGGATTTCACCCGATCCCCGTCCCAGTGCCGTAATTGTGGGACGCTATGAACCTCGGCGGGATTGCAGTCGCAGATGGAGCGGCTTAATACCAGCGGACCCTGTGGCATCCCGAACGACTCATCGGCTGGCACTGTCCTTGGGCGGGATGTTGGGTCTCGTCCATTCCCTAATGGGAGAGCCGCCGGCGGACTTGATGCCGAAGGGCCGTCCACACCGGCGCCTCCACAGCTTTTCGGCGTCGCGAGTGGAGCCGTTCATCAAAGCGGAACGATGGGTTGAAGTGAAGCGACCGATCGGGAGGTGGTTGGTGTTTGATGAAAACAGAACGATCCAAGGGCGAGAGCCCGCTTCACCAAACGGTGACCGGCGGATTGAAGTTCAAAAGCGGCCGAAAATCGATCGCGGCGAAGCTCACCGGGCAGCAGCTCAATGGGCACGCCGGGACGGCGACGTTCTGGGCATGGCTGCACGGCAAGGGTTGGCGCGAACGGCTAGCGGCCGCGCGGCCGCACCGGTTGCCAACATCCAACAACAGTCTGACGCCGCAGGAGAAGGCGCCGGCCTTCGTCCATGGGCTGCTCAGCGAGGCCCGTACGCGCACCCTTGTCGCCTGTTTCCGACGGGATCCGCTGGTGCCGGAGCTGTTGGGCATCCGCCGCGTGGCCCGCGAGTCCACGTGGTCGCGATTCCTTGCCGGCTTTGGCACGGCGGTGCTGCTGGCGTTGTAAGAAGAGTTGCGCCTGCCGTTCATCGTGGTGGCGAATCCAGCCGATCCAGCTTTCAAACTTGCGTTTTGCCCCCCTGCCCGATTGATTTCCCATTCAAAATTATGGACGAAGCACCACAGATCGAGTCCTCCAAACTCTATGACTTGCTCGATTGGGCGCATACGAACCGCCGAATGATCATCGGCGCCGTGGGTGTCGCCGCCGGCATCGGCATTGCCGTCGCCGTCGTGACCTGGCGCAAGGGCGAGAACGAGATCGCCGCCAACAAGGCCCTCTTCTCCGTTCCGGGTGCCGTGGTCGCCGCCGCTTCCACCCAGCCTGCATCGGCGGATTCCCTCCTGAAGGTCGCCACCGACTATGCCGGCACGCCCGCCGGCAACCGGGCCGATATCCTGGGTGCCACCCGCCTTTACTCCGAAGGCCGATACTCCGATGCATTGGCCGCCTTCCAGCGTCTAGCCGGCTCAGACAACAATACGTCCCTCCAAGCCATTGCCGCCTACGGAGTGGCATCCAGCTTCGACGCCCTGGGCAAACGCTCCGAAGCTTCCGCCAAGTATTCCGAGGTCATCAGCCAGTTCCCCGCCGAACCTGTGGCTCCTCAGGCGAAGCTCGCCCTCGGTCGGATCGAAGTCGCCGAAGGCCGGCAAGAGGCGGCCTTCCGTCTCTATCAGGAACTGTCCAACGCCGGTCCCTACGATCCGTGGTCCGCCGAGGCGAACGAACGCCGCCAAGAGCTGCTCACGCAGTTCCCCGATCTCGCCAAGAGCATTCCCACCGCCGCTCCGCTCGCCCTCCCCGGGCTCAGCCCCGAGCCGGCTTCGGCTCCCAAGCTCTGATTCCACCGGCCGAATTCCCCAAATGGGGACGAGCCTTGCGGGGCTGCTGCGCAATTTCACAAATCGTCGCATCAAAAACTCAAAGGCGGTCGCACTTGATCCGATAGACCGCAGAAAACAAAAATCAGCAACAACATGAAATTGACCATCATTGGAACCGGCTACGTGGGCTTGGTCACGGGCGCCTGCTTCGCCGAAGTCGGCCACACCGTCATCTGCGTCGACAACAACGAGGCCAAAGTAAAGATGCTGCAAGCCGGAGGCATCCCGATCTATGAGCCGGGCCTCGAAGAAATGGTGAAAAAGAACGTGGCCGCCGGCCGGCTCCACTTCACCAGCAGCACCCAGGAAGGCGTTGAAAAGTCCGACGTCGTCTTCATCGCCGTGCCCACCCCGCCACAGGTCGATGGTTCCGTCGATCTCAGCTACATCGAAGCGGTCGCCCGCGACATCGCCGGCGCGATGACCAGCTATAAGATCGTCGTCGACAAGAGCACCGTCCCCGTCAAGACCGGCGAAAAGGTGACCGAGACCATCAAGCGCTACTGCAAGGCCAAGGTAGAATTCGACGTCGTCAGCAATCCGGAATTCCTCCGCGAAGGCTTCGCCGTCGGCGATCTAATGAAGCCCGACCGTGTCGTGGTCGGCACCGGCAGCCCTCGCCCGGTGCAGGCCATGAAGGACGTCTACACCCCCTTCAACGCCCCGATCATCATCACCGACATCAACTCCGCAGAGTTGATCAAGCACGCCGCAAACTCCTTCCTCGCCCTCAAAATATCCTACATCAACGCCGTCGCGAACATCTGCGAAGCCTCCGGCGCCAACGTCGAACAGGTCGCCATCGGCATGGGCATGGACGAGCGCATCGGCCGCCGCTTCCTCAATGCCGGCATCGGCTTTGGCGGCTCCTGCTTCCCGAAGGATCTCAGCGCCTTCATCAAGATCTCCGAGACCCTCGGCTACGACTTCGCCCTCTTGAAGGAGGTCCAGCGCATCAACGCCAACCAGATGGACCGCTTCGTCAAGAAGATCACCGACACCCTCTGGGTCGTGAAGGACAAGACCATCGGCGTCCTCGGTCTCGCCTTCAAACAGAACACGGACGACTGCCGCATGTCCCCCGCGATCGAGCTCTGCCAGAAGCTCATCAAGGACGGAGCCAAACTCCGTGTCTTCGATCCCAAGGGCATGGAAAAAGCCAAGGACATCCTCGGCGACACCGTCACCTACGTGGACGACATGGACTCGGTGGCCGATGGCTGCGACGCCCTCGTCATCGCCACCGAGTGGCCGGAATTCAAGAAGCTCGACCTAGCCCGCGTCCGCAAAGCCCTCAGCCACCCCATCCTGTTCGACGGCCGAAATCTCTTCGACCCGAAGGAAATGGAAACCCTCGGCTTCATCTACAAGAGCGTGGGGCGGTAGAGTCTGATCGCGGATGCCGGATCCGCCATCCGCCATCCCTCCCATGAAGCGCATCGAAGTTTCAGCCGGCCTCGTGTTTCACGGCGGCCGGCTTCTCATTGCCCAGCGCAAGCCCGACGCCCACCTCGGCGGATTCTGGGAATTTCCAGGCGGCAAACGCGAACCGGACGAGACCTTCGAGGCGTGCCTTGTCCGCGAACTCCGGGAGGAACTCGACATCGAAGTCTCCGTCGATGAACTCGTCGAAGAGATCTCACACGACTATCCGGACAAACAGGTGCTTCTGCGTTTCTTCCGCTGCCGCCTCGTCTCCGGCGAACCGCGTCCCATCGGTTGCCACGCCATCGCTTGGATCATCCGCGAAATGTTGACCGAATATCCCTTCCCCGCAGCCGACGCCCGGCTCATTGCCCGCCTCGCGACCGGCGAGATCCCGTTCGCCTCCGCGTAGCTGGCAACGCATGTCGGCCAGCCTCCGTTCACAACTGTTTCCGCAGACAACCGACCGAAAGCCGGCGCTACTTCCGCCGACTCCAGTCGTCATAAAGCTCGCGGAAACATTCGCGAAGATTGCCGCAATGGCGGGTCCAAAGCGCCCGGCATTCCTCCGAGGCCGGATCCGGAAACCCGTCGTTCGAAGTGGCGACCAGTTCCGCCACCAGTCCCATCAGAAGCTCGGGCGAAGTTCGCGTTTCTTGGAGCAGGGGCAGGCGTCCAGGCAAATGCGTGGTGACGACAAATCCGTCCGCGTGCCGCGTGCGGGACAGAGCCCAACGCCAGTCGAGGAACCCGAGCTGTTCCGCGCCGTCGAGGAACCAGACCACCTTGTCACCGTGATCGACGTCGGAACGAAACGCGTCGGATTGATTCTTGGCAAAAACGCCTTCCTCCGAGCCTGCGCGGCTGAAGTGGTCGGCCAGCGTCGCACCGCTGCGGCACCACTCCGGGTCGAGTCGAACCACGGGAGCCTTCCAGTCCAGTTCGCGCAGCCGGGCCGCGATTTCCACCACGAGCGTGGTCTTGCCGGAACCCTTTGGGCCGACAAGCGCGCCTCTCCCTCGAAACTCCTGCAGGCGGCGAAGCAGTTCGTCCACTGGAGGACCGTGGCGGAAACGCAGCGCCTCGAGGCGGGCGGCGTGGAAGGGATTCTCAGCGGCCGACAATGCCCCAGCCTCCCTTCGTCTCGCGACGTTCGTCCGGCACCTCCTCGATCCGGAATGCTTGGCCGGTGGGCGAGATCACAAAGTCCAGCCGCAGCAAAGTTTCTTTAGGCGCTAGGACGACGAGGTCGAGCGCCCAGCGCACCGACACCAAACGGCCATCGAGCGAGAACGGCTCATAGGGCAGATCGAAGCGGAACGGGTTGACCGCCTGCGCTTCGGGCGATTCAAAGACCTCCGTCTGCACCACTCCGAGGTCCGAAGTCCCCTTCCCTTCGGTATACCAGAAGAGCCGCAGCTCGGCCTTCTTGGGCGCGGACTCCAAAGCCCAGGCCGCGACACCTTCGAGCGACTCTCCCGGCAGATAACTCGTCCGGCCGCCCTTCAGTCCGAGTCGCAGTCCATTGCCTTCGATCAATTCGGGCCCTCCTTGGTCAAGTGGCGGAGTGGTGTGGTCCCGCATGGCGGCGACCATCTGGACAGGAAATTCGTCGTCCACACCGGGCCCGCGGACGATCTCGCCCCGCACGCGGACGAGCCATTCGATCTTGGGAACCGCTGATTTAATCGCGCTCCCACGGAAAGCGAGCTGACGCGGGAGGAGCGTTGGGGGAGGATGGTGGGCATGGAAGCACAGAGGAGTTTCGCGGAGGCGGAGTTCATGGCGAAGAAGAAGACCACGCGGCGGGAG
>JBBQXJ010000102.1:0-14334 GCA_038209745.1 Verrucomicrobiota bacterium
CCCGAATCGGGATCGGCGGGTCTGGACAAATAATCCGTGTGTCGTCCAGATCCGCCGTTTTGGTGTCCGGAATCGACGGAAGATTCCGATCTAAAGGGAGATCCAGAGGCGCTCTCAATCCATGGGCGCAGCCGAATTGGATCCGGTTTGGCCTGGCACAGGATTGTTACAATGTCTCCGCGAGCCTGTCACATCGGTCTTCCAGCGTTAGCAGGTCCTGAACGACACATCATGCAAATCAAACCTGCCTATTCACTGGTTCTGGCCGCCGCCGGCTTCATTGCCGTCTCTGCGGGAGCTCTGAACTCACACGCCCAGTCCGCCGATGCTTTGATCGACAAGCTCGTCGACAAGGGGATCCTGACAGTGGATGAGGCCCAGGGTCTCCGCGACGAGGCCGACAAGGATTTCACCCGGACTTTGGCCTCCAAGAACGGCATGCCGGAATGGGTGAAGACGATGAAGCTCAACGGTGATTTTCGCGGCCGTTACGAGGGGTTCTACGCGAACGAGCCGGGTTTCGTGAATCGCGACCGGCTTCGCTACCGCCTTCGCTTCGGGATCACGGCCGGTTTGACCGATTCTTTTGAAGTGGGCCTCCGTCTCGGGTCCGGCGACGCGACCGCGTCGAACGGCCAGATCGATCCGATCTCGACCAACCAGACACTGGACAACAACGGCGCGAAGAAGGGCATCTATCTCGACCAGGCCTACGTCCGCTGGAAGGGGATCAACACGTCTTCGATGCAGGGGAGTCTGACCTTCGGCAAGATGGAGAATCCCCTTGTCTTCTCGGACATGGTCTTTGACGCCGACTACACGCCGGAAGGTCTGGGCTTGAACTACGCCTACAACCTCAGCGAGGCACAGGCCCTGAAGTTCAATGCCGGCGCGTTCTCTCTCAAGGAAGTGGGCTCCAGCAGCAACGACTCGTTCCTCTTCGCCGCCCAGGTCCGCTGGGACGCCGCCTGGAACGAAAAGTTCCAGACCTCCATGGGCGCTTCGCTCCTCGGCATCACCGGCCATGGACAACTCCGCGAGACGCCGGCCACGACGGCCAAGTTCGTCGATCCCACCACGGGCAAGACCAACACGGTGGTCCTGACCGCCGCCAGCAGCGCGGTCCCGAACATCAATTCGGGCAACACCCGCTCGGCCGACGGGCGTCTCGCCTACAGCTACAACCCCTACGTCCTGGACGCTTCGGCGACCTATTCGCTGGAAAGCGTTCCCCTGTATCCCGGAACGTTCCCCATCAAGGTGGCGGCGGACTACATGCAGAACCCCGGTGCTCCGAGCGACCGGAACAGCGCGTGGTCCGTAGGGCTCACCTTCGGCAAATCCGGCAAGAAGGGTCTCTGGGACGTGGGCTACCGCTACAAGGTGCTCGACTCCGACGCGTGGTATGAGGAGGTGGTGGATTCGGATTTCGGCGCGTTCAACAGCGGCGCCTACCGTTCCGGCACGAACGTCCGGGGCCACATCCTCAAGGCCAACTATTCGCCCTACGACTTCATGACCGTAGGGGTCACCTGGTTCCTGACCGACGCGATCACCGCGTCGCCTGCCGGAGCGGGCAGCGCGATCCAGCGCCTCCAGGTGGACGCCAACTTCAAGTTCTGACAACCCAAGCGCAACTTTCCCGGACACGATCCATCCCGTTCAATTGTCACCGTCTCAATCTATGAAACTGAACACTCGCATCCTCGCCCTCTTGGTGGCCGGCCTCACCGCCGGATCGACCTTCGCGGGCAACATCACCGCCAAGGGTTCCGACACCCTGGTGATCCTCGCCCAGAAATGGGCCGAAGTTTACATGGGCCAACACTCCGAGACCAAGATCCAGGTCAACGGCGGCGGATCCGGCATCGGCTTCGCCGCGCTGCAGAAGAACGAGACCGACCTCGCCAACGCGTCCCGCAAGATCAAGGCGAAGGAGATCAGCGGCTGCATCGAGGCCTTCGGCGACCGTCCCCGCGAATACAAGGTCGCCCTCGACGGGCTCTCGGTCTACGTGAACGAAGCCAACAAGATCAGCACCCTCAGCATCGAGGAACTGGAAGGCATCTTCACCGGCAAGACCAAGAACTGGAAGGAAGTCGGCGGCGACGACGCCCCGATCACCGTCTACAGCCGTGAGAACAGCTCCGGCACCTACGAGTTCTTCAAGGAGCACATCCTCAAGGGCCAGGACTTCGCGGCCAGCGCGCAGACCCAGGCCGGCACCGCCATCCTCCTGCAGGCCGTGGCGAAGGACAAAAACGGCATCGGCTACGGCGGTGCGGCCTACGGCGCGGGCGCCAAGCACATCACGGTGTCCGTGGCCAAGGACGGCGAAGCCTTCGAGCCCACCGAGGCGAACGTCATGAACGGCAAGTATCCCATCTGGCGCCACCTCTACATCTACGTGAACCCCAAGCTCGACAAGGGAGAGATTGGAGCCTACCTCAAGTGGATCCGCAGCGACGCGGGCCAGAAGGTGGTGAAGGACGTGGGCTACTATCCGCTCCCCGCAAATCTCCGCTCCAAGTAACGGTTTCGTCGGTCACGGTTCCTCCTGCGGCCGATCCCGGGGCGGGTGCCGGTGTTGCACAAAAGTCGTTTGGCACCCGGTATCCGCCCTCTCTAGTCTCACCCTGTGTCTCTGAACCAGCCAGCATCAGCCAAGCGGTCCGCGGGATGGATGGGCATCCATCGCGGCCATCGGGCACGGCCGTTGGAATGGCTGGTGGAGAAGGCGATCCTCGCGGTCAGCTTCTCCACGATCGGCGTCGTCTTCCTCATCTTCGTCTTCATCGGCCGCGAAGCGCTGCCGGTCTTCACCGGGCACATTTCCAGTGCGGCCCTGATCGATGCGATCCCGGCCGAAAAGCTCAAAGCCGGCCCCGTCATCGATCTGCTCGACTACCTCGGCCTCAGTCGGGGCGATGCCTTGGAGCGCGTCGTGCGCAACGCCCGGAGCGCCCGGACCGACTTCGCCGGCTTGGCTCCGGCCGACGTCGCCGATGCCTTGGCCGTGGAGCCCGATGAGTTCACCGGTCGCCTTGCCCGCGTGCTGGAACCGACCCTTTCAGTGGAATCCGGCGATCTTGTGAAGGCGCTGCCGGTGCTGCAAGGACACGAAGCGGAAGTGAAGGCCTGGCTGGTGCACAAGGTGCGGAACGTCCTCGAACTCCTGATGGAGGTGCGCTCCGAAGATTTCGCCGAGAAGTCCGTCACCCTCGCCTCCGCTCCGGACGCCCGCGTCAATACCGCCGCCTGGCGCTACCTGCTGCTGCCTTACCAGTGGAAGGGCTACGACAAGCCGGAATACATCTGGCAGCCCATTGGAAACATCCACAAATACAACATCGTGCCCCTCTTCGTCGGCAGCTTGAAGATCACGCTGGTCGGGCTTCTGTTCGCCGTGCCCCTGGCTCTCGGAGCCGCGATCTATGTCTCGCAGCTCGCCCGCCCCAAAGTGAAGGAATGGGTCAAGCCGGCGATCGAGCTCCTCGCGGGCATCCCGTCGGTCGTCGTCGGGTCGTTCGCGCTCCTCGTGCTGGCGTCGACGATGCAGAACCTCTTCGGGTACACGACGCGGTTGAACGTATTCGTCGCCGGCATCGCTCTCGGGATCGCGGTGATTCCGCTCGTCTTCTCCATCGCGGAGGACGCGTTGACGAGCGTTCCCCGCAGCTACTCGCAGGCGGCCCTGGCCATCGGTGCCTCCCAGTGGCGGACCGCGTGGGACATTGTCCTGCCGGCCGCGCTTCCGGGAGTCTTCGCCTCCGTGGTGCTCGGCTTCGGCCGCGCCATCGGCGAGACGATGATCGTCCTCATGGTCTGTTCGGCCTCGGTGATGTCATGGAGCATCTTCGACTCGGCCCGGAGCATCACCACGACCATCGCGGCGGAAATGGCCGAGGCGGTGGCGGGCGGGCACCATTACCGGATCCTCTTCATGCTGGGCACCATGCTTTTCGGCGTCACCTTCGTGACCAACTTCATCGGAGACCTCGTCATCAACCGTCTGAAAGGGCGCCTCGAAGGCCGTAAATGAGCACCGCCCCCGCGCAGCCACCGGGTTCCACGGCGCGCCCCGCGCCTCGTTTGACGCGCCAGCGGACCGACTGGAGCTCGGCGCTTTGGACCTCCGCGACCCTGTTGGGCACTTCGTTCATCCTCGTGCTGCTGATCTGGATCGTCGGTGACATTGTGGTCCACGGCCTGCCCGGACTCAGCTGGCGCTTTGTCTTCACCACGCCGAAAAAGGACTTCTTCGAGCCCGGCTCCGCCGCCGTCCTGCCGATGGTGGTGGGCACGACGATCCGCGTGCTGGTGATGACCATCTTCGTCCTGCCCATCGGTGTCATCACCGCGATCTACCTCACGGAATACGCCCACACGACCTCGATCTATACCCGCGTCATCCGGTCGGCCATCGCGAATCTGGCCGGCGTGCCGAGCATCGTCTTCGGTCTGTTCGGTCTCGGATTCTTCATCAACTTCCTCGGCAAGAACATCGACCTGGCGATCGGGGCGACCTCGCGCTTCGGCCATCCCTCGGTCTTGTGGGCCTCCCTCACTCTGGCCGTGATGACCCTGCCCGTGATGGTCATCGCCACGGAGGAATCGTTGAAGGCGATCACCCCCGGATTGCGGGAAGCGAGCCTCGCGCTCGGAGCCACCAAGCTCCAGACGATCACCCGGATCGTCCTGCCCAACGCGATGCCCGGCATCCTGACCGGCGCGATCCTGGCCATCAGCCGGGCAGCGGGCGAAGTCGCGCCGATCCTCTTCACCGGCGCGGCCTACTACATGGCGGACCTGCCGACGAAGCTGACCGACCAGTTCATGGACCTCGGCTACCACACCTTCGTCCTGTCCACCCAGTCGCCCGACATCGACAAGACGCGGCCGATTCTCTACGCCACCGTCCTGGTGCTCCTGATGCTCACTTTCACCCTGAACGCCTTCGCCATCGTCGCCCGCGCCCGGATGCGCCGCGCCATGAGAGCGGGTCACTGATCCTTTCGCACCCATGTCCGCCCTCCAAATCGACAAGACCACGCCGCCGGCCGGTTCCGGCCAGCACCCGCCTGGGGGCGCGCCCCTCATCCAGACCCGTGGACTGGAGCTGTTCTACGGCCAGACCAAGGCCCTGAAGGGGATCGACATCGATATCCAGGAGCGGCTCGTGACCGCCTTCATCGGACCGTCCGGCTGCGGCAAGTCGACTTTCCTCCGCTGCTTCAACCGGATGAACGACCTCATCGACGGAGTGCGGATCCTGGGCGAATGCCGCGTCGGCGGTGAAGAGATCTACGAGCCGGACATCGACGTCATCGAGCTGCGCAAACGGGTCGGGATGGTCTTCCAGAAGTCCAACCCCTTCCCCAAGTCGATCTACGAGAACGTCGCCTATGGCCTCCGCCTGCACGGCGCGAAGGACAAGGCGGCGCTCGACGAGGTCGTGGAGAAGAGCCTTCGCGGCGCCGCGCTTTGGGACGAGGTGAAGGACCGGCTGAACTCCAGCGCGCTCGGGCTCTCCGGTGGGCAGCAGCAGCGGCTGTGCATCGCCCGCACCATCGCCATCCGGCCCGAGATCATCCTCATGGACGAGCCGGCCAGCGCCTTGGATCCGATCGCCACGGCCAAGGTCGAAGAGCTGATCCTGGAGCTGAAGAAGGAATTCACCATCGTGATCGTGACCCACAACATGCAGCAGGCCACGCGCATCTCGGACCGGACGGCGTTCTTCTATCTCGGCGAATTGATCGAGTACGATCAGACCAAGAAAATCTTCACCAACCCGGCGATGAAACAGACGGAAGACTACGTGACCGGCCGCTTTGGCTGAGAAACGGCTCCGCCTTCCGCCCTCTACAACCCGCGCAATCCATGACCCATTTCGAATCGGACCTCGCCAAGCTCAAGGACATGCTCCTGACCATGGGCAGCCATGCCGAGACGGCCGTCCAGACCGCCCTCAAGGCCTTGACCGAGCGCGACGACGAACGGGCCCGTTCGGTGAAGGACAACGACTCGGTGCTCGACCAGTTCGAGATCGACGTCGACGAGTCCGCCCTCCTTCTCCTGGCCAAGGCTCCTCTGGCCCGCGATCTCCGTCTGATCACCGTGGCCATGAAGGTGTCCCAGAACCTGGAACGCGTGGGCGACGAGGCCACGACCATCGCCCGTCGGGCGATCGAGTTGAACACCGAGCCCCAGCTCAAGCCCTACGTGGACCTTCCCCGCATGGCCAACATCGCCATCGACATGCTGCGCGACGCGCTCGGCGCCTTCGTCACCGGCGACGCGGAGAAGGCCCGCCGCGTGGTCCCGCGCGACAAGGAAGTGGACCTGATCAACAAGCAGCTCCATCGCGAGCTCACCAGCTTCATGATCGAAAAGCCCGTGACCATCAGCCGTTGCCTGCATCTGATGACGATCTCCAAGAGCCTTGAGCGCATCGCCGACCACGCCACCAACGTGGCCGAAGAAGTGGTGTTCCTGCTTGAAGCCAAAGACATCCGCCACGAGCACCCCGCCGCATGAACATTCCGACGTCCTCCCCCGCTCCCCATCGCGTCCTCGTGGTCGACGATGAAGAGGACATCGTGGAGCTGATTCGCTTCAACTTGGAGCGCGCCGGGTTCGACGTCGTCACCGCCGGCACCGGCATCGAGGCGTTGCGGAAAGTCCGCGAAACCGAGCCGGATCTCATCCTGCTCGACGCCATGTTGCCGGAGATGGACGGCTTCGCCGTCTGCGAGATGCTCCGGCGCGACCCCGTCACCGCGCGCACGCCGGTGATCTTTGTCACCAGCTGGGGATCCGAGGACGCCCGCGTCCTCGGACTCGAGTTCGGTGGAAACGACTACATCGTGAAACCGTTCAGCCCCAAGGAACTCGTCCTCCGGGTGAAGAACCTCCTCGGCCACCAGCCCACGGCCGCCCGACCCCTTTCCCACCCACAGCCATGAAGCCCAAGATCCTAGTCATCGACGACGAGCCGGATGCCGTCGATCTCGTCGCGTTCAACCTCCGGGAAGCCGGCTACGAAGTCATCACCGGAGCCGATGGCGCCGAGGCGATCAAGAAGGCCCGCGAGCACGTCCCCGACCTGATCGTCCTCGATCTCATGCTGCCCGAGGTGGATGGATTGGAGGTCTGCAAGATCCTCCGGCGCGATCCCGGCGTGTCCCACGTCCCCATCATCATGCTCACGGCCAAGGCCGCGGAGATCGACCGCGTCCTCGGCCTGGAACTGGGCGCCGACGACTACGTCACCAAGCCCTTCAGCCCGCGCGAACTCGTGCTTCGCATCAAGAAGATGCTGGCCCGCGGCAAGACCGTCGAAGAAGCCGCCGAACAGGTGCAGATCGGCGAACTCTACATCGACGTCGGCCGCCATCTCGTGACCTTCCAGAGCCGCCGGATCGATCTCACCGCCACCGAGTTCAAGCTCCTCACCACCCTCGCACGGCGTCGCGGCCGCGTGCAGTCCCGCGAACAGCTGCTGCAGGACGTGTGGGAATACGACAACATCATCGACACCCGCACCGTGGACACCCACATGCGTCGCCTCCGCGAGAAGCTCGGCCGGGGCGCCAAATACCTCGATACCGTTCGCGGTGTCGGCTACCGCTTCGTGGAGGCCACCTAGGCGATTGGGAACGTCCTGGCTGCAAGAGTCTTTTCGATCCGCTTTCGTTCATTCCGGTACGACAGCGGTGAGTCGGATCGGGTGAGAAGCGAAACGAGATTCCGGGCTGCAGGGTGATTGGGATGAAGAACAGGCTGCAAATAAAGGACGCTCCCCGAGCTCGATCCGCCCCACTGGCATGATCACTCCCTGGCTCATCGTGGCGGTCGCACTTGGCGGGATGATCTTCTTCTGGCGGCGGTCCGTCCGGGTGGCCCGTGAATTGGCACGCACCCGCCGCGAAGCCTCGACCACCGAGACCACGTATCGCGCGGGCCACGCCACCGCGTTGGAAGACCTCACCGGCCGCCAGGAAGCGCTCTTCAACAGCATGATCGAGGGCGTCGTGGTCGTGGATAGCGAAGGCCACGTCGCCACCGTCAACCGCGCGGCCGAGCGGCTCTTCGGTCTCCCCGTCGATGTCGCCGGCAAGAGCCTCATCGAGGTCTTCCGTCGCCACGAACTGGCCGACATGTTCCACCGGCTCAAAGCCGAGCCGCTCGTCGTCGGCGACGAGTTCGTGCTCAGCGGATCCGATCCCCGGCACCTCCAGTTGAACGGCGTGGCCTTGAAGGACGCCGCCGGCCGCTACGACGGCTGCCTGTTCGTCTGCCACGACGTCACCCGGATCAAGCAGCTCGAAAGCAACCGCCAGGAATTCGTCGCCAACGTCAGCCACGAGCTCCGCACCCCGCTCTCCCTGATCAAGGGCTACGTCGAGACCCTGCTCGACGGCGCGAAGGACAATCCCGAGGTGCAGACAAAGTTCCTCCGCATCATCGAGAAGCACGCCGACCGCCTCGCCTTCCTCATCGAGGACCTGCTGCTCCTCTCCAAGCTCGACTCCGGCCAGGTGGTGATGAACTTCCAGAAGCTGGAACTCGCGCCCATCATCGACCAGGTGATGGAAGACCTCGGCGCCAAGGCCGAAGACCGCCGCGTCACCCTGGTGAACGAGTTTCCAAAAGAGCTCTTCGCCCGGGCCGATGGCGACCGGCTCCAGCAAGTGCTCTTCAACCTCGTGGACAACGCCATCAAATACGGCTCGGCCGATGGCCGCGTCGTGGTCGGCGGCGGCCCCGTGGCCAGCGGTGTGGAAGTCTTCGTGCGGGACGACGGCCCCGGCATTCCGGCCGAAGCGCGCGACCGGATCTTCGAGAGGTTCTACCGGGTGGACAAAGCCCGCTCGCGCGACCAGGGCGGCACCGGATTGGGCCTCAGCATCGTGAAGCACATCATCCAGGCCCACGGCGGCGAGGTGCGCGTGGAGAGCGAGCTGGGCCACGGCACCGCCTTCTTCTTCACCCTGCCCTGCGAGTGAATCCCGCGAGCGGGTGGCGGCACGGCGCAAGGAGCCGACCCCGAGCAAACCCGGATCAACTCATCCGCTGAACGCGGGCTCATTTTGCAACAGCGCGGCAAAACCCATCTCCTGCTCCGCTTCGTCCAGCCGTGGGCAGAGTCTGGAGCGCGCTTGGAAACAGTGGAGACGGACGGGAGGGAGCTGGGGGAGTCTTCAGCGGCGGAGGAGATCCTATCCACCACGGACGGGTCTCTGCCTTCTCATCTACTTTGGTTCGGGGTCATCTCTTTTTGATTCTGATATGCTCCTCCCGGCCGAACCGCTCCTGAACGAAGTGGATGACATCTGCACCGGGAAGCCTCCATGTGTGTGATGGGAAACCCTCTGAACCGGGGGTCGTAGCCGTGGGCTGTCCGAACATCTGCTCCAGATGCCGCTGAAACTCGTGATATGAACCTGACTGGTCCGCATACGACGTGCGGAAAAACTCCAACTCAATGAGAACTCCGCCGCCTCGGGAATGGAAATGAAAACCCAGCTCGTGAGACAGACCGCCAAGAGACGTGCAATGGGTGGTGAAGTAACCATGCGTGACGTGGCGCAACCGCTGTCCGTCGAAAAGCCGCTGCAACTCTGTCTCTGAAACCTTCCACGGTATGAAAAGCTCTGGCTGCTCAATCTGGAATCCTCGCGAAATGTCCATGAGATTGTTAGGCGTTGGTTCGATGAACGAGAGAGATCTGAGATGAACATAGCTATGGTAGCAATCGGGGCAGACAACGTCTCGCTCACTGCTCCGGAAATACTGCGGAGTATCAGAAGCAATCGTCGCCCAACAGATCCCGCAATGATCGTGATCCCACTCCTTCTTCCCCTGGAACTGTCCCTCTGTCCATGTAAGCGGCGCGAGGGCAATGTATGCACGCTCTCCCCAATATCCGTCGTATAGCTTTAGCGGCTGCCCAATCTCGAATTCCAACGATTTGGGATTCTCGCTCACGAATTTCCACTGCCGATTCTCTCGGAACCAGCGTCCTTCGATGGGAGGTTCCCCGTCTCGTCCGATATATCCGATCCACCCTTCGCCAATCCAATCCTGACCTACGTAGTCCTCAGCGGAGACCTCCCCAAAGAGTTCGACCTTGTGATCAATCTCGCTGGCGCGTTTAGGAGTGAAGATCGGCAGGTTCATTTTGTTCGCCCAAAAGAGGAGTAGGCCAAACTCAGTTTGGCCTTGCATGGATATTGTTGGAGTTAGGGGGTCCCATTGATGACAACGCATAACTGGGTGGCGTCCGACCGGCAAGAGGCGGGTTCGGCCTACAATTCACCCGTGATGCATAGGCTACGAGAGTGTGCTCCAAGTCTGGATCGGCGCCTACCGGCACATCTTCTTCGCCACTTCCCCCAGCCGCTTCACGCCTTCGGCGATGTCGCCGAGGCTGGCGCCGCCGAAGCTGACGCGCATTTCGTTCAAAGGCTTGGGGCGGGTCGGATCGTCGGCGTAGCAGAGTTCGCCGGGAACGTAGAAGACGTCGGCCTCCAGTGCGGCTTTGAAGAAGGGACTGGTCCGACCGGCCTTGGTCTCCTCCGGCAGAGCGACCCAGAAATAGAGGCCGCCGTGCGGCTCGGGCCAATGGCAGTTGCGCGGCATGTGTTCGAGCAGCGCGGTGCCCATGACGGCGGCCTTGGCCCGGTAACGGTCGTGCAGCAGTTCCAGATGCTTGTCGTAGACGCCGGTGCTGAGGGCGCGGGACAGGATCTGTTGGAGGAGGTGCGAGGTGCCGAAGTCGTGGTTGCCCTTCAGCCGCAGACAGGTGGTTAGCAACGGTTCCGGCAGGAGGCTGAAGCCCACCCGGATGCCGGAGGCGAAGGGTTTGCTGAAGGTGCCCGAATAGATCAACCGATCAGCGGCGCCCGCGACGGTCAGCAGCGACGGCACGTCCTGGCCGGCGAAGCGCAGCTCGCGATAGGCGGCGTCTTCCAGCACGAAGATCGGGTGTCCGGCGGCGCGTTCATACTTCCGCACGAGCTTCATCGCGGCGGCCTTTTTCTCCAGCGACGCGGTGATGGAGCTGGGGTTCTGGAAGTAGCTCACGAGGTAGAGCACCTTCACGCGCTTGATTTCGCCGGTGCGTTTCAGTCCCTCCAGCTTGGCGGCGAGACTGGCGAGATCCGGGCCTTCGCTGGTCAGCGGAAAGCCGCGGCAATCGAGGCCCCGGCTCTGGGCGATGGCGAGAAAGACGAAGTAGGTCGGATCCTCCACCAGCACGATGTCGCCCGGGTCGCACAGCGCCTCGCAGACGAGGTAGAGCGACTGCTGCGAACCGTGCGTCAGGATCATCCGCTCGGGCGAATAGATCTCGGGCAGTTTCTTGGGGGACTTGCCGGTGTCCGCCTTGTGGATGCGGCGAGTGGTGAGGTCGCGCAGTTCGAGATCGCCCTGGGTGGAGCCGTATTGCAGGGCGGCCTTGGCGCGGGGGATGTCGTGGAAGATGTCCTCCAGCAACGCGAGCGTCTCGGTGTGCGGGAGCGTCTCCTGGTCGGTGAAACCGGCGGCGAGGGAGATGACCTTGGGATGCGCGAGGCGCAGGCTCATCAACCACGAGATGGGCGGCTCTTCGGTGCGGCGGCCGATTTCGGACAGGAAACGGGTCTTCATGAAGGCGCGAGCCTGCCAAGCCGGACGCCGGACGGGAAGGACGGTCTGGCGACGAGGCGGTGTGGCAGGCGGGACGCCCGCCTGCAAGTCGATTCGTCGTTTCGCCAATCTTCGCATTGGTCTGGTTGGCAGCTTCTTCGTTCGCAGTCTACGAACATTCGGTATTTGTGCCTTGAGAACGAAGGCGAAAGGAGCTCAACCAATTCTGTTGCCAAGTGATGCCAAATCTCCCGGTTCAACCGCTCGGTTCAGAGGTCGAAGCTCCAATTACGCGTCGAGGCCGAAGAAACCGGGCAACGGAGCATGGGCGCGGGCGGGCAGGACCTCTCCGAACAGCAGGAGAAGGAATCGAGTTGAAAGCGACGTTTCATGGGACTATCCCGTGGCCCGACATCGCGGAACGAGGCGCAACCGTGACCGAGGGCGAACAAGGCGTGCTGGAATGAAAAGTGTCCGCCAAACCACGCCTCTGCTTCGACCGGGATAGCGCCAAGAGGCGGGCAAGGCATTGGGTTGTTCACTTTGATGTAAGCGAACCTTGCTTCCCTCTGTGAAGGGTTCGTAGCCAGGAAGCTGTATCCGCTTCATCCCATTGGCACCATGCGTTCCTTGATTGGTGTGTGTGGTTCTATCCTTCAAGAGGATCTAGCTTGGACGGGCCGATGATCGGGGCCGACGGTTCCTTTCGGCGCATCCACCTGGTCATCGTGCTCTTCACCGTGAAGGACAGCTTCGACGGACAGTCGCCCGCAATCCGCGACGTCTCGGAGAAGGCGACCCTCACCGGGGAGAGCCGCCTCACCGTCATGCCTTATTCGCGGTGCGCCTGATCCAGGTGCGCGAGCGCGTTCTTGAGGAGACGGCGCTCGATCCCGACCAGCTCGCGACGCAATTCGTGGTCGGACATCGTCCCGGCCAACGCGCCGAGCAACAGCCCGACGAGAGCCTCCTTTTGCACCGGCGGCAGGGCGTTGAGCAAAGACAGGATGCCGGGATCAACCGGACGAGGAGGTCCACCGACCGGCAGCACGACACCGTCTCCCCCGCCGATCAGGCCGATCAGGATGCGGACCGCCTCGCTGAAGCGCTTGCTCACCGCGCTTGCCTGGGAGTCACGGACCGGATTGAACGACCAGGCCCGAAGCCTGGCCAACGACGATCCCACATGGAAGTAGCCCCCGCCCACGATGAAACCGTTGTCGTTGACCCCGAGGCCGATGTCCGCCCTCCAGTTCGCCGGAAAATGGGGACTGAGGTCCTCCACCTTGCCGGTCGCGATGTCATAGCGCATGGGGTATCCGCCCGGATAGAACACCTGCCCCACGATCGCCCCGGCGGCGTTCGCGTCCCCGGCCCAACTGGCATACAGGCCGGTGTTCCCGGGAGGCAGCAACGAGGGGAGCTCCTTGAAGACCATCGCACCCGGGGCGTTCAGGTCGAGATAGCCCGCATACTGGTTGTTCAACGGGCTGGCAGATGGATTGACGCGTGAAACGCTGGCCATCACGAGGCCCGTCTTGCTGAGCTTTGGGATGAATCCGTAGGTGCGGATGCCGATCGGCTGCCACTGGGCCGCTCCGGCGGGAAGCCAATACAGGATGTCGGGATACTCCGGCGGGCAGCCCGGAGGCGCAGTCGGTGGACCGACGACGGTGGCCAAAACCCGCCCGGCATTGTCGACCCCCACGAGTGAAGGAATTCGATTCTCCAACATCGGCAAAACCGTGAAGCTGCCGGTTACGAAGTCGTAGAGGAAGCTCTCGGCGAAGCCCGCCGCGTTCACATGCGAGCCGAGCAGGAGGCTATGGTCGTTGAGGTCGATCGCCGACGCGCCGGGTTCTCCCGGAATCAATGAGTCCAAGGCAACCGCCGCCCCGACCGGTCCGACGAAGCTTTGATAGCCGTAGTCTTCAATCGGACCGCTTGCCACCCGATAGAGGACGTTGCCGGCGTCGTTGATCCGGAGCGCTTCCGAACGGTTCGGTCCCTCGGCCAATGGCGTCGGCGTTCCGGATTCGTCCCAAAGGGTAGCCTGGGCGAGCGGCATCGACGGTCTCAAAGGACCGAACGAGGTGAAAGACTGTCCGACCGCCTGGTTTCCGTTGTTGATGTCATGGACTCCGGTCGAATCGAACGGGTAGGTCTGGAGGGGCTTTAGTTCCGTGATCATGGAGTGGCGGGGTTTGGATGGTGCAGTTCAAGAAGGGGCAAAAATTTAGGAAACGTTTTCGTCCAGACTGGCTCGAACCATCATCAACGGCTCACGGGCAAAGAATATGGTGGAGCGGCATGTTGCTTCAGTTGGGCATTTCTATGAACAAACATGAGTGCGCCCTTAGTTGCGATGCTCCAGCGTTTCAAGGTATAAAATGGCAGTCCATCCTTTTCTGGAAATTCTCCGAAAACGGAATCCAAGTATTTGCCATTTGTAAACGGCGGACGAAAAGTGAGGCGGGGTCACGGGTGTGACGTGGCGGTCTAAAAGTGCGGCATCTTCATCAACCATCAAGCATGTATCGCAATATGGAACAATGGACCGAGATTCGGAGACGGGTGTTGGTGGAGTGGGTGAGCCGGCGGCAGATCCTCCGGGAGACGGGGATGCACTGGCAGACGCTCAAGAAGGTGCTGGAGCACAGCCAGCCGCCGGGCTTACCGGCAGCTGCAGCGCCGGCGGAA
>JBBQXJ010000103.1:0-14259 GCA_038209745.1 Verrucomicrobiota bacterium
CCTCCACCACCTCGGACACGAAGCCGGCCGGGGCGAACACGTTGGGCGTGGTGAACACCGGCCGGGCCCGCAGCGTGCGGATCCCGGTGCCGGCCAGCGCAGCCTCGTCGCGCTCGGCCTTGTCGGCCCGCTCGCGCCGACCGCGTTCGAGCAGTCGGACGTCGACGGCGACAGCGGGTTCCGCGAGCTGGTCGAGCCGCGGCACTGCTACGTCTGCAAGACCTCCTACGCCGAGCTCCACCACTTCTACGACCAGCTCTGCCCGTCGTGTGCCACCTTCAACGAGGCCAAGCGCACCGAGACCGCAGACCTGTCGGGCCGGGTGGCGCTGCTGACCGGCGGCCGGGTGAAGATCGGCTACCAGGCCGGGATCAAGCTGCTCCGCGCCGGCGCCAAGCTGATCGTCACGACGCGTTTCCCCCGCGACTCGGCCTCCCGCTACGCCAAGGAACCGGACTTCGCGCAGTGGGGGCATCGACTGGAAATCTACGGCCTCGACCTGCGCCACACCCCGAGCGTGGAAGCCTTCTGCCGGCACATGCTGGAAACGCAGGAGCGGCTGGATTTCATCGTGAACAACGCCTGCCAAACCGTGCGGCGCCCGCCCGATTTCTACCGGCACATGATGGACGACGAGACCGCCGCGCTGGAATCGCTCTCGCCCGACGCCCGCAAGGTGCTCGGCAATTACGAGGGTCTGCGCGGATACAGTCTCTTGCCCGAGGGAGGTAGGGCTGACCTGCCGGTCAGCCAAGCAGCGACATCGCGAAACGGCACCGGTTCAGTCGCCGGCCTGACCCACGCCGCCGAACTTTCCCAAGTCGCCTTGCTCCCCGAGGAACTCGCCGCACAACAAGCGCTTTTTCCCCAGGGCCGGCTCGACCAGGACCTGCAGCAGATCGATCTGCGCGAGCGCAATTCCTGGCGGATGTTGATGGCCGAAGTCCCGACCGTGGAGCTGCTGGAAGTGCAGTTGGTCAACGCCGTCGCCCCCTTCATCCTCAACGCCCGGCTCAAGCCGCTCATGCTCCGCACCCCGGAGCGCGACAAGCACATCGTCAACGTCTCGGCGGTCGAGGGGCAGTTCTACCGGAAGTTCAAGACCACGCGCCATCCGCACACGAACATGGCCAAGGCCGCGCTCAACATGATGACGCGCACCGCCGCCGCCGACTACGAGACGGACGGCATCCACATGAACGCGGTGGACACCGGCTGGGTGACCGACGAGGACCCCGCCCACATCGCCGAGCGCAAAGTGGCGGAGCATCGCTTCCATCCCCCGCTCGACATCGTGGACGGAGCCGCCCGCATCGTGGATCCGATCATCGACGGCGTGAACACCGGCCACCACGTCTGGGGCCAGTTCCTCAAGGACTACAAACCGACGGAATGGTGAACGAAATCAAGGCAGGGACGATTTGCCGAGCCGTCCCCATTTCGAGCGCAGCGAGGCGAACACAGTGAGCATCTCAGCCAATCATCGGCATCCGACCGGAGATGCTCGCTTCGCTCGCACCGCCTCCAGCCTCTGACTCCACCATGCGCGCCGCTGTTCTCCACGGAAAAGAAGACGTCCGGATCGAAGAAGTCTCCGTGCCGGCATTGCAGCCCGGCCAGGTGCGGATCGGCATCCGTGCGGCGCTGACCTGCGGGACGGATCTCAAGGTCTTCAAGCGCGGCTACCACGCCAAGATGCTGGTGCCGCCCACGGTCTTCGGCCACGAGCTGGCCGGCGAGATCGTCGAAGTGACGCCCGAGGCGGCGGAACGGTTCGCCATCGGGGACCGGGTGGTGGCGGCAAATTCGGCGCCGTGCGGACGGTGTTTCTTCTGCAAGGCCAACCAGGAAAACCTCTGCGACGATCTGCTCTTCCTCAACGGCGCCTACGCCGAGTCCATCGCGGTGCCGGCCCGCATCGTCGATCACAACCTGCTGAAGCTCGACGACGCCACGCCGTTCCGCGACGCGGCTTTGACCGAGCCTTTGGCCTGTGTCGTCCAAGGGCTCCGCGACCTGAAACTGCGATCCGGTGAACGCGTGCTCATCATCGGCGCGGGCCCGATCGGGCTGATGTTTGCGACCTTGGCCAAGGCAACCGACTGCCACGTGACGGTCGCCGGTCGGGGCGAGAACCGGTTGGCCAAAGCGCGGGCGCTCCGGGCCGACCTGGTCCTGAATGCCCCGACAGTCGCAATTTTACCCGAGCTGATGCGGGAGCACGGCTGCGTCTTCGACGTGGTCGTAGAAGCCGTGGGCCAGCCCGAATGCTGGGAAGCGGCGGTCAAGGCGGTGCGAAAGGGCGGCCGGGTGGACTTCTTCGGAGGGTGTCCCAGCGGCGCATGCGTTTCGTTGGACGCCACGCTGATCCACTATTCGAGCCTCACGCTGCTCGCCAGCTTCCACCACTCGCCGCGCGCCATCCGCGAGGCGCTCCGCTGGATCGAGCGGGGCGTGATCCGGGCCTCCGACTTCGTGGACGGCGAATGTTCGTTGACCCGCTTGCCGGAACAGTTCCGTGGGATGGCGGCGGGGAACCGGGCGGTGAAGACCTTAGTCGACGTCTCCCGCTGACCGGGAAACGCTCGTGGCCGTTGCGGTCCGAATGGAGGCTGCTTAGGGTTCGACCCATGCGTTTGTTCCGTTTTTTGACCTCCATGGCCCTGCTCTTCGGCCTGGGCATGTCCGGTTTCGCCGAACCCCTGCGCGATTGGTCGAAGCAGGAGAAGCTGGAATTCATGCGGACCAACCGCAGCAAGATCATTCCCCGGCTCGCCCGGATGGACCAGCCGAACATCGTCCTGATCCTCGTGGACGATCTCGGCTACGGCGACCTCGGCTGCTACGGACAGGAGAAGATCAAGACGCTCTACCTCGACCAGATGGCGAAGGAAGGGCTGCGCTTCACCAGCGCCTACGCCGGCAGCACCGTTTGCGCGCCCTCCCGCTCCACGCTCATGACCGGACAGCACACGGGCCACACCCGCGTGCGGGGAAACGCGGAGGTTCCGCTCCAGACCAACGACGTGACGGTGGCGGAGATCCTGCAGAAGTCCGGCTACGTCACGGCGATGATCGGGAAGTGGGGCCTGGGCCTCGAGGACACCAGCGGAGAGCCCAACCGCAAGGGCTTCACGGAGACGCTCGGGTACTATGACCAGACCCTGGCCCACAATTATTTCCCGGAGTCCCTGTGGAGGAACGGGCAAAAGCTTCCGCTCGCCGGAAACAAAGACGGCAAGAAGGAGGTCTACGCTCCGGATCTGTTCGCCCGGTCGGCGGTGAACTTCATGAACCAGTACAAGCAATCGCCGTTCTTCCTCTACTTCGCCTGCACCCTCCCGCATGCGAACAACGAGCTGGGCCGCAAGTCGGGCAACGGCATGGAAATCTCCAGCGACCATCCCTACACCGGTTTCGACTGGCCGCAGCCGGAGAAGAACAAGGCCGCCATGATCACCCGCATCGACGTCTACGTGGGCATGATCCTGGACACGATCAAGAAGCTGAACCTCGACCGGCAGACGATCGTGATCTTCACCAGCGACAACGGCCCGCACCAGGAAGGCGGCGTGGACCCGGCGTTCTTCAAGAGTTCCGGTCCGCTGCGGGGCATCAAACGCGATCTCTACGAAGGCGGCATCCGCGTGCCGGCCATCGTCCGTTGGCCCGGCCAGGTCGCGCCCGGCACGACGAGCGACTTTCCGTGGGCGTTCTGGGACTTCCTCCCGACGGCGGCCGAACTGGCCAAGGCGCCCCTGCCGGATGGCCTCCAGATCGACGGCCAGTCCATCGTCCCGACTCTCCATGGCAAGCCCCAGAAGCCCCACGATTTCCTCTACTGGGAATTCCACGAGAAGGGCAGCCAGCAGGCCGTCCGCATGGGCGACTGGAAGGCCGTCCGGAAATTCGGCTCCGCGCTCGAGCTCTACGATCTCAAGTCCGACCTCGGCGAAACCAACAACGTCGCCTCAGCCCATCCCGACGAGGTGAAGCGGATCGAGGCGTATCTCTCCAAGGCCCGGACCGAATCGGCGGAATGGCCCCTCCAAAGCAAATGACCTCCCCGGGAATGACGGTCGACGCCCAGATCATCGCCGCGATGCGCAGCAGCGGCGAAAACGGCGTGTCCGGCGCGGACCTCGCCGGTCGGCTCGGCATCAGCCGCGCCGCCATCTGGGCGCACATCGAGGAGCTCCGGAAACTGGGCTACGACATCACCGCCAGCCCGCATCTGGGATATCGCCTCCTCGGCATGCCGGATGTCCTGCACTCCGACGACCTGCTCGCCCGTCTCCCGGCCGACCGGATCATCGGCCGCGACATCCGGGTGTTCCAGGAGACCACCTCCACCAGCGACGTGACGGAGAAGCTGGCCCGCGACGGCGCCAAGGAAGGCGTCGTCGTCTTCGCCGAATCGCAGACCAAAGGGCGCGGCCGCCTGGGGCGGAAGTGGGTTTCACCCGCCGGCAAAGGGCTTTGGTTCTCGGTGCTGCTCCGGCCCCAGATGCGCCCCCAGGAAGCCACCCAGATGACCGTCGCCACCGCCGTGGCCGTCAGCCGCGCCATCGAGGCGCAGACCGGCCTGAAGACCGCCATCAAGTGGCCGAACGATCTCCTGATCCGCGGCAAAAAGGTCGCCGGCATCCTGACCGAATTGACGGCCGATCCCGACCAGATCAAGCATTTGATCATCGGCATCGGCATCGATGCGAACCTCGCCTTGTCCGACCTCCCGACCGACCTGCGACCCATCGCGACGTCCCTGCGCATCGAGCGCAACGGGGCGGTGGACCGTCCCGCACTGGCGGCGCAGATCTTGACCGAGCTCGATGTGGAATACCGGCGGGTCTGCCGGGGGAAGTTCCCTGCCGTGGCGGACGAATGGGAGGCCCGCTGCTCGACGTTGGGATCGCGGGTCGTCGTCAACATCGGCTCCCGGAGCGTGGAAGGCGTGGCGGAGAGCCTCGACGACGACGGCGCTCTCCTGGTCCGCACCCAGCACGGTCGGATCGAACGGATCATCGGCGGGGACGTGACGATGCAGAAGAAGGAACGGTGAACGGAAAGGGCGCGCAACCATTCGGGTGCGCCTCTCCGTCGATCCTGGACAAACCCGCAACTCAGCGGATGTGGCCGTCCGCGCTCCGCTCAGACCGTCAGGATCTCCTTCTCCTTGTGGACGAGGTGGGCCTCGATCTTGGCGATGTAGGAGTCGGTCAGCTTCTGCACCTCCGTCTCGGCCACTTCGACTTCGTCTTCGGACACGCCTTCTTTGGCGGCCTTCTTCATCAGTTCGAGGGCGGCGCGCCGTTCGTTGCGGATGGCGACGCGTCCTTCCTCGGTATACTTTTTGCAGAGCTTCACGAACTCCTGCCGACGTTCGGTGCTGAGATCGGGAAGAACGATGCGGAGGAAGCGGCCCTGGTTCGCGGGATTGAGCCCCAGCCCGGAGGACTGGATGGCCTTTTCGATGGCCTTGATGGTCGCCTGGTCGAAGGGCTGGACCAGCAGCATCCGATGCTCGGGCGTGCTGATGGAGGCGAGCTCTTTCAGGCGCATGTTCGCGCCGTAGGCTTCCACCATGACGTTCTCGATGAGTCCGGCCGACGCCTTGCCCGTGCGCACGCCGGCAAACTGATGCACGACGTGCTCTTCGGTCTTGACCATCTTTTCTTCGGTTTCCAGCAGGATATCGTCGAGAGCCATAGGAAGGGGAGTTGGGCGTTCAGTAATGGATTCAACCTGCGACCACCGTGCCGACGGGTTCGCCGAGCACGACTTTGCGCAGGTTGTGGGGCTTGAAGAAGTCGAACACGATGATCGGCATCTTGTTCTCCTGACAGAGGGCGAACGCGGCGGCGTCCATCACCTTGAGCTGCTTCTCCAGGGCTTCCTGGTAGGTGATGGTGGAGTAGCGCTTGGCCTTCTTGTTCTTCTTCGGATCGCAGTCGTAGATGCCGTCCACCTTGGTGGCCTTGAGGACGACTTCGGCGCCGATCTCGTTGGCGCGAAGGGCCGCCGCGGTGTCGGTGGAGAAATAGGGATTGCCGGTGCCGGCGGCGAAGATGACCACGCGGCCCTTTTCCAGATGCCGCACGGCGCGGCGCCGGATGAAGGGCTCGGCGACCTGCGTCATGGTGATCGCGGTCTGCACCCGGGTGGGCACGCGCTGCTTCTCGAGAGCGTCCTGGAGCGCGAGGGAATTGATCACCGTGGCGAGCATGCCCATGTAGTCGCCGGTGGCGCGGTCGATGCCCTTCTCACTGCCTTGGAGCCCGCGAAAGATGTTGCCGCCGCCGATGACGATGACGACTTCGACTCCGAGTTCACGGACCTCGGCGATCTGCTCCGCCATGCCGTGGACCGATTCGGGGTCGATCCCGGCACCGCCCGCTCCGCCCAAGGCTTCCCCGCTGAGCTTGATCAAAATCCGGCGATAGCGGGGTTTGAGGGACTTGGACTTCGATTTGACGCTTGAGCTCATAAGGGATGCGCTCCACTGGGACCGCGATGTGGCCGAGGTTCTAACGTCCGCACCACGACGAGTCAATCGGAGCGCGGGAATTCAACCGGCCTCCAATACGAGCGGGACGGAGCCGTTCCCCGAAAGGCCCCGGATCCTGGCCGCCAATCCCGAACGGTCCAAGGCCGGCCCGATCAGCACCATGGCGGTCGGCGGCGCAGCCGTGTCCCCCGGCAGCGCCTCGATGAAATGCCGCCCCATCACGTAGTGGAAGACGTGGACGACATCGGGCGATTCGGCCAAGCGCACGAATCCCTTCCCCCGGATCACCTGCCGGCGGTCCAGCGACCCGAGGAACGCCTCCAGGCTCGCCCGCGGAACGCCTCGTGGCAGGGCGAAGGTCAGCGACAAGTAACGCTCGTGCAGATGGACAGAAACCGCTGCGGCAGGATCGACATCCCGGGAGCAGGCGGGTTGCCGCAGCAGATCCGGCAATTCTGGCAGTGCGAACGGCAAACGGACGATCCGGGCCGCAGGATTCACGAGGGCCACCTCCGCCTTGACCCGTGTGACGGTCGGCTCGTCGGCCAAGTCGCAGCGGGACAGGAAGACCACGCCGGCAAACTGGATCTGGCGTTCGGCCAGCCGCCATTCCGCGATCTCGCTCCGCAACGCGTCGAACCCCAGCACATCCACCACCGTGAAGACCCCGTGCAACCGGGCAACCTCCGCCACGTCCGGATCGGTCAACTGGTCCACGACCGCGTCCGGCTCGGCCAGACCGGAGGTTTCCACGAGGATGACCGAGCGCTCGCCATCGGCCGCCAGCCGCCGGACGGCGTGCCCCAACTGGGCGTCGTCGGCACAACAGACGCAGCCCCCGGACACCGTCTCCAGCGGCACATCGGACCGGCCGAGCAGCAGGCTGTCCACGCTCATCTCGCCGAAGTCGTTGATCACGACGGCAGGCCTCAGCCCGCTGACGGGCGCTTCGTGCAGCCATTTCCAGAGGAGGGTGGTCTTGCCGGATCCGAGGAATCCGGTGACGAGAAAGACGGGGATGCGCATGCGGGCCACGCCGGGTTCTTATGCGGGGGAATCGGCGACCGCAATGGGCGAACCTCAAAATCCTTTTCGACGCAAGGCCGGTCGAGGGGATCACCCGGCCTACCCGCTGCGTCTCGCGAGCCTATTTGGGAACCGTCCCAACGGACTGGAGGTATTGCATGTCCCTCTGGACACTGCCGATTCCGCCGGGTTTCAAAGTTCCCGCATCCTGCCAACGGTGGATTTCAGAGTGGCCGTCGGCAAAGGCCAGACCGGCCGAACCACCATGATAGGAAGCAGGAAAGTCGGCCATCTGGGCACCGGTCGTGGTCTGGGTCGAATTGTTCCAGCCCTTCATGTCGATGACGAAGAAGGCGTCGTTGATGCTCTTTTCGTTTTCATCCAGCAGCACCAGCGTCCGGGAGGGTCCGTGACCGTTCATGTCGGACATTTTGCGATACACCAGCCAGTTGCCGCCGCTGTTTCCCCAATAGCCGCCAGGATTGCCCGGGATGCTGCTGCCGTCGCCGCCCACCCAGTTCACCATCGAAACGCTCCGGATGCGCGGCACCATCTGGCCTTGGCTGTTCCTGGCGGTGGAAAAATCGGCAGGGCACTTGAAAATCGCGATGTTCTTGCCCACGTATGGGCCGATGAGGCTGTTCCTAAGGACGTTCGGATCCGTGTTGCCGGGAGCGGTCGTCATGTCTCCGGTGACCCAGACGTAATTGACGTTCACTCCGCTCAAGGCATAGGCGTAGGGCAGCACATCCCGGTTGTCGTCCACATACATCCGCCAGGCGAGCGTGATCTGCTTGGTGTTGTTCATGCACTGGATCCCCTGGGCGCGGGCCTTTGATTTGGCCAGCGCCGGAAGGAGCATCCCCGCAAGGATGGCGATGATGGCGATGACGACGAGGAGCTCGATCAGCGTGAACCCACGTGACCGGGAGTGAAATTGGCTACGACGCATAAAATGGGTTCCGATGGTTTTCGCGACCGAGACGACAGACGGCAAATGGCGGAGCGACTTGATCCCCGGACTCTTTGACTCACGGCCCCCGCTGACTTGGCCAACGTCATTCAGCCTAACCCCCGCGCAAGCCAACAGCCCCTCAATCCGGGGAGCCTGTTTTAGGGGTGGGCAGCGTGGCACACAGGGCCAGTCGCAACCCTTCGAGGGTGATGTTCGGCTGGACCGCCGTGATCTCCGGGAGTTTCGAGGCGATCAGCTTGGCATATCCGCCGGTCGCCACCACCGGCAACCGCCGCACCTTCAGCTCGGCTTTCAGCTCCCCGATCAGCTCCCGGACCAATCCCCGATAGCCATGGACCGCTCCGACCAGCATCGCCTGCTCCGTGCTTTTCCCAATCACACCCCTCGGTTCCCGAATGGTGATCCGCGGCAGCAGCGCCGTCTTTTCGTGCAGGTAGTCCGTCATGGCGGAAAGACCGGGAGCGATGATGCCGCCCACGTAGAATCCGCGCCGGTCCACCACGTCGAAGGCGACCGCCGTGCCGAATCCCACCACCACCGCCGGCGCGCCAAAATGTTTCCGCACCGCGATCGCGTTGGCCAACCGGTCCGCGCCGATGCTCCCCGGCTGCGGATAGTCGATGCCGATCCCGTGTGCCGTGTCCGCGGTCAGCTCGAAACACCCCAGATCGAAGCGCCGGAGCAACATGTGGGCGATCAACGGCCTCACCGCCGGAACGACCGTCGCCAGCGCCGCGTGTTTCGGCCGGCGGTTCCCGAGCTTCGCCATGAGGAGCGTCTCCGTGCTTCCGTCCGACCAACCCGCCGTCGGCAGGTCGAAGGCGCGCACCACCCGCAGCCCGTTGGCCAGACCGACGTGGGTATGGGTGTTGCCGACATCGAACAGCAGCGTCATCGGCGGAAGCGTTGGCGGAACGGGCCGCGCTTGAGAATGACGAAATCCGGAGGTCGACCCGCTACCGATCGCGACGGCTCCGGACCACGGCTTCGGATTTCGTCATTGTCCCCCATGGTCGCCGTTCGCACAGTCGATCCCACGTTGCCCATGAAAAACAGCTCTCCCGTCTCCCGTTCCGGCCGTTTCGCCAGCGGTCCGTCCGAAGAAGTCGCCAAGTTCACCGAGTCCGTCTCCTTCGACTGGCGCCTCTGGCAGCACGACATCATGGGTTCCATCGCCCACGCCGCCATGCTCCACAAGATCGGCATCCTGACGAAGGCCGAGCTGAAGGCCATCAGCGACGGGCTCGAACAGATCGGCCAGGAGATCACCGACGGCCGTTTCGAATGGAAGCAGGAGCTGGAAGACGTCCACATGAACATCGAGGCCGAGCTCACCAAACGCGTCCCCGCCGGCGCCAAGCTCCACACCGCCCGCTCCCGCAACGACCAGGTCGCCCTCGACATGCGCATGTGGGTCCGGGACGAGATCGTCGCCCTGATCGACGAACTCCGCGATCTCCAGCGCTCCCTCGTCGAGCTCGGCGCCGCCCACGCTTCCATCATCATCCCCGGCTACACCCACCTCCAGCGCGCCCAGCCCGTCTATTTCGCGCACCACCTGCTCGCCTACGTGGAGATGTTCGACCGCGACTGCGACCGTTTCGCGGACAGCTTCGCCCGCACCAACGTCTGCCCGTTGGGCAACGGCGCGCTCGCCGGCAGCACCCTCCCGCTGGACCGCGAATTCGTCGCCCAGCGGCTCGGCTTCGTCGACGGCAAGGGCCGCGCCCTCCTCACGCAGAACTCGATGGACGGCATCTGCGACCGCGACTTCATGGTCGAGTTCGCTTCCGCCTCCGCGTTGGTCGCGGTGCATCTCTCCCGCCTGGCCGAGGACGTGATCCTGTGGTTCAGCAGCGAGTTCAACTTCATCAAGATCGCCGACGCCTACACCACCGGCTCGTCGCTCATGCCGCAGAAGAAGAACCCGGACATCGCCGAACTGACCCGGGGCAAGACCGGCCGCATCTTCGGCAATCTCATGGCGCTGCTGACCCTCCTGAAGGGCCTGCCGATGACCTACAACCGCGATCTCCAGGAGGACAAGGAACGGCTCTTCGACACCGCCGACACTATCCGCGCCACCGTCCGCGTCGTCGCCGCCATGCTGCGGAACACCACCGTCAATCCAGGGCCCTGCGCCGCCGCCGCCGCCGATCCCCTGCTCCTCGCCACCGATCTCGCCGACTACCTCGTGCGAAAAGGCATGCCCTTTCGGCAGGCCCACCATGTCGTCGGCACCGTCGTGGCCCTGTCGGAATCGTCCGGCAAACCCTTGGACCGTCTCAGCCTCGAAGACTTCCAGGGCGTGGACAAAACCTTCGCCAAGGACGTCACCGAAACCTTCGACCTCAAGAAGGCGATGGCCCGCCGCGCCCTGACGGGTGCTCCCGGAACCAAGGAAGTCGCCAAGCAGCTCGCCCGCTGGAAGAAAGCGCTCGCGACCGCGAACCCATAGCGTGGATCCAAGCACGCAGGCGAACTCCATGGGCATCCCAGGAATCGAGCTCTCGCCTTCGGGCCGGCTCACCGTGCTGCTCAAAGCCCCGCGCCTCGGCACCGTCAAGACCCGCCTCGCCGCCCATCTCGGCCCCGAGTCCGCCTTGGCTGCCTATCGCCGTTTGGTCGACGCGCTGCTCGCGAAACTGTCGCCCCTGCCCCATGTCGAGCTTCGGTTCGCCCCCGACGCCGCCGGCTCCAAAATCGCTCACTGGCTGCAATCCGGATGGACTTCGTCGCCCCAAGGCGCCGGCGATCTCGGAGCCCGCTTGGAACAAACCTTCACGAACCATTTTTCCCGCTCACCCGAGCGCCTCGTCGTGATCGGTGCCGACTGCCCCGAGGTCACTCCCACCGACATCCAGACAGCTTGGAGCGCACTGGAAGCAGCCGACGTGGTGCTGGGACCGGCCACGGACGGCGGCTATTGGCTGATCGGCTTGAAGGCGCCCCGGCCCGCGCTCTTCCAGAACATGCCCTGGAGCACCGACACGCTGCTCAAGGAAACACTGGGCCGCGCGGCTGGACTGGGGTTGACCGTCGCCACCCTGAGAACGCTGTCCGATGTGGACACGCTGGAGGACTGGCTTCGGGTGGAACCCACGCTCCCGCTCAAATAGCGCGGCGGTCCGCCGGTTTCCGCGTGAATTCCTCCCCCGCCCTGTCGCACCCTCCGCGCCGCCGATGTCGAACATGTTGAAATCTTCCGGAGCGATGGCCGCCGCCACGCTCCTCAGCCGCGTCCTCGGCATGGTGCGGACCATGGTCTACACCAGCTTCATGGGCACGTCGGCCGTCGCGGACGCGTTCACCCTGGCCTTCAAGATCCCGAATCTCTTCCGCCGTCTCCTCGGAGAAGGCGCCCTGACCGCCGCCTTCATCCCGATCTTCAAGAAGAAGCAGATGGAGGGAAATCCGGCCGAGATGTGGCGCGCGGCCAACGCCGTCCTCTCCGGCCTGATCGTCGCCGGCACCGCGCTTTCGGTGATCGTCATCCTCGGGATCACGGTCGCCCTTCCGTTCGTCGTGGACGAGGTGGACAAGCCGTCGAAGATCCTGATGCTGCAGCTGCTGCGGATCATGTTTCCCTACGTCCTCCTCGTCTGCGTCGCGGCCGTCTTCATCGGAATCCTCAACGCCAAGGGCCATTTCTTCATCCCGGCGCTCGGATCGGTCGCGTTGAACGTGGTCCTGATCGGCGTGGTCTGGGTGGTGGTCCCGATGTTCGGCAAGGAGCTGCCGCGACAGATCTTCGGCCTCGCCTGGGGCGTCCTCATCGCCGGGTTGGTCCAGATGTTGTTCCAATATCCCACCCTGATGCAGGAAGGGTTCCGTCCCGCGTGGGTCGCGCCCTGGACCGATCCGACGGTCCGCGAGGTGCTGGTCAAGATGATCCCGGGAACGCTCGGAGTCGCGTCGTTCCAGATCAACGTCGTGGTCAACGACCTGCTCGCCATGTGGCGCGGGGACGGTCTCGTCTCCTCCTTCGACTGCGCCGTCCGCCTGATGGAACTTCCGCAGGGACTGTTCGGCATCTCCCTCGCGACCTACCTTCTCCCAACTCTCTCCGGCTTGGCGGCGGAGAAGAAATTCCCCGAGTTCCGCAAGACGCTCGCCGAAGGCATGGGACATCTCGTCTTCGTGAACCTTCTGGCGTCGGTCTTCCTCGTGGTGCTGGCCGAGCCGATGATCCGCCTGCTCTTCGAGCGCGGCCAGTTCGACGCCTATTCCACCTCGCTCGCCTCCACCGCCCTCGCCTTCCTCGGACCCGGCCTGATCGCCTTTTCCCTCGTCAACATCCTCGCCCGCGCCTTCTACGCCGTGGGCGACGTGTCCACGCCGATGCGGATCAGCGTCTTCTGTCTCCTCGCCAATCTCATCCTGACCGCGATCCTCATTTGGCCGATGAAACAGGCCGGCATGGGCCTGGCCAACACGATGTCGGCGCTGATGAACGTGGGCCTTCTCGCCTTCGCGCTGCGCAAGAAGCTCAAGACCCTCGCCTGGACCGAGCTGAGGGCTTCTGTCCAGCCTCTGGTCGGCGCCGCGCTGGCGGCCGGCCTGGTCTGTTGGGGCAGTCTCAAGCTGTGGACCGCTCAGATTGGCCACGCCGCGCTCTGGTCGAAAGCCGGCGAAGTCTTCGTGCCGATGCTGCTCTCCGGCGCGCTCTACCTGGGAGTCTCCTGGTGGCTGAAGGTCCGGCCCGCCCGCGAAATGCTCGGGATGGTCTTGGACCGTATCCGGCGGTAGCGCGGAGCGCGAACGGTTCGCACGTTCCCCAGGCTACGGCCCGTCCGAATAGTAGAACCGCATCGGATACCGGAACGCATTGGTGTCCTTGAACTGGAACAACCCGCTCGGATCCGCCACCGAGGAGCCGATCTCCATCCACGTCACCGGCGCCACCAGATTTGTCGCCGCGTAGATCGTGTAGGTTGCGAAGTTGGTGCCCCGGCCTTGGAAGAGGTATTCGCCCGTTTCGAACATCTTCGATGACAGCAGCACGCCACCGCTGTCCCGGATCAGAACCACGTCGTTGCCCGTGCCTCGCGTATACCAAATCCGGTAGAGCTGTTCGTTCGCAGTGAAGAGCGAACCGTTCGGAATGCCCGCGAACGTTCCGACGACCGCGTCCGTTCCGTCGTTGTCGATCAACACCACCTCCGAGCCGATGGCCATCCCGGTCACGCCTGGAAGCGAGAGGATCGCGTTGTTCAAGTTCACCGTGCCGGTCACCTGGATCTGGTCAGCGTTCGTTCCCGCAGAAGTCCCCGCCACGTCGAACGCCAAGGTCACGCCCGGCCCCAACGGAAGCCCGGCCGTAACGGTCAACCGTCCTTTAAGGCCGATGCCCGGCGCAATGACGCCACCGGTCATGGTCTTCAGCTTGATGCTGCCCGCGCCTTCCACGCGACCATTG
Organism: Verrucomicrobiota bacterium; assembly: GCA_038209745.1. Taxonomy (GTDB): domain Bacteria; phylum Verrucomicrobiota; class Verrucomicrobiia; order Limisphaerales; family CANJSG01; genus CANJSG01. The sequence goes on from JBBQXJ010000103.1 coordinate 13,930, forward strand.
TTCACCGTGATGCCGTCGCTCGTCTGGAACAGCGCGTTGGTTCCCACCAAAAGGGTTCCCGACTCGCTGATGAATCCTGCGGGCAGCGTCAAGGTGCCGCTGAGCGTTTCGATTCTTCCGAGGTTCTCGAAGAGGAAGCTGTTGAACGCGCTCGTCCCGCTGCCGATGGTCTTGCGGAGGGTTCCGCTGGCCAGGTTGTGGAACTCCAGCGCCGGTCCGCCGATCCCCTGGCCGAACGTGTTGTTCCCCGTGATCTCCCACAGCCCGGCGTTCGTGATCACCGTCGTCGGCGTGCTCCCGCCGAACAGGCTCGACCCGCTCCACAGCACC
>JBBQXJ010000104.1:0-14236 GCA_038209745.1 Verrucomicrobiota bacterium
CGTCCTTCGGCGCATACTCGCAGCGCGTCACCCGCCACTGCCGGCCCAAACCGAGGAGTTCATGAAACAATTGCTCAGGTGTCATCCCCCTTGCTGACCCATCTCCTACCCTCTACCCACTGAAAACAGCGAGGAACCACATTTCTGTTCCGGTGCCGGGACCGGGTTGGACGAGGAAATTCGGCGGCGCTGCTCGGCTCGATGTCGTCGAGCGAGCAGGCGGACCTTTTGTTCGAGCGACAAGACGCGTCGAATCTGTTTGGAAGCCGCTGTTCGTGACCCCTTCATGGTCGCATCCTTTTGTCGAGGTGAGGGAGCATCGAACCCCGCCTCCGTCCAACGTTGGACCGGTATCGGGGTCCAGCCCTTGTCTCGTCGTCCATGGACCAGTCCCGTCTGAGATTTGGCATGTCTTCTCATAGGCCCCAGGATAGGTCCCGGACATGACTCGAACCTGTCCAGACAATTACCGAATGGACACGCTGCGGAGAAGGGGGTGGGCGCCGAGGCACGGCGATTGGCCGCAGGTTTTTATTTTGCGTCTTCCGCGACTTCCAGGCCGACGAGGCAAATGTCATCCGAGAAGGATTCCTGGGCAGTGAACGCGCGAATCTCGCGGAGGACCGATTCGATCAGGCCTTGGATTCCGGACGCGGCGTTCTTGCGGACGATGTCGAGGAGCATGTCCTGGCTGAACTGTTGCTCGTCGGGTCCTTCGACCTCGAAGACCCCGTCGGTGAACGCCAACAGCATGTCGCCGGGACGAAGCGGCTGTTCAAAGGTCCGGTAGTCGGCATCCGCGAAAAGGCCGAGGGCGGGACGACGCTTGCCGTCGGTGCTGCGCAGCCTTTCTGCGGTGTGGTCGGCCCGGTTGACCAGGAACGGACTGGGGTGGCCGGCGTTGGAGTGCAGGAGGACGTTGCGGTCCAAATCAGCCACGGCGTAGAAGGCGGTCGTGAACAGGGGGGATCCCGTCTGCTTGAGGATGTTTCTCAGGTCGCCGTTCAACCGGATCAGCAGCGCGGCCGGATCGGTCGCGCTGGGGCGGAGCTCTTCGACCAGCGCGCGGACCATGGCGGTCACGAGGGCGGCCCGAACACCGTGACCCATCACGTCACAGATGAAGAGGCCCGCTACGCGGTCGGACAGGGGGAAGATGCTGAAGAAGTCTCCACCCACGGCGCCGGTCGGCGTGTAGTGCCGGTGGAATTTAAGCAGGCTATGTGCGGGGTCGGCGTGCGGGGGAAAGACGGGAAAGGTCTGGGGCAGCATGGCCAACTGGATCTCGTTGGCCATCTTGAGATCCTCCTCCATCGCTTCGTTCTTCTTGCTGAGTTCCTCGCGGCTCCGGGCGAGAGCCTCGGTGGCGATGCGCTCGCGCTCCTCGGCTTCCTTCTTCTCCGTGATGTCCCAGAAAAGACCCTGGAGGCCGATGATCTCGCCGGTCGGATTGCGCAGCGGGGTCTTCAACACGTGGACGTAGCGGACGACGCCCGGCTGCGTCGGGGGCCGATATTGTTCGATCGTTTCGAAAATCCTGCCCGTGGTCGTGACGCCCCGGTCGTCGGCCTGATATTTGGCCACCATTTCCGGAGCGAAGAAGTCGGCATCGGTCTTGCCCACGATCTCGTCCAGAGTCCGATCGAGAGTCTCACAGAAGCGCTGGTTGCCGAAGGTGAACCGTCCCTGCAGATCCTTGCGGAAAATAGCCTGCTCGATGGCGTCCACGAGGGAGTGGTAGAGGGCTTCGGACTGGGCCAGCTTGGCCTCGGCCCGGTGGCGTTCGTTCACGTCTTCGACCGTGCCTTCGTAGAACTTGATCCGGCCCTGTTTGTCGAGGACGGCGCGCACGTTTTCGGCGATCCAGATGACCTCTCCGTTCTTGCGCCGGATCTGGGACTCGAAGGAGCTGACGATCCCGTGCTCCTGCATGATGCGCACGAACTCGGCGCGGCGTTCTTCATGGAGGTAGAGCATGCGGCCGATATCGGAGACCTGCCGCAGCAGCTCTTCGGGGGACTCGTAGCCGTAGATGCGGGCCAGAGCGGGGTTGGCGCTCAGGTAGTGGCCGTCGGACGTCGTCTGGAAGATGCCCACGACTGCGTTCTCGTAGATGCCGCGATAGGTCTCCTCGGCGCGCAAAAGCTTGGCCCGGGCTTCGGCGCGTTCGGCGGCGTGCAGGACGGCGCGGACAAGCAGCCCGCTTTCGAGGCGCCCCTTGACGAGGTAGTCCTGGGCACCGGTTTTGACCGCTTGGACGGCGGTGGCCTCGTCGTCGTTCCCGCTCGTCACGATCACCGGGATATCGTCGGTCACTTTGCGGATGCGCTCCAACGTCGACAGGCCCTGTTCATCGACAAGCTGCAGGTCGAGAAGGATCAGCTGCGGTGGGTCGTTCTCGATGTGGGCGATGGCCTTGGCCAACGATTCCGTCCGGGTGACGGTAAACGAGGCCAGTCGGCTGCCGTTGAGCAGACGTTCGATGAACAGCGCGTCGACGGCGTTGTCCTCCACCAGGAGTATGTTGAGATGTTTCGACTTCATCGGAGGGAGTTCTCCCGGGGATGTTCGACCCGGTGGCGGACATGAGCGAGAGGCAACATCCACGAAAAACGTGTCATCCTCGCCCCGCATTCTGCACCGGACATTCGGGGGTCACATTTTCTCCATGCTGACGGCTCCGGTCTTGGGATCGTATTGCAGCTTCATGCCGTAGGGCGCCGCCGGGATCTGCCGGAGATAGCCCTTTGAGACCAACTCGTCCAGCGATGCCGGGAAGCGGTCCTCGGTGATCTGGAAGTTCTGGATGGCGGGCTTGATCTGGGAGATGTCGATCATCTTGACCGCGCTTTGTTTTCCCTTGGCGACGGCGCCCAGGTAGTCGACGGGGGCAGAAACGGGGTTGCCGCTGGAATTGTTGGAAATAGCCGCGTTGAACGACTGGGGCGTGGAGGATGTGGACTCGCCGCCGCAACCGACAATTCCCGAAAGGAATGCCGCGAGGGCCAGTCCGGATATTGCATGCTTCATGGATTTAAACCTATGCCGTGAAGGCCGGATGCCAAGAGCGTTGTTGGCCCCTGTCCGTGGATGAAACTTCTTTCCCAGGACCAACGCCGAGCGCGATGATTTCCCCATGTCTCCTCTCTCTTGGATGGCCGTCGTCGGTTTGGCCGCAACCCTTGGCGGGATCTCCACTTGCCGGGCTGAACGATTCCTCGTCTATGTGGGCACCTATACCGGGCCGAAAAGCGCGGGCATCCATGTGGTGCGCTTCGACACGGACACGGGGAAAGCCGGGGTGCCGCAATTGGCGGCGAAGTCGGTCAATCCGACTTTTCTGTCCGTTCATCCCGACGGACATCATCTCTACGCCGCCAATGAAACCGACCAGTGGGAAGGGCGCCCCGGGGGCTATGTCTCCGCGTTCGCCATCGACCAAGACTCCGGGATGCTGACCGCAATGAACCAGCAATCCACCGGAGGCGGTGGGCCGTGCCACCTGGTCACGGACCGGACGGGAACGGCGGTTTTGGTGGCGAACTATGGAGGCGGCAGCGTGGCGGGTCTGCCGTTGAGGGCCGATGGATCGCTTTCGCCCCGCACGGCCTTCGTGCAGCACACCGGTTCGGGTCCGAACAAGGATCGGCAAAGCGGGCCGCACGCTCATTCGATCAATCTCTCGCCGGACGGAAAATTCGCGTTGGTTGCGGATCTCGGGACGGATCGGATCTCCATTTATCGGTTCGAGGCGAAAGGCGCGTCATTGAAACTGCAGGGGGAGGTTGCGATGCCGCCGGGATCGGGACCCAGGCACCTGGTCTTCTCCCCGGATGGAAGACGGATCTTCGTGATCAGCGAAATGCGGTCCACGCTGGCGAGTTTCGCTTGGGACGCGGCCCCGGGATCTTTGGCACCGCTCGATTCGAAGTCGACACTTCCGCCGGGGTTTTCAGGAGACTCCAGCACCGCCGAAGTCGCGGTGCATCCGAACGGTCGATTCGTCTACGGCTCGAACCGAGGCCATGATTCGATCGCTCTATTCCGGGCGGCCTCGGACGGAAAACTCGAGCTGGTGGAAAACGTGAGCACCGGGGGAAAGACACCGCGGAACTTTGCCCTGGATCCCACGGGAAAGTTTCTTTGGGCGGCCAACCAAGACTCCGACTCGGTCGTGATCTTCACGGTTGATCCAGAGTCTGCGCATCTGACTCCCACCGGCCAGGTGCTCAACATCGGGTCGCCGGTGTGTGTCCAATTTGTCCCGATGAAGTGACCGGAACGACCGGAACGACCCGTCGAACAGCGGACGTTCCAATAAAAAAGCCGGCTTCGTTCGAAGCCGGCTTTTCAATTTCCGTATCGAGTCTCGAAGACAACCCTAGCTTGGATTCGGCGCTTCCGCCTTCGGCTCGTTGGCTGTTTCCGGCGCTTCCGGAGTCGGCGCGGAAGACGAAGCAGCGGGCGTCTCGGCTGCGGGTGGTTCAGCAGCGGGGGATCCGGCCGAAACCGGTTCCTTGAGGGGAGCCGTCTCGGGGGCTGCATGTTCCGCAGAAGCGGTGGCTACAGGTGCCTTGGCCGGCCTTTCCTTCTTTGACTGCTGCAGGGGTTTCAGAATCGGCTTCTTGGCCGTTTCGAGGACGCCGTTGTGGAACTCGATCACATGGCCTTGATGGATGAGCCAATGGAGGTCTCCGATAAGAGTCCTCTGTTCGGACGTGGGCCCGGGCTCGGTCGCCTCGGCCGGGACTTCCGCAGAAGCGGCCGTTCCAGGGCTTGCAGCGCCCTCTTCCGTCTGAACGGGAGTTGAGGCGGAGGGTGCGGCAGCGGGAGTCGGAGCCGCAGGGGACGGAGCCAACCCTTCGAGAAGCTGTTTCCGGGCGCACTTTGGCGTGGCGTTGATGAATTCCACGATCTTGCGGATGCCGTTGGAAACCGGGTGGGCCGCCAAATCGAGGAAGTGCGGCCGAGCAACGCTGACGTGGGTGAAGGTCTTGTTGACCTTGAAGAACTGGAGGCCCCTCGACGCGAGTTGGGAACTAAGGATGTTGACGACTCCCAGGGGGAAGCGGCGCTGCTCTTCCCAAAGATGGCGGAGGTTCCGCATCAGGGCGGGTTGTCGGACATTGCGGCTGGCCGGTCCTGAGAGCGTGAGCGATTCGGTTCGCTTGACGATGTTGGGAAGATGGACTTCACGGAAATGCTTCTCCACGTCCTCCATTTTCGTGAGCCGAAGCGGCTCAGGGAGATTCAGGGCGACGTATTCGGTCTTGAAGCTCTGGTCCTCGATCCACTTCTTCACGACCGCCTCGTCCTTCACGATTTTGACCCGTGCCTTGAAGGCCTCGAAAGGCATGCGCTCGAAACGACTCTGGTGGAGACGACGGAGCTGGTTCTGGTAGTCGTGATAGTTGGGCGGACCGAGGATCTCGCCGCTCAACCCACACTGGGCGACGAAGGTGTAGACGCCCTTGGGAGGGTCGCATGGAGTTTTTTCCGCCTGGTAGAAGGTCGAGAAATGGTTCTGGAGGATGTGGCCGACAACTTCCTGCTCGGTGAGCCACAGAGTGTCGTCGAGCGCACAGGTGAAGAGCGGCTGGGCGGCGACGCCTTCTGCGTTCTTCCGGGACTCGATCTTGATCTGATAACGCTCCGGCTTCTGGACGATCAGCTGGGCGATCTCGAAGAGGGGATACGCGCGGCCGGTCAGCTTGATCTGCCGAGCAAGCGAATCAACGCCCTTCTCTTCGGGGATGATGGTGAAGTTCAGCTCGAGCGCCGGGGGCGGTTCCGGACGGCGCTCGTCGCTCCGCGGGCCTCCCCGGAAATCGGGGCGGGGTCCACCGGGGCCGCGATTGCCGTCATCGCGGCGGGGACCGCGGTCGCCACCCGGACGCGGGCCTCCGGTCCCCTGACCTTGCCCTTGTCCTTGTCCTTGTGGGCGGAATCCGCCTTCCCGGGGCGGACGGGCACCACGATCACCGCCGGGGCGGGAGCCCCGGCGCAATGGCCGGTCACCACCGCGCTCGGCACCTTCATTGCCGGTGAAGCGGGAATATTGATTCGAGTCGGCCGGCTGTTTGGCCCAAGAGGGCTGGAACAGTGACTCCAGATCCAGTTCGTTTTCGATGTTCATTGCGACGACAGATAGCCCATTAGTCCCGCCTTGCGAAGCGGGCCGGGCCTAAAAACAGGCGGGCACCTTGCTAGGGCACCAAATGGAAAGCAAGCACCGGCTGGCCGCTGAGTGGACCTTCCGTGAACCATGTCGAGACGGACGGGATTTGACTTTGAATCATGTTCTGCCGACAACCCTGTCAATGGCTGTGACGACCCCCTTTGTCCCCGTGTCCTCCACCGTCGTGTGGCGGCGGCGCTTCATTTGGTGCCTACTTCTTCTGGTTTTGATCATCGCTGCGACGTGGGGCCTTGATCGTTACCGGGTGTGGCGCTACCAGCACCTCCTCGAATATGCGGCCGCCTCCGCGGCGACGAGCAATTGGGATGGCGTCGAGTTCAGCCTGCGCCAAGCGATGCAGATCAACCCGGGGGACATTGAGCCCTACGAGAAGTTGGCCGGCTACGCCGAGACGCTGGAGCCCTCGCTGGCGATCCAATGGCGACGCTCGGTCGCCGAGCACGAACCCGGCTACCTTCGGCACCGCATCGCCTGGGCTCAGACCGCTTTGAAGCAGGGGAATCTGCCCGAGGCGGCCGAGGCGTTGAAGGGGATCGACAAGTCGAGCAGCGAAACCGCTTCGGTACAGGCTTTGATCGCCACGATTTCGGCTGCGGCAGGGGATCTGGCGGGGGCCACCAAGGCTGCAGCCGAAGCGGTCAGTCTCGACCCCGGCAATGCCACCAATCGATTCATGCTGGCCAAATTGAAACTCGCCGGCACCAACGCCGTGGAAGTCGCCGTGGCCCGTTCCCAGATTGAAAAAGTTTCGACCGAGCCAAGTTTCGTCCTTGAAGCCAATCGCGTGCTTGGGATGGATGCGCTTCAGCGCAAGGACCTGAGGATCGCCCGCCAGCGGCTCGAAGCGGCGTTGCAAGATCCCGGAGCCGATCTGAATGATCGGCTCCGATTCCTGGACCTGCTGCGGCTCGAAGATTCGCCGCGGCTTTCGGCCCAGCTGGCGACGGTGCAGGCAACCGCCGGGACGAACGTGGTCAAAGTTTTGGCGGTCGCAAAGTGGATGAGCTCTCGCGGTTTTGGATCCGACTCGGTCCAGTGGCTGAAGGGCCAACCAACAAACCTTGTGACCCATCCGGTGCTCCGGGCCGCCCGACTCGAGGCTTATCTGGCCGCGCGTCAAGGAGCCGAGTGCGCAAATTGGCTGAAGTCCGAAAGCTGGGAGGCGGACGATTATCTGCGGCTCACGCTCCTGGCCCGGGTCCAGTCCAGCATGGGCCTGACCAATGAGTGTGACGCGACTTGGCAGCAGGCCGTCGAGAAGGGGCGCACCACTCCCCGGGGCCGCAGGGCGCTCTGGCAGACTGCGGCGGAGGCCGGCTGGGGCGACAAGGGCATGGAGATCCTTCAACTCTCCGCCGAATCACCGACGGACCGGAAATGGGCATTGGGCGTTCTTTTCGACCATTACTCTCGAATTCCGGACACGCACAAGATGCTGGACGTCTCCCGCAGACTGTTGGCCGTGGATCCGGAAGACGCGATGGTTCGCAACAATGTCGCCGCCTTGTCCCTGCTGTTGAAGGAGGACGTGGACACGGGTTTCAAGCTGGCCCGGCAAGCATGGACGGAACGTCCACAGGATCCGGCGATTCTCGCGACCTATGGCTACGCCCTGTTATTGAAAGGCAAGGCGGCCGAGGCGCTCGACGTTTTCGAACGGATCCCGCCCCAGTATGCGGCCCATCCTTCGATCGCCGTCTATTACGGGGCCGTCTTGGCTGCGAATGGGCAGACAAAAAAGGCGCAGCCCTACCTCAAGGTCGCGTCGACCGGGCACATCCTGCCGGAAGAGGAGAAGCTCCTGGGCGAGACCCTCCGCCAAGCCTCGCTCTTCAACGAATGACACCCGGTCTCAGGGATTCTTCGCCTCAAGTCGCCCCCGTGTTCAATCATGCCCGCGTCGTCGTCTGAAGAGGTCGTTCAAGGTCTCAGTTTCCGGTCGACCACGCGAGGTCCGGTAAAACGGCTGGCTGCTTTTGACAAATCGCGCCACACCGTGCCGGATGCCGTCAATGCCGCGACGAGCGCCTTCCTCGCCCGCCTCGTCGCGGACGAGCTGGCTGCCGAAGCCGAGCGTGTCTTCCAGGATGTGCGCGCCGCGTTCGGCTATAAGCGCAGGGCGATCACCCTTTCCGTCGGAAGTCCCGCCGCCGTTCTCACCGCGACGGACTTCGTGCTCGAACTCTCCTACTCTTTGGCCGAGGACGATCCGTCGGACTGGACCTTGATCCGAAGTCTGCATCCGAAGACCGGCGGAGACTTCCTGCGCCGTGCGGCCTGCGACCAGACCTTTGCGGGAATGTTCACGGATCTCGTGTTCACGTTCGCCCGGGCAGTGGACATCGAAAGCATCGTCGACGCGGTCGAGTCTCTCGGGGAAGCCGACAGCCTCCGAGTGGACTACCCGTCTGACTGCCGGGAATGCGAGCTGACCGTGCCGGACGTCGATGCAAAGGTTCGCGTGACCGCGAGCAGCTTGGAAATGGTGTTCCCGCAGGCGGGTGCGCCGGCGGAGCTGCTGGACGGATTCTTGGCGGTGAGGCGACGCTTCCGCATGGCGGAAGCCGGGGTGCTGGGTGGACTGCTGGGTTGACTGAGTTTCCCCGGAATAGGCATCGGAGTTTTTCGCCCCCGCGATCGGATCGCCCAAGGATTCGCGGGTGAAACTTAAGCCGGCGGCGGAAAAATCGATGCACCCTTCAATCATGACGAAACGTCCATCTCGTCGGACCGTCCGGATCCCGCTGGCCAGCATGACGATGGGAATACCTTCCGTCGCGGGGCTTCCTCCAAGCGGATGTGTCCTTCCTCCACGCCGCGATCGCTCCGTGCTACGAGATCGATTTCAACGGTCTGAACCGGGATCGCGAGGGCTTGGCCTCGATCGCCTACCAAATCGGCAGCGAGAATATTCTCACCTGTCGCATCCGCATGCAGAACGACATGCGCCTGATCGACATGATCGATCGCGAACTGCGCTTCGCCTGCCTCGGAGCGATCAATGTGTCGATCGGCGAGTATCGGGTGGCCTGCGGCGATGCTGGCTTCACCCATGATGAGTCCTTGTTTCGCGCGGTCTCCACCGGGCTGGCCCTAGAAGTCGCCCCCAAGGCTGGCGCGTCAGAGTTTCCGGCCGCCAATACAACGACACCGGCGAAATCGAGACCACCCTCTTCAGCGCCGCTGCTCCGGGTGTAGAATCTTGGCGGATCGGACTCGCTGACGACCGCGTCTGGGGCCGAGCCTTTACATGAGTTTTTGACGCCCCGTATTTCGGCCGCTACGAGCCGTTCAGAATCGGAATGGCCGTCTTCAAGAACCTCTATAAATCCCGCGACTGGGTCCGCTTCAGATCGCCTACGCCGGGGAATTTTGAGCCATGATCCGTCGTCCTCTTCTTTCGCTCCGCAAGGCATGGCTCAACTTTTGAGGTGCACGCCAACCGATTCCGAAGTGTTTGGGCGGATCATCGGTGGACCGGATGATCTAGAATTTCTGCAAGGTTCACCTCCAGAGATGGACCGGTCGCTCATCTGCCCGGTGGACCTGAAACAGTTGCCCCAGAAACTGGCCGACGTGGAGTGGCCGCCCAAACAGAAAATCCGCAAGATGTTTGCTTGGCTCACGCGATTCGGAGATATCCGGGTAGGAACAAACCGGCGATACGGCATCCGGAAGCCGAGACTGAACGATATGAATTGGGACGAGTGCTATCAAAAGGGCGAAGCGTTCTGGGACAAAGGGATCCCTTCGCTGCCAATGACGCAGTATCTGGAACGTAATCCGGTGCGCGGGCGTGCGCTCGTGCCGGGGTGCGGCCGTGGGCATGAGGTGGCTCTGGCGGCTCGGCACGGGTTGGACGCGACGGGGCTGGATCTCGCGCCCACGGGAATTGCTGAGGCGCGCTCGCTTTATCCGCATCTGGCCGAGCGCTTCGTGACCGGAAACTTGTTCGACCTCCCAGTGGAACTGCATGGCGCGTTCGACCTGGTGCTGGAGCACACCTGTATGAGCGCCCTGCCTCCCGCGCTCCGGGCAGACTACCGACGCGGGATCGACTTGGCTCTGCGGCGAGGCGGCTTGCTGATCGGAGTATGGTTCATCAATCCGGATCTCGATCCGGGAGAGGAAGGACCTCCGTTCCCTTTCAGCCTGGAGGATCTGACGGAACTCTTTGCGGACAGCTACGAGATCGTGGCGGACTATTTGCCGGATGTGGCCTTTCCCGGCCGCGAGGGCCGTGAGCGTGTGCGGGTGCTGCGCCGCTCATTGGCGTGAGCCGGCCTTGACCGCTGGGACAAGTGTTCAACCGCACCGAGGCCAAGGTGCGCCGGTTCTCTTCAACAGTGCGCCGGAGGAAACGAAGTTTCTCTCCGGCGCGGATATTAAGAGTCGGGTCTTGGGATTTGCCCGCCAGAATAGATCAGGCCCAAGCCGCCACGATCTGCTGAGCCTTTGCCACTTCTTCCGGTGAACCGGTAAAGTCGTATTGGAATTTTCCAGACCGGCGGGTGACCAAGACCTTGATCGTTGCCAAGCCACTGTTCTTCATCCGCAAACGGAGTTGCTTGTAGATTTCCTTCATCCCGTGCTGCTGGAGGCTATTGCTCATGATCTAGCCTCAGAGGGCGCTGGTCGCATAGCGATGTTAATCGCCGGTTATTTCGCCCCAATCATTGCGAAGTGACCGCGAGCGGCGGCGGGATGGGTTGGAGTGCGGTGGCAAGAGGCGTGTGCGCCCGACGCTGAGCGCCGAGGGCGTCTTGCGGGGCGTCCAGACGGGCCGGCCGGTAGGTTTTTCGGCGCCCCCAGTGGACCGCGAGGGCGTTGTTCAATGCGCTCGGGGCGGGCGCGCTCCCCACCTGCCCCTGCATCGTTCCGGCTCAGGGACTCCCGCAGTCCTCGACCATGACATTGCCAAGCTGCTTCGACTTCGTCCCAACCGATATGTCCGGGTGAATGAGTTCGCAGACAAGATGCCAGCGGATTGGGCCCCACTGGACGTTGCGCCTGCCACCCTCGGTGCACGGGAGTTCAAAGTCCTGGTTCATGAAAGACCGCACAAGAATTCAAAACCTCCGCCGGACGCCCGACCCGCTGCCTCCGTTTTTGCTTTCGGGGAAAAAGGAGCTTCTATCAAGCTGATGTGGATCCGAATTTTGATTTGTGGAGTCGGGGTTGGCTTGCTGGTGGCCGGGTGCCAGGCCACGCGGGCAGGTTACGAGTCCGCCCCGTACCAGGTCGTGCGGTCGGACGGGAAGTTTCAGGTGCGGGACTATCCGGCATTGACCGTCGTGGAAACGCCCATGGCCGGCAGCCGTAGCGGAGATGACGGGAGTTTCAGGCGGTTGTTCCGGTTCATCACGGGCGGGAACGAGTCCAAGCAAAAGATCGCCATGACCACCCCGGTGTTCATGTCCGGCAGCGAAACCAACCCGACGATGGCGTTTGTGCTGCCGGCCAAGATGAAGTCTGGCGAAGTCCCCAAGCCGGCCGATGGCTCGGTGACGGTGAGGGAATTGGCGGCGGGGCAGTTCGCGGTGCTGCGCTACAGCGGCGGGCGCAATGCCGAGAAAGACGCGGAATCGCTGGCCAAGTTGAAATCATGGATGGCGGCGGAGCAGTTGGGAGTTATGTCGCCCCCAGTGTATGGCTATTTTGATCCGCCGTGGACGCCCTCTTTTTGGCGGCGCAATGAAGTGATGCTGCGAACCGGAGGAGGAAAATAAATGATCCGCATGAGGAAGCGAAACCAGGAAACCACCACCGAGGCTGCAAAGGCAGTGGGAACACGACCGGCGCTGCGACTGGGGTTGTGCTGCATGTTTGCGAACGAGCCGATCAAGTTCCGCACGACCACGGCCACGGCGATGTTGCGCCTCGGAAAGCGGGAGCGGTTGGCCCGCCTCGCGGAGCTGTGCCGGCAAAACGCCGAGGCGCTCATGGCCGCGCTGGAGTTTTGTTCGGCGAACGGGATCGGCGCGTTCCGGATCAGCAGCCAGATTTTGCCGATAAAAACGCATCCGGACGCCGGCTATGAGACGGGAGAATTGCCGGGGGGCGAGGCGATCGTCGGGCGTCTCCTGGAATGCGGGATCCTGGCCCGGAAACTGGACCTGCGGCTTTCGTTCCATCCGGACCAGTTCGTGGTGCTCAATTCGCCGAATCCAAAGACGCTCGCGAACTCGCGGGCGGAATTGGATTATCAGGCCGAGGTGGCGGAGTGGGTGGGCGCGGACACCATCAACCTCCACGGCGGCGGGGCGTATGGCGACAAGACCACCGCGCTGCGGGCGTTGCGGGCGAGCATCGAGCAGTTGCCCATGCCGGTGCGCACTCGGCTGACGCTGGAAAACGACGACAAGGTCTACACCCCGTCGGACTTGCTGCCGGTGTGTGCGGACACCGGGGTGCCGCTGGTGTACGACGTGCATCATCATCGCTGTCTGCCGGATGGATTGAGTGTGGCCGAAGCCACCCAGCGCGCCCGGGCGACCTGGGATCGTGAGCCGCTGTTCCACATCTCCAGTCCGCTGGAAGGTTGGGACGGTCCAAAGCCGGAGCGGCACCACGATTACATTGACGCCGCCGATTATCCCGACGATTGGCTCGACTGGCCGCTGACCGTGGAAGTCGAAGCGAAGGCAAAGGAACTGGCAGTGCGAAAACTGCTTTCCGACTTGGGAGAATCAAAGCCCCTACGGCGAAATCTTCGCCCGGTTTAGATTGTAGGTACCCCACGCTTACTCCGAAGACCAGATGGTCCAGCGTCCCGCAGTCGGTCTGTTCCCGGAGCATGGGGGCGCAATCTGCGTCCGAAGGCGGGTGTCATGACGAGCTGTAGAGGGAGGCGAGGCGGGGCACGGCGATGGCTTCGGAGAGGTGGCCGCGCAGGGCTTGGCGCAGCCAGCGGAGGGACTTCACGGAGCGTTGTGTGGCCCGCCGCGCGCCCAGGCGCAGCGACGACGGTTCGCGGTCGGCCGGGTGCGCGCTCGTTTCCAGTTGCTCCGTCCGCAGTGGCCGCCGCGCGTCCTCCGCCTCGTTCGTTACGCCGTGTTCGTTTTCCAGCCGGGTTTCGTAGGGGGGAGCAGGTTTGTGGGTCAGGGCCTGTCCGAAAAAAGAGAAAAGGGACTTCCAGAAACTCGATTTTCCAGAAAAGAAACAGTCGTTGAAATTGAGCAAGCAGGGCGGGATTTTCGTCCAAGAACGCGTGTCCGAAACCATTCGTCCCTCTGAGCTTTCCTTCTTCTCCCTGACCGAGCGGCTGGCGCAAATTTCCCGGCAGCGCGATCCGTTGGAACGGCTCAACGCGGTGATCGACTGGCAGATTTTCCAACCCGTGCTGGACCGGGTCTTCCCGGTGACCACCCCCAAAGGTCCGGGCGGTCGGCCGGCCTATCCGCGCCTGTTCCTGTGCAGGATTCTGGTCCTCCAACGGCTGGATCAACTCTCCGACGAGGCCACGCAGTTTCAGATTCTGGACCGCCTTTCCTTCCAGCGTTTCCTGGGCCTGAACCTGGCCGATCCCGTCCCCGACCAGAACACGGTGCGCGAGTTCCGCGAAGCCCTGCAGAAGGCCGGGGCGTTTGCGTCCCTGTTCGAGGTTTTCAGCTCCTATCTGGCCGGCCAGGGACTCCTGCCCAAGGAAGGGGTGATCGTCGACGCGAGCTTCGTCGAAGTGCCCCGGCAACGGAACACGCGCGAGGAAAGCGCCCTGGTCAAGAGCGGCCAAACCCCGGCGGACTGGAGCGCCAAAAAACGCGCCCACAAGGACGTGGACGCCCGCTGGACCCAGAAAAACGCGCAGACCTTCTACGGCTACAAGGACCACATCAAGGTCAACATCCAGACCAAGCTCATCCAATCGGCCGTCGTGACGAGCGCCAGCGTCCATGACAGCCAGGCGATCGACGGGTTGGTGCAGGCGGGCGACGTGGTGGTGTTCGGCGACTGCGCCTACTCGGGCCAGCCGGTGCAGGAACAAATGGAGGCCAAGGGGGTGGACACCGTGATCGTGCAAAAAGGGGTGCGCGGACG
>JBBQXJ010000105.1:0-14151 GCA_038209745.1 Verrucomicrobiota bacterium
ATAGGGCATCGGCGCGAGGAACGGGCAATCGGTCTCCAGCATCAACCGGTCGAGCGGCGTCGCGGCCAAGGTCTCGCGGACTTCGTTGGCGTTCTTGAAGGTGACGATTCCGGTGAAGCTGACCAATGAGCCCAGTTCCAGCACACGCCGCATCTGGTCGGGCGTCCCGACGAAGCAGTGGAAGACGGTCCGCACGCGATCCGCGAAGGGTGCCAGAATCGCCATCGTATCCTCGAAGCAGTCGCCGCGCTGGTGGACCACGCAGTTCAGACCGGCTTCGGCCGCCACTTCGAGCTGTTGCCGAAAGACGACCGCCTGCTTGGCTTTGTAGCGGGCGTCATCCTCGATTGAACCACCTTTCGCGCTCGGCAGCCGGTAGTAGTCGAGACCGGTTTCGCCGATGGCGACGACCCGGGGATGTTTCACCATCTCCCGCAGTTCCTGGCGGACGTCGTCCGGAGCCTCCAGCGCATGGCCCGGGTGCCAACCGACGGCGGCGAAAACAGACTCGAAACGCTCGGCCAATTCCACGGCGTTGCGGCTGCTTTCCAGGTCGGTTCCGATCGAGACGATGCGGGAAATACCCGCAGTTCGGGCGCGGTCCACGATCTCGGGGAGATCGTCGGCGAAGTCGGGAAAGTCGAGATGGGCGTGGGTGTCGTAGAACGTCGGCACTCGCGCAGACTAGACCACCGGCGGATCCGATCAACAGGAGGAAACAGAGGCTGCCGGTTACTTCCGGAGCTTGGGCGGCACGGGGGCACCGGTGAGTTTCGTCAGATGTTTTCGGTGCTTGTCGCGCAGCTCGGTCCATTCGGCCCAGTCGTCCTCCCATTCCCGGGCAGACAGGCGTTTTCGCGCGGTGTCCCAGAGCGCATCCAACGCGTCCAGCTGCTTGCGGGCCTCCGTCGCGTCGCGGCGGTCCAGGAGCAGCTCGATCAACGAAAGCCGATTCGCGGGAAAATCGGGCTCGCGCTGGACGGCGGTCTCCAAGTGCCGCCGGGCGAGCTTGTCGTCGCCGAGACTGGCGGGCCAACCGGGCGCGAAGTGGTAGAGCTGACCAAGATTCCGATCCGGCCCGTAGTGGTCGACCGTCGGATCCAGGGCGATGGCGGCCTTGAATTCGACCTCCATCTCCCGGACCAGACCCAGCGCACCGAACGTGCGGGTGCGGGCGAGCTCGCCCAGGTTCATCGCGAGGTAGTAGCGGGCGGCGGCGGACTTGGGGTGGTCGCGCACCGCGAGTTTCATGGCCGAGACCGATTCCTCGGAGACGGCCTCCCGCTCGCTGGAAGTCTGGACCGTGTCCGCCCAGACAAAGGCCTTTTCGCCGAAACGCAGCAAGGCCGCGAAGTTGGTGGTGTTCGACTGCCAGTCACGGCGCGACGTCCGATACTCCTGCTCGATCTCCTGCCGCAGGGTGGTCCCAGCGGACGTGCCTTGGGAAAGCCCGCAGCACAGGACGAGCAAGGACAGACTGCGGATGGCGGCTGGCAGCGACATGGCTAGTTCGATGAATGGAACATGGCCAAGCCGACGTTTCAACCGCCGCGTTCCGGATCAGGCCCGACCGCGGAGCCGCTCGGCCTGTTCCGCGCTCGGACCCGTCTCGGCCATCAACGGAAGCTCGGGATTCTTGAAGTCGATGCCGGCGAGCTGGGTGTAGTGGCGGAAGACGTCCACGTTCTGGATGAAACCCCGGAAGCGCTCCGCACCAGGCCCGACCGCGACAATGGGCACGTAGTCGGAGGTGTGGTTGAGCGACGTCCAGCCAACTCCGACGTAGTTCGCCATCATCTGCGCAAGCTGGAACGTGCCGCTGTTGGTCAGGTCGTAGAGCGCGTCGCCCTTGCCAGCAAGGAACCGGCGCAGGCGTTCCGTGCGGACCTTGGACGGGCGATAGCCGGAAATCTCGAAGATGATGTCCGCGATCCGGTCCGACTCCACCAGCTCGGGCTTCTTCTCGTTGCCTTCCAAATAGTCGAAGTCCTCGTCGCCGATCTCTCCGAGGCTCTGGATGCGTCGGAGCATCAGCTCCTGCGATCCACGCACCTTGGCCAGATTATGGAACAGCGGCACCGAGAGGCTGTAGCCGCCGCCGGCGCCGTTGAGTCCCGGATTGCCGGTGGCGTGGTCGGTCGTCACGACGAGCAGCGTATCAGGATGCCGCTTCTGGAAGTCGAGACAGGCATCCAGCGCCTCGTCGAAGACGACGAGGTCCCGGAACGCGGCCGGGGCGTCGTTCAGATGGGCGGCCTGGTCCACGCGGCCTCCCTCCACCTGGAGAATGAAACGGTCCTCCCGCTCCAGCCGTCCGAGCGCGGCCCGGGTCATTTCGGGAAGGGTCGGCACCTTTTCCTTCAGCCGCTCGATGTTGATCTGATCGATGGTGAACGGCAGATGGCTGTCGCTGAAAGTTCCGAGCCACGATTTGTCGGACGGTGCCGCCGCGAGGGCCGCCTTGTCCGTCATCACCGCGTAGCCTTTTTTGGCAAAATCACCCTGGAGATCGCGCTGGTCCTTGCGGCGCTTCGCGCTGAAATACTTCGTTCCGCCACCCAGCAGCACGTCCAGGCCGCGCTCCAGATGCTGTTCGGCGATCTTGTCGCCGCTGTTGCGGCTTTTCATGTTGATCGCGAAGCCGGAGGGCGTGGCGTGGGTGATCTCCGTGGTGGTCACGAGGCCCCGCTTCCAGCCCGCGTCGCCGAAGAGCTGGTAGAGCGTCGTGAGATCGCGGCCGTCGGGCAGCAGGTTGACCGCGCCGTTGACGATGCGGGACCCCGAACCCCAGGCGGACGAGGACGCGGACGAATCGGTGACCAACGAATTCAAAGACCGGACGTCCATCAGGCCGGTGGCCGCTTCCGGTCTCCGGTAAAGATCGATCCAAGAGAGCCCACGTTGCCGCTCCAGATGGGACAGATGGTCGGCGCACGTCAGGGTGGCCATGCTCATCCCGTCGGCCACCAGATGGATGATGCGCCGAGGCTTGTCGCCTGGCTTGAAGGCGACATCCTCAGCGGAGCGCACGACGGCCGGAGCCGCCACGGCCCCGATAGCCAAGAGTCCGGAGCGGCGCAGGAAGGAACGACGGTTGAACGGCATATCGGAAAGCTAAGGGGCAGACGGTTCCGATCAACCCTCCTATTCAGCAACAATTCGGAGACATTCCACTTCGCCGACCCGAGGGATCCCAACGCTACCAGCGCTCCAACGAATACCTGGAATGAGTCCGGGCCACTGGGAGATCAACCCACCATCCAGGCGAGGATCGCCTTCTGCGTGTGCAGCCGGTTTTCGGCCTCGGTGAAGATGGTGTCGGCGTGGGCTTCCAGCACTTCCTCGCTGATCTCCTTGCCGCGATAAGCGGGCAGGCAATGCATGACCAGCGCATCGGGTTTCGCCCGTTTCACGAGAGCGGAATTGATCTGATACGGGGCCAGCGCCTCCAGGCGATCGGCCGATTCCGCCTCCTTGCCCATCGAGACGAAGACATCGGTGTAGAGCAGGTCAGCCCCGGCGGCGGCGGCCTGCACGTCCTCGGTGCAGACGATCTTGCCTCCCGCCCGTTGCACCAGTTCAGCCGCCGGTTGGTAGGCCTTCGGCGCGGCGATCCGCAGCTCGAAGTCCAGCTTGGACGCGGCCCAGATCCAAGAGACAGGCACGTTGCACGCGCCGTCCCCGACGAACGTGACGACCTTGCCCCGGATGGAGCCGCGCCGCTCCTGGAAGCTGAAAATGTCCGTCAGGATCTGGCAGGGATGCTCTTCGTCCGTCAGAGCATTGACGGTGGGAACCTTGGAAAACTCGGCGAACTCGTCGACGTCGACCTGGGCGAAGGTCCGGATCACCGCGCCGTGGACCATCCGCCCCAGAACCCGCGCGGTGTCCTTGATCGGTTCACCGCGACCGAGCTGGATGTCGCTGGCGTTGAGGAAGAGGGGTCTGCCACCGAGTTCGTGGATGCCGACCTCGAAACTCACCCGGGTGCGCGTCGAAGACTTGGCGAAGATCATCGCCCAGGTTTGGCCCGCCAGTGGCTTCGTGTCTTGACCACGAGCGGCCTTGAAAGCGGCGGCGTTTTCCAGCACCCACTCCATCCCCTCCCCGGGCATGGTCTCCAGACTCAACAAATGCTTCATGTATCGACGAACAACGTTTCCAACAACGGTGTGTCCCGATGAACCAGCCACCGGGAAAGGGGCAGAATTAAGCAAAACAACTTCCTCCCGTCACCAGAAAACACGCCTCCACGCATGAAAATGACGGTGCCGTCACACGCCCACCCTCTGTGCGGCCACTCGACCGTCCCCCGCAGTGGATGAGCGCAACCAACAATGCGGAGATGTCGTCAGTCACGACCCTCCGACGGAGCCGCCCGCCGCGAACGGGAGCGGGCCACGGGTTTTCCCTGGTTGAACTTCCCGTGGTCGTCGCCATCACCGCCGTCCTGGCGGCATTGCTTCTGCCGGCTCTGGCGCGCTCCCAGTCGAGGGCGAAACAGATCCAGTGTTCCAGCAATCTCCGCCAGCTCGCCATCGCCGCCCGCATGGACCACGGCGACCACGGAGGCAGGGGAATCTTCTACCGCGGAGTGGACACCCTCTGGATGGAGACGCTGATCCAATACTACGCGAAGGTGGAAGCGGTGCGTCTCTGCCCTTCCGCGATGGAACCATCGGGAAAACCCAACGGGGCGACGGCGGGGGATGCTCGGACGGCCTGGACCTGGGGATCCGGTCCCGCCCGCTAAACCGGCGGCTACGCCATCAACGGGTGGATGTATTCCTACCAAGGCGCCTCCCGGCGGCCACCGGATCGGGCCGGCTATTTCGAGCTGGAAACCCAGATCGCCAATCCAGTCAACACGCCGTTGTTCATGGACTCGATCTGGCCGGATCTCTGGGCGCAGGCCGCCGATCCCTTTCCCCGGAACCTTTCCACCGGCACCCTGAAACAGGGAGGCATCGGTCGCTGCATGATCGCACGCCACGGAGGCGGGGCGACGATCGAATCGGCCGCCATCAATCTTGCCTGCATCGACGGCCACGTGGAGAGCACGCGGCTGGATCGCCTCGTGGCCCGCTTCAAGTGGCACAAGAACTACGTGCCACCGAAGCCGGTGAAGCGGTAGACCGACGCCCTCACGCCATCGCCCGGGCGATGCTGTTCCACCAGCCGTCGTGCAGGTCCGCGACCTTGGCGGAAACGTGGGTCGAACCCGCTTTGATCGTCAGCGTCTCGCCGCCGACCGTGCCGATCTTCAAAGCAGGAACACCCGCTGCTTTTGCTTCGGCCATGACCTTTTCCACATTCGCGGGGGAAACGGACACGACGATCCTGTTCTGGGTCTCACCGAACAAAAGGCCGTCTGTCCGGACTCCGGCTTCCAGCGGCAATTCCACCGTCGCACCGATGAAGCGTTGTGAATTCTTGGCGATCTGCTGGCTGAAGCAGCTTTCCGCGAGAGCGACGGCGAAGCCCCCCTCGCTGCAATCGTGGGCGCCCTTCACCCATCCGGCGCGGATCACGCCGAGCACCATGTCGTGGAGCTTCTTCGCGGCCGCGAGATCGACGCGCGGTGGCAGACCGTTCTTCTGGCCGTGGACGCACTTCAAGTAGACGCTCCCGCCAAGGCCCTGGAGCGGATCGACCGTGTCGACCGCCGCACCAAGGAGGACGATCACGTCGCCCTCGTCCTTGAACCACTGGGTGGTGATGTGCTTCGGATCGTCGATGATGCCGACGACCGCGACCGTGGGCGTGGGATCGACGGCGCCGAGCGCGCCGCGCTGATTGTAGAGCGAGACGTTGCCGCCCGTCACGGGAGCGTCGAACATCCGGCAGCCTTCGGACAGGCCGCGAACGGATTCCTTCAGCTGCCAGAAGATCTCCGGGTGGTGCGGGTTGCCGAAGTTCAGGTTGTCGGTGGAGCCGACGGGCACCGCGCCGGTGCAAGCCAGGTTGCGGCAGGCTTCGGCGATGGCCGCTTTGCCGCCTTCATATGGATCCAGATAGACGTAGCCGCCGTTGCAGTCGCAGGTGAAGGCGATGTATTTCTCGACGTTCGGCGTGGGGGCCATGTCGGCGCGGAGCACCGGCACAGAATCGGCCTTGATGCGGATGACCGCCGCGTCGCTGCCGGGGCAGACGATGGAGCCGTCGCGCACCATGTGGTCGTATTGGCGGTAGACCCAGTTCTTCGAGGCGACGCTGTGGTTGGACAGGATGGCTTTGAGGTCGGACACCGGATCCGTCGTGTCGGCGATGCCGTCGAGCCGGAAGGCGCGAACGCCGACCATGTAGGCGGCTTCCTTGGATTCGCGGAAATAGATCGGGGCTTCGTCGGCCAGCTTTGCGGCAGGCACATCGACGACAACCTTGCCGCCGTGGCGCACGATCATCCGGCCGGTGTTCGTGACGACACCGATCTCGGACCAGGGCAGGTCCCACTTCTCGAAGACCGCCTTCACCTCGGCCTCCCGGCCCTTGTGCACGACGATCAACATGCGCTCCTGCGACTCGCTGAGCATGATCTCGTAGCTGGTCATGTTCGGCGCGCGCTGCGGCACCTTGTCCAATTCGATCTCGATGCCGGTGCCGGCGCGGGCGGCGGTTTCGCACGTGGAGCAGGTCAACCCCGCCGCGCCCATGTCCTGCATGCCGGCGACCGCACCGGTGGCGAGGAGCTCCAGGCACGCTTCACAGACGAGCTTCTCCATGAACGGATCGCCCACCTGCACCGCCCCGCGCTGCTTCTCGGCCGATTCCTCGGTCAAATCCTGCGAGGCGAACGCCGCACCGGCCAGACCGTCGCGACCCGTGGCGGGCCCGACATAGAAGACCGGGTTGCCGACGCCCTTGGCCGCGCCGCGGGTGATCTGGTCATGCCGCAGCACGCCGAGCGCGAAGGCGTTGACCAAGGGGTTTCCCTCGTAGCTTTTGTCGAAATACACCTCGCCGGCGATGGTCGGAATCCCGAAGCAGTTACCATAGTGGGCGATGCCCGAAACCACGCCGGAGAAAAGACGGCGCACCTCAGGATTGGAGAGTTCGCCGAAACGGAGGGAGTTCAACG
Organism: Verrucomicrobiota bacterium; assembly: GCA_038209745.1. Lineage (GTDB taxonomy): Bacteria > Verrucomicrobiota > Verrucomicrobiia > Limisphaerales > CANJSG01 > CANJSG01. Next base: position 7,079 of record JBBQXJ010000105.1, read on the forward strand.
CGGCGACAGGCCGGGCGCCCATCGTGAAAATGTCGCGGATGATGCCGCCCACGCCCGTGGCCGCGCCCTGGAAGGGCTCCACCGCGCTCGGATGGTTGTGCGACTCGATCTTGAAGGCGATGGCCAATCCGTCGCCGACGTCGATGATGCCGGCATTTTCCTCGCCCGCTCCGACAAGGATCTTGTCGCCCTTGGTCGGGAAGGTCTTCAGGACCGGGCGGGTGTTCTTGTAGGAGCAGTGCTCCGACCACATCACCGAGAAGATGCCCAGCTCGGTGAAGCTCGGCTCGCGGCCGAGGATCTCGAGGACCTTCTGGTATTCCTCGGGCGTCAGGTTGTGTTCGGCTACCAGTTCGGGCGTGATCGCGGGCTCGTTCATGTGGTCGGAAAACGACGGCCGGCAAACAGCCGCGTCCGTCGAAACGGCGGGACATTGGAACCACGACCGGCACAAGACAAGTGATTCGCTGCGACGGTCGGCGATGACGGCTTACGGCTTGACGGCCCCGGACCATGTGCTTGCATCTGCGCCAATGAAAAGATTTGCCGCCCTTGCCCTGCTGATGACCACGCTGGCCACCGTCCTGACCGGCTGCGTCGGAACTCTCGACGGCCGGACCAAAGCCTCAGCCATTCCCTTCAAGAAGGACACCATCACCGACCGCTACGAGCGCAGCGTGCAGCAAGGACTGGCTGCCAGCCGGGTCGTGCTGGGCCGCTTGGGCCAGATCACCAGCGACGACGCCGTCCTTCAGACCGTCACCGGCCGGGTCTCCGAGAACTACGTCTACGTCCGGGTGCTGGAGATCGATCCCAAGACGATCGAGGTCTCCACCCAGGTCCGCACCCGCGGTGGGAACACCGACATCGACATGACGGCCGAGGTCTCCAAGCAGATCGCCCTGCAGCTCGCGACCATGCGCTGAGCCAAATTCGCCCCGCCAAACAAAAGCAAAGCGGCAACGGGATCCCGTTGCCGCTTTTCCTTTGGCAGCGTCCCGCGAACCGGATCAGAAGCCGTTCAGTGCATCGATCAACTGGCGCAGCCGGCCGTAGTCGCGGCGGTTGAAGCCGAACGCCAACCGGTTCATGTCCAGCGCGTCGCAGTCGTCCTTCTCTTCCTGCACCGGATCGATCATCCGGAACCTCTCGCCCGCCACGATGTCCGCGAAGTCTTCGTTCAAAGCGTCGATGGCCGAGTCGGTCGGCCGGTGTTTCAGCCGGATGATCAGCAGATCGCGCACGAACCGCTGGGAATGATAGTTACGGTAGAAACGCGTCACCCATTTCACGGCCTGCTCCGGATTGTCCGTGATCTGGTAGAGGCAGAGATCGCCCGGAGAGACCAACTGGTCGCGCAGGAGATGTTCGCGGATGTTCTTGTCCCAGGTTTTCCAGTAGGTGCCCCCCGGACGATCCACCAGCACGAGAGGCATCGGCCGGCTCTTGCCCGTCTGCATGAGGGTGAGCGCCTCATAGCCCTCGTCCATCGTGCCGAAGCCACCGGGAAAGAGGACGATCGCGTCCGAGTGGCGCACGAAGATCAGCTTCCGCGTGAAGAAGTATTTGAAGGTGATGAGCTTCTTGTCCTTCTCGATGATCGGATTCGCGCTCTGCTCCCAAGGCAGGCGGATGTTCGCTCCGAAGCTGTTCTCGACGCCCGCCCCTTCATGGCCCGCCTGCATGATCCCGGGACCCGCCCCGGTGATGACCATGTAGCCGGCGGCCGCGATCTGCCTCGCGAACTCCACGCACTGGAGATACTCCGGTTTGTCGGCCTTCAACCGGGCCGAGCCGAAGATGGTCACCTTGCGGCGATCCTCATAGGGCTCGAAGAGGCGGAAGGAATAGCGGAGTTCGCGGAGGGCCGTGCGGATGACCCGGACGTCGCCGCGGTTCTGCACGTCGGATAAGAGCTTGAGCGCATTGTGGATGATGTCCTCCACGTCTTCCTCGTTGTAGCCGCCACCCTTGAATTCGATGAGGCTGCGGATGCGCCGCTTCAGTTCCGGATCGATCACGCTCTTTTCGGGCTTGTCCATGCCACCGACCCTAGTGGTCGGGTCGCCCGCAGGCAAAGCCCGGGAAATCTTCCCGTCCCCAACTCCGCCGGAATGCGCTCCGGCGTGTAACGGCTTTTGGGGACATGCGCCCTGAGGGCCGGATGATACCATCATTCCATACGCCCCTCGGAATTTTTTCTATGTGCCGAGGTCAGCGTCCGTCTGAACGACATCGATCCTATGAAGAGAAAACCTTTCAAACACCTTTCCATTCTCACGGCGGCCTGTGCCCTGCTGATCGGCACCCCCGCAGCCAAAGCCGGTGCAGACCTGTCCATCAACACTTTCAGCGCCGACGGCTCCACCGCCGGCTTCTGGAAGTGGTGGGGCGGCATCTCGCAGACCATTACTTGGGATCCCTCGGTGGACGCCAGCAACAACGTCAGCTCGGGCTCGGCCCGGATCGACATCGTCTTCGACAGCACGATCGGCGTGGACGACCAATACTCCATCGGCATGTCCCTCGCGGGAACCGGTTCCTACAACGGCAGCGTGGTAGCTTCCCCTTCCGCCTACAAAGCCCTTGAGTTCGACATTCTCTGGAGCACCAACAACACCGTTGCCATCGACGCCTTCAACACGACGGGCGACGCGGGCTTCAACCTCGGCCTTACCGGCACGATCCCGGCCGGCGGCGGCGTGATCGCCTGGAACCAGGACTTCCTCTCCCCCGCGCCGACCCTGACCGCAACGGGCAAGTGGCAGCACGTGGTGATCCCGATCCCCGTGACCAAGCCGGATTTCGCCGGACTCGTCTTCAAGAAGTGGACGCCCGGTGACGGGACCGGCCTGAACGGCACGGCCACCGTCTGGATCGACAACATCAAGCTCACCGGCTCGGACGCGCCCCCGCCGGTTCCTTCCATGACGATCAAGAAGAGCGACCTGAAGGGCCTCCAGCTCACCGCCAACGGCGCCGGTCAATACCAGCGCCAAAACCTCGCCGCCACTTCGGCCGAAGCCCAGGCGACTTGGTGGATCGACAACCCCAACCCGGTGACCTACACGATGTCCGTCGTCGACGCCCCGCTGATCCCGGGCTTCCAGAACCACCTGTTCCTGTCGGTGGACTCCGGAGGCGGCAACTCTCCCGACTACTCGGATCCCACCGTGGTCTTCCTCGACATCCGCCGGAACGCGGACGCAACGGGCAACGCGACCTTCCGCTACAAAGTCAACCAGCCCAACGGCAACGCGATGCTCTATGGCACCGGCGCGATCGCGTCGCTCGGAACAACCACGGCGATCGGCACCTGGAGCCTCAAATTCCAGAACAACACGAACATCACGCTCACGGGACCCGACGGCTCCAGCACCAACTTCAACATGTCCGCCACCGACGCCGAATCCTTCCGGCCCAGCGTCGGCATGACCGCCTCGTTCGGAGTGCAGCCAAACCAGGCCGCTTTCATCGGCCAATCGTCCACCTTCGGCGAATTCAAGATCACGTCCGGCGCGACCACCGTGTTGAACGACACGTTCAACACGGTCTACAACGGCGGGCAGGGACCGGTGAACCCCGACCTCTGGACTCGTCGGATGGAGAACATCGCCGGCATCGCGGTTCTGACCGGCAGCGGCTACTTCGTCAGCTGGGGCGTGCCCGATCTTGGCTACTCGCTGCTGGCCTCCTCCAACCTGAACTCGAGCTGGTATGACCTCGCGGTGCCCGTGACTCAGGCGGGCACCACCAAGAGCGCCTTTGTCGCCTCGACGAATCTGCCCGCCGGAAACAACGGGTTCTTCGTTCTGCAGCAACGCACGGCCACCAAGCTCCAAGTCCTGTTGCCGGGTGAAACCGCCGCGCCCGGCACCCCGACCGGCAAGACCGGGACTCCAACCGCCCAGATCGTCGCGACCGACGTTCCGGTCACGGTCAACGCGGTCACGGCCACATGGCAGCGCGTCAACGGCGTGGGCGACACGATCCTGCTCACCAGCACCGATGAAACCATGGTCGTTCCCGCCACCACCACCTTGGCCAACGGAACCGGGACCTTCCTCGTCCAGTTCACCCAGGCGGGCACGTTCACGATCTCGGCCACAAACACCACCGGAACGGTCAAAGCCCCCGCGAAGTCCGGCTCCGTGGTCGTCGGGCCCTGATTCCCGCTCCAAAGAACCTCCTTCATCAAGGCGCCGGCATTCGTGCCGGCGCCCTTTTCTTTTGAAACAGCCCCGCTGCGTTCGGCTCGTCGCGCCGAACGCACCGGCCGCGATCAAACTTGATCCGGCACGACGAACGGCGACCGATAGTCCCGCTTCAACAGCGCGTCGGCCGCGGAATTGCCCACGAACCGCTCGGTCTTCGGATTGAACGACAGCACCGGCCCGAGCGTGATCTTGTCCTTCATCACGTCCACTTCGTTCGCCTGGAGATGTTCCAGCATCCGCTGGAACGTTTCTTCGCCTCCCGGTTCGGACTTGATCGCCTCCCGGATCGCCTCCGGGTTCTGCCCGTGACCGAGCCGGTAGGAGATGTTGCCGGTGTGGCAGAGGGCGCTGGAGAGATGCCCCTCCAGAATCTCCGCATGCAGGTCGGATCGTTTCCGGCTGCGCATGGCCTGGTAGAAGTTGGCCATGTGGTTGGTCGCTCCGGACCACTTCTTCAGTTCCTTGCCGTCCTTGTCGTAGGCGGTGGCGCTGCTGTAGCTCGGCACGCTGACATGGCCCCCTTCGCATTCGACCACGATGCCCACTCCGGCCCCCTTGTATTTGTCCATCTGCGTCGAACCGTTCTTCGTGGGCAGACCACGCACCTCGAAGATCAAGGGGGCCTTCGCGTATCCTTGATAGACGATCTGCGTGTTGGGTGTCTCTCCGTCGTCCACGTAGCCCAGGCGACCGCCCACGCTGAAGACGTTGGGTGCCAGCTCCATTTCTCCGAGGAACCAACGGGCGACGTCCATCTCGTGGATTCCTTGATTCCCAAGATCGCCGCAGCCGTAGGCCCAGAACCAATGCCAGTCGTAGTGGACCGGACCATTCTTGGAATTGTTGCGCCGGGGCGGATCCAAGGGCGCGGGACCGCACCAAAGGTCGTAGTCGATCCAGTCTGGAACCGCCTGCGGGCCGCTCGTCTTCCCGATGCTCGGACGCGGCTTGTAGCACAGCCCGCGGGAGACGACGATCTTGCCGATGTTCCCGGCCTGCACCCATTCGACGGCCTGCTTGATCGCTTGGCTGGAGCGCGACTGGGTGCCGGTCTGGACGATCCGATCGTGTTTGTGCGCCGCGTTCACGAGCTGACGGCCTTCCCAGACATTGTGGGAGACGGGCTTCTCACAATAAACGTCCAGTCCCGCCTGAATCGCCCAGATGCCAGCGAGCGAATGCCAGTGGTTGGGGGTCGCGATCAGGACGGCATCGACATCGCCGCTGGCGTAGAGCTTCCGCAGGTCTGCAAACGCGGCGACCTTTTCGCCCCGCTTTTCAGCCGCTGCCACACCCCGCGAGAGGACCTTTGAATCCACGTCGCACAGCGCGGTGATCCGGACCTTTTCACCGTCTTCCGCGGCCTTGAGGGTGTCGCCGATCAGGCTGCCGCCCCGGCCGTTGAAGCCGATGACTCCGGTCCGAATGGTGTCGTTCGCGCCGACGACCCGCTTGTAGGACGCGGCGCTCAACTTGGTGGCCGAACCCGCAAAGGTGGACGCGAGCGCCAGACCGGCTCCGCTGAGGGCCGTATGCTTGAGGAACCGCCGCCGCGAAATCTTGGAATTGTTTTGAGGCATGGTTGGCTGGGATTGGGGGTTAATTCTTGGAGGTTGCCTTCACGTAGTCTTCGTCGAGTTGCGCGATCCCGGCGGCTTTCTCGTCGCCCTCGGCGAACACGACGCGGTAGCGAAACGTCGCGCTGCCGCCTGCGGCAATCTTGAAGTCTCCCAGATGTTTCTCGGCCGGCTTGTTTTCAAAGAAATGCTGACCAAAGGGATTGGCCGCGAAAAGGCCGTAGTCCCGGACGTGCCACCAGGTCGGATGACGGGGATTGGCGGGATTGTCCAGGATCGCGATGCCCACCGTTTTCCCGTCGACGGGACCGTAGTAGTAGACCCAGTCGGCGCGCTTGCCCCAGGTCTGCGCCTCGCGCTTGGCCAACTTGGCCGCCAGGACCGATTCCCCGTCGTCACGTATCCCGGTGCTCATGACGATGTGGCCTCCGCCCGGCTGGGGCTTCTGCCCCTTCACCGCCGTCTTCAACGCCCGCATCGACTCCGCCACCCGGACGGCCATGAAACCATCCTTGTCGTCGCCGAAGACAACGTCGCCGTGGGTCGCCTTGAGCGTGATCTCCCAGTCGACGATCTTCGCCCGGCCGTCTCCGCTGAAACGCAAGGTCCTGACGTCTGAACAGACCGCCTTGCCGTCGCCGCCGATCCATTCGTTCTCCGACGTGATCTCGCCGACCTTGCCGCCCGCCAGTCGGAGAAAGCGCTGGTGGACGATTTTCCCGTTTCCGGGCGTTTCGGTCCAAAAATTCTGCCCGTTGACGTTCTGGTGCCCGAGCCACATTCCACGATGGTGTGGGTGGTCCTGGTCTTCACCCGGCACGTCCTTCATCGGAAAGTTGCGCGTCATCGGCGTGCCACCGGGTCCGAGCACCGGGTAGCAATACGGGCGAGGCGCGTCCGCGTAATGATACTCGGTGAAGGGCTGCCCTCCGATCTCCACGACTACCCGTCCGCCGCTTTCAGTCACCTTCACCGGCAGCAGCTTCGGAAGCACCGGGGCCTGGGCGGATCGCGCCGGCAATCCGCCGTTCGGCGCCTGGTTGACCGGGGAGGTCGGTTGTTCGGCCGCCGATGCTTGCAAAAACGCGGACAGGCCAATGGCCAGGCCGCAATGGAGTTTCAACCGGGGAGTCATGGCAACGAGTCTTCGGTCAATGCTTCGAGGGTCAATCGCTTTCTTCCACATCGCGGTAAAACTCGGTTCCTCGCTGTTTTCAGTGGGTAGAGGGTAGGTCGAGGCGGCCGGCGGTGAAGTAGAGCATGGTGATGAGGTTCTTGG
>JBBQXJ010000106.1:0-13689 GCA_038209745.1 Verrucomicrobiota bacterium
GGCCCACAACAAGGGCGTGGTCTCGACGAAGTTCCCGCTGTTGCCGACCAGGTCCCAGAACTTCGCGAACCGGCGCAGCCGTTGCATGGTCGGGAAATCGAGGTCGCGGTTGCAGAGGATTTCATACGGCGGCGTGGACCCGTAGCGCATCGCGAACGCGGCGTCGTGCCGGATGATGGGGGTGCCGCGCAGCCGCTTTAGGATGCCCACTTGGATCTCCTGCGGCTGCAGCGCCACCAGTCGATCAAACCCTTCGGCGAAGCTTTCCAGCGTCTCTCCCGGCAAGCCGGCGATGAGATCCGCATGGATGTGGACGCCGGTCTCGCCACGCAGGAAGGCGAAGTTGTCGGCCAGCTTCTCGAAGTTGTTTCGCCGGCTGATGTGCTTGGCGACTTCCGGGTTGAAGGTCTGGATGCCGACCTCGAACTGGAGCGAACCCGGCGGAAACTTCGCGATGATCTCCCGGAGCTGTTCCGGCAGGCGATCGGGAACCATCTCGAAGTGGACGAAGAGCCCGGGCGACATCCGTTCGAGGAAGAACTCCAAGATCCGGCGGCTGACCGCGAGGTTCAGGTTGAAGGTCCGATCCACGAACTTGAACTGCTTCAATCCGCGATCAAGCAGCCGCTGCATCTCGGCGAGAAACGGTTCCAGCGGCGTCGATCGCACCGGGATGTCGAGGGATGAGAGGCAGAATTCGCAGGTGAACGGACAGCCGCGCGACGCCTCCACATAGACCACGCGATGCCTCAAGTCGTCGTCCGAGTAGAGCTCGTAGGGCAGCGCGATCCGGTCGAAGGTCGGGAGCTCGGCGGGGATGATCTTGGGGAGGGACAAGGCCGGGTGCCGGATGCCGGATGCCGGATCAATTGGTTCCAGCAGCGTGCGACAGGCTTCGGCGAACTTCAGGTCCGCTTCGCCGGTGATGACGTGGTCGGCGAGGCGCACGATCTCCTGTTGGTCCACTTCGTAGCTCACCTCCGGGCCGCCGAGAATGACCGTCACCCCGGGACGAATCCGTTTGAGCGCGGCAACCAGTTCCGTGGTCTCGACGACGTTCCAGATGTAGACGCCGAGGCCGATGATGCGGGGATTCTGCGCGAGCAGGATCTCGGCGATGTCGAGCGGCCGCTGGTTGATGTCGAATTCCAGGAGGCAGGCCCGCGGCCGCAGGTCGCCGAGATTCGCCAGCAGGTAGCGCAGGCCGAAGGCGGCGTGGATATACTTCGCGTTGAGGGTGCTGAGGACAATGTCCGGCATCGGGCCGACAGTGCTATCAGGTCCGAGGCGGGCCGTCACCGGGTTCTAGCAGCAGGCGCATCGACCGGAGCAGGCGCTGGGGCTTGAGAGGGATCCAACGCCGGGCCCGGCTGGTCCGCGCAGAGCGAGCATCTCCGTCGAACACCTCGCGATAGCTCTTCAGGATGCGGACGTAGCGTTCGCAGTATTTGTGATCCGCGGGACGACTGCCCTTGGGATGCTCATGGTGAAGAGGCTTGCCCAGAACCTAGCCGCAGAATTCCTCCCAGCAGGACCGAGTGGAGGTGAGGTGGAGATGCCACGCTTGATCGACCTGGTCCGAGGGCGACGCAACAGGGTCGGCGGCCATGGCGCGGAAGGCGAACCGATTGGATTCGACCCGTCGGCAGCAAGTTGACCGTCGTCACCCATCCGTCCCGGAAACGTTGGGCCTCTGTCATTGGCCTGTCACAGAAGCGCGTTCAAATGCGCACGATGTTGGCACAAATGGTCGTCGAGGATTTCCGTCTGGCCGAAGGCCTGGAAATGACCGGCGCGGACGATGGGTGGATGTGCGCGCAGTTGCGCGAGGGGTTGGCCTATCGGTTGGGAGCGGACACCGCCGAGGATCTGGCACCGGGCGGAGTCGTGCTCCTGTTGCCGGGCAACCGGGTTGTGTTGCGTGCCAGTCAGCTGCGTCCATGCATCATCCGTCGTTTCGAGATGCGGGTGGAGTCGATGGCTGGAATCCTGACGATCGAGGAGGAAGCGGCGCTGAGGTGCTTGGAGGAGGCGAAGGCGCGGACGGGCTGGACGTTGTCCCCCGAACATCCGGCCGCTTTGGAGCTTTCATCCGTCTCCGCAGGATTCGGCCGGTCTCCGGGACAACGCATCCAGCTCCTGGGTTTGGCGCTGGATATCGTGGGACCCCTGCCCAATTTCGAGGACGACTCGGACGCTGCCTCCTCCCCCACGGCGACGGAACGGTTCCGGAGGCTCATGAGCGAAATTCCCGAGGGCGAACTGATGCAAAGCTCCCCCGACGACTTGGCCCGCCGCTGCCGCTGCACGGTCCGTCATTTGAACCGGCTCTTCCGCCAAACCTACGGTGTGGCTTTGCGGGCAAAGCTGCGCGATCTGCAGCAGCGGAACGCGGTCCAGCCTCAAGCCAGGCCGGGACTGCAAGTCGAATCGCGTCCGCTTGCACCGAGCCAAGACCCCGATACAGTCGCGCGAAGATGACGCTCGAAGTGATTCGGCAAGCGGAGCGCCGGTGAACCCGATTTACGCTGTGCAACTGAACGCAGACATTTGGAACGTCCTACATGACGGCACCCTCCTCGAAATCTCCGGCGACGTTCCGGGCGACCTCCGGCTCTCGATCGAGATCGACTACCTCCGGGAGCGATTTCCGGAACCGGGCCGGCGAATCGTGCTGACCCTGCTTCGCTGCACGGCCTTCAGCTATCAGCCCGACGAAATCGACGGACCTTTGATCGACTTTCCCGCGATCTCTGGCGAAAAGCCGCAGATACTCCGAGCCGAGGACTGGACGGACCCCAACCAAGTCTACTGCGTGTCGGGAACGATTCGGGTCGAGGCTGCGGAGTTCTCAATCGCGCTGGACAGCGGGCGTCCGGTCTCCCTCGAAGAGCTATGCGCCGCGTCCGAGGCCTACTGGGCCGAGTGGAGGGCAAAGGCACCGGATTCGACGCCGTAAGTGTCGTGTTGGCCGTCTCCGGACCACCGGGAGTGTCCCGAGGTTGTTGCCCGCTTGTTACAGACGCGTCGTTCGGGCGTCACGTTCGGCCTCCAAGTTCGCTTGGTGCGAACAGCAGTCCTATTGCTTTGCCTGGCGGCGCCGGTCTTCGGTCCGGTCGTGGGCCGGGCAGCCGATGAAACCGCACCCTTGGCGGAGGCCCGGGAGACGGTGGCCCAATGGGTCCAGACCCGCCAGCTGATCTCCGGAACCAAGACCGGCTGGGAATCGGACCGCGAGACATTGGAGCAGACCAAGGCTCTGTTCGAACGCGAGCTGGCGCAGGTCCGGGAAAAATTCTCCAAGGTCTCGACCCACAGCTCCGTGGCCGACCAGGAGCGTGAAACTGCGGAGGCCCGGCTCAAGCGACAAGTCGACGCGCTGGAGGCTGGCGCCGCGTTGGCCGCTCAGCTGGAGGACAAGGTCCGCTCGGTTCTTCCTCTCTTGCCCGCCCCGCTTTTGGCGACCCTCAAGGCGGTGACCGACCGATTGCCGGCGGATTCCTCCACTACCAAGGCCGCCGTGACCGAGCGTCTCCAAACCGTCGTGGCGCTGCTCAACGAGGTCGACAAGTTCAACAACGCCGTGACCGTCGCTCCCGAAAAGCGGGCGAACTCCAAGGGTGAACAGGTCGCGGTGGACACCCTGTATCTCGGCCTGGCCGGAGCGTGGTTCGCCGATTCCACCGGTGAGCTCGCGGGTTCCGGCACCCCGACGGCGAAGGGTTGGCAGTGGAAGATCCAGCCGGAGATCGGCTCGCAGGTTCGCGACGTCTTGGCCGTTTATCGGAGTCAAAGACCGGCCGCTTTCGTGGCTCTTCCCGCTTCCGTGCAATGAACGCTTCGCCGATGAATCCTTCTCGTCCTCCTTCTCGGACACCGTGCTTCGAGAAAGCGAACGCCGCCGGGAACGAGACGTTCTTGGGCCGGATGGGTCAAGGGGTGTCGAAGGCGGCCGCGATCATCACCTTGTTCTTGATGCCCTTCGCCGCATCCGCCCAAGAACTCCAGACCCTCGCCGCCGGAGCCAAGTCCGATCTCGCAAGGGCGCTGACCGAGCTGGCCGAGGTGCGCCAGCAGATCGAAACCCAGAAGCTGCCACTCGCTCGCGAGGTCAACGGTCTTGAGCAGCAGTTGATTGATCAAAAGGCCGCGCTCCTGAAGGCCGAACGGTTCCAAGAAAACCAGCTCGTCGAACTCAACGCGCTCAAGAACCAGGTCAAAGCTCGTGGCGAAGAGGTCAAGTATGTGGGCGCGTTGCTGTCCGAGTATTCCCGCGCCTTCCGCACCCGCACCCATGTGGCGGAGCAGGCCCGGATCAAACCCGTTCTCGACGCCTACGACGCCGCGACCGCTTCGGTCGATTTGAGCGAGGCCGCGCGGATCGTGAAGCAGGGTGAATTGCTGGAGGCCGCTTTGAACCGCGTGCAGTCGATCGCTGGTGGCGAACTGTTCGAGACCTCGGTGCTTGGTCTCACGGGCAAGATGGAGAAGGGCAAAGTCGCGTTGATGGGACCGGTGGCCATCTTCGCCAGCAGCGAGACGCCGCTGGTCGGTGTCGTGCAGCTGGAGCTGAACAAAGCGGATCCGAGCGTGTTTCCCCTACCCGACTCGATGGCCTCCGGGGCGCGCGAGTTGGCCACCACGGGCGAGGGTTCCATCGATCTAGACTCGACCTTGGGCGGCGCGATCAAGGTCGCTTCGATCCGCGAAAGCTTTTGGGAGCACATCATGAAGGGGGGCGTGGTCATCTATCCGATGATCCTGCTGGCGGTGGCCGCGATCTCGGTTGGCCTCATCAAGTGGATCCAACTCTCGAAGGTCCGGCTGGCCTCCGGAACGGATCTTCAGGAAGTGCTCGACGAGCTGGAGAAAGGGGACCGCGCGGCCGCCAAGAAGCGCGCTGCAACGATCTCCGGACCTGCCGGCGAGATGCTCGTCACGGCGGTGGAGCACGTCGACGAGAAGAAGGAATACATCGAGGAAGTGCTCTACGAGAAGATGCTGGCGACCAAGCCGCGTCTCGAATCGCTCCTGCCCTTCATCGCCCTGACCGCCGCCGCTGCGCCGCTGCTCGGTCTGCTCGGAACCGTCACCGGCATGATCTCGACCTTCAACCTGATCAGCATCTTCGGCACCGGCGATCCGAAGACGATGTCCTCCGGCATCTCGGAGGCGCTGATCACCACGGAGTGCGGTCTCTACATCTCGATCCCCGCGCTGATGCTCCACGCCTTCCTGAACCGCAAGGCCAAGGGAGTGCTCGGGAGCATGGAGCAGACGGCGGTCGGATTCATCAACGGACTCCCCAGCCGGGAGTTCGAACCGCGCTGAACGAAGGAACGACCATGAACGCAGCCTTCTTCGAAAAGATCCTCAAATCCTGGACCGACGGCGGCTGGACCATGGTCCCCATCGGTCTCGTAGCGCTGGTCATCTACACGACCGGTGCCCATCTGCTTTGCTACCTCTCGGCCCGCGGCCACAAAAAGATCACGGACCGGCAGATCAACGATTGGATCAAACATCCCGAACGTTCCGAGGGCGAAGTGGGCGACATCATCCGCTACACCCAGGACAACGTCGAAGACCTCGACGCGATCGCGAACCGTTTCGCGGAGGTCAACGCCGGCAAGGTGCCCGAGGTCGATCGCCGCCTTCGCTCCCCTTCCCGCCGACCATCCCTTGGCCGAGATCTGGAACGATCCCGACTTCGTGAAGCGTCTCTTCGGCAGCTACGGCACCTTGAGCGAGCAGGAGCCGAAGCTGACGGCCGAGGAGCAGGCGTTCTATCGCGACACCGTGGTTCCGCTGGTCCGCGACGATCCGACCAAGGCGATCAAGGAACTGGAAGCCAGGCTGAAGCCCGGCGGCAGCGCGGCCTTCGACTACACGCTGGGCAATCTCTTCTTCCAGACCGACGACCTGACCAACGCGGTGAAGTTCTTCGAGCAGGCCGTGGAGAAGTTTCCCGACTATCGGCGCGCCCAGAAGAACCTCGGATTCGCCCTGGTCCGCTCCGGCCAATTCGACGCGGCGGTCAAGCCCCTCAGCAGGACGCTTTCTCTCGGGGGAGCCGACGGCAAGGTCTTCGGATTGCTCGGCTACGCGCACATGAATCTCGGCCGCCATCTCTCCGCCGAATCCGCCTACCGGCAGGCGTTGCTCTACGAGCCCGACAGCGTCGACTTCAAGCTCGGCGTGGTGAAGTGCCAGATCGCCTTGTCGGAATATGACGCCGCGCTGGCCATGCTGGATGAGCTCGTCGGCCAGTTCCCCGGTCGCGAAGCGCTCTGGGCGCTCCAGGCGAACGTCTACATCCAGAAAGAGCAGCCGGCGAAGGCCGCGATGAACTTCGAGATCCTCCGCCGCATGGACAAGGCGACGGCGGCGCAGCTCGGGGTGCTCGGCGATCTCTACCTCTCACAGGACGCGAAGGATCTCGCGCTCGGCGCCTATCAGGAGGCGTTGGCGAAGGATCCGGCCACCGGACTCAAACGGGCGTTGCGCGCCGCTGAACTCTTGGTCGGCCGGGGCGCTTTCGACGAGGCGAAGCAGCTCTTCGCCAAGATCCGTTCCGCCGATGGCTCCGAACTCGCCGGACCCGAAGGACAGAAGCTGTTGAAACTGGAAGCCAAGGTGGCCCTCGCCTCGGGCGACGCCGACGCGGCCATCGCGACCCTGGAGAAGGTCGTGGAACAGAACCCGCTCGACGGCGAAGCCTTGCTCTTGGCCGGCGACTATTACGCCCGCCACGACCAGAAGGAGAAGGCGGCGTTCCGTTACGAGACGGCGGCGAAGATCAGCGGGTTCGAGGCCGACGGTTTGTTGAAACAGGCCCAGCTCCAAGTGGAGGGGCGGAAGTATGTCGAAGCCGTCGAACTGCTGCGGAAAGCCCAGAAGATCAAACCGCGCGACAACGTCGGGCGCTACCTGGAGAAGGTTGAGCAACTGGCTCGCGGCGGTCGGGCGTAGGCGATGGCGGACCCGAACCTGACGGCCATGCCTGCTCGCAGCTCAACCTCCCATCCGGGGTCCGTCTCCGATGTGGCATCCTTGGGAAACCGCAGAGGGAACCAGATGGATGCAGACAAGGATTTCTCCGCGCTCCGTCTCGAAACGGCAGCCATTGGGGTGGGGCAGGCTTCGAGTTGCCTTGAAACAACAATGACTGACGCAGCCCCTCACCCCTTCCCGATCGGATGGGGAGAGGATGGTCGAAGGTTGGGTGAGGGGGCGTCTCCTTTCCACGGTCGGCGACATGTCTGCTACCCGAGAGCATCCACTCAGACCCTGGAGTCAGGCGGGAAGCCCGACCTGCTCGATCCGTGTCCATCTGTGTCCCTCTGTGGTTGGAAAAGTCTTCTTCGGGTTTGGTGCGGCATTCTCCTCTTCCTTGGCGCTGTTTCCACATCCGCCCAGGATTTGGGTTCGGTCAGCGGCTTGGTTGTCAGCGCATGGGATGGTGCTCCCCTGTCCGGGGCGGTCATCACGGTGCGCGGGACGACCTTGGCGATCCAGACCGGCGGCGAGGGTCGCTTTCTGCTCAACGGGGTTCCCCTCGGCGACCAGGTTCTTCGCCTTTCCAAATCGGGCTACGCGGCGGCGACCGTGACGGAGGTCCGGGTGCTGCCCGGCCAGACGACAACGGTGAACGGCAACCTCCGCCCCGAGTTCTACGAGATGGAGGAGTTCGAGGTGACGGCGGAGGAGTTCAACGAGCAGACCGCGCAGATCCTCTTCGAGCGCCAGCAATCCGGCTCCCTGTTGGATGCGATCGGGTCGGAACAATTCTCCAAGCTGGGCGCGAGCGACGCGGCGGAGGCGCTGAGCAAAGTCACCGGAGCCAGCATCGCGGACGGCAAGTTCGCCGTGATCCGCGGTCTGGCCGACCGCTACACTTCGACGACGTTGAACGGGGTCGATGTGCCGAGCGCCGACCCCGATCGAAAGGCGGCGCAGCTCGACCTTTTCCCTTCCCAGTTCATCGAGCGCATCGACGTCAGCAAAACCTTTACGCCCGACATGCCGGGCGGCTTCGCCGGTGGTGCGATCAACATCGTGACGAAGTCCTTCCCGAAGGAGTTCTTCTTCAGCATGAGCGTGGGTGTCTCCTACAACACGCAGTCGAACCTCAAGGACGACTTCGCCATGGGCGACCACGGCTCCACTGATTGGCTCGGTCTCGACGATGGAAAACGCGAACTGCCCGAGGTCGCGAAGAACACGAACCCCGCCGGGACGACCTCGCCCTTGGGTGAGCCGATCAAGAGCAGCTTCGGCTCGGGCCAGTTTGTGCCGCGCAACGGTTCCTCTCCTCTGAACGACAGTTTCGCGCTGACGTTTGGCGACACGGTCGAGGTTCTCGGTGGACGGCGTCTCGGCTACTTGGCCGGGCTCAACCATAAGAACGACTACAAGGCCCGCGACTTGATCGTCTCGAAATATGAGGTGGTCAAGCGGCCCGACGGTTCCCAGGACCTGCGGCGGTTCGAGAAGCAAGGAACCGAGGGCGACATCGAATACACTTCGGGTGCGATGGTCGCCCTGGGTCTGGAGATCAGCGAGAACCACACGGTGAAGTTCAACTTTCTCAAGGTGCAGACCGCCGAGGACGAGGCGGTGCGGGTCGCCGGTCAGGACAAGACGCTGGAGACCGAGCCGGGCATCAGCTACGCGGACCAGTCCACGCTGCATTGGACCGAGCGAAGCTTCGACTACTTCCAGTTGACCGGGGCGCATGAGTTTCCCTGGGCGGACGACATGCGGTTCGACTGGGCGGCGGCGACTTCCAGCACCACCCAGGACGAACCCGACCATCGCATCTTCCAGTTCTTTGCCGTGCCCGGAGATCCGGCCGATCCGACCGACGACTACTACGATCCGAACGGCCCGACGCGACCGGCCCGGCCGACGCGGATCTTCCGCAAGCTGCGCGAGGACAATTCCAGCGTCCGGGGCGACATCACCGTTCCGATCCCCTCCTACAACTCGAAGGACACCCTCTTCAAGACCGGCTACAACCTCAGCCACTCGAAGCGGGACTACGAGGCGAGGGTCTTCGACATCCGGCCGAATGGACGGAACACCTTCTACACCACGGGCGACCCGGACGATTATGCCGCGCCGGAGAACTACGGGACCATCGGCTACTACAACTTCCCGGCGAACTTCCGCTACAAGGGCCAGCAGGAGATCGTGGCGGGTTACCTCATGTCGGATTGGTCCGCGCTGGAATGGCTGCGGTTGATCGGCGGCGTCCGCTACGAAGTCACCTCGATCAACGTCAGCACGATCAATGTCAGCAAGGGCGGCGAAACCTTTTCGGGAGCGATCAACCAGGCGGATCTGCTTCCCGGCGTGACCGCCACGATTTCGATGCGGAGCAATCTGCTTCTCCGCGCCGCTTGGTCGCAGACCGTCATCCGACCGAACTACCGCGAGATCAGCCGCGCCGAGGACTACGACGTGGCCAAGGCCCGCACGATCGTCGGCAATCCCGATCTACAGATGTCGCAGAGCGAGAACTACGACCTGCGGCTCGAATGGTTTCCAACCCCGGGCGCGATCGTTTCCGTGGGGGTGTTCCTGAAGAAGCTGACCGATCCGATCGAGCTCGCCTCCCGGGACAACGACGTGACCCTCGTCTACTACCGGAACTACGCACAGGCGGATGTCCGGGGCGTGGAGTTCGAGGTCCGACAGGATCTGGGCACGCTTTGGCCGCGCCTTGACGAGCTTTCCGCCGGGTTCAACTACGCCTTCATCCAGTCGACGGTGGACCTGACCCCCGAACAGTTGAAGAATCGCCGGATCGGGTTCAACGACACCAGCACGACCCGTCCGCTCTACGACCAGCCCGAGTTTGTCATCAATGGCGACATCACCTGGGACCACAAACCCAGCGGGACTTCCCTGACGCTGTCCGGGGGAGTCGTGGGCCGGCGGCTTGTCCTCGTGGGCTATGCCACACCGGACGAATACGAGGAGCCGACCCCGCAGCTCGACGTCTTCCTCACGCAGAAGTTGGGCAAGCATTGGAAGATCAAGCTCTCCGCCAAGAACCTGCTCGATCCGGTGCATGAGACCACCCAGGACTACTTGGCGCTCGGCCGCCATCCGATCGAGAGCTTCCGAACGGGACAGACCTATGGTCTGTCCGTGAGCTACGACTTTTAAGCCGGAACGTCGCTGGAATTGCTCTCGCGGCCTGCTTGAGGGTCGCTGTTCTCTCGCCGTCTCCGCTTCTCGATCTCCGGGTTCTCCGAACGACGCCCATCAGCCCACTCTGAGCGGTTGCCCCTGAGTTCACGGGATCGTCACCTCGTCGAGCTTGGGAGTTAACAGAGGATCCCAAAAGTGACCCAACAACGGCGGTTTGGCTGCGACCCGCTACAACCGTTTTTAAGCAACCCGAACATCTATGATATTAAAGAACCTATTTGTGCAGCTATCGGCTTCGGCCCTGCTCCTTTCGGGACCGGCGAAGGCTGAAACGGTGGATGTCACCACCGATGTGACGGCGGACTCCACGTGGTATGCGACCAACACGTATGTGTTGCGGACGGTGGTGTATGTGGACAACGGGGCGACGCTGACGATCGAGCCCGGGACGGTGGTGAAGGGCGGGACGAACTCGGCGACGTTGATCCCGAGACAGGACATCCCGAACCTCGTGTCGGCGCTCTGGGTGACGCGCGGAGCGAAGCTGATGGCGGTGGGGACGGCGCAGAAGCCGATCATCTTCACATATGAAGGGGACGACGTGAACGACGCGAACGACGTTCCGTTCAACACCTCCGGCCAATGGGGCGGCGTGGTGCTGATGGGCAAGGCGACGCTGAACTCGGCGAAGGACTCGGCGGGCAACGTGGCGACGCCGATCTACGACCAGTTCGAAGGGACGACCGGACCGGGAACGAACAACGCGAACCTCTTCGGCGGGACCAACGACACGGACAACAGCGGGACGATGCGGTATGTGTCGATCCGGTATCCCGGCAACACGTTCGCGCCCAACTCCGAGCTCAACGGACTGACGCTGGCGGCGCTGGGCAACGGGACCGACATCTCGTATGTGGAGATCCTGAACAGCTCGGACGACGCCTTCGAATGGTGGGGCGGCGTGGTCAACACGCATCATCTGGTGGCGGCGTTCTGCGAGGACGACGACTTCGACACCGACCAGGGCTACCGCGGGACCAACCAGTTCTGGTTCGGGATCAAGCCCATGTGGGCGGGCAGCTCGGACAGCCGGGGCATGGAGACCGACGGCGACCTGAACCAGGGAGCCTCGGGCGAACAGCCCAAGAGCCAGTGGTATGTGTCGAACGTGACCCTGATCGGGCGCGGCCAAGGCGACACCGGGTTCGGCGGCGGCGTGGGCTGGAACAGCCGGGACGAAGCGGCGCCGAACGTGGTCAACGCGTTGTTCAGCGACTTCGCGGTCGGCATCAAGATCGACGTGGACGGGACGAACGAGTTCTTCACCGGCCAGGCGAACCTGACCTCGAGCGTCTTCAACGTCGGCAAGGCGACCAACGACGCCAACGCGGCCTACCTGATCACGGACGCGGCGCGGAGGAACGTGGTGCAGGACCCGATGTTGGGCGGAGTGGCCTACACGAACGACGCGGCCGGACTGGATCCGCGCCCCCGGACGGGCAGCGCGGCCCTGACCGGCGGCGCGACCGTTCCCGTCGGCCTGGTCCAGGTGGCCTATCGTGGCGCCTTCAGCGGCCCGGCCGACAACTGGGTCGACGGCTGGACCGCCCCCTCCAAGCTCGGCTTCCTCAAGGCGGCCACCGTTCCGGCCATGGCCCCGACGCTGAGCTTCTCGCTGAACGGGGCCAATGCGGTCCTGCGTTTCGCCACCCAGACGGGGGTCACCTACCAGCTCCTCTCCAAGGAGAACATCGACACGGCATGGTCGAACCTCGGCTCGCCGGTCGGCGGCACGGGCGCCCAGGTCGAAGTGCCCACCTCCTTCAACGCCGCGGGCAACCTGTTTATCCAGGTGTTGGTCCAGTAGGCGCTCATTCACCCCGGAGGCCGTCCGTTTAGCGGCCTCCGGACTCAACCCCGAATCGGGATCGGCGGGTCTGGACAAATAATCCGTGTGTCGTCCAGATCCGCCGTTTTGGTGTCCGGAATCGACGGAAGATTCCGATCTAAAGGGAGATCCAGAGGCGCTCTCAACCCATGGGCGCAGCCGAATTGGATCCGGTTTGGCCTGTCACAGGATTGTTACAATGTCTCCGCGAGCCTGTCACAACGGTCTTCCAGCTTGGGAAAGTTCTAAACGACACATCATGCAAATCAAACCTGCCTATTTACTGGTTCTGGCCGCCGCCGGCTTCATTGCCGTCTCTGCGGGAGCTCTGAACTCATACGCGCAGTCTGCCGATGCTTTGATCGACAAGCTCGTCGACAAAGGGATCCTGACAGTCGACGAAGCCCAAGGTCTCCGCGACGAGGCCGACAAGGACTTCACCCGGACTTTGGCCTCCAAGAACGGCATGCCGGAATGGGTGAAGACGATGAAGCTCAACGGAGACTTTCGTGGCCGCTACGAGGGGTTTTACGGCAACGAGAACGGCTACACGGACCGCAACCGCCTGCGCTACCGCCTGCGCTTCGGGATCGTGGCGGGTTTGACCGAGTCCTTCGAGGTCGGGTTCCGGCTCGGTTCGGGAGACGCGAAGGCGACGGGAGGACTGATCGACCCGATCTCCACCAACCAGACGCTGGACAACAACGGGGCCAAGAAAGGCATCTACATCGACCAGGCCTACCTGCGCTGGAAAGGGCTCAACACGCCTGATTTCAACGGCTCGGTCACGTTCGGCAAGAGGGAGAACCCGTTCGTCTATTCCGACATGGTGTTCGACCCGGACTACACGCCCGAAGGACTGGCGGGGACGTTGTCCTACCGGGTGAACGAGGCCCACAGCCTGTCTTTCACCGGGGCCGGCTTCGCGTTGAAGGAGCTGGGAGGGGACAGCGCCGACAGCTACATGTTCGGCGCCCAGATGCGCTGGGACGCGGTGTGGAGCCCCAAGCTCGCGACGTCCGTCGGCGCGGGGATCCTGGCGATCGCCAACGACCAGGCGCTGACCGACGGCCAGGTGCCGAACATCAACGTGGGCAACACCCGCAACCCCTTTACCAAGAACCTGGCCTACAACATGAACCCGTTCGTGTTGGACGCGGCCGCGACCTACACGGCGGAGACATTCCCGCTCTATCCCGGCCCGTTCCCGATCCGGTTGGCCGCCGACTTCATGCAGAATCCCGGCGCGCCCAGCGACCGGAACCGCGCCTGGTCCGGCGGCATCACCTTCGGCAAGTCGGGAAAGCAGGGCACCTGGGAGATCTCCTACCGCTACAAGGAGCTCCGATCCGACGCCTGGTATGAGGAGGTGGTGGACTCGGACTTCGGCGCCTACTACGCGCTGAACCTGGATCCCAACAGGGTCACCCCCTCCAACGACTACGGTGCCGGCACCAATGTGCGCGGCCACATCATCAAGGCCAACTACTCACCCTACGACTTCCTCACCTTCGGCGTCACCTGGTTCTTCACCGAGGCGATCAACGAGATCCCCCGCGGCACCGACAGCGCGATCCAGCGTCTGCAGGTCGACGCAATGGTGAAATTCTGACACCCAAGTGTAACTTTCCAGGACAAGA
>JBBQXJ010000107.1:0-12421 GCA_038209745.1 Verrucomicrobiota bacterium
CCGGGTCTTCCCCTTTGCTTTCCCATTTCCATTTTCAACGCCCCGCTTCCAAAAAGGTCGGTTTTTGGAAGTCCCCTTAACCCACTGGGACGAGACGTGGGACGGAGGCGTCTTCTCCGCATGGATCCATGGAATCCGTTCGAGCGTTCCGCTCGCCGGCACTGGGTTGGGAGTGGTCTTCATGGCGGCCAAGTGGTCCGACCTTGCGGAGGCGATTTAGGAGCTTCTCCGGGTCCACGCGGCGACCCCTGTGCCGATCGGTTGCCCGGGTTTGGGAGCCTTCGCGAATGGGGAGGAAATCGAGGTGGATACGGGCAGCGTCGTCGGAATCCATGCCCTGCATGGCAGAGTATCCCGTCTGCGCCTCCGCTTTGTTCCGCTCAGCCTGCCGAGGCTCGGTGCTTCTCGATCGCCAAAGCCATGGTGTTGACCGATTGGAGGACTTCGCGGGCCACCCCTGGATCCGGGATCTTGAGCCCGTAGTTCTTGTCGAGCGCGACCACCAGCTGCAGCGCATCCACTGAATCAAGACCGATGCTTTCCGAGCCGAAGAGCGCCTGGTCGTCGCCGATCTCCGTCGCTGTGACCTGCAGCATGAGGTTCTCGACCATCATCTGCTTCAACTGCTGCCGGAGTTCGTCTGCCATGGGCTCTGGATGAAAGTTTTTTAAAGGATTCCGCCGTCGATTTTGAGCGCGGAGCCTGTGATGTAGCCCGCCTCCGAACAAGCGAGAAAAAAGACCGCAGCGGCCACTTCGGCCGGCTTCCCCAGACGCCTCATCGGCACGCGCGCGGCCGCCGCCCGCTTCTCCTCGGCGCTCATGTCGGAGAGAGCGCCGGTGTCGATGTAGCCCGGGCACACGGCGTTCACCGTGATGCCGATCCGTGCGACTTCCTTGGCCAAGGATTGGGTAAGGCCGATGACGCCGGCCTTCGCCGCCGCGTAGTTCGCCTGGCCGGCGGGCGAATACAGCGCACTGAGCGACGCGATGTTCACGATCCGCCCGAACCGCTGTGAAATCATGGTCGGCAGGACGGCCTGGCAGCCGTGGAAGACCGAATCGAGATTTGTGCGCAAAACGCGGTCCCAGCTCCCGGGCGGCATGGTCGCAAGGAGCGCGTCTTCGTGGCTGCCGGCGTTGTTGACCAGCACGTCGAGGCGTCCGTGCTTCGCCAGAACCTCGGCCACGCCAGCCTTCCATGCGGCCGGATCGACGACGTCCAGCGTCACCAACTCCACCCTGCCGTGAAACTCAGCGACCAAGGTCTCCGCGTGTTCGCGCCGTTCACGCACCCCGAGACAGACGAAGTCTCCCTCCGCCTTCTCCAGGAATTGACGTGCGATCGCCAAACCGAGACCGCCATTGCCGCCGGTGATGAGGATGATGCGTGGTGTCATGAACTGTTCGGCGAATCGTCCCGGATCTCAGTGCCGGCTTCCAGCCTGAGCTGTGTTAAGGACGACGGCTATCTTCCCACGATGCGCGCCGCGATCGCCTGCTCGTTCGGACCGACCACGCTGATCCGTGCCGCCGGGTGACGGCCGCTCCCGACCGCGTCGCAGGCCGCCACACATTGCCATGCGGCCGAGGCGACCAGCGCTTCTCCCAGCACTCGCTTCGGGGATAGCCGCGCAGCCGACCAATCTTCCCACACCCAGCGTTCCGCCCGTCCCAATCGGTGGCCCGTCCCAAGCCCGTCCACCAAGAGCTCGCCGTCTGCCGGAGCTGGCAGCTTCGATCTGGCCCGTCGTATCGCTTCTGAACGAGGAACACCCTGGAGGAACAGGTCCCCGTCGGTCACCACGTCCAATGTCACGGCTCCGGGCCCCAGACCCAGACACAGCGCGCCCGCGCCCGCCGCGCAGACCACCCCGCGGTCGAAGTGGCGGAACGCGTCCGCCGTCAGCCAGTCCATCTCCTCCGCCGCGACGACGAGACAGCGGTCCACCCGCCCGTCCAACAGCCACGTTCCCGCCATCGACAGCCCCTGCAGGAACGTGCCGGAATCGCCCACGAGCGTGTAGTTGATCGCCGTGCTGCCGAGGAACGCCGAGAGATGGCTGGCGGGTGCGTTGAAAACCGTCTCGGGAAAGACCAACGGACTCGCGGTGGACGGATCCTTCAGCGCTTCGTCGTAGAAGCGGCGCGAGTAGTTCACGCAGCCGGACATCGCACAAAAGACCACCCCGAGGCTTCCGTTGTCGCCCGCCACCTCGCCTCCCGCCATCGCCAGCGCCTCTGCGGCCGCCGCCACCGTGTAATGGCTGACCGGGCTCGAACGCCGCAGTCGTGGATGAGCCAAAAATGTCGGCCTTGTCGCCGGAGCCGGGACGGGACGACACCGCAAGGGTCGCTCCCAACCGGGACGCGGGAGATCCCGCGTCTCCACTGGTTCGCCCGCGGCGAGACGCGCCAACATCGCCTCCGCACCCCAACCCCCCGGCGACACCGCGCCCCATCCTTGGATCGCGACCCGGCTCATGGCGCCCTCCTGAGGACGAGGCTGGCGTTCGCTCCGCCGAACCCGAATGAGTTCGTCAACACCGCGTCGACCTTCGCTTCTTGCGGCCTCGAGACGATCGGGAATCCACACGCGACATCGGCTGAAACGAGGGTCGTTTCGGGCGGCAGCCATTGGCCCTGCAACGCCATCAGACACACGACCGCTTCCACCGCGCCCGCCGCGCCGAGCAGATGACCGATGCCCGCCTTGGTGGAACTGACGGGCAAGGTCGCGGCGCGTTCTCCGGCCCAGCGGTTGATCGCCGCCGCTTCGGCCGAGTCGTTCAAAGGCGTACCGGTGCCGTGTGCGTTCACGTAGTCGATGTCCGCCGGCGTCACGCCCGCAGCCGCGCAGGCCCGTGTCATGGAGGCGAGCGCCGCGTCTCCCTGCGGATGCGGCTGGGTCAGATGGTGCGAATCGGTGCAGGCCCCGTAGCCCGCGATCTCGCCAAGAATCGTCGCGCCTCGCGCTCGCGCGCTTTCCCACGTCTCGATGCAGACCACCGCCGCGCCTTCGCCCAAGGCCAGTCCGTCGCGGCCGGCATCGAAGGGACGACATTCAGTCGCGGACAAGGCCTGGAGCGAATCAAAGCCCGCGAAGACCAATTGGCTGATCGCGTCATAGCCGCCCGCCAGCACCCGGTCGGCCCGTCCGTTTCGAACCAGCTCCCAAGCGTGGCCGATCGCGTTGGCTCCGGAGGCACAGGCATTGGCGATGATCGTGACCGAACCGTCGAATCCGAACGCCTCCGCCAGATCCAGGGCCTGTTGCTGGGGTTGATAGTGCGTCACGCGCCGGGCCTGGTTCCGCTGGTCCCTCGGCTGGGTGAGCGCATGGCGGAAATAGGCTTCCCCCAGGCTCATGCCCGCGCTGGTCGTCCCCAGCACCAGCGGCAATCGGCCTCCGCCCCAACCGGACTGACCCCACGCCTCATCGGCCGCCGCCAGAAGAAACCGCGCGGCCCGATCCAAGCGCCCGGCATGGCGCGCTCCGAGCCGGGACTTCGGCAACGGCGGCAGATCGGCTTCACCCGCCATTTTCACGCGCTGACGCGACACGTCGAAGAGGCTCACCGGTCGAAACGCCCGCCGGCCTTCGCGGAAGCCGACCGAGTTCGCGCCCCAGCCCTGACCGAGCGACGTGACGATGCCGGCGCCGGTGACGACGACGCGGGAGCGGGTTTCGGATGTTCGCGGAGGAAAGGCCACGGGGGAGCAAGGAAACATCCCCCGCAGTCATGCATCAAGGTGGGACCGGAGGAAGTTGGCGGTAGACTCCCGTCTGCTGCTCCGGCCGCGGCGCGAAGAACAGAGTTCGCCGCTATCAATTCCAACGAAAAAGGCCGGCTCTCTATGAAGCCGGCCCTTTGTAGATGTTCCGAACCAGATCACGCCGGCAGCAGCTCGCTGACGAGGCTCTTCTCCTCTTTCAGCTCGTTCTCGGTGGCGGCGATCTTGGCGCTGCTGAAGTCGTTTTCCGGTACGCCCTGGATGACTTCCCATTTGCCGTCGCCGTGGGAGCGGATCGGGAAGCTGAACAGCAAACCTTTCTCGATGCCGTAGCTGCCGTCGGAGACGACCGCCACGCTGGTGCAGTCGCCTTCTGGCGTCGCGGTGTTGAGGCTGCGGACGGTGTCCACCACGGCGTTGGCTGCGCTGGCCGCGCTGCTCGAGCCGCGCGCCTTGATGATGGCGGCGCCCCTCTGCTGCACGGTGGGGATGAAGGTCTCCTTGAACCAGGCTTCGTCCTTGATCACCTCGAGCGCGGGCTTGCCGCCGATCTTCGCGCTGTAGAAGTCGGGATACATGGTGGAGCTGTGGTTGCCCCAGATGGCGAGGTTGGTGACCTCGGTGATGTCCACGCCGGCCTTCTTGGCGAGCTGCGACTTGGCGCGGTTCTCGTCGAGCTTGGTCATGGCGAACCAACGGTCGGACGGGATGCCGGGGGCGTTGCGCTGGGCGATGAGGCAGTTGGTATTGCAGGGATTGCCGACGACCAGGACGCGGATGTCGCTGGCGGCGTTCTTCTCGATGGCCTTGCCCTGGCCGGTGAAGATCTTGCCGTTGATGCCGAGGAGGTCCTTGCGCTCCATGCCCTGTTTGCGCGGAACGGAACCGACCAGCAACGCCCAGTTCACATCCTTGAAGCCTTCGTCGAGGCTGGCCGTGGGGACGACGCCCTTGAGCAGCGGGAACGCGCAGTCGTCGAGTTCCATGACCACGCCGCCAAGCGTGGGAAGAGCCGGCTCGATCTCGATCAGGTGGAGAATGACGGGCTGGTTCGCCCCGAACATGGAGCCGGAAGCGATACGGATAAGGAGGGAGTAGCCGATCTGGCCGGCGGCGCCGGTCACTGCGACACGGATGGGAGCGTTCATAAGTGCCTTCAGAATCGGCACGTCGCGGCAAAAGGGGCAAGCGCGGTTTTGGGCAGGGCGGCAATCCAGTCTCCCTTCATCAAGATCGGCCCAGGGTCTTTTGTTTTGAAGGGCTCAAGAGGCGACGAGGTCGAGGGAGCGGGCGGGTCTGGAGCGGAGGTTTTCGCGGGTCTCGGGAAGCGAGTCTTTGGGGAAGAGGTCGGGCAGGACGGCCAGGAGGGCGTTGCGGACGAGGGCGGGGTTGGCCAGCAGGTTGGGCGATGCCCTCTTGGGCGCGAAGACCAGGAACCGCCGAATCTGGACGACCCGCTTGAGGCTCTCCACCCGCTGGGAAGCGGTCCCCAGACCCACCGCGCCACGACCCGCCCGTCGAACCCGACGACCTGACGGAGGCAATCACCGACCGGGTGGCCCGCGCCCGGAGAATGGTGCGTTGCCCGTTGCGCGTCGAACCACCCGGTCTCCTCCGGGCCCGAAACCCGCACGTTGCTCGCCATCCGGGTCGTCGTTGGAACAGCGTCCCATGCTTTCATCCCACTCCGCCGAACCAAAAAAGTGCGTTCAAGTTCAGCCAAACCTCCCCGCTTTGCGGCTCAGCGCCTTCGGCCGTAGTAAAAAGGAACCCTGAGACAAAACCCGCCTCCCACTCCGCTTGGATTGACGAAGGCGCCTTCGATCCATTGACTCCGGGGCCATGCGTTGGCTTCCGTTGTTCGTCGTCATCTTCTTTCCTCTCCTCGGCCGCGCGGAGCGCCCCTTCACCGTCGCCGCCTACAACCTGCAGAACTACCTCCTCCAACGCATCGGCACGCGGCAGGCCAAATCTCCCGAAGCCCGGGCCAAGATCGCCGAAAACCTCGCCACCCTGAAACCGGACGTCCTCGCCATCGAAGAGATCGGCGACACCAACGCGCTCTTCGCTCTCCAAGCAGACCTCAAACGCGCCGGCCTCGACCTGCCGCACTGGGAACACGTCCGCGGCTGGGACACCAATATTTTCGTGGCCGTGCTGAGCCGCTTTCCCATCGTCGCGCGTCGTTCCCACACCACCGACAGCTACCTGCTCAATGGTCGTCGCTTCCACGTCAGTCGCGGCTTCGCCGAGGTGGAGATCGCGGTGAACGACCACTACCGCTTCACGCTGCTGGCCGCCCATCTCAAGTCCCGCCGGCCCGTCCCGCAAGGCGACCAGGCGGAGATGCGCGAGCAGGAAGCCATCCTCCTTCGCGAGAAGATCGACGCCCGGCTCAAAGCCGATCCCACCGCGAACGTCGTCGTCGTGGGCGACCTCAACGACGTGAAAGATTCCCGTTCGATCCGTGCGATCATTGGTCGTGGCAAAGCGGGCCTCCTCGACACCCGACCGGCCGAACGCAACGGCGACACCCTCGCTGCGGAGCGGCCCGGCTGGGATCCGGCGACGGTCACCTGGACCCATTTCTACGGAAAGGAAGACAGCTACAGCCGCATCGACTACATCCTCGTCAGTCCCGGCATGGCCAAGGAATGGCGGAAGGAAGGCACCTACGTGTTCACCGCGCCCAACTGGGGCCTCGCCTCCGACCATCGCCCGATCATCGCGGAGTTCGTGCCGAAGGACGCTCCGTAACGGTGAGATAGCCGACAGGCGCGGCCGTATCGCGGTGGGCAAAGTAGCTTTCAGCGAACCCAAGGCTCCCACCGTCGCGCCAGCGTCTTGGACTGCGCCGGTGCTCCGGCGCTTTTGGACGGCGAGTCGCTCGGGGACGATGCCTCGAAATAAAATGGGCACATCCCGATCAACTGGTTGACGAACGGCTTCACCCTGCAGGTGTCGAACAACATCATCGTGCGGAAGGGATACTCATACATGTCGGCGCACTGAGCGAAGGCTTCAGGAGCGACCGCGCATCAAGGACTTGATGCAGCAACCCGATCACCGCCCGAAGGCCGTGGACAGGAACCTCCGGAAGAGCGCCACTTCCTCGGGCAGGATCGTGTGGTCCTTCGGCCATTCCTTCCAGGTCACGTCCACTCCCGCGATGCGCAGCAGGTTCATCTGTTCGCGGACCGGGGCACAGGGGATCAGCGGATCGTGCAAGCCGTGAGAGACAAGGACGCTCTGGCCCTTGGCCGCCGGCGGAAGCTCGGCCACCAGCTTCTCCAGGTCGCTGACGTAGCCGCTGACGCCGATGAGCGCCGCGAGCCGATGCGGATAGCGGAGTCCCGTTTCCAAAGTCATCAGACAGCCCTGCGAAAAGCCGAAGAGCGCCGTCCGTTCCGGCTTGAACCCCTTCGCCGGCAGCTCGTCCAGCAACTCCGTCAGCAACGCCCGGCTGCGTTCGATGCCCGGTGCAGCCTCCCCGGGATACGGATACCAAGAATAGCCGCCATAGTAGGCGTCCGGCCCATTCACGAGCAGGCAGTTCAGCCAGTTGAGCCCCAGTGCGGGGGCCATCCATCGATAGCCCTCCATGCTGTCGCCCAGTCCGTGCAGCACGACGAGAAGGTCCCGGCTGGCAGGATCGGCGGAGGGGACGAGTTCGGTATGCAACGACATGACGATGTCCTGCGCGACCCGGACCGTGGGGTCAAGACGGCAACCGACGGGAAATCCGAGGGACGAAGGCCAAAATCCGAAAACCCCCGGCCCCCTCTTGGTTCGTGCTTCATTCGGCCTTTGGCCTTCTGGTTTCATCATTTTTTTGTCGCGCCACTTTTTCCTTCGCCCCTCGCCCGCCCCCGTCTACACACAGCCCCGTGCCCGATCCGGTCTCCGGTTTCCATCTGCTCACCCGCTCGGCGAAGAAAATCGTCGTGGTGGATCTCGGCTTTCTTGGCGATTCCATCCACACGGTCCCGGCGCTCCATGTGCTGAAGCGCAGCCATCCGGACTCCGACCTTCACGTCGTCACGTCCGTGTTGGGAGCGGATGTCCTAGGGTTGGCCCCGTGTGTGGACCGGGTCTGGCCGGTCGAACTCCATCCCCAGCGGCGCCGATTGAAGGACCAGTTCGACATCATCCGGATGCTGCGCCAGGAACGCTTCGATCTCGCCGTGAACTTCTCCGGCGCGGATCGCACGGTCGTCTGGACCGCCGCCACCGGAGCCGAGCACCGACTGGCCCACGAAGCCGGCCGTCACCATTTCTGGAACCGCTGGTTCATCGACACCTGGGTACCGAAGCAGTCGCGCGAACTGCCGGTCTACGAACAGCGCCGCCAGGTGCTCGCCGCCGCCGGCTACCGGCTCGGTCCGGTGGAGTTCGGCCTCGAAGTGCCGGAAGACGCCGCGAAGTGGGCCGAAAACCGGGTGATGAAGGGCTCCGTCCATCTCTCCATCAACGCCAGCTCTCCCTTCAAGGAATGGCCGCTGCCCCGCTGGGCCGAGCTCTGCCGTCTCCTGTTGAAGGACCCGGAGCTGCATCTGGTCGCGACCTGCGGACCGGCGGAGCGCGAACGGGAACGCCTCGTCCATCTCGCCGAAGCCGTCGGCAACGATCGTCTCGTCGCCCTGAACAAGGATCTCACCATCGCCCGTCTCGCCGCCGTGATCGGCCGCTGCGCCGTCCATGTGGGCGCCGATTCGGGGGTGACCCATCTGGCCTATGCGCTCGGCATTCCGACCGTCTCCGTCTTCCGCGACTACGCCGGTCTGAAGGAATGGGCTCCGCGCGGACGGAACCATTGGCATCTCACCGCGAACTGCGAATGCGAGTTCAAGGTCCAGCCCGCCTGCACCATGGCCGGAGAGGCCCGCTGTCTCGCCACCATCCCTCCTGAAGCCGTCGCCAACCTCGTGAGCAACTGCCTCGGATAATGGCGCCCCCGGCGCGCATCCCAACGTGACCTATCCGGAAGCCATCCAGTTCCTCCAGGAGCTCCAGCTTTTCGGGGCGCGCTTCGGCCTGGAGACCATCCGCCATCTAGCCGAAATGGCCGGCCATCCCGAACGCGGACTCCGCTTCATCCACGCCGCCGGCACCAATGGCAAAGGCTCCGTCTGCGCCCTGCTGGAAAGCGTCTACCGCGCGTCCGGCCTCCGCGTTGGCCTCTTCACTTCGCCGCATCTCGTCTCTTTCACCGAACGCATCCAGATCGACCGCCACAGCATCTCCGAAGCCGGGGTCGCTCGGCTGACGGAACAGATGCGCCCTTGGCTGAAGTCCTTTCCCAAGGGCGAGGAACCGACCTTCTTCGAGGCGGTCACGCTGATGGCGCTGCTCTGCTTCGCGAAGGAGAAGGTGGATCTCGTCGTTTGGGAAACCGGACTCGGCGGCCGGCTCGACGCCACCAATATCGTCACGCCTCTCGCCTCCGTCATCACCACCATCGGCCGCGACCACGAAGCCTGGCTTGGCGACAGCCCGGCCAAGATCGCCGCCGAAAAGGCCGGCATCATCAAACCCGGCATCCCCGTGATTACCGGCGTCACCGAGGCCGAACCACTCGCGGTCATCCGCCGAATCGCCGCCGAACGCGGCAGCGAACTGATCGCCGTAGGCCGGGCCTCCCTGCCCGCCAAGTCCGAGTCGGTGATCGGAGCTCCGTCATCCGTCATCCGTCATCGGTCATCGAGCCTCCTCGGCCTCCACCAACAGCAGAACACCGCCGTCGCCCTCGCCACCATCGAACGCCTTCAAACCCAGCTCCCCGTCTCGGCTGATGACGTTCTTCGTGGACTCGAAACCGTCTCGTGGCCCGGTCGCCTGCAGCTCGTGCCCCGCGGCGACCAAACCCTCCTGCTCGACGGCGCCCACAATCCCGACGGCATCCAGGCCCTCTGCGCCACGTTGCGAAGCGACTTTGCCGACCGCCGACCCGCCGTGGTCTTCGGTGCCATGGCCGACAAAGATCTCGTCGAGCTCGCGCGCCTGCTCGGGCCAGTGGTGGGCTCGCTCTGCCTGACCCGCTTCGCCTCCGAACGCGCCGCCTCGACCGAGGCGCTGGCCGCCGCCTTCCGCACCGCCGGCTTCACTCGCCCGATTCTCGAGGCCCAATCCACCGCCGAAGCTTTGGCCCTCACCGTCGGCGAACCCTTCGTCGTCCTCACCGGCTCCCTCTACTTCGTGGGCGAAGCGCTGGAGCAACTCGGCTTGATGAAGAATCCGGGAGCAGACGAGAAGTCGCTGAACAACTGGCAGCCAAAGGGCCAGTAGCGGCGGGCGTCCCGCCTGTAATGTATTGGGGAGATTGCTGGGCTTTTTGGACAAGCCCGAAAAATTGGCTACAGATTGGAAACAAAATCGCCATGAACCCTAATCGAAAACCGCAGGTGGTCCGCCGGGGCAGCGTGGCGGTCAAAATCTACACGGTGAACAACCGCTCGGGCGGGGTGGACTACCGGCAGTTCGTGCTGGCCTACCGGAACCCGGAGGGCAAACGGGTCACGCGGAAGTTCAGCGACGGCGAAGAGGCGCGAACGGAGGCGGAACTGGCCGCAACGAAGCTGGCTTCGGGCGAAGCGGACGTGTTGACGCTCTCCAGCCTGGAGCGTGGGCAATACCTCCGGGCCAAGCCGATTCTGGAGGAGCTGGGGGTGCCGCTGCTGGCGGCCATCGAGGACTACGCCGCCGCCCGCAAGCTGCTGCCCAAGGACGTGTCCCTGCTGACGGCGATGGAGGCGTTCCGCATCCGGCATTCGGTCGGCGACCGCACTTTGACGGTCGCCGAGGCGGTCGGGCGGTATGTGGAGGACCGCCGGAAGGCGGGCTGCACGGAGGTCCATCTGCGGCAGTTGCCGCACCAGCTGAACCCGCTGGGCGCCATGTTCCGGATGCCGCTGGCGGATCTGTCTCCCGCCCGGCTCAAGGAGTTCCTGGAGATCCAGCGGACGCGGGGCGGCCTGGTGCGGTCCCGGCGGACGCAGCGGAACACGTTCAAGGCCGCCCGCGCGTTCCTGCGGTTCGCGGTGAAGCAGAAATGGGTCTCGCACGAATGGAAGGAGGATCTGGAGGCGATGGAGCTGCCGGGACAGGATCTGGGTACCATCGCGGTGTTCACGCCCGCCGAACTGGCGCGGTTGTTGGAGACGGCGGCGGAACACGTGCCGGACCTGCTGCCCTATCTGCTTCTCGGGGCGTTTGCCGGACTGAGGACGGCGGAGCTGCACCGGCTGGACTGGGCGCATCTGGATTTCGGGGAAGGCTATGTGGAGGTCACGGCGCGGAACGCCAAGGTGAAAGGCCGGCGGCGCCTGGTGCCGATGGGCGACACCTTGCGGGACTGGCTGAAACCCTTGGCGAAGGAGCATGGCCAGGTTTTGTCCGGCCCGTCCCGGCTCGGTTGGCTGCGCCACCGGCTGGTGGCGCGGTCGGGCGTGGCGTGGAAGCCGAACGGGCTGCGGCATTCCTTCATCTCCTACCGCTGCGCGGTGACGAAGAACGTGGCGCAGGTGGCCTACGAGGCGGGCAACTCTCCTTCCATCATCCACACCCACTACCTGAACTTCCGCAAGGAGACGGAAGCCGTGGCGTGGTTCAATCTCCGGCCTTCGTCCCGATGCGAAAACGTCGCGGCATGAGGCGCTGGCGTTCCTTGGCCGAGGTGATAGCTTCTAGGGTGCTTGGGCGGACGGCACGTTTCCTCAGCGACCATCCCCTGGTCCACCTCCTTGGCGTCCGCCGCCCAGGCACCACAAGTGGCCTCAGTTTCCGGAACGATCCCCGATGCGGAACCGTTCGAGCGCCTTGAGGACATCGGGCCAGTGGAAGAGGACGGAGCGGCCGACCTTGATGTAGGGCAGATAGCGGCGGCGCATCCAGAGTTCGATGCAGCGCGGGGTTTTGTGGAGGCGGGCGGCCAGTTCCTTTTTGGTGATGAGTTCGGCGTCGTTCGCCGTGGTGGGAGGTTCGGTGATCATGCGGCTCTCAGGTTCTGCATCGGGCAGGATCAGCGCTGCCGGCTTCTGGCGGGTAACTGCAAGGCGGGTGAAAGGTTCGCGGACCCGTTTGAGATCGCAGGCATCTGAAGGAGCGCAGTGGCGTCCAGAAGAGATTGTCGCGTGGCCCTGGCAAAAGCCCCTCCCCGCTCGATCAAGTCGCGCTGGAGCGACGTGGCGGCCTCCAGCGCCTGGGTTTCGAGACGTTGGCGTTCTTCACCCGGCAACGAAGCCCAGAACTGGGCGATGGCTTCGGACTGGGATTGCTCCAGGACTTCCCTTTGCTCGGAAGCGATTCGACGTTTCTCGTCTTCCCGCTGCTTCCGTTCCTCGGCCCGCGCTCGGGTCTGCTCTTTCTCGGCCTGTCCTTTGAACCCCTTGGGGGCGGCGTAGTCGCCCTGGATGGAGCTGACGAGGAAGCCGGGGGCGTTGCGGGAGACCTTTGGGTCACGGTGGGACACCAGCCAGTCGAAGACCTCCAGGTGCCGTTGGATCGTCTCCTCGCGGTGGGCGGTCAACAGACGCTCCGCCGAGGTTGGACTGACGCCTCGTTCCAACAAAGCCCGACGTAGCGGCGCCTCCTCCTCAGTGGGAGTTGCGACCGTCGCAGCAGCCCTCCCCTTTTCAAAGACCACGCGCCATTGACCCGAGGACACCTTGGAAAACCGTTCCGAGTCCGCC
>JBBQXJ010000108.1:0-12280 GCA_038209745.1 Verrucomicrobiota bacterium
GTCCTTCGGCGCATACTCGCAGCGCGTCACCCGCCACTGCCGGCCCAAACCGAGGAGTTCATGAAACAATTGCTCAGGTGTCATCCCCCTTGCTGACCCATCTCCTACCCTCTACCCACTGAAAACAGCGAGGAACCACAACTGTTTACTAGGGTCCCATCGGGCTTTCCCGTGTTGAGAACCGCTCGGCAGTGGTTACAGGCCTTCGAGGCGAGATCGCGTTCGGGCGCGCCGCAGCTCGAGCAATACCGTCGCTCAAAATCCGACAGGTGATGCCGTGCAAATATGTGGCAGCACCCGATCTCTCCAACTCAGGTGCTGTCATCCACCCATCAAGCCATCGGCAGCCTTTCGTCGAACGGTCCCTATCAGGGCGTTTCCCGAAGGCGAATCCTCCTCCACCTTCGTCATGCGTGCCCTGCGTCGGCTCATCCACAGACCAGATGGCCTGTGGTTATCAGGTCACCAATTTCCGATGTTTCCCGAACACCCCGCGCAGCGCCTCGGAGGTATCGTCCTGAAGGGCTTGGAGTTCGGCGTAACGGGCGGAGGCTTTGGCGTTGGGCGTGGCGGTCTCGGTCTTGTTCAGGGTCACGAAGGTGTCGGTCAGGTCTTCGATGGCGACCTTGTCGCCCTGTTGCAGGCGCCAGCTCCAGAGGGCCTGGAGGGCGGCGCCGTAGGCCGCACCTTCGCTGACCTTCAGCGTGACGACTTCGGAGTTGAAGATATCGGCCATGATCTGGCGCCAGAGCTTGGACTTGGCCCCGCCACCAGTGGCACGGATCTGGGTGGCCTTGACCCCGAGTTCGGTCAGGCGGCGCAGGCCGTAGTTCATGCCGAGGGTGACACCTTCCATGGTGGCGCGGGCGAAGTGGGAGGCGGTGAAGGTGCGGGTGTTTACGCCGAGGTAGACGCCGGTGCCGTCGGGGATATTGGGGGTGCGTTCACCTTCGAGATAGGGGAGGAGCATGAGGCCGTCACAACCGGCGGGGGCCTTGGCCGCCGTTTTCTCGAACGCTCCGTGGTCGAGGCCGAAATCCTTGCGGACCATCTCGGTGGCGACGGTCACGTTCATGGTGCAGAGGAGCGGCAGCCAGCGATTGGTGGAATCGCAGAAGGCGGCGATCTCGCCCCGGGGGTCGACAACCGGCTTGTCGGCGCAGGCGTAGATGGTGCCGCTGGTGCCGAAACTGGCGGTGACGATGCCAGGCCGGGTATTCCCGGTACCGATAGCTCCCATCATGTTGTCGCCACCGCCGGCGCTGACGAGCGTGCCCACGTTCAGACCAAGAGCCTTCGCGGTGGCCGCCTGCAAGGCCCCGGCGGGCTGGTCGCTCGAAGAGAGCACGGGGAGCTTGCCCATGAGGTCGCTGTCAATGGCATTTACGGCGGCTTCGCACCAGCGGCGTTTGCGGACGTCCATGAGTGCAGTGCCGGAGGCGTCGCCATATTCCATAAAAGCGTGGCCGGTGAGCCACCAGTTCAAGTAGTCGTGCGGAAGAAGGACGGTGGCGAGCTTGGCGAAATTCTTTGGCTCATGCTTTTTCAGCCAAAGTATCTTGCTGGCGGTGAAGCCGGGGAGGACGGAGTTGCCAATGGCCTTGATAGTGGCTTTGGGGCCCCCGAGGGCGGCGGTGATATCGGCACATTCCTCGGCGGTGGCGGTGTCGCAC
This sequence comes from Verrucomicrobiota bacterium, assembly GCA_038209745.1. GTDB lineage: Bacteria > Verrucomicrobiota > Verrucomicrobiia > Limisphaerales > CANJSG01 > CANJSG01. Next base: position 1,674 of record JBBQXJ010000108.1, read on the forward strand.
CAGAGCTTCGCGGGCCGGATAACCTGACCGGACTTGTCGAGCGGGACGAAGCCATGCTGCTGGCCGCTGACCCCGATGGCGACGACGTCGGAGCCGCTGGCCTTGGCGGCCTTGAGCGCCGCTTTGATGGCCTCGCCGGTGGCGTCGATCCAGTCCTGAGGACGCTGTTCCTTGACGCCCGCCGGGAGGTTCGGAATCAGGTCGTAAGAGGCGGAAGCGGCACTGAGGACCTTGCCATTGCGGGCGTCCACAACAAGCGCCTTGGTGGACTGGGTTCCGGAATCAATGCCAATAAGGAGCGTCTTTTTCATGTTTGTGCCACGCGGACAATCTGACAATTTCGACACTGAATCTGCTGACTGTCCATCCAAACGTCTCCGACATTTCATTCACCTCGATCCAATTTGGCTCACACATCCCGTCGGTAGAAATGGCCAACCGCTCGACCGTCGCCCACCGGCGACGAATGAAAGTCTCAGTCAAATTAGGCTTGCCAGCCAACTCATCAATGGTATCTCAAGACCCGCGTGTTAGACAGCTCGTCCCTCAAGGACCTGGTAAATCCTCAGTTGAACGTTAGTAATTCAGTGGCGATTTGAAACCCGACAGTCGGGAACAGTCTGAGATTAGGAAGTTAGCCTGGCAGCAATCATTGAATGAGCACGAAATTGTTTGTTGGAAACCTTTCCTTCAACACCACTGAAAACGACATCGAAGACGCATTCGCCGCCCACGGCACTGTTTCCCGGGTCGACCTGATGATGGATCGCATGAGCGGGAAGTCCCGTGGCTTCGCCTTCGTCACCATGGAATCGCCCGAAGCGGCCCAAGTCGCAGTCAGCGCCATGAACGGAGCCCAGCTGGACGGACGGGCCTTGACCGTCAACGAAGCTCGCCCCCGTGAAGAACGTCCCCCCGGAGGCGGTGGTGGAAGCGGTGGTGGAAGCGGTGGTGGAAGCGGCGGCGGCGGATACGGCGGTGGCGGTGGCGGTGGCGGCCGCAGCAGCGGCGGCGATCGCGGGCCTCGTCGCGAGCGCTATTAACACCTATCGACTTTCGACGGCGCGGAGATCCGGAAGCCTGGACTCCGCGCCTTTCGTCTTTGCCGGAACGAATTGCCGCCCGCCCAGCAAAGACCGTTTTCATCCTCTTCGGTGGCTTTGGAAAGAATTACTTTGGACGACTGCATAGTATTGGAAGGACGGATCAAGAACGTGCTCGCCGGAACCATGTTCCGGGTCGAGCTGGAGAATAAACACGAAGTTTTGGCACACATCTCCGGCAAGATGCGAAAGCGTTTCATTCGGCTCAATCTGGGCGACCGGGTCCGCTTGGAGATGTCCCCCTACGATTTGAACAAGGCCCGCATCACCTACCGGCTCGCCGGATAGGATCCCGTCTTAAATTGCTGATGCCATCGACCCATTGGCAGGCTTTACCGCCTGCCTTTTGCGTTTTCTGGCAGGTCGCCGGGCTTTCTGGCTTCGACGAGGAGAAAATGGCCGCGCCGAATGCAAAGCGGCTCCAGAATCCGACTCAACCAATCTGGCAGGGGAGTCATACCCAACGACGTAACCGATGCGTCGAATCCTATCTTCCTAAACATCTCCTGCGCCTGCAGCACGCCGAGGGCTCGAACATGCCCCGTCACGCCGGCGAATGCGGGATCGGTAATCGGCACGTCTTCTGGTATCTGCTCCTGATAGTGCAGACCCAGCGGATTACCAAGATACCAACCGCAACAGCGCATCAGGGTAAACGGTGTGTATCCCAAAACCATAGCCCCGAGGTTGAGCAGGCTCGTCAGGTTTTCAGACGTGATCAGGGCCGTCCCTCCCGGTTTTAAAACACGGAACGCTTCGGAAGCAAAGAGCCGCGAATTGTGAAGATGTTCGATGACCTGCGACGAATGCACGACATCGAACGAGTTGTCCGCATAGGGCCAGATTCCATTGAGATCAACTGACTGGACCTCGATTCCACGCGTGAGAGCCCGCTCCATCAGTGAAGGCGCTGCTTCGATGCCACAGAACCGGATCGGTTTATGTTTGAGATATTTGAAGAGAAAGCTTCCGTCCCCGCAACCCACATCCAACAAAGCCTTTGGCTGGAGGCGGGCAACACGCTCGCCGCTCCAGTCGGTGCACCGAACCGCTCCGGTCACGTAGCCTGACACAGTGAGACGTTGCAGCAGTTTTACGATCATAGGTATCCGTCCGGTTATAGATTGGACGTTCGGATGTTCTGAAGGCGTCCGGCAATAGTCGAGCCCCCTCAAGGTTTTAGCTTCTGTTGCGGTTGAAGCTTTGCCACCAGCTTTTGGTCGCGTGAATGCATCTTGTGGGTCATCACCCCCCATACCGTTCCGACCACGGAGGCCAAACATGCCGGAAAATGCCACAGCCAGCGCGGATCCTTCGAGCGAAAAAAGCCTCTGGCGACATGCCAAGCAGGCCCGAAAAAACTGACGCAATAGGCACACGCAAGCCATCCCGGCACGGGCGGTTTCTGCTCCAACCACATGTTGCCAAACTCTCGGCGGACATTCAGGAAGTGGACGGTGGCGCGACGGCGCTTCCGGAGAAAATTGATCAGTGTGTCCACGTAATAGTGGTGAACGCCGCGGCCGGAGATTCTGAGCCACTCCCGCTTACCAGAACGCATGAGGAAGAGCGCGACGTGGGTGTCCTGAAACTTTTGGCCGGCTTTCACTAAGTCAAGGTCCGCCCTCCGATAGACGAACCCATTGGCTCCGAGAGGATACGATTCCGTCCCCGCGCGCAGCTTCCAAGTCTCGAACTCCCCCGCAGTGGAAACCTGCTCCGGATTTGCGCTCATCAGCCAGCAAAGCGGGTCGCTGATATGGAGCAACTGGGTGAGATAGACACAGAGCGAGGTCATCTTGGCCGAAGGCAGATAATAGGCCTCGACACCAAGAGCCTGAGGCCGGTCGCGAAGCGCCGTGACGGCCAACTCCACATAGTCTGGATGAGTGATCTCGTTGTCGGCGTCGATGAAGACAACGAATTCACCCGCGGCCCGGCCAAGTGCCACTCCCTTGCTTTCCTCCATGTTGCGACTGGCCCGGTCATCGATCACGACGGCGCCGTGCGCCCGACCGATCTCCTGGGTCCCGTCAGTGGAACCGCCATCCGCGAGAATCACTTCGTAGCGATCATGCGGATAGGTCTGGCGCGCGATCGACTCCAGACAATTGCCGAGCATGCCCGCGGCATTGAGCACGGGAATCACGAAGCTCACTTTTGGCAGCGGCGAATCAGCCATGAGCGAGGGAGCCTAGGGCGGCCCGGTTTCAAGACAAGCGATTCGTGGAACTCCCGATCACCGCAGGGCAAACTCCTGTTGTGCCGCTGTCGGCGCATCCAATAGTTTCGCTCCGACCCGAGACGACCCGCCGATCGGCTCCCCGAAGAAAATGTTCGAAGACATGAATCAATTCCTGCTCTACGCGAAAAAACTCTTCGAGTATCCATTGGTCCGTCTGGGCAGCACCGACCTGACACTCAAGGGACTCGTCCTCGTGGCCGTGTGGATGACCCTGATCGTGGTGATCGACCGGACGATGCGCAGGATCGTGGTAGAACGAATCCTGCGCCGAACCCATCTCGAGCCGTCGCTCCAGTTCGCCATCAGCCGCATCATCGGCTATTGCCTCGTGGTATTGGGAGGCTACATCGCCCTGCAGGCGGCCGGCATCGACCTCAGTTCTCTCGCCATCGTGGCCGGTGCCGTCGGGGTCGGCATCGGGTTCGGTCTCCAGAACATCATCAACAACTTCGTCAGCGGACTTATTATCTTGGCGGAACGGCCCGTGGCCTTGGGTCACCGGGTCGAGGTCGCTGGCGTCGCCGGCATCGTCACCCAGATCAAGCTTCGCAGCACCGTCGTCGTAACCAACGACAACATCTCGATCATCGTCCCGAATTCCGAGTTTATCGCCCGCCCGGTGACCAACTGGAGCCACGGCGACCCCAAGGTCCGGCTCCGGCTGGCCATCGGCGTGGCCTACGGGTCCGACGTCGAAAAGCTCGCACGCCTCATGGTCGAAGTGGCAGCGGCCCACCCCGCAACCCTGAAGGACCCGCCTCCGAAGCTCTTTTTTGTCGGCTTTGGCCAAAGTTCCCTGGACTTCGAACTGGGGGTCTGGACCGCCACCATGTCCGCCCGTCCGATTCAATATCGGAGCGACCTGTTCTACGCCATTGAACGGTCCCTCCGGCAAAACCACATCGAAATCCCCTTCCCGCAGCGAGACCTCCACATCCGCAGCGGCACCCTCAAAATCGACCAGGACCCGCAAGGCCCCCCGTCGGGACCGTCGGCACGTATGTAACCGACCCGTCACTTCGGGGTCTTGATTGCCGACCGGACAAAGCGCCGGACTCCCGAATGAACGCGACCTGTTTGCCAAAGCCCAAATCATTGGTGGACATTCGTCGGCGATAATTCCAGCACCCCAATCCCATGGCCCGAAAATCAGGCGGCGGTTTCTTCAAATGGCTCGTTCTCCTCGCCCTCCTCGGCACCGCCGGGTATGGCGGCTGGTGGTGGTTCAACAAGAAGCCCGAAGTGGCGACGATCGAGTTCCGTTCGGCCAAACCGACCCGCGGCGATGTGATCCAGTCGGTCAGTGCCAACGGCCCGCTTTCTCCCCTTAAGAGCGTCACAGTGGGCAGCCAGATCTCAGGACAGATCACGAACATCACGGTCGATTTCAACTCGCGCGTGACCGCCGGCCAGCTCCTGGCCGAGATCGATCCCGCCACCTACCTCACCAAGCTGACCGAGGGCAAGGCCAACCTGGTGAACGCCAAAGCCTCCCTCAAGCTCGCGGCCGTCAACTATCGCCGCTCAAAGGAGCTCTACGAGGCTAAGCTCATCTCTCAATCGGACTACGACACGGCCGATGCGAATCTCCAACAGGCCCAGGCCACCGTGGAAATCCGCGACTCGGCCGTGGCGACCGCCGAGGTCGACCTGTCCCGCAGCAAGATCTACGCACCCATTGACGGCATCATCATCGGCCGCGCCGTCGATGTAGGCCAAACCGTCGCCGCCAGCCTCAATTCGCCGACTCTGTTCATCATCGTGAACGACCTTTCCAAGATGCAGATCGACGCGCTCGTATCCGAAGCCGACGTGGGCAATGTGACCGAAGGCCAAAAGGTAAACTTTACGGTCGACGCGTTCCCCTCGCGGACCTTTCTCGGCCAAATACGCCAAGTCCGCTTCGCCGCCGTCACCAACCAGAACGTGGTCAACTACACTTCCATCGTCGACGTGGACAACAGCGACCTGAAACTTCGTCCCGGGATGACAGCCACTGTCAACATCATCACCGACCAAAAAAACGGCGTCCTCCGTCTCCCCAAATCCGCCCTCCGCGTCAAACCGCCTGAAGCGCTCCTCGTAAAGTCCACCAGTCCCAAGGACGGCCAGTCCGGCACCAATTCGCTGACAACCGCCAATAACGACGAGCTGCCCACACCTCCCTGGCGTGCCGCGGGTCGCCGCCCCGAGCAGGGCGAGATGCAAAAATGGATGGCTTCGCTGACTCCCGAGCAGCAGGAAAAGATGAAGCAATCGATGCAGCGCCGAGGTGGTGGCGGAGGTGGTGGTGGCGATGGCGGAGGTTTTGGCGGAGGTGGATCCCAAGCCCCCCGTCCCAAACCCGAGGGTCCCCAGATCCAAACGGCCTACCTTCTGGTGAAGACCAACTCGCCCAGTGGTCCACCCGTCGAAATGGCGAAGGCCGTCACGATCAAGACCGGTGCCGAGGATGCCACCTATGTGGAGGTAATCAGCGGTCTGACCGAAAGCGACGATGTCATCATCGGCATCACCACCAAGAGCGCCGCAACTCCCGGAGCCGGGTCCGTCAGCAGCGCCATGAGCCCGTTCGGAGGCCGCCGGCCCGGCCGTTGATCCTTCCTCTTCAAGCCACGATCATGCAGCCCGTCATCCAGCTGGTAGACTTCAAGAAGACCTACCGGAACGGCGAACTCGAGGTCCACGCAGTCAAAGGCGTCACCCTCGAGATCCAACCCGGAGAGTTCGTCGCCGTCATGGGCTCTTCCGGCTCCGGCAAGTCCACCCTCATGAACACGCTCGGTTGCCTCGATCGTCCCACAGCCGGGGATTTCCTGCTCGACGGAGTCAACGTGAACGAACTCAACCGCGACGAATTGGCCGATCTCCGGAACGAAAAGATCGGCTTCGTCTTTCAGGGCTTCAACCTCCTCGCCCGCACGAGCGCTCTGGAGAACTGCGAGCTGCCCATGCTCTACGCCCGTCCCGCCATCCGTGCCTCCATCCAGCGAGAGCGCGCGATGGACGCTCTCGAAAAAGTCGGGCTCGGCGATCGATTCGACCACACTCCGAACCAACTCTCTGGCGGCCAGCAGCAACGGGTCGCCATCGCCCGGGCCCTCGTCAACCAGCCTACCCTGCTGCTCGCCGACGAACCGACAGGCAACCTGGACACCCAGACCAGCATCGAGATCATGGGCATTTTCCAGTCGTTGAACGAAGCCGGCATGACCGTCGTGATGGTCACCCACGAACTCGACATCGCCAGCTATGCCAAACGGATGATCGTGATGAAGGATGGCCGCATCGTCCGCGACGACGTTGTCTCGCCCCGGTTCAACGCCGCCGGCGAGTTGGCCAAGCTCACCCAGGAACAGGCCGCCGTCAGCCTCGCCTAACGCGCCATGATCCTCCTCAACGCCTTCAAGCTCGCCCTGCGCGCCCTCAAACGGAACACCCTCCGTTCCCTTCTGACCATGCTCGGCATCATCATCGGCGTCGGAGCCGTGATCGCCGTCGTCAGCATCGGCAACGGCGCCCGGGTCCAGATCGAGAGCAACATCGCCGGTCTCGGCCAGAACGTCGTCCAAGTCATGTCCGGCGCCGTCCGGCGTGGCGGCGTCAGCCAGGGATTCGGCAGCGCCGGCACGCTGACCAAGGAAGACTACGACGCCCTCCGCAGCGAAGTTTCCGGCGTGGTCGGCATCAGCCCAGAAGTGAGGAGCCAGTCCCAGGTCGCCGTTGGCAACCAGAATTCGCGGGTCCAGATCATGGGAGTCGGACCCGACTACGCCAGCATCCGCTCGTGGAACTTCGCCAGCGGTGACAACTTCACCGACTACGACGTGGACCGGGCCAACAAGGTCGCCGTGATCGGGAAGACCACGGCCGATTCGCTCTTCGGCGAAGGGACGGATCCGGTCGGCCAGATCGTCCGCATCGGCAATGCGCCCTTCACCATCGTCGGCTATCTCACACCGAAAGGCATGAACATGTTCGGCAGCGACCAGGACGACATCATCCTCGTGCCCTACACCAGCGCGATGAAGCGACTCTCCGGAGGCACCGCTTTCCGCTCCATTGTCATGGAGGCGGCCGGCCCGTCCTACAGCAAATCCATCCAGACCCAGATCACCGATCTCCTCCGCCAACGCCATCGGACGACCGAGGAAACCGATGATTTCAACGTCCGCACCCAGCAGGAACTGACGGAAGTGTTCACGGCCCAGTCCAAGACCATGACGATGCTTCTCGGTTCCGTGGCGGGCGTCTCCCTTTTCGTCGGCGGCATCGGCATCATGAACATCATGCTCGTCAGCGTCACCGAGCGGACCCGTGAAATCGGAGTGCGCCTCGCCGTGGGCGCCCGAGGACGCGACATCCTCATGCAGTTCCTCATCGAGGCCGTCACTCTCAGCATCGTAGGAGGCATCATCGGCATTTTTGCCGGGGGAATCGTCTCCAACCGATTGGCAGCATTGATGGGTTCTCCCACTTTGATCGACCCTCAATCTGTCCTCTTGGCTTTTTGTTCCAGCGCGGTAATCGGCATCTGCTTCGGTTTTTTCCCCGCCTTCAAAGCCAGCCAGCTCGATCCCATCGACGCACTCCGCTACGAATAAAGTTGATCGACTCCAAAAATGTGCTTAAAGAGCCCCCGTTTGACCCAACTCCGGCCGGTTGAAGGGAACAAAATCTGGAGCACCGCTTAGAATTCCCTGTCCCAATCTCTTCCCGATCTGAAAGCGAAACGGATCGCCCCGCCAACAAGCGTCGGGCAAAAAGTCCCGACCAACCAAAATCACTTCACCATCTGCTGCCACTGGTTTTCGCGGGCGGAACGGGCCGCCTTCAACGCGCCGATCGCGACAAACTCGCGGTATCTTTCGGCGGCGGGCAGGACGCAGGGGTGTTCGTAACCTTCGTCGGTGAGACGGCGCTGGAGGTTCTCAGCGAGGCTGCGGATCTGGCTGCCGCCGTCCGTCAGGACCATTTGCTGCAGAAGCTCGACGACGCTGTCGGAAGACGTGCGGGAGATCAGCGCCTTCACCGCGTCCATGATCTGGGAAACGAGCGCCTCGCAGGCCTCGAGCAACGCCGCCGCGATGTCGATCGTCCTCGGTTTTCCGGCAACCATCACGCTGACCGTCGAAAGGGGGACGGGCGTGATCTCTTGGATACCCACCAAGGAACAGATCGGAAGCCATACTGTGACCCCTGCCGGGCCAAGTTCTCCATTTCCCGTTTTGACGCCCGAGCCATGCCCCCGCTCTGGAGGAAGGCGACGATGCGCTGGAGTTCATCGCGGAAGAACCACGCTCCGTGGACCGGGCAGACGCAGACGATCACTCCGGAGAAACCCGAGAAGCTCACGCGGTTCATGAGATGGGTGCAGACGAGGCATTTCCGTCGGCGCACCGCGTCTCCAAGGCTCCCTCCCGTTCCGACCAAAACGAGTCCCCCAATAGGTGGGGTGGTTGCTGGCAAGTCCACACGCTAAAACATTCCCGGGCGATCCAGGCCCGGCCCAGCGGATTTGTATCGGGGAGACAACCAACCACCCTGCAGCTCTCTGTCATGCCGGAGGTCTGCCCCTGTGCGGTCCAAAAAATCGAGTTTCGTCAACCAGTCGCAACCTCATCCAAAAAACTGTGCTCCCATGAAAACCACCACCTGTCTGAATTCCATCCGCACCTTGAGCAGCGCCGCCGCCATGAGCGTCGGCCTCTCTTTGGCGAGCATTTCCCTCCAAGCCGAAGTCGTCTTTCGCTTCGGTTTCGATGAAGGAACCGGCTCCACCGTGACCAACGCCGCCGGAACTCTGACCGGCATTCTCGGGCCGCCCGTAGTTCCGAACAGCAATCCGACCACCAGCGACGCCTCGCCTTCCGGCGGCGCGACCGACAAGTCGGTTGTCATCGCCGCTCCTGCCGCCTATCTGCTGATGGACTCGACCAACAACCCGGCGCTCCACGATGTTACCCAGCCCATTACCGCCGAGGCGTGGATCAAAATTCCCGAGGGCACGACGTTTAGTTTCCAGGGCATCACGGGCTACGGCAGATCATGGAAGATGGGGCTCTTGGACAATGGAGATTTGGCGTTCACCCTGTTCGGGGTTGTGGACATCGATTCGCAGGTGTTCGTCCCACAGGGGTCGTGGGTGCATGTGGCTGCGGCCTGGGAACCAGGGGTTGGCGTCAGGTTCTATCTGAACGGCGTGGCATCGAGTTTCATCGAAGAAACACGCGCAATGACGACACCGATCAACTCGTATCTCGCAGTCGGCGCAGCGGGTTTCAGCGGTGAGCCTCTGACCGCCTCGATGGACCGGGTCAGGGTCCACCGCGCGGTCCTGACCGTCGACCAGCTCGATTCGGACGCGGCCACGCCCAAAGCGCCGTTGGGATCGACCGTCGCAGCGTTTGACTTCACCGAGGCCACGCCGCCGTATTCGAACACCGGCAGTCTCCCCATCCCCGCCCGGCCGGCCCAGCCGATCCAGATCGCGCTAAGCTCGCCGAAGTTCGTCACCGGGTCGCCCTCCGCGAAATCCGGCGACACGGCGCTTTTTTTCGACGGAAACGACACGCTCGCGATCGACGATCCGTCCCAGATCTTCAATCTCCCGACCGGCAACTTCACGGTGCAGGCCTGGGTGAAGTTCGACATCCTGCCCGTCACCCGCCAAGTCCTGCTCGGCAATTTCGGCCCCGGCGGCGCGTTGAGCTTCTCGGTCGCCGGTGGCGGCGCCGTGCAGATGACGACCTACGGGATCAGGGACGTTCCTTCGGCCGCCAAAGTTCCGGATGACGGCCTCTGGCATCATCTCGCGATCGTGCACAGCAATGGCACCGACCTGAAATTCTACGTGGACGGCGTGCTCGGCGACACGATCGCCTACACCAGCGGTCTGGGCACCCGGGCCACGACGACCTTCCACATCGGCAGCGAATTCGGCACGGGCCTCCTCCTCAACGGATCGATCGACCGCGTCCAAATGGACGATGTCCCGCTGGCGCAAAAGGACCTCGACTATCTCGCCATCCCCGGTGTCACCCCCGACGCACCGACACTGGCAATCGGCACCGCCGTTTCCATCGCGTGGCCCACGGTCGCGACGGGCTTCATCCTCCAGGGAACCGCTGATTTAATCGCGCTCCCACGGAAAGCGAGCTGACGCGGGAGGAGCGTTGGGGGAGGATGGTGGGCATGGAAGCACAGAGGAGTTTCGCGGAGGCGGAGTTCATGGCGAAGAAGAAGACCACGCGGCGGGA
>JBBQXJ010000109.1:0-12052 GCA_038209745.1 Verrucomicrobiota bacterium
ATCCGGACCAATCTCGCGACGGTGCCGGGAACCACCTACTCCTTGACGATGGGGGTGAGGGACGAGCCTTTGGCGGCTTGGTGGCCGGTGGATGACAACACTTGGAAGGATCCTATCGGGACGAACACCGGCAACTTCATCAACGGCAGCTACGGCCCGGGCGAGGTGGGGGCAGCGGCGGTTTTCAACGGGTCAAGCTATGTTCAGGTGCCGTATTCTCCGCGCTTGGATGTGGGTGCCACCAACGGTTTCACGATCGAAGGCTGGGTTCGACCGGACAATATCAATTCCGTCATGCCGCTGGTGCGGTATATTGATGGTTTCAGTTTCACCGAAAGCGTCGGTCTGGCTCTCAATTCCGACGGGCAATCGTTTGCTCCGGGACGTGTGGCGCTCTACATGGTCGGATCCGACGGTGTCAAGCAGACCAATGCCACGCCGAACGCTGTCTTAAGCCCGAACGTTTGGCAGCACTTGGCGTGGACCTTCGACATCGGATCGGGCGAGTCGCGCCTCTACGTGGATGGGGCCTTGGTTTTGTCGCACAACTTCGGCGTGGTGCGTCCGGAGACTCGTCTGGATCTCTTCATCGGTGGACGAGGCGCGGGCGGCTTCGTGGGCTCATTGGATGAGCTCGCCATTTTCGGCACGGCGTTGGCCGACTCGGAAGTCGGGGCGATCTACCGGGCCGGCGCGCTGGGACGGGATGGCTTGGTCGGTGCCCCCTCGGTCACCTTTGGCGCGGTCACAAAACCGTTCCGCTCGATGACCAATGGCTGGTCGGAATTCCGTTACGACTTCCTGGCAGTGACCGACCAGACGTCGCTGACCCTGACCGGCAGCGCCTGGTGTCCGTTGGTCGACCGGATCGCGTTCTTCAGCGTGACCCACGCCGAGATTCCCATCTACGGGGTTCCTTCGGGTAACACGAACGCGATGCTCGGAGTGGTCAAGTTCGCTTCCTTCCCGATCACGAACGGACTTATGGGCTCAACCTCGGTCGTGGCGACGGCCTTGAGCAGCGATTTCGATAGGGTCCCCATAAATCGATACGCTGCGGGACAAACTTTCGGAGGGTGGCTTGTGATTTCCGGAGATGTGGACGTCTTCGATCCTTTGGTCAGCGGAGGCAGATCATTTTCGCCGCCAAACCTGATGGATATCAACGGCGACATTGCCGGAGCCATTTCGCGGCCGCTGGCTCTAAAACCGGGGACGGACTATCGGCTTTCATTCGCGTTTACCAAGGGTCCTGCCGCCGTCGCACCGTCCGCCAATGTTTCCATCGGTATGCAAAACTGGCGGGTCTCCGACAGCAAAGCCAACTCGTGGCGATCATTGATGTGGAGCCAGACCTCCGTAGTGTTTAAGGCGACCGCCGACAGCACCAACTTGACTTTGGCCGGGCTCCCGTCAGCCCCTCCAATTTTTCAAGGGATCCTGTTTGATTCCATCCTACTGGAGGAGCTCGGCGAGGTTCGGCCAGCCTATCTCCTCCCGGAAGAACCCCTCGACGTTTTCAAGGGCGAGGAAGCCCAAGGAGACTGGACGCTTGAGATCACCGATTCGCGGACCGGAGGTCTGGTCGGGGCGGGCAATCCGTCGCTCCTGGAATGGAATCTGCAGTTCATCTTTGCTCCTCCCAACGTGACGGCCATGGCTCTGACCAACGGCTATCTGTCGACCAACATTGTCCGGGGTGCGGAGACAACCTACTTCACCATCGATGTGCCGGCCTTCGCCGGATTCGCGACCAACATCCTCGAAAGCGTGTCGGGTGGGCAACTCAACCTGCTCTTCAACCAGAACGTCCGGCCGACCGGCACAGCGGCGGGAGACATCTACCTCCAGACGGCAACAACCGGAGGAACCAACGTCCTGGCGGTCAACGGCATTCCGCCTCTGGTGCCCGGTCGGCGATATTATCTTGGCGTCCAAAACGCCGATCCCGGCACGACCAACACCTTCACCATGCAGGTGTTCTTCGACCGGCTGGTCGGCATCCCGGGGAATGTGATGGTGCTGACGAATGGCTTCACTTTCGCGACCAATACTGTTCCAGGGGTCGGAATCCAGTATTACGCATTCGACGTGTCGACCAACGCCACCGGAGCCGCGTTCGAGATCCTGCGCCCGGGCGGCGACGTCAATCTCGTGGTCCGGGGAGCCCTGCCGCTTCCGACCTCCTCGACCTACGACTACCTCAGCGCCAACCCCGGCACGAACTACGAATACATCTCGGTGTTGACCAACTCTGCGGTGGCGCCGTTGAAACCCGGCCGGTGGTACCTCGGAGTCTACCATGCCGGATTCACCAACTACCCTTATGGGGTTCGTGTGACCGAGGAATACTACTTCGATACCAACAGCCCGGCGTTCCCGGTGACGGAGATCTTCGCCGATGCTCCCGTCAATCTTGTCGTCACGCCCGGTGCCGTGGTGACGAACTTCTACCGGCTCCACATCGCTGCGGGCGGTGGCGCCGCCCTCTGGGATCTCTACAACTTGGCGGGCGACGCCGACTTGTTGCTCGCGAGGGACTACCCGCCGAGCATGGCCCGCTACGACTACATCAGCCGCGCCTTCTCGACGAACCGCGAGCAGGTGATCGTGGAAACGGATTTCCTGAATCCGATCCTGGCAGGCGACTGGTATGTGGCCTTGCCCAGCAACGCGACGAACGACATCGGAGCGACGTTGCGGACCACCGTTTCCACGAACGGCTTCCTGCCGGGCTCGGGTCAGATCGTGACCAACATCCTTTCCGACGGGATCGCCGTGACCAACTTCACGGTGGGTCCTGGAATCGTCGTTTCGAACTACTTCCTTTTCCCGGTGACGGGCAACCCGGCCGGACTGTTGATCGAAGTCTACAACGCCGATGGGGACGTGGATCTGGTCGTGGGTCAGGACGGAATTCCCTCGGCGACCTTCAACTACACCAGCGCGCGCTTCGGGTTGGCGGCCGAGCGTTTGCTGGCCCGGACCAATGCCGCGCTCGCGAACTTCTCGGTCTATCTGCCGAACGTGTCGGGCAACTGGCTGATCGCCACTCCGAATCGGCAGGGAGCGAATGTGACCTTCACGATCCGGGCTACCCAGGCGAACGCTGCCGGGTTGATCCTCCCCAACGAACCGTTGGAGCTCACCGCGGGCATGTTCGACCCAGTGTTCGGCTCGCTCGACCTGGCTGTGCCGACCGTGCCGGGCGAAAACTACCAGCTCCAGTCGTCGACAGATCTGGTGATGTGGACGACCCTCCAAATGTTCCAGGCGGCAGACTACTCCTCGTCGGTCACCGTGTTCCCGCCGATGATCGGCGCGGAGTTCTATCGAGTCGTGCAGGTGCCATAGGCCTTTGATCTCCGTCGGATTCCGGGCCATGCTGGCCTTTCCAGATGGCCACGGAATTCATCAAGATCGGTGGTGCCCGACAGCACAACCTAAAGAACATCACGCTCAGCCTCCCGCGGGAAAAGCTGATCGTGGTGACCGGGTTGAGCGGTTCGGGGAAATCGTCGCTCGCCTTTGACACGCTGTTCGCCGAGGGGCAGCGAAAGTATGTCGAATCCCTCTCGACCTACGCCCGCCAGTTCCTCGACCAGATGGAGAAGCCGGATGTGGACTACATCGAAGGGCTTTCTCCCGCGATCGCCATCGAGCAGATGGGCTCCGCGAGCAACCCGCGGTCGACCATCGCCACCACCACCGAACTCTACGACCACCTCCGCGTCCTGTTCGCCACTCTGGGGCAACCCCATTGTCCCGACACCGGTGTCCCCGTCTCGAGGATGGATCCGGCGGACATCACGGACAGGATCCTCGCGCTGGAACCGAAGACCCGCGTGATGCTCGCGGCGCCAGTGGTCCAGGACGACAAGGGCGAATTCCGCGACGTGCTGGAGCGGTTGGGACGCGAAGGCTTTGTGCGGGCCCGGATCGACGGGGAACTGGTGGAGCTCTCGGCCACGACGCGCATCAAGCTCGATCCGAAGAAACGCCACCGGATCGAAGTCATCGTCGACCGTCTCGTGGTCGACGAAAAAGTGAGGGTTCGCCTATCGGATTCCGTGGAGACGGCGTTGCGGTGGGGCGGGGGATCGTTGGTGGCGTTGCACCAACCGCCCGTTTCGACGTCCACTTCGCCTTGGTCCGAGCTGGCGCTGTCGACGCGCTGCGTCAGTCCCGTGACTGGAAAGAGTTTTGAGCCGGTCACCCCCCGACATTTTTCCTTCAACTCTCCGGCCGGGGCCTGTCCGGTTTGCCACGGGCTGGGGCAGAAGATGGTCTTCGATCCGGCGCTGGTCGTGCCGATCGAAGACAAATCTTTGGAGGAAGGTGCCGTGCTCCCGTTTCGACGCGGAGGAAAACGGATGATCGTCTACTACAAGGCCCTGCTCCGCGGGCTTGCGGCACACTTCGGCGTCTCACTTGAGACACCCTTCAAGGACTTGCCAGCAAGCTTCCGCGACAAACTGCTCTACGGAACGGACGACGAAGCGGTCTCGTTCAGCAGCTTCCGCGAGGGCAAGGCAGCCAAGGCGGACAAACCGTTCGAGGGCGTGCTTCCCCACTTGGCCCGGCTCTATCAAGAGAGCGAAAGCGAGTTCACCCGCAACCGGCTCAAGGGCTTCATGAATCCAACCCGCTGCGATGCCTGCGACGCGCAGCGGCTGAAGCCCGAGGTGCTGGCCGTGACCGTCGGTGGCGCGGAGCTGGCCAAACGTTTCCTGCCAAACCGACCTTTGCGCACGGTCGAGATTCCGGGCCTTTCGATCATGGACGTCTGCGGGCTTTCGGTGGACGCCGCGGACCGCTTCTTCGAAGCGCTCACGCTGAACGAAACCGAGCGCAAGCTGGGATCCGAGGTTCTGGCCGGCATCCGCGCCCGGCTTGGCTTTCTGAAGAACGTCGGCCTCGGCTATCTCGCGCTCAACCGCGAGAGCGGCACTCTCAGCGGCGGGGAAGCCCAGCGCATCCGCCTCGCCACCCAGATCGGGGCCGGTCTTGTCGGCGTGGTCTACATTCTCGACGAGCCGAGCATCGGCCTGCACCAGCGCGACAACGAACGCCTGATCGCCACGCTGGATCGGCTTCGTGATCTGGGGAACACCGTGATCGTGGTCGAACACGACGAGGACACGATGCGCCGCGCCGACTACCTCGTGGACATGGGCCCCGGTGCCGGCATCCACGGCGGCCAGGTGGTCGCGGCGGGAACCTTGGCCGAGGTCTGCGCCAATCCGCGTTCGCTCACTGGACGGTATCTGAACGGCGAGCTTTCCGTGGAGATTCCGAAAGTGCGGCTCAAGCCCAGCGACCGTGGATGGCTGGAAGTCGTCGGAGCCGAGGAGAACAATCTCAAGAACGTCCACGCCCGCTTTCCGCTTGGGCTGATGACGTGTGTCACCGGAGTCAGCGGTTCGGGCAAAAGCACCTTGGTGAACGACATTCTGTGCCGTGCGCTCTTGCGGCGTCTTTACGGGGCGAAGGACCATCCGGGAGTCCACCGTGAACTTCGTGGTCATGAGCAGATCGACAAGGTTGTGGTCATCGACCAGTCGGCCATCGGGCGCACGCCGCGCAGCACTCCGGCGACCTACACGGGGGTGTTCAACCAGATCCGGGATCTGTTCGCCCGGCTGCCGGCGGCCAAGGTCCGGGGCTATTCGGCCGGCCGCTTCAGCTTCAACGTGAAGGGCGGCCGCTGCGAGAAGTGCCAGGGCGACGGTCTCATCAAGACCGAGATGCTCTTCCTCCCGCCGGTCTATGTGACCTGCGAGGGTTGCCGCGGGAAACGCTACAATCGCGAGACGCTGGAGATCAGCTACAAGGGGATGAACATTGCCGATGTGCTGGCCATGTCGGTGGACGAGGCGGTGACCTTCTTCCGGGCCGTTCCCAAGATCCACGATCCGTGCCTGAAGCTGGCCGAAGTCGGACTCGGCTACGTCAAGCTCGGCCAGTCCGGCACGACCTTGTCCGGCGGCGAGGCCCAGCGCATCAAGCTCGCGGCCGAGCTCAGCCGCAAGGCGACCGGTCGCACCGTCTACATTCTCGACGAGCCCACGACCGGTCTGCACTTCCACGATGTGGAGACGTTGCTGCGGGTGCTGTTCAAGCTCCGCGCCACCGGCAACACGCTGATCGTGATCGAACACAATCTGGATGTGATCAAGACGGCGGATTGGGTCGTCGACCTCGGTCCGGAAGGCGGAGCCGGCGGCGGAAGGATCGTGGTCGAGGGGCCGCCCGAACTCGTCGCAGCGGATCCGAGCAGCGAGACCGGGCGATTTTTGAGTCGAATTCTCCGGGCCCAACCGCGATGAAGTCCGACGTGTCCGCCATCTGGTCCAAACCGATCCACCGCTGGTTGTGGGGAATCTTCCTTGCAGCCGGTCTGCTGCTGGGAACAACGGCGGGAAGGGCGGCGGAACCGCCGGAGAGCAAGGAGTTCAACGCCGCGTTGGCTCTTTTCGACGATCATCACTTTGGCACGGCGGAACGGGCCTTTGCCCAGTTGGTCGCCAAGCATCCCCAGACTCTGTTCCGACCCGATGCGATCCTGTATCAGGCCCAGAGCCGCTTGAACCAGACCAATTACGCCGGCGGTCTCGATCTGCTCACCCGGGAACAGGAAAACGCCGGGACCATCGCCGATCGCTATCGGTTCTTCATCGGCGAGGGATTTCTCGGTGCGGGCAAGTTCCGGGAAGCGGCGGCCGCCTTCGCTTCTCTGCGGCGGGACTTTCCGGATTCCGCCTTCAATCTGGACTCGTTCCAGAGACAAGCGACGGCCTTGGCGGACGCCGGGGATTGGCCCGCCGTCTCGGAGCTCCTGCTCCAGCCCGAAGGGACGTTCCTGAAGTCCGTTGATGCCGCTCCGGAGGTGACTCCTGTGGTGCAGGGTCTTCTCTTGGCGGCGGAAGCGGAGATTCGCAATGGCCGACCCCAGGGTGCCGTCCAGTGGCTGGATCGCATTCCGAGTCCTGGACTGCGGGCTGATCTCCGTTGGAAGCGGCAGTTCCTCCAGGCGCGAGCGCGGGTGGCGGCCGGGCCAATCTCCGACCGGCTGGAAGTCGCGACCAATATCGTGGACGGAGCCAAGGATCTGAGATCCCCGGAGGCCACAGCGGTCGCCAAGCTGTTTCTCGGGTCGATGCTGGCGGACAGCGGCCGTTCCCTAGAGGCGCTCGCCGTCTGGGAGGAGGTTCTGGGGGCAACCTCCGGGCCGGCCGAGCCCCGGCGCGAAGCTCTCACCGATCTCGTCCGCCTGATGTTGGGACGCGGCAATCTCGACGGCGCGCTGGCGCGGCTCAACCGCTTTCTGGAGTCGTCGCCGAACGATCCGGCTGCCGAGGCCGCGCGATTGTCGCTGGCCGAGATCCAATTGCGCCAGGCGACGGTCATCGGCGTCACCAATGCCCCCGCCGCCGCCGAGTTGCGGAAAGTCGCTCTCGGGGAACTACAGGCGGTGGTCGCCAAGTCAGGTCCGCCGGTTTTGCTCGGGCGAGCGTGGCTCCAGATCGGGTGGGTTCATTGGTTGGAGGACCATTTCGCCGAGGCGCGATCGGCCTTTGGCAAGGCGGTAGATCTGTTGCCTCCCTCGGAAGATGCGACCGTGGCGGCTTTCAAAACCGGCGACTGCGAACTCGCGCTCGGGCATCCACAAACGGCGCTCGACATCTATCGCCAGGTCGAAGAGCGCCTTGACCGACGACCGGGCCGGGTGTCCGGCCTGCTCGATGAACTGGAGTTTCAACGCCTCCGGGCGGCATTGAACGCGGGGAACCTGTCCGAGGCCGAACAGGCCGTCACCAATCTGGCCGGGGCCTTCGCCACGAGCGATCTCACGGCGCGGGCGACGGTGCTGCTCGGAGTGCATTTCAGTCGCAATGGTCGTCTGCAGGAAGCCCGCCGATTGATGGAGAACTTCATCGAAAAGAATCCCAAGTCGCCCTACCGCGACCAGGCGGAGCTCGTGGTCGCGCGTTCCCTGGACCGTGAACGCAAGTGGGCCGAAGCCGCCGTCGCATATGATGGATGGCTCCGGGCACACCCTGACAGCGCCCAGCGGCACAAGGTCGAATACCTCCGGGCGGACGCCACCTATCGCTCCGGAGACCAGGCCGGGGCGTTGGCCTTCTTTTCAAACCTCGCCGCGGAGCGGAAGGACACCGAGGAGTCGGTCTTGGCCGAGAACTGGCTCGCGACCTACTACTGGAATCTCGGGAACGCCTACGCCGAGGCGCAAAAGCACTATCAGCTTCTTTACAGCCGTTCGAACTGCCCGCCGGACCTCGCTTTTGGTGCCCGCATGATGGCGGGTCGCGCGGCCTTCGAATCGTCCGACTTCAAGGCGGCGCGGGACGAGTTCACCGACCTCATCGCTTCAGTCCCGACCACCAATCCTCCGGTGGCACTGGCCGAGGTCTACTTCGCTCTCGGCGACACGATCTCCCGGGAATTTCCCGCCACCACCAACGCCACGACCTACACCGAAGCGGTCAACGCCTTTCGCCGCATCACTGCCCAGTTTGGCGATACGCCGATCGCGGCCGCCGCTCTCGGCCGGCTCGGTGAGCTGCATGTCGAATGGGCCGCGCGGTCGCCGGATCCGGCGACCATGGCCGCCGCCGAACTGGCGTTTCAGCAGGCCATCGCGGCACCGAAGGCGTCTCGATCCACGGTGCAGCGGGCCAAGGTCCGCCTGGGCGCGCTGCGTGAACTGGAGAAGAAACCCGAAGCGGCCTTGGACCAGTATCTGGATGTCGTCTATTCGCCCGAAGAGGCGTCCGTAGATCTCTACATCGTGCAAGAGGCCGGCCTCGCTGCGGCGCGTTTGCTGGAGGCCGGCTCGCAGTGGGATCGGCTGGTGAAACTCTACGAACGCCTCATCCAGCTGGTGCCGACGATGCGGCCCAACCTGGCTCCTAGACTCGATGAAGCCCGGGTGCGGATGGTGGGCCGTTCCGGCTGAATCCCGGACGCACTTTCTGCTTCTTGCTCCCTAAACGTGTGGCGTTCCGGAGCGGAGTCCGTTAGACACTGCGCCCGATGAATGACCTGGTCACACATGGCATGGAAGTCCTCGGCACGGTATTGTTCGCAGTGGCGGTCCTGCACTCCTTTTGCGTCAAACAGTTCGCCCACTGGGCCCATCGATATCCGTCGGGATCCATCGCGGAAAATGTCCTGCACTTCATGGCCGAGACGGAGGTCGTCTTCGGCGTTTGGGCGGCGGCGCTGTTCGTCGGAATCATCGCTCTGAGAGGCTCGTTCCACGACGGGGTGGCCTACATCGAAAGCCTCGATGCGAAATACAACGAGCCCAAGTTCGTCTTCGTCATCATGGTTGTGGCGGCGACCCGTCCGGTCGTCCGATTGGCCGAGTGGTTCATTTCGATGGTTTCCAGGATCATCCCGGCCAAGCCGCCGGTTGCGTTCTACATCGCGGCATTGTCCGTGGGGCCGCTTCTGGGATCGTTGATCACGGAACCCGCCGCCATGACGCTTCTCGCGCTGGTCCTGAAACGGCGTTATTTCGACCAGAAGATCAGTCGCAAGCTCGCTTACGCCACCCTCGGCCTGCTCTTCGTCAATGTCTCCATCGGCGGCACTTTGACCCACTTTGCCGCGCCTCCCGTGTTGATGGTGGCGGCTGCTTGGGGCTGGGACACTCCGTTCATGTTCCTTCATTTCGGCGATCGGGCGGCGCTCAGTTGCATCGTGTCCACGCTGCTGGTGACCGCGTTGTTCTGGAAGGAGCTGAAGACGCTCGCCGTGGTCAAAGGATCCACCACCCTTATTCCTGCGTGGCTGACGGTCCTGCACCTCGCGTTCCTCGGGGCCGTCGTGGCTTTCGCCCACCATCCCAACATCTTCTTCGGCATCTTCATGGTGTTCCTCGGCCTGGTGACCGCCACGCGTGAATATCAGGACTCGCTGAAACTGAAGGAAGGTCTGCTCGTCGGCTTCTTCCTCGCGGGACTCGTCACCCTGGGATCGCTCCAGGAATGGTGGCTCAAGCCCCTCATCCAAAGCCTCAGCGGCCATGCGCTCTACTTCGGAGCCACCGGGTTGACGGCGATCACGGACAATGCCGCGCTGACCTACCTCGGGTCGTTGGTGGACGGATTGTCCGACGAGCTGAAATACGCCCTTGTCGCCGGCGCCGTCACCGGGGGTGGACTGACCGTCATCGCCAATGCGCCCAATCCGGCCGGCGTGGGAATTCTCCAGTCGGCCAAGGCCTTCGGAGACGAGGGCATAAGCCCCTTGGGACTGTTCTTGGGCGCGCTTCTGCCGACCGCCGTCGCGATCCTCTTTTTCTGGTTCATGCGCTGAACCGCGTCCCTGATCCGAATCTTGGGCCATATCTCGTTTCTCCTATGGGCAAAGGTCGCTTCGGTCCTTCCGGCGAAGGGCAGGGGTTTCTGCCATTGCCTTGTAATCTGTCAGTTGTTACAGGACTCCTCCAGTTAAGCTAAAACACCCTCAAACATGGCCTACACCACTTGCACCGTCCCCGTCGGCGGAAAAATCACGATCCAGAACGGCGTCCTCCAGGTTCCCAACGATCCGATCATCCCGTTCATCCGCGGTGACGGCACCGGACCTGACATCTGGGCGTCGTCGGTCCGCGTGTTCGACGCGGCCGTGGAGAAGGCCTACGGCGGACAGAAGAAGATTTCTTGGATGGAAGTGTCCGCAGGGGAGGCCTCGTTCACCCAATACAACAACTGGTTGCCCGACGACACCGTCGAGGCGTTCCGCGAGTTCCTCGTCGGCATCAAGGGGCCGCTGACCACGCCAGTCGGAGGCGGGATCCGGTCGTTGAACGTCGCCCTTCGCCAGATGCTCGACCTCTACGTCTGCCTGCGCCCGGTCCAGTATTTCACCGGCGTGCCGAGTCCGGTGAAACGCCCGGAGAAGGTCGACATGACCATCTTCCGCGAGAACACGGAGGACATCTACGCCGGCATCGAATTCAAGGGCGGCACGCCCGAGTCCCAGAAGATCCTCGATTTCCTGGCCACAGAGTTTCCCAAGGACTTCGCCAAGATCCGCTTCGGCACCACCGAGAAGATCGCCGAGTACATGAACAAAGCGGCCGGTGGTCACGGCGCGCCTCCGGTCGAGGTCGGCATCGGCATCAAGCCCGTCTCCGCCATCGGCACCATTCGCCTGATGAAGGCCGCCGTGGAATTCGCCCTGAAGAACAAGCGCAAGAGCGTCACGATCGTCCACAAGGGGAACATCATGAAGTTCACCGAAGGCGCGTTCCGTGACTGGGCCTACGGCGCCTCCAAGCGGATCTTCGGAGACAAGGTCTACACCTGGGCCCAATGGGAAGCGACGAATAAGGACAAGGGTGAAGACGCCGCCAATGCCGAGCAGAAGACCGCTCTCGCCAACGGCGCCGTCCTCATCAAGGACGCCATCGCCGACATCGCCCTGCAGCAGGTGCTGACCCGTCCGGAAGACTTCGACGTGATCGCCACGCTGAATCTGAACGGCGACTATCTCTCCGACGCCCTTGCGGCCCAGGTCGGTGGCATCGGCATCGCCCCCGGCGGCAACATCAACTACGTGACCGGCCATGCCATCTTCGAGGCCACCCACGGCACCGCGCCGAAATATGCCGGCAAGGACATGGTCAACCCCGGCTCCGTCGTCCTGTCCGGTGAGATGATGTTCCGGCACCTAGGCTGGACCGAAGCGGCCGACTTGATCATCAAGGGCCTCAATGGGGCCATCGGCTCCAAGAAAGTCACCTACGACTTCGCCCGCCAGATGGAAGGGGCCACCCAGATCAAGTGCTCCGAGTTCGGCGACAACATCATCGCCCACATGTAGTCCAGCAGACGTCGAAGCGACGATACGTTCATTCTCTTGCGGTAGGGCGATGCCTGCATTCCTACCGCTAAGCATGGGCGGAACGTGCCTTCAAAGTCGGAATGCCGGAGCGGTGCTGGTAAGGCCAAACTTTGGCCTTACAGCCCCCCCGGTCAACGCCCCAACCCCCGCCAAGCCCATGTGATTTGCCCCA
>JBBQXJ010000110.1:0-11895 GCA_038209745.1 Verrucomicrobiota bacterium
GGGCTCAACAGTGTTTTCAGCGCCGTGAAGCGCAAAGCGCGCGGCTATCGCAGCAGCGTCCACATGATCGCCATGCTCTACTTCGTCGCCGGCAAACTTGCTATACCCACCCTCCCCAGCCACCGAAAGTAGCGAGGAACCTGAAAAAGCCGCCACGACGGCTTCCAGGCCGGTCGCCGCAGCAAAACCAGAGGCACCCCCGGTTGCGGTTGTTACTCGGGCGAAGCAACCCGCCGCCCTGCTCGAAGACCCCGCCAAAGACGGAAAAGCGAGACAGGTTTCCTTCGAGCATTTCAGCCCGGATGCAGGCGAGGTCTTTCTTGTCGGCAGCTTCAACAACTGGGATTCCAAGGCCGCTCCGCTCAAGAAAGGGCGGGGGGGGAAATGGACCGCCGAGCTCCTCCTGAAGCCCGGTCATTACGAATACCGGTTCGTCGTGGACGGCCGATGGCAGGACGACCCGAGGGCCGCCCGCTTCGTCGCGAATCCTTTCGGCGAATTGAACTGCGTCGTCGAGGTCGAGTCCGCCGGAGAGAAGGCTGCCAGAAATAGTTGAGCTCCACTGGCGCCGTCACAGTGGGTGAACCTTACCGTACCAAAGATCGCTCTGGTCTTGATGGTGGCGGCGGCTCGGGAGCTGAGCTTCTCCTTTGGGCGTGCCTTGCAGGCGCTGGCGTCCTGCATCTCCGTGGCGAACCGGGTCCAACCGCCGGGTCCGGGGAAGTAGTGCAACGCCGCCGGATCGCCCTCGGTTCTTTGGAGCGAAAGGCGGTTCCGGTCGCGGTGTTCGGACCGGAGCTGTTCCTCGAAGAGCGAATACAGCTCCACGGCCGAAGCATCGGGGTCTTCCGTGTGCCGGATGGCGAGCTTGGCTTCCTGTTGGAAGCGTTCGTGGTCGAGGCCACGGTTCGCGAAGCGAACAACGACACCTTGGGCAACCCTCTCTGGCGGCTTGGGAAGCCCACCTGTTTCCGCTTCATTTCCGTTGGCATGGCGCGTGCCTTGGTTGGCGTTTCGAGTTCAATCAACTCGGTGGCCGGCTCCTTCTGACTATCGACCTGTCCTTTTGTGTTTTTGCTCCTCCTTTTGGAATTCGAAGCCCGTGTCCGTGGCGGCGGTTGGCCGGCGGCAGTTCGGACTCCATCCGGTGGGCGCTCGGCTGGCGCGCGTAGACCTTGAGCTTCTTGTCCGCCAGGGCGAACAGGTCGGCGAATCCGCCGATCGTCTCGGACCCGCCGAGCATCAGGATGCCGTTTGGCTTGAGGGCGTAGTGGAAGGTCGGGATGACCATTTTCTGTAGGACCGGCCCCATGTAGATGAGGAGATTGCGGCAGCTGACGAGGTCGAGTTTGGAGAACGGCGGATCCTTGGTCACGTCCTGGCGGGCGAAGACACACAGGTCCCGGATCGACTTGCTGACCTGCCAGCCGTTCTCGTTTTTCACGAAGAACCGCCGCCGCCGCGCCGCCGAGACGTCGGACGTGATGCTTTCCGGATAGATGCCCAGCCGCGCGTACTCGATCGCCCGGTCGCTGATGTCCGTCGCGAAGATCTGCACCGGGACGCCCGACTGCGTCCCTCCGAGGATCTCCATCAGGACGATGGCGAGCGAGTAGGCTTCTTCGCCCGTGGCACAGGCGGGGACCCAGATCCGGAGCGGGGTCTGGGGTGGCCGGTTCTTCAACAGCTTGGGGAAGATCTTTTTCTTCAACGTCTCGAACGTCTCCGGGTCGCGGAAGAAGCTCGTCACGTTGATCAGCAGTTCCAGGTAGAGCGCGTCCGCCTCGGAGGGTGTCTGCTTGAGGAAGCGGACGTAGTGGGCGAGGGACTCGATCTTGTGCAGCAGCATGCGTCGGGAGATCCGCCGCTTGAGCGTGGCGGGCTTATAGAAGGTGAAGTCCACGCCCGTCGCCGACCGCAGCAGGATGAAGACCTTGTCGAGATCGGCGGCGGTCTCCGGCAGCGGATCTTCCGCCAGCGCAGCCTTTCGCGGGGCGACGTCGGGATGCCGGCCGAGCCGGGCCAGCTCGGCGGCGATCTTCTCCGGTGCCAGCACTAAATCCACCACGCCCGCCGAGATCGCGCCGTGGGGCATGCCGTCATACTTCGCCGACTTCCGGTCCTGGGCGAAGGTCAGCCCGCCCTCGGCCTTGATCGCCTTGAGCCCCTCCGTGCCGTCCGAGGCCGTGCCCGAAAGGATCACGCCGATCGCGTGGCTGCCCTGGTCGTTGGCGAGGGAGCGGAGGAAGAAGTCCACGGGCATGTGCTGCCCGCGCGTCTCCGTCCGGGGCATCAGGCTGAGCCGCCCGTGCAGCACCGCCATGTTCGTGTTCGGCGGGATCACGTAGACGTGGTTGGCCTCGACCAACATGCCGTCCCGCACCTCGTCGACGGGCAGTCCCGTGGCCCGGGACAGCAGATCGGCCAGCATGCTCTCGTGCCGTGGATCCAGATGTTGCACGAGGACGAAGGCCATTCCGGTGTCCGTGGGCATCCCGGCCAGCAGCTGGGTGAACGCCTCCAACCCGCCCGCCGATGCGCCGATCCCGACGATGGCAACCGGACGTGTCGATCTCATCGCGTCGGGCCGCGGAGCGCTGGCCCTGGTGGCCGGTCGAGGAATCGATTTTCGCGCCGTGCCGGGCGTCTCCTGTTTCTCCCGGGGAGCTCGTCCTTTTCCGGTCGTCGTCTTCGGGCTCACCCCGGGAGGTTTGCCCAGTCCGGTCGCCAGAGCAATGGTGCGCGTTCCTCCGGTCACGTCGATTTTAGCGTGCGGTTCCGTTGGTCCGTCGACGACCCTCCGACCCCATGTTTGAACGCCCCTTTGAAACGGGTCAGCAACTGGACCCCGGCCTCACAGGCGATTTGGATTACGCGCCGATCGGGATCCAGCAGCAGTTCCTTCGCCCTCCCGATCCGCACCTGGGAGACACGCTCCGTGAAATCGATCCCGTTGGTCTTTTGGAAAAGCGTGCAGAAGGAGAAGACGCTCGTGTGGACCCCCTCCGCGATCTGGCCCAAGGAAAGGTCCTCGGTGCGGTGGTCCTTGAGGGACTTCTTGGCCTTGGTCGCCGCCGGGTGGTTTGCCGTTCGCCATCCGGACCGCGATCGGGTTGCGCGTCAGCGAAAGGGACCCGCGAAGATCGTGAGCAGGCTTTCCACCGAATTCATTTTCTTCGGCGAAGCGACCGGTGTCCGGAAGAAGGCGTTCCGCGCCTCGGCCTCGTCCAGATCGACGCCGAGCCCGCTCGGTGTCCCGGTCGCGCGGTCGAACGTCTCCACCGTGGGCGCCTGATGGACGAGCCACTAGGAGGCGAAGCCGAAGCGGAACTTTTCTTCCTCCGGCTTGATGCCGAGAGATGCGCAGATGCACTTCGACGCCATCTGCCCGGCCGCGGTCTTCACGATGCGGTCGAAGTCCTTCTTCGGAAGATCCACCCCGTCGTGCTTGATGGCGTTGATGGCGTAGCCGCGTTCCAGCAGCTCCTCGACGAAGTCGTCGCACGCGACCGGGTCGTCCGTGGAGTAGTGGTTGGCCTGCGCGTGTTTCCTGAACTTCGCGGTATATTCGACTTTGTATTTCGGGAGCATGGCGGTGCCTTTCGCTTGAGCGTTAGAGTTGATGGAGTGGCGGGGCCGAGTCGCGGACCCGCCTTACCCAGCGATGAAAAATATCCCGGGCCATCTCGCCGGTTTCCTCCGGTCCCACGCTTTCACTCACCGTCTCCGTCTTGGGGAGCCAGTCCGCCGGGAAGTGCTTTTCCTTGGTCAGGAGGTCCGTGTTCCGCAGGAACGCCTCGAGCGTCACGAACAGGTGCCCGGTGTCCTCGTCATAGGTCGCATTCGCCGATGCGCACACTTCACGCTCTCCGTCCGGAGTCGTGGTCAGGCCGAGGGTTTCGCTGGTATCGATGACTCGTTTCATCTTTCCCGGTCATTTTGCCTCCGGGAAGGCCCCTTTGCTTAACATGGCTTGGGAACGACTCTCCCGATCTTGGAGTCCTCCCTTCAGCGGATCGGGATCAGTAGCCGGGCGAGAGCCGGAGGGAAGCCGCTTCCAGGATCAGGGTGCCGTCTTCCAGCCGAAGGCGTCCGTCGACCTCCACCACGCGGGCGGCCCATTCGACGTCGAAGCCGGCCGGCCGACCGTTTTCGCCCGTCAACATCACGACCACTCCGTTCCCCTCGCGGTCGCGGACGAGCAATCCGGGCGGCACGCCGCCGCTGAGGCAGCGTACGGCGCACGCGCGATGGATCTTGCCGGTCGCGGGACGCATCACGCCGAAGTAGCACTTCGTGTCCACGAGTTCTCCGGTCAAAAACACGGTGCCAAGCGGCTCGGTCTTACTTGCCGGAGCCGCCGATTCTCCCGTCAGAACCATGAACGACGACGGGTCGTTCATCTCGATCATCCGCGCGGCGCCCTTCTGGATGAGCGTGCCGCTGAACCGGACGGAGCGACCTCCATGACCGCGGGCAAACGCCGGCAGCCCGTGTTTGCCGGCACCGACGATGAGAAAGTTCGTCACGGCTCCGCCGGGTCCCGACACACGCAGGCGCGGCAGCGGACTCTCCAGCAGGATCCCTTCAAAGCTCCGTTGGGTGCCGAACTCGAAGACCCCGGGCTCGGCCGGCATTTGTCGCGCCGCCACCAGGGCGAGCATCACCATCACCGCGACGGCGAGCGCGCCCACCATCCGACGGGTATGCTTGGCCAGACCGGGAGGGCTTTTGCTCAAATAACCGACGTAGAATTCGTCGCTCATGGTTGCTGCCTCGGGTCGCCTTGCGACGGAGAGTCGGCGGTGATCGCGGAGCCGCTGCATCGGTGGCCGGAGGGATTGGGTTCACGTCGCACCCAGACGTGGTCTCCGACGATCCGGGTGTCGAAAGTGGGGAGCACCTCCTTGAAGGGCGGGGGACTGCAGCCGTCTTCGGGCCGGTAGTTCCAGCCGTGCCAAGGACAGGTGATGCAGCCGTCGATGATCCGGCCTTCTCCGACCGGGCCGCCCTGATGGCGACAGACATTGGACGTGGCGAAGATCCGCCCCAGATGACGAAAAACGGCGACCCGCTTTCCTGCGACCATGACCGATCGGCCCCGGCCTTCGGCGATCTCGTCGACTCGACACGCTTCGGCGAAATCATCTTGGTCTACCGGCAGTTGGGCGGAGTCCTGGCGGGATTCCTTTCGGGCCGCCGCGAGATGGAGTCCGGCGACAAGCAGGAAACCGAGACCCAACAAGAGCGGATACACGGGGCTTCGTTCCGACTGAAGTGCGCCCAGCGAGACGTGCGCCAACACCAGTCCATAGGCCGCGTAGACGCCGAGATGCAGCAGTTTCCAGAACGACGCGCCAAGATTGCGCAGCCAGAAGTCGTGGCTGGTCGCCGCCATGAAGAAGAGAACCACCAAAGCAAAGAAGCCGAACGGCTCGAACGGGAAATGCGGAAGATTGACCCGGCCAAGATCGGACAGCCGGTAGTCGCGTCGATAGGCCGTGAAGAGGCTGACCAGCGGGTTTTCATCGCCCAAGGCGTGGAACTGGATCGTGGCAAACCCGCCGTGGACGAGCGCGAGCAGGAACAGGGTCACGCCGAGGTGGCGGCGATTGTAGAGCAGGGGGAGGAACCGCGCGTCGAGTCGCGCCAATGGACCGATGCAGAGGACGACGTGGAGCAGCACCAACGCCGTGACCGACGTGGACCGGATGACGAGCGTTTCCGCCGTCAGGTTCGGCGATACGAACAGGCTCACACCGATGAACAGCGCGACCGCCAGAAGCAGCAGCCCCACGAGAGCCAGATCGTAGAGGCGCTTCTGTCGGTTCCAGTCGATGGCCCGGTAGGAATGGGACATGGCGGATCAGCGGTTTTCGGACGGGGCGTCCGGCAGGGTTTCGCGCGGAGTGGTCGCGGGTGGACGCCACCAGAGCGCCGCCGCGACCAGGATCGGGATCAGCACGGCCAGGAGCTTGAACGCGAGTCCGTGGAGCCGACGGAGGCGCTCCGGCGCCACGGGACGTTCGGGATCGCCAAGGAGGTTTTTTCCCTGTCGCTGGCGGACACGCTTCAGCCAGAGGAGCGGCCAGAGCGCGATGATTCCCGGGGTGATGAGCAGGCGGAATCCAAGGCCGGCGCCCTGAGTGCCGGCGTCCATGGCTTTCAGGCCGGTGGAGTGGAACCACACCGCGAACACCGCGCCGCAGCCGAGATAGATTCCCGTCAACGCGAGCAGGGCTTCGACGATGGGCTTCACTGTTTCAAGACGGGCCGGATCAGGCCGGGCGGAGGCGTTTTTCGCGGAGGGCTTCGACGAAGCCGACGAAGCCTTCCGCTTGGTCGCGGAGCCGGTTCGGCAGGTCGGGCGAGTTGAATTGACCGCCGGCGTCGAGCAGGCCGTTGATGCCGGGAAGGAAGACGCGCTTGGGGTAGAGGTGCGCGTTGCGATAGGCGAAGATCGCCGCGAGCTGTTCCACGCTGCGCAGCGCGCCCCAGGCTCCGGCCGCCAGTCCCACGAAACACACGGGCCGCGCTTCGAAGCTTTCCGGGAACTTCAGATGGTCGATGAACAGCTTCAGCACGCCCGGCATCGAGCCGTTGTATTCCGGCGTCACCACGACGACGCCCTCGGCTTGGAGCACCGCGTCCGAGAAGGGCGCAAACCTCGCGGGCTTCTCGGCATAGGCTTCGGGCCGGAACAGGTCCGAAGGGAGCTCGTGGAGATCCAGCAGCCGGGTCTCGACCCCGAGTTCGCGATAGATCGTTTCGATGACGGCGGAGACCTTGCGGGTGTTGCTGCCGGGCCGGTTGGTTCCAGAGATGAGCGTGATCATGGTTGCGGAAAACGGTGGATGGATCCGGGGCGGACCGGGGCGATTCGAAGCGTTGCCATTCCGACTGTCAACCGAGGGAGGCAACGTCGGGGCTGGCCGGTGTTGTCCCGGGCACCGGTTGTTCCCCGGGGTGGATGTCTATTCGTCATTTCCCGGAGTGGCCGAGGCGGAGTCGGCGCGGGGTTGGAAGAGCTTCGCAACGAGTCCGGTCCAGCCGGTCTGATGGCTGGCCCCGATGCCGCGGCCGGTTTCGCCGTGGAAATATTCGTGGAAGAGGAGGCAATCCTGGAAATGGGGATCGCCGGAGAGCTTCGGATGCGAGGCCAATGCGGGGCGTTTTCCGTCCGGTCCCTTCAAGAAGATCCGGCCCAGTCTTCGGGCCAGCTCGGCCGCAACTTCCGCGAGGGTGATGAACTTCCCGCTGCCGGTCGGGCACTCCACCTTGAAGTCGTCCCCGTAGTAGTAGTGGAACCGTTGGAGGGACTCGATCAGGAGGTAGTTTACGGGCATCCAGACGGGCCCGCGCCAGTTGGAGTTGCCGCCGAACTGTCTCGAGCGCGACTCGGCCGGCCAATACGGAACCTCGCGAACGGTGCCGTCCACCTCGAAGCGATACGGCGAATGCTCGTGGAACTTGGAGAGCGCGCGGATGCCGTGGTCCGAGAGGAACTCGGTCTCGTCGAGCATCCGCCGGAGGAGGCATTTCATCCGGTGCCCGCGCAACAGCGAGAGGAGACGGCGCTCGCCCGTGCCGGGTTCGTCCCAGCGTGAAACCAGGCGCGCGAGATCGGGCCGGTTGTTCAGGAACCAGGTCAGGCGGCTCTTGAATCCCGGAAGCGAATCCAGGTGCTCGGTGTCGAGGACCTCGACGGCGAAAAGCGGGATCAAACCGACGAGCGAGCGGACTTTTAGCGGCACGGTCCGGCCATCGGGCAGATGGACCTGGTCGTAGTAGAACTCGTCCTCTTCATCCCACATGCCGGGCGCGTTTTCGTCGACGCCGTTGATCGCGGCGGCGATGTGGAGGAAGTGCTCGAAGAACTTGGTCGCGATGTCCTCGTAGACCGGATTGTCGCGGGCAAGCTCCAGCGCGAGCCTCAACAGGTTCAGGCAATACATCGCCATCCAGCCCGTGCCGTCGGCCTGGTTCAAGTAGCCGCCCGTGGGCAGCGGCGCCCCGCGGTCGAAGACGCCGATGTTGTCGAGCCCGAGGAATCCGCCCTGGAAGATGTTCTTCCCCTCCGCGTCCTTGCGGTTCACCCACCAGGTGAAGTTCAGGAGCAGCTTGTGGAAGACCCGCTCCAGGAAAGCCAAGTCCCCCGCGTCCTCCGGATTCGCGACGCGGCGCTGCTTCCGGTCCATCTGGAAGACGCGCCAGGTGGCCCAGGCGTGGACCGGCGGATTGACGTCGCCGAAAGCCCACTCGTACGCGGGCAACTGGCCGTTCGGATGCATATACCATTCGCGGGTCAGAAGGACGAGCTGACCCTTGGCGAACTCCGGATCGACCATGGCCAAAGGAATGCAATGGAAGGCCAGATCCCAGGCCGCATACCATGGGTATTCCCACTTGTCGGGCATGGAGAGGATGTCGGCGTTGTTGACGTGTTCCCAGTCGTGGTTGCGGCCGTGTTTGCGCTCGGGGGGCGGTGGTGGCTGCGTTGGATCGCCTTCGAGCCATTGCGGGACGTCGTAGTGGAAGTATTGCTTGGACCAGATCATGCCCGCCAATGCCTGACGTTGGACCAGCCTCGCATCCGGATCGTCGACGCCCTCGTGGATCCCGGCGTAGAACGCGTCCGCCTCCGCGATTCGCGTGGTGAAGAGCGCGTCGAATTTGGCGAAGGGTTCTTTCGCTCCGTCTTTCGACAAGCGGAGTCGGATCTGGGCGGAGCCGCCCGCCGGAACGTCCAGGACCGAATGGGCGGCGGACTTCGTCCCCGTGCGAGCGGGGTTGACAGCCTCTTTTCGACCGTGGACCAGATAGTCGTGGAAACCGTCCTTGAACGGTCCGGGCTTGTCCTGCCCTCCGAAGAGGCGGGGTGAATTGGTTTCGTTCTCGGTGAACAGCAGCTCGGTCGCCCCGTCGAGGGCCAGTTCATAGCGACCGAGATCCGGATGTTGGGCTTCGACGACGGAGTCCGATTTGGCCCGAAGGGCCGGCTTGGGACTGCCTTCTTTCCAAGACCAGGTGTTGCGGAACCAGAGCTGCGGCAGCAGATGGATTTGGGCGGCTTCCGGGCCGCGATTCCGAACCGTGACCCGCATGAGAATGTCGTTGGCCGAAGCCTTGGCATATTCCACTTCGACGTCGAAATAGCGGTCTTCATCGAAGATCCCAGTGTCGAGGATCTCGAACTCGGGCTGGTCGGGATCGACCTTGCGACGTTCGTTTTCCTCGACGAGCCGGACGTAGGGATATTCCTGGTGGGGATACTTGTAGAGCATCCTCAGATACGAGTGGGTCGGCGTCGCGTCGAGGTAGTAGTAGAGCTCCTTGACGTCCTCGCCGTGGTTCCCCTCGGAGTTGGTCAGCCCGAAGAGCCGTTCCTTGAGGATGGGATCGTGGCCGTTCCACAGGGCGAGCGAGAGACACAGGCGCGAGTGCGTGTCGCTGATCCCGGCCAATCCGTCCTCACCCCAGCGATAGGCGCGGCTTCGGGCGTGCTCGTGGGGCAGGTATTCCCAGGCGGTGCCTCCCGCGCTGTAGTCTTCGCGCACGGTGCCCCACTGGCGCTCCGAGAGATAGGGCCCCCAGTGTCGCCACGACGGATCGTCCGGGGTGATGGAGGCGAGGCGTTGCCGTTCGGGATCGGGCTGGGAGTCTGATGTCGCGGACATGGCGGGTCGTTGGTGTGTCGGGCGATGGTTCACGTTCAGGCGCGGAGGCGCTGCTTCCGGATCAACCGCCCGTTTCGAACCCGGGATAGAGCGTCATGCCGCCGTCGACGAAGATGCTCGCTCCGTGGATGTAGTCCGAATCGTCGCTGGCCAGCCAGACGACCGTGCGGCCGATGTCGTCGGGTTCGCCGATGCGTTTGTAGGGGATCAGCTTCATCAGTTCGCGATACGCTTCGGGAGTGCTCCACGCCTCCATGTTGATCGGCGTGCGGACCGCGCCCGGGCAGACGGAGTTCACGCGGATGCGGTGCGGTGCGACCTCCTGGGCGATGCTTTTCATCATGAGCATGACGCCGCCCTTGCTGGCCGCGTAGTTCACGTGGCCGGCCCACGGGATGACCTCGTGGACGCTGCTCATGCAGATGATCTTGCCGGCGGCGCAGGAAACTTCCCTCCGGATGCCGCGCCGTTTGAACTCGCGGACCGCCTCGCGGGCGCAGAGGAACTGGCCGGTGAGGTTCACGTCGAGCACGAGCCGCCAATCGGCGAGCGACATCTGGTCGATCGGCGAGTCCCTCTGCAGACCGGCGTTGTTCACCAGGATGTCGATCGTGCCGAATTCCAGGATCATCTTCTGGAACATCCCCTGGACCTCGGCCTCGTCGGCGACGCTGGCCCGGTGGGCGAAGGCCTTCACACCGCACTCGATGGCTTGGCGAACGACTTCGTCGGCCGCGTCCGGCCGGGTGACGTAGTTGACCACCACGTCGGCGCCGGCCCGGGCCAAGGCCAAAGCGACGGCCTGGCCGATGCCGGAGTTGGCCCCGGTGACGAGCGCCTTCTGGCCCTTGAGCACCTTGTTGATCCGCAGTTCGGGCATGACCGCCTCAGGAAGGCCCTCCTCGCGAAGGTGGGCGTTCATGAGCTCGTGGATTTCGGGCGGCAACGAGCCGGGTCCCGCAGCGGCGGCGGTGCTGGGTGGGGGAGGAACCGTTTCAGGACTCATAGCAGACTTGTGGATTGGATCCGGATTCGCGGTGGGTCTCCACCGGCTTCTCTTCATCACTAGATCAGATTCCTGATGTCCGAAAGGGGCGATCTGCGAAAGGCGTCACCGGCAACGTTCCGCCGGCCGGCCGAGTCGCCCGACTGGGTACGGAGCTGTTGTCTGGATGGGCTCCTGTTCCGATCGCCGTGGTCCGGTGCGTCTAGTAGGACGCCTCCTTGACGCTCACCCTGACGCTCACCCCGTCGGCGGTCACCCAGCGTTTGTGTTTGGAAATGCCCAAGTCCAGAGGAACGGCTTCCGGTATCTTGGTCCACGGCCCTTCCCCCAATCGAACGCGGTTGCTCTCAACGGTGATCGTGCCGAACTCGCTGGTGAAGACCGCCCGATTGGTTTGGTTGTCGACCGAGTGATTGCCTTCGATCTCGGCCGAGATCTCATGGCCCGCGGAATGGGTCGAGACATGGGCGGATCTGCGGCAGGCGGTCAGTGTGAGCAAGAACGCCACGGCGGAAAGAGCGTTGAGGAGCGACCGGGACAGTTTCATGGGTGGTGCAGATTCAGGATGCGGTGGTTGAGGAAATCGGCTTCGACGAGGGTTGCGCGCTCGATGTCAAAACGGTGGCGGACAGGGTCGCGAGCCGGATCAGGAAACGATGTGGATGATTCATGAGGGGTCTGTCGCCGATCGACGTCTCCCTGTTGAAACGGGAAGGGCGTGTTGGGTTTCAGACAGGTGCGAAACCGACGGATCTATTCGCTCCGCAGCGCCACGATGGGATCCACGCGGGCCGCGCGTCGCGCGGGAAGCCAGCAGGCGATGAGGCTGGTCGCCACAAGGAGCGTGGCCACGGCCAGGACCACCATTGGATTGCTCGGCGGCAGCTCGGGCAGTGCGGCGGCCAAGAGACGGGTCATCCCGAAAGCGCCGATCAGGCCGAGGGCGGTTCCCGCGAGCGATAGGCGCAGTCCTTTTCCGAGAACCAGCCACAGCACATCCCGGAGCTGCGCCCCGAGCGCCATGCGCACCCCGATCTCGCCCGTCCGTCGGACGACGAAGCCGGAGATCACGGGTTCCTCGCTGATTGCAGTGGCTGAAGGAGGATATGGCATGGTGAGGTCCGATGATACCTGAAAAGGCCTTTGAACGGTTGTTGGGACTCGACGAGAGCTGGGAGGTGGGCGGGGCCGAGTATGAGAGCACGCCGGTGG
>JBBQXJ010000111.1:0-11568 GCA_038209745.1 Verrucomicrobiota bacterium
GGCTCAACAGTGTTTTCAGCGCCGTGAAGCGCAAAGCGCGCGGCTATCGCAGCAGCGTCCACATGATCGCCATGCTCTACTTCGTCGCCGGCAAACTTGCTATACCCACCCTCCCCAGCCACCGAAAGTAGCGAGGAACCACATTTCACGGGCCCATAACCGCGTGAAAATGGGGGGCATCCCGTTCCGGAAGACAAGATCCCGAAGAGATACCAGGGCTCGCTGGGGCTTTTAATAGAGGCGATCCGGCACAACAACCGTGCCTCCCTCTTCGGCATTCCGGAGACGACGCGGACCGGAGGCACACTTGGCTGGCCGAGGTTACCGAGGGGCGAACGCTGGAGTTGAAGTCCAGCGTCGCCCCGGCGGGGTTCCGGCGGACGGTCTTGGAAAACTTCCATCGACCAGTCAATGAGCACCAGCGGCAAACCCGAACGCGACACGCAGAACCGGGTGATCGCCCTGTTCCGCGATGAATAGAAAGAAAGGGGTGACGGGTGTGACGGGGCGGTCCCACAAAGCGGCACCGTCATCAAAACTTCCAACGTCCCCACAGCCGGGGAGTCAGTTCTGCCTCGCTCGGGACATCGGCCGTGATGCCGCTGGCCTTGTTCGCCCAGTAGACACGCTGCAAGGTTTGAAATCCGTTGCCCCGCAGAATGCCCAGATCGCCTTTGATCGAGACCCCGGCCTGTGGCTGAAGGCCCAGCACGCCCAGGGGAATCGACACTTCGTAATTGCCATCGCGACCGGCCAGCTCCACCTGCGCGGTCACGTCTTCAACGCTGTCCAGGGTGATGGTGCGCCACGGGGAACTGAACGGTACGGGATTCCGCGTGCCCGGGACGACGGCCCGGTACAATTGCGCGATGGGTTTGCCGTCGACTTCCGTCACCAGCAAACGCAGGTCGCCCGCAACCGGTTTTGTCCGATTCTCATCCGCTTGGGCATCGGTGCCAATCATCAGGTCGAGAGCGCCGCCTGTTTTGAACAAAGCGCGGGACATCTCGCCGCTGTTGCGAAGCAGCTTGGGGTCGCCGGTGCGGAAGGCGGCGTAGAGGCGATCGCCCGCCACCGCCACGGCGCCCGACACGTCGTAGGGCTTGCTCTTGCTGTCGAAGAAGGCGGCGACACCGCTTGTGTCGATCTCGGCCCAGTCCGCGTCCGCCCAGTCGTCCATCCTCCCGTCCACGGTCGGGGCCGTGTCGCGGAGACCAATTTTCAACGTCCCGTGCTGCTTGCCCGCCTGCCGCGCCACCTCGGCTTCCATAAAAAAGTTTCGGGCCAGAACCAGGTCGTCGGGACTCAGCTGGATGGGTATCTCGGGCAAACGCCGCACCGTCTCCAGCCCATCGACCCGCACCAGGGAAGTTCGAGCGCCGTCCACGAGATAGATTTTTCCATCCCGCGTCTGGGTCAGGCTGGGCCAGAAATTTTCATCATGCAGGGTGAGCCCGTTTAGAATCATGCCGCGCTTGGCCACGGGCATGGACCAGGAGGTTCCACGCCGGACATCCTTGAACAGTTCCGCCACGAAAAGGCCGTCGACGGTGAACAGATACATGTTGCCCTGGTTGCCGTTGATCCCCCAAACCGGCCCGGCATCGCTCCCGGGAGGGGAAATGAATCCTCCCAACAGACGCGTTGTCCCGATCAATTCGCCCGGTCGATCCGGCGGCGGCGATTCATGCGAGGCATGCAGGCCGGGCCAAAGGCTGGGATAGGACCAACGTGCTTCGCCGTGATACACCGCTCCCACGGCATACGGTGAAAAGGGTTCGGGCGGTGTGGTGAAAACGGTCCAACCGCTCTCATTCCACAGCGCTTGGCCACCGCCGGAAGAGGTCGGACCCTGCATGCCGGTCGCGAGGACTTCGCCCCGCTTCAGGTCGTAGACCGGCGCGCCACCGGGCGTGAATCCCCGCGGCTCGAACCGCATGGCGTTGGTCCCGACACGCGCGGCGATAAACGCAAGGTCCGGCGCCACCGTGATGGACCCCAGCGCGCCGACCTTTTGCATCTGCACCTCCCCGGGTTGAGCCTGCCCATCGTCGTTCAGATCGCTCCAGACGAAGAGCACCCCGTCGAGTCCGCTTTTCCCTGCCGGTTGCACCCCCTCCGGCCAGCATGACCGGAAGGCATCGCTGGCGAGCCGCTTCCATTCGCGCGCGTTGCCCAGTGCGGCGGCCGGTTTGGCGACGGTTCCCGTGTCCACCCAGAGCGTCGCGGCGTCGGGGCCCCCGGTGGGATTGCTGTCGTGATCGTTGGAGAAGTAGCGCTTCCCATCGCGATAATGCGGTTGCTCCGGCATTCCGCCCGACGTAGGGCCATCAGGCACGGCCCCATTGCTGTCTTCGGACCGATGGAACACCCGCGCCAATTCATCGTCGCCCTTTTCCCAGTCGAGATGGAACTCCATGCCGTGATAGTAGAACCGCTCCTTGTCCTCCGGATCGAGCTTCCCGCCGCCGCCATATTCAGAGGGTCCGTAGAACGCCCGCACCAGAAGTCCATCCAGGGTCCAGACGCTGACTCGCTTGGGTTGGAAGTCCTCTTCCGCCACCCAAAGCCGATCCTTGCCATCGATCGTCAGACCCTTCGGATGGTTCAGGTGCGAAGGATCATAGACACCGGCTTTCGGTTCGCCGGCATGTCCGATTGCGCGAAGAAATTTGCCGGCCGACGAGAACACTTTCACTTGATGGCTCTTCCCCCAATCACCCACGTAGATACGTCCCCGACCATCCAGAGTCATGCCCTGGGGATCTTCCAATCCTTCCGCCACCAACACTTCGGGCGCCGGCAACGAAAGCGAATTCGTTCCGATCGTGTAACGAAGAAGCCGCGAGCCGCTCAGCGCGAGCAGCCGACCTTCCGGGTCGAACGCCACTCCCCGCGGATCACTCAAGTCCACCGTGCCGAGAATCTTTCTTTTCGACGCGTCCACCCAAAGCAACTGGTTCATTTTGGGCAGACTGGCGACCAGCCGCCCGTTGTGGATCGCGAGCCCGCTCAAACCGACATGTTCGTTGTCCGGGAATGTGAAGCGGAAATCCGCCGTGCCTGCCTCGGCCGAGTTGGTTCCGGTGGGAAGGGTTCCGGAATACGGCGCGTTCGGCGTGAGCAACGGACGATCCCAGCCCTGACCGAAACGCGCGTCACGTGGTTGGGCCGCCTTCTCGTCCTTGGTGAGCAGTTCCGCCAGGCGCAGCTCCGGCTTGGCACCATCATAGCCGCCTCCTTTAAACGCGGCGGCCGCGTAGGCATAGACACCGGGAACGCGATCCGGACCCTCGTCGCGCGCCAGGTGGGACGCGCCCGTCCAAACGCCACCAATCCACATCTGGCCAAATCGTTTGCGCCCGTTCAGATCGAGCCACGCGAGCCCATGTCCCCCTTCCGAAACATAGCTCGCTGCGAGGATCATTCCTCCCGGGGACGGCGCGGCCGGACTTTGGTTGGCCCCGCTCTCGGGCACGAATAAAACCGCGCTCGGCGGGGTATGATTCGCCAGCCAAGCGCCCGTGCGGTCTTGGATTTCCCAGGCCGGCTCGCCCGCGTTATACAAAGAAAACTCATAGCGCAGCTCGATGTCCTTGCGAAACAAGCCGTGGGCGCGATAGGGACCCGGCTTCACAAATTGAGCGGGGATGGAATAAGCACCGTGATGATAGGCCTCCGGATCACGGAGCAGATCGTCCGTGCCGTCCCACCAGACCACATTCTCGCCGGCCGGGAATGGAGTTTCAGCGACCAGGTTGCGCACCCGTTTTCCTTTGGCATCATCGACCACCAGCGTTACCCAACCCGCCTCGGGCAAATTAAACCGAATCGGAATGGGAGGATGGGCCGCCGTGTCCGCCGCCTGAAGTCTCGCCGCGAAAATCAGCGAGACAACGGCCAGAACGAAGAGCCCAAACCGGCAGGCACACTGGTTCGATGCATTGCCAGCCCGTCTGCGGTTCGAGTTCTTCATAGTCTGCGGTTCAGGCTAAACAAAACGACCCGGCAGCCAATGACCATCCAAACCTCTCAGGCTCATTTTTTCGGGGCGATTGAAAGGTCATCAACTTCTTCGGATAAACGGCTATCGCCCGTCGCCATCCGAATCAAACAGGTTCACCTCCTCCACGACCCCGCCCAGGAGATTGCGGTCCACCGGGCCATCGCAGCCGACGACGTGGGAGCACCGGAAGAAGTTGTGCCCCTCGGCCATGCTCTCGGGCCCGGCCAGGGCCACGGGGAAGGCGTCGGGTCCGTTCTGGCCGGCCTTGAAAATGCGGAGAGCTCCCCTCCGGCGGGTGGGCGGACCAGTGCCGTCGAGGATGTGGTCGCCCTCGGCCGCGATGTCCCGGATGAGGAAGACCATGGCGATGCGTGAGGAGCGAGCGAGGGCTTGCTCCGGTGGCGACGCTGCCCTCGGCCCCCTTGGTCGATGAACACGTGCTGCTGGAGATCGTCGGCGTCTACGGGGCGCACGAGGCGACCCGCCCCGGGCTGTTGGCGAAGTTGCTGTCGGCGGGAGACCCCCGCGTGCGCCCCTATGGAACGCGCGTGGTTGGCAACTGGGTCGATACGTTGCAGGACGCGGTCCAATTGCTGAGGGAACATGTGCGCGACGAAAACCCGCGCGTCCTCTTGGAGGCGGTGGTCGCCGCCAGTTGTCTGAACCGACTGGAAGCCGCCGAGATCATCACCCAGGCCCTGGATGCCCCGCGCGACGCCTTCCTGGACTATGCGCTGCCCCAAAGCGCCCGGTCAGCTCAAGCTCGACGCGCGCCATGCGGAGTATCTCCGGCGGCTCTCCACCCCGGTCGCGCCATCTTCGCCCGGTCGCATGGTCTGCGAGAGGGCGTGCCTGCCGTGTCGTGCTGCACAGGCTCGACGGACCCATCGACCTCAAAGGGCAGCCCGTCGTGCAGGCCGATCCGCTCCCGATGCCGCCCATGGCGGGACTTGAGGATCAACAGCTGGCCGACGTGCTGTCCTACCTCCGGGCCGACTTCGCTCCGGCGTCGCCCGCAGTGACGGCTGCGGACGTGCGATCCGTTCGCCTCGCCACGTCCGGCCGGAAAACACCGTGGACCGCGAAGGAACTGGAGGCGTAGTGCGATGATGCGTTCGCCCCGACCTTGAAGGCGCGCTGCGGTTCTGCCATCGGTGGCGGATGTCACGCCGGATCCTTCTGCTGGTCCTTCTTTGCGCCCACGGGCTCTTCGCCGCCGATCCGGAGCCACCGGGCTACCGGACCATCCTATGGATCGGCGACGAGGCCTACGCAAAGCCCGAGAAAGTCCCGCTGTTCTTCCAGAGGCTGCGGGAGATGGGGATCAATACCGGCATGGTCCACGGCGACGCCCCGTTCGAACCGGTCTGGACGAACGGGTTCCCTTATTACGTGGAGAACATCGTGAACAAGGGGCTTTGCCTGAAGTTCAATTCGACGGTGAAGGACTGGGGCGCGTTCGTGAACGGGTGGATCAAGAGCCGCTCGACCAGCGCCTTCGTCCGCGACTATTCGCTGGACGATCCCGTCTGGAAATCCTGGGCCAACGGGCAGGTGAAGCGGCTGGTGGAGAAGAACCGGGGCAACCATCCCGTCGCCTACGATCTCCGCGACGAGCTTTCGGTGACGATCTCGGCCAATCCGTTCGACTACGATTTTGGACCGATCACACTGGCGGCGTTCCGCGACTGGCTGAAGACGCAGTATCCGACTCTCGACGCCCTGAACGCCGGATGGGAGACGACGTTCGCCACGTGGGCCGAGGTGCGGCCGTTCACCACGGACCAGATCAAGAACCGGATGGCGAGCGGCGACGCGCGGCCCCGGGGCGGCCCCGATTGGCAGGCTTTGGCGGCGCTGCGATTTGATCCCTCCACCGCACGCTCCGAGCCGACCCGCTGGAACTTCTCTCCGTGGGCCGATTTCAGGACCTATCTCGACATATCCCTGGCCCGCACCCTGGATGAATTGCGAGGCACCGCGCACGCCGCCGACCCCCGGACGCCGGTTGGGATCGAAGGGACGCAGATGCCGAGCGCGTTCGGCGGATACGATCTGTGGCGGTTGTCGCAGTCGCTGGATTGGATCGAGCCCTACGACATCGGCAATGCGCGGGAGATCCTCGGTTCGTTCATGGGCAGGAAGCTTCTCATGACGACGGTCTTCGAGGGGGAGACCGGACCGGCGCGGCGGCGGCTCTGGCATCTGCTGCTGGAGGGCGATCGCGGCTGCATCGTCTGGTGGAGCAACGACTGTGTGGACATGGCCAGCCCGGACTACCGGTTGACGAAGAAAGGGGAGGCGTTGGCCCCGGTGTTGAAGGAGCTGGCGTCGCCCTTGGCCAGCCTGTTCATGGAAGCCCAGAGAGTTCGTGATCCCATCGCGATCCACTACTCGCAGCCAAGCATCCAGGTGGACTGGTTGCTCGGATCGATGGGCGATGGATCGTCGTGGCCCCGACGTTTTTCGAGCTACGAAGCGGCCAACAACCGGCTGGTCAAGGTGCGCAACAGCTGGCTCAAGGCCTTCCAGGATCTCGGCTGTTCACCACGCTTCGTCTCGTCGCAGCAGATCGAGGAGGGCGTCTTGGACCGCGAGAAGTTCCTCGGCGTGGTGCTGCCCGGATCCCTCGCTTTGTCGGATCGGGAGAGCGCCGCGCTGGTGCGCTATCTCCAAGCCAACGAGTCCCGCCTGATCTTCGCCGATGGAACGCCCGGGGTGTTCGATGAACGCGGCCGGACCCGGAAGGCGTCGCCGATCTTCAAGAGCCTGTCCAAGAAGTCGGAAGCGGAGAGTTCAGTGACGACGAAGACCGGTTCCATGCGACGAGCAGGCGACATTGCCGGATATGAGAAGGACCGGGCGGAGGAGGGCGACCCATTGGCTTGGGCCCGCTGGATCAACGGCCTGACCACGAACTGGGTTCGCGAGGTGCGGGTGCCGCTGGAGGCGCGGGTGCGGGTGCACCGCTTTCGCAGTGGGTCCACCCGGCTGCTGGCTTTCGAGCGGAACGTCCAGTATCGGATGAGCGAGGATCTGAAGGAGCAGAAACGCGGCGGGGCGTTCGATCAGGCGGTGAAGTTCGAGGCCAAGCTGGCAGCGCCGGCCCACGTCTACGACCTGCGGACATCGCGCTACTTGGGCCTGACCGACACGCTGTCGCTCAGCGTGGATCCGTGGGAACCCACTTTGCTGGCACTCACGGAAACGCCGCTCGCGCCCGGGGACGTGGTGGCGCAGGTGCGAAAGGCGGCCGGACGGCACGAGGAGAAATAGGCGCATTGCGCCGCCCATTGAGGCGACGCAATGCGGGACCGGGCGCCTTACTTCTGCAATCCGCGGACGAAGCGGTCCATGCGCTCCAGGCCCTTCTCGATGTTGGCGAGGCCGGTGGCGTAGCTGATGCGGATGTAGTCGTCGGCCCCGAAGGCGATGCCGGGGACGGCGGCCACTTTTTCCTGCTCCAAAAGGCGGGCGCAGAAGTCGGCCGACTTAAGGCCGGTGGCGGAGATGTTCGGGAAGAGGTAGAAGGCGCCCTTGCTGTTCACGCAGGTGATGCCGGGGATGGCGTTGAGCATTTCCCAGGCGCGGGTGCGGCGCTTGGCGTATTCGGCCAGCCACTTGGGCAAGTGGGCCTGCGAACCGGTGAGGGCGGCGACGCCGCCCTTCTGCGCGAAGGAGCAGGGGTTGCTGGTGCTGTGGCTCTGGACGGCGTCGATGGCCTTGGCGATGGGTTCCGGCGCGGCGAGGAAGCCGAGGCGCCAACCGGTCATGCTCCACGCTTTGGCGAAGCCGTGGACGATGATGGTGTGGTCGTAATGGGCCTGGCTGAAGCTGGCGACGCTCTTCACCACGGCGCCGTCGTAGGTGAGCTGCTCGTAGATCTCGTCGCTCATGATGAGGACGCCCTTTTCCACGCAGACATCGCCGAGAGCCTTCACTTCCTCGGGGGTATAGACGCTGCCGGTGGGGTTGCTCGGGGAATTGAGGATGAACAGGCGCGTGTTCGGCGTGATGGCGGCGCGGAGCTGCTCCGGGGTCACCTTGAACTCGGTCTTGTCCGACGTCTCCAGGATCACGGGCTTGGCCCCGGCGAGCTTGGCCATCTCGGGATAGCTCAGCCAATAGGGAGCGGGGATGATGACTTCGTCGCCTTCCTGGCAGGTGGCGAGGATGACGTTGTAGCAGGAGTGCTTGCCGCCGTTGCTGACGATGATCTGGGACGGCTTGTAGGCCAGACCGTTCTCGCGTTGGAACTTGTCGGCGATGGCTTGGCGCAGCTCGGGAATGCCGGCGCTGGGGGTGTATTTGGTGAACCCATCGGCGAGGCCTTTGATCGCGGCCATCTTGATGTGGTCGGGCGTGTCGAAATCGGGCTCGCCCGCGCCGAAGCCCACGACGTCTTCGCCGGCGGCCTTCATCGCCTTCGCCTT
Source organism: Verrucomicrobiota bacterium (assembly GCA_038209745.1). Lineage (GTDB taxonomy): Bacteria > Verrucomicrobiota > Verrucomicrobiia > Limisphaerales > CANJSG01 > CANJSG01. Next base: position 8,440 of record JBBQXJ010000111.1, read on the forward strand.
GGAATCGATGGCGAGGGTGAGGGACGGGGACAACGAGGCCGCGCGCTGCGCGATGTGATAGTTCATAAAGCCGGGCAGGAATAACGGCCTCGCCCGGGAGGGGCAAGCGGGTTTTAGGCGGCAACACAACCGAGCGGCGGAGAAGGGGATCGGGGTTACGGACGGACTTGGAGCGTGGAGACCACTTCCCGCACGCCGGGAACTCCCATCGCTTCCAGAATGGCGCCGTGGACCTGCTCCGAAGTCTTGGCGATGCCGGCGAGGGTGACCAATCCGGAGGTGGTGGAAACGGAGATGCCCAAGGCGGTGGAGGGATTTTTTTGGGCCAAACGGGCCTTGATCGTGGCGGTAATGCGGGCGTCCTCGGTCCCGGCGGCGACTTGGTGGCCGATTTCGACGGCTTGGCTGCGGAAGGCTTCGCCAGATTCGGCGAGCTGGACCCTTAGTTTCTCGGGTTCGAAAGAGCCCATCACGTTGCTGACGGTACCCGACACGGCGGAGTGGATTTCGTCGCGGACGACTTCCGTGGGGGACTTGCTGCCGGACAGGCGGACGGCCAGCCAGTAGCCGGCGCCGATGAGCACGAGGGCGAGGAGAAAAGTCCGCATCGCGAGAAAGTCTACGGTTGAACGCGAGGCTTGGCCAGCGCGGTGCCGGGTCGCTCCGAAACCGCGAGGCCCGTCTCGACGGAGCGGTTCGGCGAAGGTTCGCAATGGGCCGCCCGTGGGAGCGGGCCTGGAAACCGGGAGCTTTTGGAAAGGATCAGGCGGCCAAGCCGATGTAGGAACCGATTTCGCCGATCAAACTCTCGGCCGTAAATGGCTTGGTGATGAACTTGATGGCGCCCAGCTGAATGGCTTTGTCGATGTTGTCCTTCCCGGCGTCGGCGCTGAGCATCATGACGGGGATGTCCTTGGTGGCGGGGTCGCCCTTCAGTTTCTCGAGGGCCTCGATTCCGCTGAGGACAGGCATGGTGGCGTCCATGAGGATGAAGTCGGGCTTTTCGGACAGGGCCTTCTCATAGCCTTCCTGGCCGTTCACTGCGGTGATGACGTCGATTCCGACGGGCTTGAGGGCACGGGAGACCACCATGTGGACCATGCGCGAATCGTCGATGCTGAGAACTTTTTTTGGCATAGGATTACTGGAGTTTTGCGAATACCCAGACGCCGATTTCAGCGTCGAGATCCGGAATCCGGAAGACATTGTAGCTATGGACGGTGGCGTCCTTGGGCTCGAGGGAGATCTGTTCGCCCCGCATGATCAGCGGGGTGGAGAGCCAGCCATTGTAGCCGAGTGCGGAGGTATGTTTCTTCATGGTGCCGGTGACCATGTTGGCGATCTCGCCGAGCACGTCCGCCACTTCGGCGTCGTCAGCGGAGGCAGGGCGCATGCCGATGAGTCGCTCGGTGATGTCGCATGCGAGTTTGTCCCCGTGGTTCATGTAAAGGCCGCCGCTGATCCTGCCCGCGAAGCCCACATTGCTGACCAGGCCGTTGATGCCAGTGGAAGAGGCGCCGTGCGACTCGTCGGTGCGGACATGTTCGACGGACAGGCCGAGCATGGTTCCATAGACCTCGGCAACTGCTTTTTGGGTGAATTCTGAAAGAAAGTGCATGTTCTCCTTATTCTATCTTGCCCAGCAAAATGACGTCCACTTCACCTCCGAGCGCGGGCACTTTGAAGGACCTGCGAACGAGGAAAGTAAGGTTTTTGGCCGACACTTTCAGTGGTTGGCCACGAATGATGTTCGGGATGGTCATCACGACCGTTATGCCGGCGTCGCACAGGCGTGATTTGCATCCGCCAGCGAGCATGTTGGCGATCTCGCCGACCACGTCGCAGATTTCCTTGGGTCCCACTTCGCACAGTCCGCCGATGATGATGTGTGCCATCTTCTCGGCGATTTCCGGTGAAGTCGAAAAGAAGAGGTTGCCCGTCATCTTGCCGCCGAAGCCGACCGATCCGTTGATGCCGTGCAGTTCGAGGCTGCCTGGCTTGCCCTCCTCGGCCGATACCGGCAAGGGTTCGATTATCTGGTTCAGCATCGTGGTAAAAACTCCACGTGTGACGTCGACTAAATATTGTTCAATCGCTTTGACCATATTGGCATCCGTCGCTCGGGCCCGGGGCCGGGAAGGTGTTGATCCACGGTAGAAGCAATCGGCTCCGTCGTTTGGCGGCTTAAGCGGATTCCTCCTCCGCCGAAGAACGGGCATCGGCGAAGCCGTCGTCGGGGTTGCACCGCGGCGGTGGTCGGCGAAGTGTCGAGGGATGCGCGCCTTTCGCCTCCACAAAACGGGATCTCCAGCCCGGCACTCCATCGACCTCGTCGTTCCGCCGACGCCGGATTCCGGCGAGGTCCTCGTTCGGGTGCGTGCCTGTGGCTTGAATCGGCTTGATCTGTGGACCGAACAGGGTGCGCTGCCGGTGACGAGCCCGCTGCCCTTGATCCAAGGCTGCGAGATCTCCGGCGAAGTGGCCGGCCTGGGACGGGACGTTTCCGGGTGGAAGCCGGGCGACCGGGTGGCGATCCAATCGAATCTCTTCTGTGGGGTCTGTGAATTCTGTCTGGCCGGCCAGGAGTCGCTGTGCCTGGCGAGCCGGATGCTCGGAGTGCAGTGCGATGGAGGATTGGCGGAGTTCGTCGCGGTGCCCGGGTCGGCGCTGGTGCGGTTGCCGGACGCCGTGGGCTTCGAGGCTTCGGCCGCCGTCACGCTGGCGGCGAGCACGGCGATGCACATGTTGACGGATCGGAGCCGAGTGTCGGCTGGTCAGTGGGTCTTGGTGATGGGGGCCGCCAGCGGGGTCGGATCCGCGGCGATCCAGATTGCCATGGCCCTGGGCGGTCGGGTCATCACGACCGGGTCCTCGGAACAGAAACGACAACTCGGCCTGGCGCTGGGGGCGGAGCACGCGGTCGATTCCGGCGACGCCCAATGGCCGGCGCAGGTGCGGCGATTGACCGGCAAACGCGGCGTGGACCTGGTGGTGGAACACATCGGAGGGGCGGTGTTGGCCCGGTGTTTCCACTGTCTGGCCCGGGGTGGAACCATCGTCACCTGCGGCGCGACAGCCGGCCAAACTGTGCCGCTCGATCTCTGGCCGATCTTCGTGAAACAGCAGCGG
>JBBQXJ010000112.1:0-10608 GCA_038209745.1 Verrucomicrobiota bacterium
CCTGATTGGTGGCATTGGCCGCGAGGAGATCGCGCTCGTTTTGGGAACGCAGGATATCGACGGCCCGTCCTTGCCCCGCTTTGAAGCGCGCTTCGACGATGCGGGTGAGAGACGCCTGCCATTCGAGATCTTCGGCGGCGAGCGTGGCGTGATGGTCGAGGACGGCCTTCTTCAAGAGCTGTTGCACGAGTTCGAGGCGCAGGAGCTGGAACTGGTAGCTTGAGCGGGCTTCGGCGGCGCGCCCGGCTGCTTCAGCGGCGGAGCGGGCGGCTTGGGGCTGGCCGAAGAGCGGGAGTTTCTGCGAGACGCCGTAGAGCAGATCCCCCTCGTTCCGCCGCATGGCGTCCTCGGCAAACATTTTGCCGAGGGACACTTCCGGGTCCGCCCAAGTCCGGACGGCTGCCACATTGGCGCGGGCTCCGGCGGTGCGGGCCTCCGCGGCGTGGAGCGATGGCGCGTTGGTCCGCAGTTCCTCCGCAAATTGGTTCATGACCGAGGGCGTGAGGTGGATCGCCCCAACTTCATCAGGACCGGCAAGAGCCGCCTGTAAGCCAAGGACAAGCAGGCTCAAGAGACATTTGGTTTTCATGGGAACCGACGGCCGGAAATGGTCCGGCAGGGAACAAGTCAGAGGGATGGTTCCAAGAACGTTCAACGGTCAACGGCGGAACCCGGGACTTGAGCGCGGAATAGCCGTGACGGCCTCCGGGGCCGGCCACGGTTCATCCGTGCAGATCTGTTCTCAGATGAGGAGCAAGCAGTGACGCTGGTAGAGCGGCACCGACTGCGGGGAAGGGAGCGGGATCGAAACGGTATTTGAAGTAGGGAGGGAATCGAGCGGGACCGGCTGGAACACCAGCAGAAGGCTGGCGATCACGTGCCAGCGGACGGTGGAATCTGGAGCCGGAAGGCCATCGCGAACCGGGATCGCGGCATTGCCGCCGGATTCGATGCAGCAGGAGCATCGACTGCAGCCCGCCGCCGCCGTCATCGAACAATGGGCGTCCGATGAAGCCGCCGAACCCGCCTGAGGAGACACTGCGGCGCCCAGAATCAGCGCTAGGCTGAAGAAGAGGGCGACGAGGTGTTTCATGGCGGAGCAGGGTTGCTAAACGAGGTGCTATTTCGCGGACTGTTTCTTCTTGGCGGCTTCGGCTTTTGCTTGATCCGCGATCTTCTTCATGAACTTTGCGGGATCCTTGTCGAAGTCCTTTTTGCAATGGCTACAGCAGAGCTTCACTTCCTGGCCCTTGTAGGCAAAGACATAGGGATCGCCCATTTCTCCAAGTTTTTCGTCGGAAACGGAGCAGACCTTGAGGGGATAGGGCTTGGGTTTCTCCGTCTTTTCGACGGCCAAGACGGAATTGACGCCGAGAAAGGCGATGGCGGCCAAAAGTGGAAGAGTCAACTTGTTCATGTGGAAGTCGTATTTGAGACTGATTTAGAAGTAGACCAACTTTGTTCTGTTCGCACTTAATTTTTTTGCGGAGGGAGGGCGACTCGGAGGGTGAAGGTTGCCGAAAGTGCGGAGGGGTCCTAGTTTCGAATCCATCGATATGACACGTCCGCAAGTGCTCGACCTTTATTTCATGGACGCCCGTTGCAAGCTCATTGAGCTGGGTGCCTTTCTTGATCGTGTGGATCGCGGTTCCGGCGAAGCGGATTTTCGACTGGACGCCTTCCGGGACGCGATGAAGCACTTGTCCAGCGGTGAGCCGAAACGGGCCGAGGCATTGCTGTTGGCCTTCAGCGATCCGACGACCGAGCCGATTCCGGTGGCTCCCGGCAAGGGCGCTACCGGGGCTTGGCCGGCGCGACGCTGACCGTCCGTTCGATCCCGAGAACGAATCTTCCCATGCGCTACATCGAACCTCACGGACACATGGTCAGCCGGACGACCGACGACTACCAGGACATGGTCACCGCCGGTTGTGCCGCCGTCTGCGAACCGGCCTTCTGGGCCGGATACGATCGATCCTCGGTGGACGGTTTCCGTGACTACTTCCGGCAATTGACCGAATACGAGCCGGCCCGCGCCGCCAAGTATGGGCTGCCGCACTTCTGCTGGCTGTGCATCAACCCCAAAGAGTCCGAGGACGTGAAGCTGGCCGCGGACGTCATTGCTGCCATCCCGGAGCTGTTGGACAAACCCAACGTGCTCGGGATCGGCGAGATCGGATTGAACAAGAATTCCAGGAACGAAATGAAGGTTCTGGAGATGCACGTCGATCTGGCGGCGCGGCACGACCAGCTCATCCTCGTCCACACGCCGCATCTGGAGGACAAGCTCAAGGGGACGCAGCTGATCCTGGACGTGCTCAAGGCGGATTCACGAATCCACCCGGACCGCGTCTTGATCGACCATGTGGAGGAACACACGGTGAGGCGCGTGCTGGACCGGGGACACTGGGCGGGAATGACGCTCTACCCGATCAGCAAATGCACGCCCGCGCGCGCAGTGGACATTCTCGACGTCTATGGTGGCGAGCGCCTCTGGATGAACTCGGCCTGCGACTGGGGCGAGAGCGTCCCTCTGGCGATCCCGAGAACGGCGCTGGAGATGAGACGGCGCGGTTGGACAGCCGAGGCCATCGACCGAGTGATCTACCAGAATCCGATCCGGTTCCTCAGCCAATGCCCGAAATTCAAGCTTCCGGCGGCCTGATCACCAAGGCTTCCGCTCGTTCATCGCCTTGACGATGGTGCGGCGGATCGTGCGGGGATCGATGCTGCCTTCCTCGCTGTAGATGATCTCCCCTTCCGGATTGATCAGCACGGTGTAGGGCGCGGCGCCGGACCAGGCCGGATTGAAGGCGTTGATCAGAACGTCGCGGTCGCCCGAGGCAAAGAGGAGGTTCTGGTTGGACGCTTCTTTCTTGGTGAGATACTCGAGGACGGACTTTTGCTCGTCGGGCCGATTCATGGAAACCATCACCAGTTCGAAGTCTCGATGGCGATACATGCGGTCCAGGGTGACGAATTCGTGGAACTCGGCGAGGCAGGGGGCGCACCAGGTGGCCCAGAAGTTCACCAGACGGAACTTGCCGGAATCGTTCTTCCTGAGCGCCTCCATCGCCGATTTGTCGACGAGCGATACGGATACCGGCGCCGCTGCCAGCTTCTTCATGTAGTCGTCGACCAGATGGGCCTTGCCCGCCCATTTGGTGGAGCAGCCTAGAGCTTTGGTCGAGGCAACGACGGGTTCCTTGCCAGCCAAGAGAGCATCAATGGCGTCGCGAACGAAGTGCTTGGTTACCTTGGCAATTCGTTCGGAGTCGTCGATGGCTCCGACGTAGCGAAGCTTGCGATCGGCGTCGAAGACGAAAGTGTGCGGCGTGGTGGCAGGACCGTAGGACTTGGAGACGGTTTCAGTGTCGCCGTCGTAAAGATAAGGGTAGTTGAACCCGGCATCCTTGGCCCGAATCTTCATCTCCGCCAGAGTGTCGCTGAGATCGGTCCAGCCCAGTTCGTCGAGTCGGACGGACTTGGGGTCGTTCGGATTGATGGCGACGAGGGCGACGCCTTTCTCTTGGTAGTCGGCGACGAGTTGTTTGATCCGACCCTCGTAATACTGGGCGGTGGGGCAGTGGTTGCAGGTGAAAACCACCACCAGCACCTTCTTGTCGGCGAAATCCTTGAGGGACCAGTCACGACCGTCGGTGCCGGGCAGGGTGAAGTCAGGTGCGGACGAACCAAGCGTGAGGACAGCCGGAACATCGGCCGCGAACGACCGGCCTAAAGCGAGCCCGCAGGAGACAATGGCGACGAGGAAGGGGTGTTTCATGGTGGGAAGAAGAATGGCTCAAGGCGCCGGGTATTCGAGCCGAACCGCAAAACGGCCCGTCCCTAAATGATAGGACGGGCCGTTGATTGAGAGAGTGTCTCAGCGGGGTCGGGTGGCCTGAAGCATCTGGGCGGCCTGCTTGGCCCGTGGATCTCCGCTGGCCATCATTTCGGCGATCCTCACCTGAAGCTGCCTCATGCGATCGTTGACCTTGAGCGAATCATCCACGCTCATCTGGCGCTGTGAGTTTTGGACCGCGAGGATCGAGGATGCGGCCTGGTCAACCGCACCGCTCTTGATGGCAGAGTCGATCGAGCTGAGTGTGGCTGCCGTTGGGGCGGCGGCGGCCTCGGCGGGGGTGGTTACTGCAGTGGCGTCCGGAGGTGGAGAGGCGCTTTCCGCAGCCTCCTTTTTGCCGCAGCCGGCAAGAACAAGAACGGAAGATCCCAAAGCAACGAGGAACGCGGTTTTCATGTTGAGGTGGCGATTGAGTCTTTGCATCAGTTAGCGCCTCCGCGAGTGAGGCCGGGCTCGCACCAGAAATCGTTGGGGAACTTGTCCAGCCTGAGGCTCGCGCCCCGGTTACCGATCGGGCCCACGTCGCTATAGTATTTCAGGAACTTGATGAGCTGGGCCGAGCCGGTCGCTGTGCCGATGATGGCACCCCCGCCCACGTTTTGCGTCGACGATGTGCGGCCCCTTCCTGAGGTGTGACGCTGGGAAATGCCCTCGTCGGGAAAGCTGGAGGCATCGTTGAACCAGAAAGGAGTGTATTCGTCGGCTTCCCAGAACAGAACCGCCGTGGGACTGAACTGGCTGATTTTATAGGTGCGACCGACTCTGCCGCCTACTCCCGCATCGTAGGAATTCACGGCGCCATTGCAGACATAGCTCGAAAGCTTCTGCACCCGACCCCGATACAGGGTCTGAAAAACGCCATTGGCCCGATCACGCAGGTCGGTCGGGCAAACGTAGGTCTTCGCCACCTTGAGATAGGGCCAAAGCTGCCCTTCCTTTTCCTTGTCCAGCTGCCGATCGATGGTCACTTGGCTCAGGGAGTTCTCTGCGGACGGAAGGTTGGCTCCGTGAAGCCAGCATGGGTCGGTGATTCCCCAACCGGCGCTCGGGAGATAGTCGGCATTGTCGCCGGTGTAGAGGAACTCGCCCAACATGATCTGCTTCACGTTGTTCAAGTCCACCGTGAGCATGGCGCGGTCTTTCGATTTGCTCAGCGCGGGGAGGAGCATGCCGGCGAGGATCGCGATGATCGCGATCACAACCAGCAATTCGATCAAGGTAAACCCGGTCCGGCCGGAAGGATGAATATAGGGCTTCGTAGCATTCATGGTTTTGCAGGGGCTTGGGAGATAGAAAGCCATGCGGCTAGTTCCGGTCAATGGTGTGCCTGACGACGCACGTCATCCATTTGGACATCGCTTGAAACGGTGATTAGAGGAGGGCGGATGCCACCGCCAGGCAGACGCCGGCCCAGAGGCCTGCCAAGACGTCGTCGGCCGTGATGCCCCAGCCGCCGGGGAGATGCTGGATTTGACCGATCGGCCACGGTTTCCAGATGTCGAACACCCGGAAGAGAATGAACCCGGCCGCCAGCCAGCCCAGAGAAGCGCCTTGGAACACTTCCTTGATGCCGGGAAACGTCCAATCGTGCTGGGCGCTGGTGACGGCGATCCAGCCGGAGTAGGCGAGGGGGATCGCGGCGATTTCGTCGAGCACCACTGATCCCGGATCGTGTTTACCCAGGATTTGCTCGGCTCGGCCGCTGATCCAGATCGAGGCGGCGATCCCCAGACCGACTCCGAAGGCGAAAAGCGGCCAACTCCCCGGGAGCAGGAGCAAGTAGAACCAAATGATCCCGACCAACGACCCGAACGTTCCGGGAGCTTTGGGGACACGGCCGCTGCCGAATCCTTGGGCGATGAAGAGGATCAACCGGTTCACATGTCGCTGAGGTAGATCTCCCGGTTTCGCCAGAGATAGACGCAGCCGGAATATCCGGTGAGCAGGACGGCCGCCCATTTTGAAGCCTGAGCGAGCAACCCGATCCATGGGGTCCCAAAAATTTGTGATCCGAAGAGGGTTTGGCCGGCGAGTCCCCACTCCTGATAGCTGTGCAGGACGAGGACGGAGATGATGGCTACGATCTGGGAAGCGGTCTTGTGTTTGCCGTAGCGCTCGGCGGCGATGACCACGTTCTTCGATGCGGCCAGCATCCGGAGGCCGGTGATCGCCAATTCCCGGGCCACCACGATCACCGCCATCCAAGCGGGAAACCAGTCGCGGTCCACAAACGCGATGAACGCGGAGCAGACGAGGATCTTGTCGGCCAACGGGTCCATCAGAATGCCAAAGCTGGTGATGAGCTTCCGGTCACGGGCGATCTTGCCGTCGAAGTAGTCGGTCAGGCTGGCGGCGACGAAGACGGCGAGGGAAATGGTCTCGTGGAAGCGGACCCGGGAAAACATCACGACAAGGAAGACCGCCGTGAGGACAAAGCGGGACACGGTCAGTTTGTTCGGCAGGTTCATTCCGGAAGCCAAGGCACTTAACGGATCGAGCGGTTGGAAGGAAGACGAATATCGGGACAAGTGGGATGGTGGGCGTCCGGAAACCCGAGAACCCCGGTGAAAACAGTGCCCGCTCTTGTCCCCTCGCCGTGGCTGGGTCAACGTCGAGTCATGCAGTTGCTCCCGTTGCACGAATTTCACGCCGGCTTGAACGCGCAGTTTGTCGAGTTGAGCGGACAGGAAGCGGTCGTTCATTATGGCGATTGGCTGGCGGAGCATCGGGCTCTCCGGGAAGCCGCCGGGGTGATCGATCTCAGTTTTCGGGGCCGCCTCTGTCTGCTCGGCGAGGACCGACAGCGCTTCCTCCATGGACAGGTCACCAACGACGTCAAGAAGCTCGAAGCCGGGCAGGGCTGCTACGCCGCGATCATCTCCGGCAAAGGCAAGATGCAGGCTGACCTCAACATCTTCCGCTTGGAGAACGAGCTGCTCCTCGACTTCGAGCCCGGCTTGGCGGACGAGCTCGTCCAGCGGCTCGACAAATACATCATCGCCGACGACGTGCAGGTGGTTGATGTGGCTCCACACTACGGACTCTTGAGCGTCCAGGGACCGAAAAGTGCCGAAGCGCTGGCCAAGCTCGGACTCCCCGTCATCCTGCCGGACAAGCCGCTCGACCTCGTCAAATTGGCGGACGAAACGCTGGGAGAACTCTACATCGCCAATCATGCCCGGTTGGGTTCCCAAGGGTTCGACCTCTTCGTCCCGACGGCGTCGTTGGGGGCGGTGCTGGACAAGCTGATCGCGTCCTGCCGGGAAGTCGGGGGCGACGCGGCCGGATGGCGCGCCTTCGACACGGCGCGGATCGAGGCGGGCATTCCGCGATTCGGCGTGGACATGGACGAGACGAATCTCCCGCCCGAAGCCGGACTCGAAGGCAAGGCCGTCAGCTACAGCAAAGGCTGCTACATCGGGCAGGAAGTCATCGCCCGCATCCGCACCTACGGCCAGGTGGCCAAGGCTCTGCGGGGTCTGAGGCTCGCCGACGATCTGGCTGCACTCCCGGTCAAAGGCGACAAGCTGGTGAAGGATGGCAAGGACGTGGGCTACATCACCAGCGCCGTGGCTTCGCCCGCGTTGAAGGCGAACATCGCTCTTGGCTACGTGCGGAAGGAATGCAACCGGCCGGGGACGGTGTTGACCTTGCGGGTTGGAGCAGGGGAAGCACGGGCTTTCATTGTCCCGCTGCCGTTTGGCTGGGACGGAGCCATTGAACGGAGTCCAGCGGCCTAGGCGAGGACTTCGGAAACGACCTTGGCCGGCTTCACGCCGGTGAGCCGTTGGTCGAGGCCCTGGAACGGATAGAAGAGCTGTTTGTAGTCGAGGCCCATCAGGTGGAGCAGGGTGGCGTGCAGGTCGCGGATCTGAACGGGTGGCGTAACCGGATTGAAGCCGATGGGATCGGTCTCCCCGACGCTGGTGCCGCCTTTCACGCCGGCCCCGGCCATGAACACAGTGAAGGCAAAAGGATGGTGGTCCCGGCCGACGAACTTCATTTCCGCGCCGCCGCGGTTTTCCCGCATCGGGGTGCGGCCGAATTCAGCGCCCCAGACCACGAGGGTTTCGTCGAGCAGTCCGCGCTGTTCGAGATCGGTCAGCAAAGCGTGGAGCGGGCGGTCCATCCCGGCGCACTTGCGGCCGAAACCGACATCGAGGGCGGTGCCTTCGTCGGTGCCGTGGGAGTCCCAGCCCCAGTCGAAAAGCTGGACCATGCGGACGCCGCGTTCGACGAGGCGGCGGGCGAGGAGACAGTTGTTGGCGAAGCTCTCTTTGCCCGGCTCGGTGCCGTAGAGGGCGTGAGTCTCGGGTGATTCTTTCCGGAGGTCGAAGGCGTCGCTGGCGGTCAGTTGCATCCGGCTGGCCATTTCGTATTGGGCGATGCGGGTGACGGTCTCCGGATCGCCGAGTTCCTCGTAGGTGCGCTGGTTGAGCTCTGAGATGGTCTTGACCACGTCCTGTCGCGTGCCGGTGTCGATGCCCGGCGGGTTTTCGAGGTAGAGGACAGGCTCGCCTTCCGAGCGGCATTGGACGCCTTGATAGACGGAAGGGAGGAAGCCTCCGCCCCAGAGAGCTTTGCCGCCGTCGGGATTGCGTCCGCCCGAGAGGAGAACGATGAAGCCGGGCATGTTCTCGTTGTCGGTTCCCAGGCCGTAGGTGACCCATGACCCGGTGCTGGCGTATCCGAGGTTCTGGTTGCCGGTGTGGACGAGGAGTTGTGCGGGAGCGTGGTTGAACTGCTCCGTCTGCATGGTGTGAATGAAGGCGGCCTTGTCCATGACCTTCTCGAAAAGGGGCAGCCGGTCCGAGATCCACAGGCCAGTCTTCTTCTCCTGGTGGAACGGATAGACCGGGCCCAGCAGTTGGGGCACGCCGCGGATAAAGGCGAAGCGTTTTCCTTCGAGATACTCTGCGGGGCAGTCTTGGCCGTTCAGCTTCACCAGTTCCGGCTTGTATTGGAACAGCTCCAGCTGGCTCGGCGCGCCGGCAAAGTGGAGGTAGATGATGTGTTTGGCCTTCGCCGGGAAATGCTGCGGACTGGCCGCCAATGGATGCGAGGGATCCCGCTTCAAGAGCGACCGGGCGCTGGCCCAGCCTTGGGTCGCCATAAACATGGCTCCCATGCCCGTCGCACAGCGCTGGAGGAAGTGGCGGCGAGTGAAGTTCTCGAGGAACTCCTGTTCAGTCCGGGTCATTGGAGGGCCTTCATTGTTCGTCGATGCCGCTTGATGGGTTCCAAGTGTTCCGCCTGCGAAATCAATCCGCCGTTTTGACCGGCTGCGCGGCCGCAGGGAGGTCGATTTCGGAAGGCCGGCGGGTCCCGCCCGCGACCACGATGCGACCCTGGCCTCCATCGCGGAGGCCAGGGCGAGTTCCGTCGATGTCGTGGACTTGTCGACCGATGACGTTTCCGTTGGGATCGATGATCGAATAGAGGAAGCTGCGGGCTCCGGTCTGGAAAAGCAGGTGCAGGTTGCTGGCCGAGTCCAGCTGGGCTTCCGGCTTGCTGAAAGAGGTGAGACGACCGGCCCGAACGACTTTCAGGGTTTGGGTTCCCGATTCATCTGTGATGCGGACATAGAGGCTGAGGTTCTGCTTTAGATAATTGGCCTGCAGCAGCACGTATTGGCGAACCTCGGGCGGGCGGTTGGTTTCCCCCGAAGCAAGCGGGACCCCAAACCGGACGGTCTTCAGCACCGAACCATTGATCACCTCGAAGGTTGTCGGACTGCTGGCAAGCGTCGTGTTCCATTGGGGAATGGTCAGCAGCGCTCGGACCCTGTATATGCCGGGTTTCCGCACGGCAAAGTAAGGCGTCAGATTCACCCGCTTCGTGCCCGCTAGAGTCGACTCGAGGGAGAACCGACCGGTGACCGGGACTTCGCCGGCCTGTTGGATATCGGAACCACCCTTCTCCACGATGGAGAATTGCAGCCAGGAGTTGTCCTGGCCAAACTCCAAGGTCTGGCCGGATAGGTTGGTCACTTTCACCGCCGCCTCGATGTCCTCCGCCATCACATACTGATCTTGGTTCAGGGATATCTCCACATTGACGCCGCCCGATTGGGCCATGATACCGCGCGCGGCGAACAGGAAAGCCGCTACGAAACCGATGGGGAGCTTCATGCAACGACTCTAGGGTGAGGCGGGAGCACGGCAAGCCCGGGGTGAAGTGGGCCTCGCACGGAGCTGAGGATCCAATTCTCCCAGCACCTCGCGCAGCGCGACGGCTGAAGAAGCACTTTCGGGACAGGAGATGGCTCCACGGTCGCGCGCGCGTCTGGCCAAGGCGCAATTGAGCGCAAAACGAACGAATGGGCGACATCCGGTGTTCGGGTTCCAGTCCGCGACCGGGACATCGGAGCACGATCAATGGCGAGTGTTCGTACGTTAGAAATTGGTTGAATCGGGTTAGTGAAATGGTTATCAGGAAAAAGCCGCGAAGGGTTTCAGCTGTCCAATTCTTGAAGGTTCGCGTGGTCTGTTCTGAAGGTTTCCAATTCCCAAAAATATATGAATGTCCCCAGTAGATTGATCTCCCTGTCTGCGAGCGTGTGCTTGCTCGTGGCGATTCAGGCCCAAGCGGCCCTGATGCAAGTGGAAGTGACGGTGGAGAACCTGGCTCCGGGACCGACGGTGTCCGGGGGAGTGGCGGCGACGCCGCAGGACGGGGCGATTTGGATCATGCGTCCGTGGGTCGGGTTCCACAGCGGGAGCTACAGCACGTTCGCGCTGGGAACG
>JBBQXJ010000113.1:0-10603 GCA_038209745.1 Verrucomicrobiota bacterium
ATTTCCGTGGCGAACTTCGCCATCTCCCGGACCCCCCGGACACACGGCGCCACCGCGCCCACGACATTCCGGTTCCTTGAAAGCAGCTTATACATGTCGCCGATCCGATGGGTCACGGCGTCGTCGTCATGGATCAGGATCGGCGCATCGAAGCTGGGATCACCCGCTTTCTTCCGCCGCTGGATCTCCTGAAGGGCCATGTTCCGAGCGTAGCCGGCGGTGCGGGTGAAATCGTTGCCCCTGATTTTCGGCGCATCGACCCGGATGCACTCCGGGGCCGACCGACCGTTCGCTTCCGCCTGTGCGGCCAGGCTCGTGAAGTAACCCCATAACCGGGACCGCTGCGGTTCGCTCATCCCGTTGTCCGCGACCACGATCTTGAAGTTGTTCCGCGCGCGCTCGGGCATCGCGGCGCGCTGGTGCTCCAACGCCAGCAGGAGGTGGTGGATCGTGTTGATCCGGGCAAACGGATCAAACAGAGGTTTGCCGTCGTTATAGGTCGCGACGACCACGATCATCCCCTCCTGGAAGGTGCGGACGGGCGGCGGCCCATCGTCCAGGAACGGGGTGCGGGCACGCATCAATGTCTCCAAGAGAGCCTTCTGCCGGAGCTTCTGCCGCTCCGCCGCGCTCTTCTCGCTCGGAACGTTGTCCCGTATCCGTTCCACCACGGGTTCGAAACTGCTCTGGCTTTGCGTATCGTTTATTGCGTTTAGCATCGTTCTGAGTTCTGCATTTGCCGTCAGGAACCTGATCCATTCCCCATGGGAATCTCCTTCTGGTCGATCTCGGCGTCTTCTGCATTTTGAGAGAAAAAACGCCCATCCTCAATCGCGGAGCGATAGTTTGGACGCTGTGAACCGTGCTTCGCCGGAAGGCGCCATCAAGAACCACTGCCCCGGGCTTCCCCGGTGCTGACCCACTCGCCATCCATGTCCGGATCCAGTCCCAAAAAAGAGACATCCAACGAGCAACCGCTCGATGCGCTCCTCGCGGCGGGCGCAGCTCGGAAATGCTCCGATGGCCTGCTCGTGCGCTCCCCGAAGACATCCGAAGTGCTCTTGATCTACGCGCTCACCGACCTCGACGGCACGGCAAACGACGAGCATGCCCCAGAAAGCAGCCGCCTATCAACCATACTTCCTGCCAGCAATGCGTTCTCTCGCCTGAAGGAGTCGGGAATCATCACCGGAATCTGCACCGCACGCAGTCTCGGCGAAGCCCGCCACTACCAGCAGCACCTGAACGTCTCGGGCCCTCTCATCGCTGAAAACGGAGCCGTGGTCCACTTCCCGGACGGCTCACAAAAGGTGTTCGGAAGTCTGGCCCAGCTCAAAGCAGTTGCCGACTGGGCCAGCAGCCATCTTGGAAGAGAGATCCCGAACAGCATCGAATATCCGAGCCTCGAAGAAGCCTGGGAAAAGGAACAGCGCGGCGAAACCGCGGCCTTGCTCGGGCACACCGACAAGGAGTCGCTGCGCCGGTCGGCGGATCGAGTGGCGTCGTGTTTTCTCGTCGGACTCAGCGCGCCGGAAAAAGAAGCGGTCGCTGCGCATGCCAGCGAGCAGGGCATCTTCTGCTTCGGGCACCTGCTTCATCTCATTCCCGCCGGCGCCAGCAAGGGCGTGGCCCTCAAGGCGCTGAACGACCACCTCATGGAACGAACGCCGGACCATGGCCTTCGCCCGGACCGGGTCGCTTTGATTGTATTTGGCAACGGCGAAAACGACATCTCCCTCTTCGAGCAAGCGTTGAAGGCCGGAGGCGCCGCCGTGCTGGTGGGCGACGCGACGTCCCCCGGCGGATTCCATTTCGACACGTCGATGCATCCCGTCCCCGCCGGCACGATCGCCATGCGCGGCGTGTCCCACGGAGACGGAATTCTCCAGAGCCTCCCGCTGCTGAAAGACTTCTTCGCGCGGGAATACGGCATCCTCTTCCAGTGGTGATTTCGTCCAGGTCTCCGCTCTCGCACACCAGCGCTTGATCGACCGTTCCAGACACGTAAGTCCGTCCACCATCCCAGGACGTCCTCCGGGCCATGCACCTCGTCGAGGTGCGTCCCGATCTTCACGGAACCCATCTGCCGCGCCATCGCTTGCGACGCCACATTCTCCGGGCTGATCGAGAGCAAGAAGCGCCGCGCTCCGTGCCCAACTTCAGCCCAGCGCATCAGTCCCCGAGCAGCCTCGGATGCGATCCCCGGTCGCCGGAACTCACGAAAGACGGTGTAGCCGAACTCGACCGCGCCCGGTGAAAAAGGTTCCAGGCAGGCCGGACCCGGCGCGGTGTGAAACCCGATCTGCCCGACCACCTGGCGGGACTCCCGCAGAACGATGGCCCGCAAAAGCCAGGGCACCCGACCCGGATCCTCGCGAAGCTGTCCCAGGCGACAGCGGAACGTTTCCGGATACGCCGGCCAAAACTCGGGCAGTCGCCCATCGAATTCGCTCTCCACCTCCGGTCGTCGACCCTCCAGCGAGGCCGTCGATCACCCGGCCGTCGAGCGCCACGATATCGATTCGCCCGGTTGCGATGATCCACCTGGCTGGTGGGTTTTCGGAGACCGTTCTCACCCCGTCACGCGACGTCGCCATTCGGCTGGGTGGACCGGGTCTCCCAAGAAACCGGCCCTTCGGGACAAAAAGTCCGGTGCCGCCCGGAGGGACCTTCCGCTGAATTCAAACTTGCCGCCGGGCGTCCGCTCCAACCAACTACCACCCACGATGACCACCACGCCCCCTTCCGGGATCGACCGCCGTTCATTTCTCAAACTGGCCGCCGTCGGGGCCGCCGCCGTTTCCCTCGCCCCGTCGCTGACCGCCGCCGAGCCGGTCCGTCGCCGCGGCATCAAGCTCGGTCTGGACAACTTCTCCGTGCGCGGCATGAAGTGGAAGGCCGACGCGCTCATCGACTACGCAGTCAAGCTCAGGACCGATTCCCTCTTCATCACGGACCTCGACGCGTTCGAGAGCTTCGATGAACCCTATCTTGTCGGCCTCCGCAAGAAAGCCGCCGATCAAGGACTCCAGATCCACCTCGGCACCTGGAGCATCTGCCCGACCTCCAAGGCCTTCAAAAAGAACTGGGGCACCGCCGAAGAGCACCTCGCCCTCGCCATCCGGGTCGCCAAGGCGCTCGGATCCCCCGTCGCGCGCGCCGTCCTCGGCACCGGCGATGATCGCAAGACCCCCGGCGGCATCCACGCCCGCATCGCCGACACCGTCAAGGTCTGTAAGGCCTGCCGCAGCCAAGCCGTGGACGCCGGCATCAAGATCGCCATCGAAAACCACGCCGGCGACATGCAGGCCCGGGAACTGGTGACGCTGGTCGAAGCCGCCGGCAAAGACTACGTGGCGGTAAACCTCGATTCCGGCAACGCCGTCTGGACGATCGAAGACCCCATCACCAGCCTCGAGATCCTGGCTCCTTATGTCGCGACGACCAGCCTCCGCGATTCCTCGATCTGGACCACGCCCGACGGTTGCGCGATGCAATGGGTTGCGATGGGCGAAGGAGTCGTCGACCTGATCGCCTATTTCGACGCCTTCGAAAAGCTCTGCCCCGGGATCCCGGTCCACATCGAGACCATCGGCGGATTCAATCGCGACCTGCCCTTTCTCAAGCCCGAATTCATGGCTCTCTGGCCCGACTACTCCGCGATCGAATTCGCCAAGTTCGTGGCCCTAACCCGCAAGGGAAAACCCCTGCAGGCCGGCCGCGGCTCCTTCGCCACCGACCAGGAGTTCCAGCGCGACCAGATCGAACGCAGCCTCGTCTATTGCAAGGAAACGCTCGGACTGGGCCTGAAAGCCTAGTCAACCGATGGAACGCTCCCCCACCATTCCACTTAAAACAAAACAGGCATTTTGACGGAGAATCCCTCCGCCCAGGTCGCCTGAACATCCTCCGATCCTACTGGCCCACTCCATGAAAACTCCCGGCTGTCTCCTCCTCGGCGCCTCGCTCGTCCTCTCCAGCATCGGCTCCTATTCGACGGTCGCCGCCGAAACCTCCCCGAAGGAGATCCGTTCCTTCGACTTCGGCGGCGGCAAATACCACGGCAGTATCGACACCACCAAGGCCCCGGACCTGACCGAATGGTCCGAGAAGAATTTGGCCCCCGTCGTGCGCGAGTGGTATCCGAAGCTCGTCGCATTGCTGCCCAGCAAGGGCTTCACGCCCTACACGAACATCACCCTCCGTTTCCGCGACGACATGGGCGGCACCCCCGCCTCCGCCAGCGGAGACTCCATCAACTGCAACGCCGGATGGTTCCGCAAGGAACTCGAAGGTGAAGCCGTCGGCTCCGTCGTCCACGAGATGGTCCACGTCGTCCAGCGCTACGGCGGCAACCGCCGCGACAATCCAAAGGCCACCCGCGTCCCCGGCTGGCTCACCGAAGGCATCCCCGACTACATCCGCTGGTTCCTCTACGAGCCCGAATCGCGCGGCGCCGAGATCACCCGCCAAAACGTCGAGAAGGCCCGCTACGACTCCAGCTACCGCGTCACCGGCAACTTCCTCGACTGGGCCGTCCGCACCAAAGACAAGGACCTGGTCCAAAAGCTCAACGCCGCCGCCCGCCAAGGCGACTACAGCGATGCCGTCTGGAAGGACGCCACCGGCAAGACCTCCGAAGAACTCGGTGCCGAGTGGAAGAAGTCGAACGAAGACCGGATCGCCAAGCTCGTGACCGCACAGCGCGAGACGGGCGTCAACACCCTGACCGACGACGAGAAGAAAGCCGGCTGGAAGCTCCTCTTCAACGGCGAGTCCTTCAACGGCTGGCACAACTACCGGATGAAGGGCGTCCAGCCCGGCTGGCAGATCGAGGACGGCACCATCGCCTGTATCGACCCCCACCGCGCCGGCGACCTCAGCACCGACGGCGAATACGGCGCCTTCGAGCTCGAACTCGACTACAACATCTCCGAAGGCGGCAACTCCGGCATCATGTTCCACGTCGTGCCCAAGGAAGGCGCCGCCTGGGCCACCGGGCCTGAAATCCAGCTGGAAGACAACGCCAAGGCCGCCGACCCGCAGCGCTGCGGCTGGCTCTACGCCCTCTACCAACCCCCGATCGATCCCAAGACCGGCAAGACCCTCGACGCCACCAAGCCCGCCGGCGAATGGAACCACGTCCGCGTCGTCATCTCCCCCGAGAAGTGCGAGCACATCATCAATGGCGTGAAATACTTCGACTACGTGATGGGCAGCGACGACTTCAAGGCCCGCGTCGCCAAGAGCAAGTTCGGCAAGATGCCCAACTTCGCGAAGTTCGACCGAGGCGCCATCGTCCTCCAGGGCGACCACGGCAAAGTCGCCTTCCGCAACGTCAAGGTCCGCCCATTGGAAAAGTAGTCCTTCAATCAACCCGTCGCTCGAACGAAACGCCCCGAAGGTCATTCCCCGGGGCGTTTTCCATTCAAGGCGGCGCTGCGTTGCCGCGCAGCCCAAACATCCGACGAAATCCAGCGCAGCGCGGTTTCCGCGACCCCGTGGCGGAGAAGCACCCGAAAGTGGGGCGATGGCTCCCGCCAAGCCGCCGGATGATTTGCTGACGACGGGACAGGTGCTCTGGCAACTCCGGCACGTTCCCTACTGGCCCACGGAACCTGCCTGAACGTCGCCTTCCTTTACAGCGGTCTCCCTACCTCATCGACGCCTCTTTCGACGACTCCCGCTTCGCGTCCTGCTTCACCGCGTCCATCGGATCCGTCGCCTCCAACACCGGCTTCAACACCTTCCAGACATTCTCCGCCACGATGCGGTGCCCAGCGAGATTCGGATGGATCATGTCCGGCTGGTTCAGCGCCGGATCGCCACCCACGCCCTCCAGTAGAAAAGGAATCAAAGCCGCCTCGTTGTCCTTGGCCACGTCCTGGAAGACCGCCCGGAACTCGTCCGTGTATTCCGTGCCCATGTTCTTCGGCATCTCCATCCCCGCGACCACGATCTTCGCCTTCGGATAACGCGCCTTCGTCTTGCGGATGATCGTCTGGAGATTCGTCCGCGTGGATCCCGGATCGATCCCGCGCAACCCGTCGTTCCCGCCCAGTTCCAGCACCAGCACGCTGATCGGCCGACGTAGGATCCAGTCGATCCGCCGCGATCCGCCCGACGTCGTGTCGCCGCTCACGCCGGCATTGACCATGATGAACGGCAGCTTCGCCTCCCGGATCTTCCCGTCGAGCAACGCCACAAACCCCTGCTCCGGATCCACCCCATACCCCGCGCCCAAGCTGTCCCCCAGCACCACGACATTGCCGACCCCATTGGTTCCCTCCGCCGCGCCCAGCCGCACTCCGCCGAGCAGCAGCACCACAACCAGAAACATCAAACGCATGGTTGGCAGGATAGGAGATGGCAACACTCCGTGCAAATCGGCCCGCTCTGTAGGCCCGGTCCCCTGACCACGCGTTCCCGCACGTAGCCGCAGAGGTGACGAGGCGGATCAAGTGGCTCGTGCGCGACGACGAGTATTACCGGCGAACTCCCGTTCGCCGCTACGGGCCGGCAGCTTCACCAACGCGACAGCGACTTGGTCTGCGGCGCTGCCGCGCCGATTTCTCGTCCTCTTTACTGACATGCCACTGCCTCCGGTTTGACTCGCTGCCGTCCTCCGGCAGAGTCTCGCGCGATGTCCGCCATCCTCGAAGTCCACCGGGTCACCAAGTCGTTCCAGACGGCGGCCGGCCTCCTGCCCGTGCTCAAGGAAGTGAGCTTCGAGCTGCCCAAGGGTTCGACCTGCTCCATCGTCGGCCCGTCCGGTAGCGGCAAGACCACGCTGCTCGGCCTCTGCGCCGGCCTCGACCAACCCACCACCGGCGAGGTCCGCATCGGTGCCCGTTCGCTCAAGGGTCTGGACGAGGACGCGCTCGCCAGGATGCGCAGCGACTTCGTCGGCTTCGTCTTCCAGAATTTCCAGCTCATCCCCACGTTGACCGCGTTGGAGAACGTGATGGTGCCGGCCGAACTGCGCGGCACCAAAGGCGTGGAACAGGAAGCCATCCGCCTGCTGACCCGAGTCGGACTGGGCGAACGGCTGGAGCACTACCCCTCCCAGCTTTCCGGTGGCGAACAACAGCGTGTCGCCCTCGCCCGCGCCTTTATCAATCGCCCGCAGATCCTTTTCGCCGATGAACCGACCGGAAACCTCGATGCCGAAACCAGCGCCTGCATCGTGGAGCTGCTCTTCGAGCTGAACCGCGACGCCGGCACCGCGTTGGTCCTCGTGACCCACGACCCCGACCTCGCCACCCGCACCCAGCGCGTCATCCGGCTCAGAGGCGGCGCGGTGGTGGAAGACACCCTCCGCGAGGCGGCGAGCGTATGAGCGCTCGCCGTTCAATCAAGGGTGGGGCGAAGGCTCCCGCCGAGCCGTTCCACGGTAGGGACGGCTGGCCCAGCCGTCCCCATTTCGAGCGCAGGGAGGCGACCGAAGGGAGCCTCTCGCACAGCAGACACCATCCCGAGAGGCTCGCTCCGCTCGCACCTCCTACGTCGGCAGATGGGGACGCCTCGTCGATGGGTCCCTACCAACCCGGTAGGGCGGCGTTGCCGCGCCGCCCCATCCATTCGTCGGCGCTTCACGCTCGACGGGAAATCACGGCCTCGGAGCACCTCAGCCCCACCACGAGGTCTCGACGAGAGCCTTCGCCCTACCCCACCCGTCCATGATCCTCCAAGTCCTCCATCATCTCTTCCAGCCGTGGACTTGGCGCATGGCCTGGCGCGACAGCCGAAATAGCCGCGGGCGCTTGTTGGTCTTTTCCTCGTCCATCGTTCTCGGCATCGCCGCGCTCGTCGCCATCGCCTCGTTCGGCAAGAACCTCGAGCAGGCCATCGCGCTCCAGGCCCGCAGCCTTGTCGGCGCGGATCTGGTGCTGAATTCCCGGCAGCCGTTCAACGACGACGAGAAAGCCCTCTTCAGGTCGATCGGCGGCGAGCAAGCCAGCGAGGCGGCCTTCTCCTCCATGCTGCATTTCCCGGACAATCGCGGCAGCCGCCTCGTCCAAGTGCGCGCGATCGAGGGCAACTTCCCCTTCTACGGCACGCTGGAAACCGAGCCCGCCAGCGCCGAACGCGACTTCCGCAACGGCGGCGCCCTGGTCGAAGAAAGCCTGCTGCTCCAGTTCGGCGCCAAGGTCGGCGATATCGTCCGCATCGGCGATCTGACCAACCGCGTGGTCGGCGCGCTCAAGAAGGTGCCGGGCGAAACCGTCGTCTTCGCCACCATCGCGCCGCGCGTCTTCGTCAGCCTTGCGGAGGTCGAGGAGGCCAACCTCATCCGCGACGGCAGCCTGGCCCGTTACAAGGAGTTCTTCCGCCTGCCCGATTCCACCGATGTCCCGGCGCTGACCAAGAAGTTGCGCCCCGACTTCGAACGTCTCCAACTCTCCGCCGACACCGTGGAACGCAGTCAGGAACGCCTCGGTCGCACGATGGAGAACATGACCAACTTCCTAAGCCTCGTCGGCTTTGTCGCGCTGCTGCTGGGCGGTGTCGGCGTGGCCAGCGCCATCCACACCCATGTCAAACAGAAGCTCCCCGTCGCCGCCGTGCTGCGCTGCCTCGGCGCGACCAATGCCCGCACCTACGCCGTCTACCTCGCGCAGGCGGTCGCGCTCGGAGCGATTGGCGCCAGCGCCGGCGCGCTGCTTGGGATTCTCGTCCAGCTCGGCCTGCCCCGCGTCCTCGGCGACTTCCTGCCCATGCAGATCGACTTCTCCGTTGCCTGGGGCGCCGTCGCGGAATCGATGTTCGCCGGGTTCGCGCTCTGCGTGCTCTTCGCCCTGTGGCCGCTGCTGGATCTGCGCCGCGTCTCGCCGCTGGCCGCCATCCGTTCGGCGGTGCAGCCGACCACGGGCCAAGATCCGGCCAAATGGCTCGCGGCGCTGCTGCTCCTGGCCGGCATCGGTGCCTTCCTCGTGCGGCACACGGAGCGGAAGGCGCACGCCGTTGGGTTCGCAGTCGCACTGGTCGTGGCCTTCGCCGTGTTGGCCGTCGCCGCCTCCGTGCTCATGTGGATTACCCGCCGTTGGCTTGCGCCCGCCCTGCCTTACCTTTGGCTGCAAGGCGTCGCGAATCTTCATCGGCCCGGCAACCGCACGCTGTTGCTCATGGTCTCGGTCGGCCTCGGCACCTTTCTCATCACCACCATGCTGCTGGTGCAGCAGACGCTCCTCAAGCAGATCGGCCGGGACACCGGCGCCAGCGCGGCCAACACCGTGCTCTTCGACATCCAGCCCGACGAACGCGACGGCGTCGCCGCCATCCTCAAACAGCAGAAGCTCCCGATCCTCGACGAAGCCGCCGTCATCACCATGCGGCTCGCCAGCATCAAGGGCGTCAACGTCGAGGACACCGCCGCCGTCCGCTCGAACAACATTCCCCGTTGGCTCGCCCGGCGGGAATTCCGCTCCACCTATCGCGACACCCTGACCGAGGGCGAGAAGATCGTCGCCGGCACCTGGCCCGCCAAGAAGGAGCCCGGCACGCCGTCGGTTCCCGTCTCGCTCGAATCCGGCGTCGCCAAGGATATGCGCGTCGGTCTCGGCGACATCATCGTCTGGGACGTCCAGGGCATTCCCATCGAGACCAAGGTCGCCGCCCTGCGCGAGGTCGATTGGCGCCGCGTCCAGCCGAACTTCTTCGCCGTCTTCCCGCCGTCCACGCTCAAGGGCGCCCCCGGATTCAACATCATCACCACCCGCGTGGATTCGCCGGAGCAGTCCGCCGCGCTCCAGCGCGCCGTCTCCCGCGACTACCCGACCGTCTCCAGCATCGACGCCACGCTCATCGTCAAGACCCTCGACGCCATCCTGGACAAGGTCGCCTTCGTCATCCGCTTCATGGCCGCCTTCACCGTGGCCACCGGCCTTCTCGTGCTGGCCGGCGCCATTCTCACCGGCCGTTTCCAGCGCATCCAGGAAAGCGTCCTCCTCCGCACCCTCGGTGCCACCCGTCCGCAAGTCCGTCTGATCCTCCTGGTGGAATACGCCGGACTCGGCGTCTTGGCCGCCTTGACCGGCGTGCTCCTCGCCATGGGCGGTGCTTGGCTGCTGAGCCAGTTCGTCTTCCACACCCCGTTCCGCCCGACCGTCTGGCCCATCGCCGCGATGATCGTCGGCGTCAGCAGCCTAACCGTCGCCATCGGCTGGCTGGGAAGCCGAGGCGTGCTTAGCGCGCCGCCGCTGGAAGTGCTCCGGGCGGAGACGTGAGCCGAGGATGCGAAGGAGCGCGGAGCATCGCTCCGCGTCGGCTCGCTGGCGCAGTAGAGCAGAATCGTCGCGTTGGTGCCGTTGATCCTCGGGCTGTGTGCTGTTCTTGGATCGTCGATTTACATCCTACAAAGGTCCGGTTTCTTAGTTCCGCATTCCTTCGACTCGTTCGTTCAGCATCACCTCGACGGCTTCGGTGTTTTGTCTTTTGGACTTGCTCTGACGGGTATGGCCCTAGGCATCGGTGGCCGAAGAGGGGTAGGAAAGCAGGAGCGCATGAGGGAGGAGAACGAGCCAGGAAGAGCGTTCCGCGCGTCGTGTTGAGCGGGGTCGCCGGGAGGTTGTTTTCTTGGGAAAACCCCGCGAACGCCCGTATA
>JBBQXJ010000114.1:0-10286 GCA_038209745.1 Verrucomicrobiota bacterium
GAAACCGAATTACGCGGTTCCTCGGTGTGCTGCTCGTGACAATTCCGACCAAGATGCCCCAGAGACGCCTTGAACGGTCGGCGAGGCTGACTGGAGGCGGCACGGCGATGGAGTGAAGGTGTTCCAACGGGGAAAGCCCAAGAAACCCTAGGAAGGAGCGAGCGTGAGCGGGGAGGGTTCAGAGAGACGGAAGCCGGCTTCCGGCTGCAAAGGAGGTTTGCTGAACCAGAAGAACCGCCATTTCCGCATTCCTCGAACGTGGGTGACATCCCCGCATTTCGCGGGACACGTTAGCAGTGGGCGTTAGCAGTTTGAGGCTTTTGAAAGAGGCTTTTCCTTGGAAGTTTTTGCAGGAAAAGCCTTTGAAGAAAGTGGTAGCGCGTATGGGAATCGAACCCATCCTTCGGCCTTGAGAGGGCCACGTCCTAACCAATAGACGAACGCGCCAAACTGGACGGGAATGTCTGCCAGACGCCCAACCACAGAGCAAATCAAAAAACGGAACGCTTGGGCCGGGCAAGGATCGGCCCGACCGCTGACAGCAGCGCTTCAAACAAACATCCGGTCGCAGGAACGAGCCGACAAAGCCTGCGGATTTCCCAATGTATCTTTAGGCCGTGTGCCCTCACGCGGCGGGTGGATGGCCCTTTTTCGACGGCCTGTCCGAAGCCGTCTGGTCACTTGAGCGACGCGAGGAATTCCACCAGGTCGCGCAGGTCCCGTCGGCTCATCTGCTCGGCCAACCCTTCCAGCATCGACGAGGGAGCGTGTTCCCGGATCTTGAGGTCGGCGGTCTTGACCGTGACCAAACCATCCTCCGGCGAGAGCACCTGCAGGGTGTCCGATGTCTCCTGTTTCACCATGCCGGCGACTTCTCGCCCGTTCTTCAGCGTGAGGATCACGTTCTCGAAGCCGGCCGCGATCTTGGCGTTGGGTCGGACGATGGATTCGAGGAGGTAGTCGCGGGTCTGACGGGAACCGATCCCGCCGAGCAACGGCCCGACTTCGCCGCCGTCGCCCTTCTGGATCGAGTGACAGCGCTGGCAGGCGAGCGCCTGGTTTTCGGTGAAGATCTTCCGGCCATTGATCGCGTCGCCGCCGACCAACGTGTCGCGGTAGGCGGCCAATGGATCGGCCGCATCCGACTGGACGTCGATCTGGGCGAGCCGGGTCTTGAGCGCGGAGGAACCCTTGGCGGCGATGGCTTCTTTCAGGTCGAGCGCCAGTTCGGGACGGAGTGTGCCGACAGCGAATTGATCGAGCGACTTCGCCAGAACGGTTTCGGAGCCGGAGGTTTTGCCGAGCTGGGCCAGAGCGGATTGCTGTGCGGAAATCGCGCCTGAATCGAGTTCGTGAACGAGATCGGCGAGGCTGGCCGAAGAGCCGGATTGGGTGATGGAATTGGCCAGTTTCTTGAGGCCCGCGTCGGTTGAATGTTGGGCGGCCGCGACGGAGGCAGCAAGCGCCGGCGCATGGAGGGCCCCCAAGGCCCGCAGGGCTTCGGTGCGAACGGCGGGCTTTTCAGAATCGTCGGCGATTCGGCTGGCGAGCGCGGCATAGGCGGAACTCGGATCGCCGGCGATGCGGTGGATCAACGGGTGGTGCAGCCCGGTCACGCGGTCGCGTGGCGCGGGATCGGTCCAGGCGGTGAAGAGCGCGGCGGCTTCGAGTCGGATCGCCGGAGACGCGCTTTGGAGCAGGCCGGCGAGAGCGGCGGCATCGTCCGCCTTTCCGAGCTGGAAACGGGCGTTGGCCAGGCGCAGAGCGATGGCGTCCTCCAGGATCGCGTCGCGGGACGATGAAGCGGAAGCCTTCGCCGGGACCGCGTGTTTCACCAACTCGGGGAAGAGAGTGGTCAGCTGCTCGTCATAGATCGCGCGGACGGCTTCGGCCCGGACCCGCAGCGAAGCGTCGCCCAGGAAGTGGGTGAGCCCGTTGCCATGGTGGCGGCGCAGCGCGTCCACGGCCGCGACCCGGACGGCTTCGGAATCGTCCTTGGGCAAGGCCGCGAGCTGTTCCGACGAGGCGCAGGCGATGAGGCCGATCATGCCCGAGTGCCGCAGCCAAGGATCGCGGTCGGCATTGTCGCGGAGCATCGCGACGAGTCCGGGCACTGCGGCGCTGGACTGGAGTTGCGCCAAGGCGATGGCGGCGAGAGAGCGGACGCGGGCGTCCGAGTCCTGCAATGCCGCGAGAAGCTTGGGCGCGGCTTCAGTGGCTTTGATGTCGCCCAAGGCCCGGACCGCTTGGGCGCGGATCTCGGCCGTGGTATCGGCGAGCAATGCGACGAGCGATTCGCGGGCGTCTCGGGACACGCTGCCGGACTGACGCGCCAATTGGGCGAGGCCCCAGATGCTGTGCAGCCGGGTCAGCGGGTGGTTTGATCCAACGCCCACATTGCGTTTGAAGGCGCTGAGACCGGTCTCACCCTTGGCCACCAAGGCCCATTGCGCCTCTCTGCGGACCCGTTGATCGCGATGGCCGAGAAGCATCACCAGCTCTTCAGGCGTCTTAGCGGAGAAGCCCGAGGCGAGCAGCGCCTTCGTCTCCTTCACCAGCGGATCGTTCACCATGGTCTCGTCGAAGGCGCGGTAGATTCGGCCTTTGCCGGACTTGTCCCAGCCTTCCACCCAGTCGAGGACATAGGCGCCGCCGTCGGGCCCGAAGGCCACATCGGTGGCGAAGATGTTCCCGAGGAAGACCTGGTCGTCGACCACGCGGAAGCCGGCGCCGTTCGGATCAAGCCCGAAGCTGCGGATGCCGTTGGGGAAGTCGCACAGGATGAAGTGGCCATCGTAACGGGAGGGCAGACCGGTGCCGGGATACCACGCGATTCCGGCGGGACCACGGCCGGCATAGCCGCAATGCGGCAGGACCCACGCGGCGGTGTTGGTCTCGGCGTTCCACCACATGCCCTCGGCGTTCCATGCGCCGAGCTTGGGATTGTTCTGCCATTGCCAGCCGATACGCCAGCCGCTGTCGCTGCCGGGGAGCACGTAGACCCAGCGGGCCTGGTCGCCGCCATCGGCGTTGTTGTCGCCGGTGAAGAGATTGCCGTGGTCGTCGAAGGCCAGTTCCTGCGGGTTGCGCAGGCCGACGGCCACGACCTCGATCTGGGACCCGTCGGGCTCGCAGCGAAAGATCGCGCCGGTGTCGGGCAAGACCTGCTTGAGGAAGGCTTCGGGGAAGAACGGCGAGGTGAACTCGGGCCGCCAATCCGTGCCGCGATCCGCGATGCTCCAGTAGATGCGGCCGTCCGGTCCCTTGATCAATCCGTGCATGTCGTGCCCGCCGAAGGCGATGTGGACGCCGAAGCCTGAGTGGGCTTTTGCGCCCGTGATCTTGGTCTTCGGATCCGGGGACGAGGCGTTGAACGCGACGGTCGCGGTGAAGTCGGCGGAGGGAAGGCTGAGCTTCCACAGGTCCGGAACGCAGGTGAACCAGACGTTCGTCCCATCGACCAGCACGCCGGCGGCGACGCCTGAGACGAGGGTGTCGAAGCCCGTGGCGAAGTCGGTGGCCGTATCGTAGCGGCCGTCGCCATTGGAATCGGTCAAGAGGCGGATCGTCTCGGTCTCCACTTCCAGATCGTGCCAGTCGATGTGGCCGTTCTGGTCGAAATCTTTGAGCAAGCGCGGGCTGGATCCGATGACGCGCAGGAAGTTGGCGTTCTGGTCGGAAACGTTGCGGCGGTAGAACTCCGCCCGATCCGCCACGGAGCGAAACGAAAGGTCGGCGTCGAGCCAGAAGGGGAACGAGCGGATGTCGAGGGTGGAACTGCGGCGGCGATGGGTCTCCACCACGTAGGCGCGACCGCGGTGGTCGAGGTCGAAGCTGACGACGTTTTCCAGCAGCGGCTCGGCGGCGAGAAGTTCGACCTTCAGCCCGGGGGCGGGACGGAAGCGTTTGATGGCCGCCTGGGCGTCGCCTCCGCCCGAGCCACCGGCTGCGGGCTCGTTTTCCGCCGCGCGAAGTGGGAGGGTGATCCACGCGGCAGACAGCAGCATGGCAAAGGCGACGGAACGGAAGTGCATGGCCGGGAAGATGGCGAGGAGGCCGGTGGAGTGCAATTCGCGCGAATGGGCGACGAAGGTGTCGGAGCGCGGACGGTCACGTCCGCGAGTCCACGTTGGGGCCGAGGGAGGATCCAACTTGGGTCGGTGCTGGACTCGGAGACGGAGCTGACCGCGCTCCGTTATTCCTCCGTGATGACCGTGTCGTCGTTCTCGTAGCAGGGAGCGCAACAACAGAGAAGGCGCAGCGTATCCGTGCCCGTGTTCCAGAGCTTGTGCTTCAGTCCGGCCGGAATGGCGATGGCGTCGCCGGGACCGACTTCGCGGAGCTCGCCCTCGATCCGCATCCGGCCGGTGCCATGGGTGATGTAGTAGATCTCCTCGGCCCTGGGATGGAAGTGCTCCTGGGTGGAGCCGCCGACCGGGAGGCGCGCTTCCGCGAGGCTCTGGTTGCGGATGGCGGAGTTGCGGTGCGCGAGAAGTTCGCGGATTTCCGAGCCGTCCTTGGTGGTGAACGGCGGGGCTTTGCTGAGGTTGACCACGTCCATGCGGCCAGTATCGCGGCGGCCTGGCGGTGCGCAACAGCCGAGCGGGGACCTGAAAACCACAGATTTACACGAATAGGTGAGTAACCAGCGAGCTCTCGGGCCTGGCTATTCCCAGGCATTGGATCTCCGGTTCTTCATCTGTGTTCATCTGTGGTGGTGGGCGCTTTTCTCCACTCTCGCCAGCCAATGGAGAATAGTGTCCCGTGTTCGCCGATCGAATGACCGCCAGCATCCATGACAGAAAGGGCCTGGCCGCCTTGGCCCGGCGGCTGAAACTGGATCCCCATCCGGTGCGCCGCTTCAAGACGCGCTTCCTCAAACAGGGCCGGCCCGCCTCCGAAGCATTGGCCGAACTGCCCGAGCCGTTGCGGGAGCCCTTCGGCGCAGGGGTGGACTTCCATCCGCTCACGCTGAACGCAGCGCTGGATTCCAAGATCGACGGCGCGACGAAGCTCCTGTTCCAGACCCGCACCGGCAATCCACTGGAGACCGTCATCCTGCGCATCGCCACCGGCCGCACGACCCTCTGCGTATCGTCCCAGTCCGGCTGCGCCGCCGCCTGCGCCTTCTGCGCCACGGGCACGATGGGCTTGAAGCAGAACCTCTCCTTGGCCGAGATCCTGGACCAGGTCGTCCAGGCCCAGCAGCGGTTGGCGCCGGAAGGCCGACAGATCCGCAATCTCGTTTTCATGGGCATGGGCGAGCCGTTCCACAACGAGGCCAACCTGCTGGCCGCGCTCGACGAATTGTCGGCCCGGGACGCGTTCGGCTTCGATCCGGGCCGGTTGCTGGTTTCCAGCGTGGGCGTGCCGGATGCGATGGTGCGGTTGGCCCGGTCGCGGCCCAAGGTCCGGCAGGCGCTCAGCCTGCATTCGGCGCGACAAGAGGTGCGCCGACAGATCATGCCGCTGGCCGAGCGCCATTCGCTGGCCGACCTGCGGGCGGCATTGGACGAAGTCGTCGGGATCCAGGGCAAACCGGCGATGATCGAGTATCTGCTGTTGGCCGGTTTGAACGACCAACCGGAAGACCTCGCCGCGCTGGCCCGCTACCTCGCCGGACTCCAGGTCCACATCAATCTCATCCCCTACAACGCCACCGGCGACGCGTTGACCGGCACCGCGAAGGCCGACCGCGAACGCTTCGCGAAGGCGCTGCGGGAAGCGGGCTTCAAGGTGACCCTGCGCTACTCGCTGGGCTCCGACATCGCGGCGGCCTGCGGGCAGCTCGCGAAGCAGAGGCAGGCGGCGTAGGCGCGGGACGCCCGCCGCTACGGAAGTTTCCCGTCGCCATTCCTTCCGCCGTTCTGTTGCTCTAACGCGATGCCGGACGACGAGCCGATCATCGATCTACAGAGCGACCACTACTTCATGGGCGAAGCCCTGCGCCAGGCGGTCCGGGCCTACGAGGCGGAGGAAGTGCCGGTCGGAGCGGTCGTCGTGCGCCATGGACGCATCATCGCCCGGGCGCACAACCAGGTGGAGACGCTCCAGGACGCCACGGCGCATGCCGAGATGCTGGCCATCACCCAGGCGGAGGACGCGGCCGGCACGTGGCGGCTGAACGACTGCACGCTCTACGTGACCAAGGAGCCGTGCCCGATGTGCGCCGGAGCGATCGTCCATGTGCGGTTCGGCCGGGTGGTCTTCGGCGCGCCCGATCCGAAGGGCGGCGCGGCCGGTGGTGCGATGAACCTGCTCCAGTTCCCCGGCCTCAACCATCAGGCCGACATCACGGCCGGAGTGCGGCTGGATGAATGCCGGCAACTGCTGGTCAGTTTCTTCACCGAGCAACGGCTGAAGAAGAAGGAGAAGCCGGCGGACCCGACCGCGCCCGAAGAAACAGAAGCGGACTCGATGGAGTGAGCTTCGGGCGGGCCGGCTACTTCAGCGACTAGGTGGTCTCCGCCACTGCCTCGTTCCGTCATCACGCCGGCTCAGCCGGACCGAGGCAGTGGGGATGGGGAGCGCGCCCGCCCCGGGCGCTGTGGACCGCGCCCTCGCGGTCCATCGAAGGCGCAGGAAAGGATTCACCACCTGGTGTGTCCGGACGCGTCCGGGTCCGGCGCGGGGCGCGACGGACGGCAGCCAGGGCGGCCACTGCGGAAAAAAAGGCGAGGAACAGACGGAGCGTTCGACGAGGAGCTCTGAAGTCCATCAAACGTGGGAATGCATTGTGGGACTGGATATGGACCGAAGTTGATAGCGGGACACTTGGCTTGGCAGTCGGAAACGCCCGCGCAAGCGGGCTCGGCAACGCCCGGATTTTTACACCGCATCGGCGAAGCGATGGGTGCCGTTGGCGCATTGGGATTTGCTTCGCTTGTCCCGGCTCTGGGATAACCCGGTCGTGTTCTCTTCGGAAAAAGTCATCAGCGCGACCACGCGCTTCTGCGCGGTCTACGGGCATCCGATCAAACACTCGGCGTCGCCCGCCATGCAGAATGCGGGCATGGCCGCCTTGGATCTGCCTTGGCGCTATCTTGCCTTCGACGTGGCGCCGGACGACCTGGGCGCCGCAATCAAAGGCGCCGCCGCCATGCGCTTCATCGGCTTGAACCTGACCGTCCCCCACAAGCTGCTGGCCGTCGACATGGTGGACGATCTCGACGCTTCAGCCCGGGTTTGGGGCGCGGTCAACACGGTGCGTTTCGAGGCTCGGACCACGGTGGACGGCGAGTGGACACCGCTGCACGACGTGCCCGCAGACGAGGTGGTGGAGACACGCTCGGTGGGGTTCAACACCGACGCCGACGCGATCATCCAGGCGGTGCGGGAGGACCTGGAGTTCGAACCGCTCGGAGGCAAAGTCCTGCTGCTGGGAGCCGGTGGCGCGGGCCGTGTGGCCGCTCTGCGGTTGGCGGCGGAAGGCGTGGGGCGTCTCTGGCTGGTCAACCGGACCAAGGCCAAAGCCGAAGCGGTCGCGGGGGACATCCGCCAGCGCTTCCCGGGCACCCACGTCACCGTGGGTTATCCGGACGAGCCGGTGGATCTCGTCCTGAACGCCACGTCGTTGGGGCTCAAGCCGGAAGACGCGCTGCCGTTGGACGTGGAGATGTTCGATTTGAAACAGGCTCGGTTCGCCTACGACATGGTCTATCGACCGGCGGAGACGCCCTTCTTGGAGCTGGCCGACAAGGCCGGTCTGAAGACGGCCAACGGTCTCGGAATGCTCCTGTATCAGGGCGCGAAGGCGCTGGAGATCTGGAGCGGTCGACCCGCGCCGGTCGACGCGATGCGCAAGGCGTTGAAGAAGGCGATCTACGGATGAAAGCGAAGGACCAGTGCGGAACGGGGATCCACAGGACGGCGGGCGGGCCCGCCCCCGGCCCCTCCGCCAAGGGGCCGGGGGTGGGTTGCACCTCACGCACGACAACCCTCCTTCTCGCCTTGGCCTGATTCCACCCATGGACATCTTCTCCAACATGTTCGACGCGGAGCGCTGGGCGGCGGTGCCGTTCCACTTCTGGTCGGTCGTCTTCTTCGCGTTCGGCAGCATCTGCGGGAGCTTCTTCAACGTCTGCATCTACCGGATGCCGCTGAACCAGAGCGTCGTCTCGCCGCCGTCGCACTGTCCGCACTGCAAGTATTCCATCCCGTTCTACCTGAACATCCCGCTGTTCACCTGGCTGTGGTTGCGGGGGAAATGCGCCAACTGCAAGGCGCCCATTTCGCCGCGCTACTTCCTCGTCGAGCTGTTGACCGGAATTCTGTTCCTCGTCTGCTGGCTGCTCTACGGACACAGCAGCGTGGGCGTCGCTCTGGCCATGTGTACGCTGGTCAGCGGACTGCTGGTGGCGACGTTCATCGATCTGGAACACTTCATCATTCCCGACGAGATCACTTTCGGCGGGATGGGCGTGGGCATGGTGTTCTCCTTCCTCCTGCCGGCGATGCACGGGGCGAAGGACTCGGTCGATTCGATGAAGGCCGGCTTCTGGGGACTCGCCATCGGCGGCGGCGTGGTCTACGCGGTCCTGCGCGGAGGCAAGCTGCTCTTCGGCAAACAGAAGATCGCGCTCGAGCCCGACAGCAGGATCGTCTTCGGCGAGACAGGGCTGACCCTGCCCGATCAGGAGATCCTCTTCGAAGACCTCTTCTACCGGAACAGCGACGTCATTTGCTTCCACGCGAAGAGCCTCACCCTGCCCGCCAAGACCTACACGGACGTCGAAGTGTCCCTGTCACCGATCCTGCTGAAAGTGGGCGACGAGGAATTCAAGCCTGAGGAAGTCGGCGCCATGGAAGCAGTGACGGACGGCATCGTCCTGCCGCGCGAAGCGATGGGTTTTGGCGACGTGAAGTTCGTGGCCGCCATCGGTGCCTTCACCGGATGGCAGGGCGCGATGTTCAGTTTGTTCGCCAGCAGCGTTCTCGGGGCTTTGGTGGGCGTGACGTTGATCGTGTGCAAGCGGCACGAATGGTCCGCGAAGATTCCCTACGGACCCTACATCGCGGCGGCGGCGCTCGTCTGGGTCTTCGGTGGACGCGAACTCGCGGCGCCCATGTTCCAATCGATGCAGGACGTGTTTTCGTCGTCGGGTCCCGCACTGTCGCCGTAGGGATGGTGCGCGGACGGTTGCGTCCGCGAGGCCGATACCGGCAGTCCATGGCGCTGGCTGGTTTCGGGGCTGAACTCGCTGACGAAACCGTGCGCGCTCCGTACTTGGTCGAGAACCGCTTGATGGACTTCGGGCATCCCGATTCAACCGGGCGGATCTAACCCATGACACTCAGTCGCTTTGTCGCTTTGATCGGATTCGCCTTCGCCGTCGGCTTGGCGCTGGGAGGCGGTCGCTGGGCCACGCGGCCGCTGCGGGTCTGCTGGACGGTGGTGTCGCAGCGGACGGACGACGACACGGAGGCGGCCAGCACGGTGAGCGGCCGGCTCACCCACGAAGAGGTCGAGGCGAAGTTCCCGTGGCGGATGGCCGCCTTGACCCAGGACGGGGTTCCCCTCCCGCAGTTTGATTCCGGCGAATGGGCCGCGCGCGAGGCGAAGCGACGCTGCGGCCGGCTGGGGTTGCTGTTGAGGGTGGGTGTCGGCGGCAGCTACTACGCGTCGAAATGGGTGACGCGGCGGGAGGAGAAACTCGCCTCGGTTTGAGCCGTGGCGTTGCTGTTGTCAGGCGGCACGACAACGCCTTCCTTTCACATAATTCGCCACCATGACAATTGGGCAGTGCAGAATCCAACCGATTGCCAAGGCCGGAACACCAAAACTCAAGATGCAGACGAAGATGCCGCCAATTACTTCTCCGAGGTTGGCTGGATCGCTAAATGCCACCACGAAAAGCCCTGCTGCCGGCACCACGCCCTGTTTGTCGATGTGACCGATGAACCACGGAGGCACAAACAAGGCGAACGAGATCAAGAGCCAGAGCCGCGTGTTTGTTTTGAATCGCTTGAGTGCCATGCAATCTACGCGCGTCTTGCGCCGTATCGACCAAGCTCAGCGACAGCCACCGGAGCGGCAGGCGTGGAGACGGGCGGAGCGGACGAGGAGTGAGCACGGCCATCCGGTGTTGTGGGCATTGATCTTGTTTGGGGGACTTCCAAAAACCGACCTTTTTGGAAGCGGGGCGTTGAAAATGGAAATGGGAAAGCAAAGGGGAAGACCCGGGGTGGCCCGATGGAAGGGAGCGGCTGGATCTGCGAAGGACGGAAGGGGGTCGCGAGGTGTGAGGAAGGGGGTTATTGGGGGGGCGGGTCCGGCTTTTCGTCTG
>JBBQXJ010000115.1:0-10282 GCA_038209745.1 Verrucomicrobiota bacterium
AAATGAATAGCAATTGGACAGGTTGCCGAACCGATCTTCGGAGATAGATGCGTTGGATACGATTCCGGTATTTCCGTATCCGCTCGCATCGTTAGCGTTTCCGTTGAACGGGTAGTAGGCGACAAGCCCGTTGGTAATAAATGCTGGCTGTGCTTGGATTGCGGAGGAACATAACAGAATCGACATCGCGATCAATTGCCACAGGTGGCTGCTTTTTTGCACGTTCATTTCTCCCTCATTTCTCAGTTGTGGCTAGTTCGATTGGCTTTTACAACCAGAAACAAGTCATCAGCCACCGGTTTTTCTGGTGGTTGATGACCCGTGCCTCGGCTGTTCAGCGAAGATAAAAAGACCGCCATCCCATTGCGCAATATGAATCATTCGGTGAGTTATCTTGTTCATTGGCACGAGATTGGCCAAGGCAATGGTCTCAACCCCACCATGCACAGGATCAGAGGCCTCTTTCTTTCCTCTCCCGGTTCGAGAACGCCGGAAACGCGTTGGTCAACGATTCGGCGGAAGCACAGCCGCACGGATCTTAGGTTTCCAGTCTTCTACTCCAGGAACCTGCCCCGTTGTTTACTTTTGAGTCATCCGAGTTGGCATCATCATCTTGAATCCTGTCGTTGTGAGTCGCAGGTATCGAGGCGGTGGAGTTTTATCCTAACCGCTACAGCAGGGCTGAACCCAATACTGCCCGCACTGCGTCCACCGTCACCGATTCCATCAACCGGGTGATCTCCGCATCGGTTCCGCGGATCGGGCCGCCGTCGTAGCGGTAGTAGTCGAGATTCCGGCCGGCGACCGCCGGGTTTCGGATCACGACCACATCCGGTCTCGGGGGAAGATTCGTGGGGTTCAACGTCGGGGCTTCGATCACGATCTGCTTCGGCACTCCCACGGCGGCGGCCAAGTGCATCAACGCCGTGTCCACGGACAGGAACGCGTCGCAACGACCGATCAAAGCGCCGGCTTGGCGAAGGTTCGGCGAATCGGGGAAGAAGAGATTGGGAGAAGCGACGGCGCTGCGGATGCGGGCGTGGGCCTGTTGCTCCTCCGGTCCCCCGAAAAGCAGGATCGCCAGGTCCGGGCGCTCGCGGGTCAAGCCTTGGAGCAATTCGATATAGCGCTCCAACGGCCAGCGCTTCAGCCCGAGGTTCTTGGTGCCGCCGGAACCGACGTGGAGGCCGAGCTTCCCGCGTTGGATCAAACCGTTCTCCGCGAGATAGCGGTCCGCCCATGCTCGTTCGACATCGGACAGGTAGATCTCATATCGGATGGGCAATCGGGTGGGCTGGGGCTTTGAAATCCCCTCACCTGGCCTGCGACCACCCTCACCCCATCCGATGGGAAGAGGGCTCGGGCGAGAGGATTCTCCTGCTGGAATCGAGCGATCCCCGGGGTGGGCCTCCGGACCGGGATCGGACAGCGAGCGTTTGGCTCCGAGCAATGACAGGAGGCGCCGGTTGTTCTCGATGCTCTGCACCGTGTAGTCCTGCGGGATTTGCTTCTGCACCAGGAGGCGATCGAGCACGCCGTGGTTTTCGTAGGCGTGGCTGATTCGCAGCTTGGCCCCGATGAACCGGGCGACCATCCGGTATTGGATGCGGCCCTGGGTGTGGACGTTGACCGACACGTCGTAGCGTTCGCGGCGGAGCTGACGGAGGAAGGGCAGCGATTTCCACGCGCCGTCCTTGATCAGGTTTTTCTGGAGCACTCGGCTGACATGCGGATTCCCCTCCAGCAGATCGGCCGAACCCTGCCACAGCACGAAGGCATCGATCTGCGCCTGCGGGAAATTGTCCCGCAGCTCATGGAGGAACGGCGTGGCGATGAGCGTATCGCCGATGCCGGACAAGGATAAGACGAGGATCTTCAAGCCGGGCGGAGGTTGGGGGAATCAAGAGGGAGGCTGCAAGCGGAGGAGTGCTATGGCTGGTCTTTCAAGGGATCAGGATCGTCTGGTTCGCTACTCCTGCTTTCTCGAAAGCGGCTTGAACCGTGGACGAGCCGCCAAACGGTGACGCGCTACCGTCGACGAACGACACGACTCCCCTGCACCGACTTCCGCCGCCCGAATGAAGTTCGCGGGTCCAGTCGGTTGCAAGTTCCGGTCGAACCGCGATACGCCCGGGACCGACCGCTACTCCATTGGTGGACAAGTTACGGCCGCCAGCCAGGACCTGGTTCGTGCGGCCCAATTGCGACGAAAGATTTATGAAGTAGCTGAGATTGGAGGACTGCAGTGCTTCGGTGGCCAGAAACCTTTTTGAATCGGTGGGACAGACCAATAGCTTGGTTTTTTTTTGTCGAGAAACGGCCTGAGCCGAAGCGAAGCGGTGGGGATTTTCGGAGCGCGTCCGCGCCGGACGGCAGCCGGGGCGGCTGCGATCCCCATTCATTTCCACTGCATCGTTCCGGCTCAGTGAGGAGCCTTAAAGAGTCAGGCTGGACCGTCCGATGGGTGTCTCTCGGCTCAGGCGCTCTCGGAAGGAAAGTTCCCGGCGGACTCCCGTCCGCCGCTACCTCCACTTGGCCGTTCAGGTCCCGGAGACACCCAGGATTCGCACCGCTGCCTCTAGCAGGCTCTTCACGGTGATGTCCGGTTTCGCCCGCAGAGCCTCGTCGTAGCCGTAGTCGATGAAGGCGGTTTTCACACCGGCGGAGGCTCCGCAGTCGATGTCGCGCCAGCGGTCGCCGATTATCCAGCTTTGGGCGAGATCGAGGCCCAGTTCCTTGGCGGCGCGGAGGAGCATGCCCGGTTTGGGTTTGCGGCAGTCGCAGTCGGACTTGCCCTGGCCGGGATGAGTGCAGACTTCCACACGGTCGATGGGCAACTGGCGGCACATCTCGGTGTGGATCGCGTCCAACGCCGCTTGCGGCAAGGTGCCGCGGCCGACATCGGGTTGGTTAGTGGCGACCACGAGAAGGAAGCCCGCAGCCTTTAGCTTGGCGCAGGCTTCTTCAACGCCGGGCAGGATCTCGAACTCGGCGACACTGGTCGGCGGATACGGTTTGCCGTCTCGGACCAAGGCCCGGTTGATCACGCCGTCGCGGTCGAGGAAGACGGCGCCCCGTAGGCCGGGCATCCCTGCCTGGCGGGTTTCGGTCGAGTCCGAATTTTCTGATGGAGTCATTCCGTGGGCTTCAACTTGTCGGGCGGGGATGCCCGGGCGACGGGGCTACTGGGTCGATTCCCACTTGGTGCGGTTCACCTTCAGCGCGGGATGGGAGACGAGGAGGTGCCAGACGACGGCCTGAAAGGCTTCGGCGTGCGGGGTGGTGTGTTCGCCGTTGACGGTGGGGACGATGACGCAGGCGGTGGCTTCCTTGGCGGTGTAGCCGCCGTCGCGTCCGACGATGCCGCAGACGGCCGCGCCCCGTTCCTTGGCGAGCTGGATGGCGGAGACAAGGTTCGGGCTGACGTTCTTTTCCAGATTGCCGCCTCCGACGGAGAAGATGAGCAGTCCGTCCTGCGCGTTGAGCCGGCTGCCCTTGAGCCATTCGGAGAAGACGGTGGCCCAGCCCTCGTCGTTGGTGCGGGCGGTGAGCTCGGAGACGTTGTCGGTGGGGGCGTAGGCTTCGAAGCCGCAGATCTTGCGGAAATCGTTCACCGCATGGCTGGCGTTGGCCGCGCTGCCGCCGACGCCGAGAAGGAAGAGGCGACCGCCGCCGTCGCGCACTTTGGCCAATGTGGTGGCGAGGGTCTCGATGGCGTCGGCGTCGAGCTGTTGGACCACCTGGATGGTTTCCGCGA
Source organism: Verrucomicrobiota bacterium (assembly GCA_038209745.1). Taxonomy (GTDB): domain Bacteria; phylum Verrucomicrobiota; class Verrucomicrobiia; order Limisphaerales; family CANJSG01; genus CANJSG01. Next base: position 3,758 of record JBBQXJ010000115.1, read on the forward strand.
GATATTGCTGGGTAAAACTCATGGTTGTGGGCGGGAGCTAACCGCAGACGCCGGGGAAAATGCAGGAAAATGTGGAACCCTTCGCGGCGGCGTCGGTGCGGGCTGGCGGGCGACGCGGTTCACTTCGGCACCATGGCCGTGAACGGCCAGACATAGGCTTGGAGAAAGACAAGCACGCCGACCAGAACCGCCAGCACGATGCTGTGGAGGAACACAAACCGGAGGATCTTGCCCTCGCCGCCGTAGTAGTTCGTGGCCGTGCTGGCCACGACGATGCTCTGGGCGTCGACCATCTTTCCCATGACGCCGCCGCTGCTGTTGGCCGCGCCCATGAGGATGGGGCTGATGCCTGTCTGTTGCGCCGTGATCTGCTGGAGGCTGCCGAAAAGGACGTTGGAAGCGGTGTCGCTGCCGGTCAGGGCCACGCCGAGCCAGCCGAGCAGCGTCCCGAAGAACGGATACAGGGCTCCGGTCTGGGCCAGCGCGAGACCGAGCGTCGCGTCGCTGCCGGAATATTTCGTCACGTAGCCGAGCGCCAACATGGCGGCAATGGTCGCGAGCGAATGGCGGATGCGCCAGACGGTCTCCAGGTAGGTGCGGAACAGTTCGCGCGGCGAGAAACGCATCAGGCAACCCGCGATGATTCCGGCCGTCAGCAGCGCTGTGCCGGTGGCCGAGAGCCAATCCAGCTTGAAAACGGCGTCTTCCGGTCCCGTGCCGACCGGGACCACCGGATGCACGCGCTGGATCTGCTGGTGAAGGCCAGGGATCGGGAGCTTCGGACTGGAGACTCCGTTCAATGCCGCCTTCACCTGCGGCAGACCCCAAAGAAAAATGGTCGCGCTCAGGATGATCCACGGCAGCCACGCCGCGAAGATCTCCCGGCGCGTGTAGCGGGTCGGAACAGCGGTCTCGGCGGTCTCGACGGACGGAGTGCCGGAGGCGTGGGCGAACGAATCTTTGGGCTGCCAGAACCGGAGGAGCACGACGACGGCGACCATCGAGCTGGCGCCGGAGACGATGTCCACCAGCCAGGGGCCGTGGAAATTTGAGACAAGGAACTGGGGGATGGCGAAAGCCGCTCCGGCGGTCAAGGCGGCCGGCCAGACTCCGAGCAGGCCGCGCCAGCCGGCATAGGCGCCCACCACCCAGAACGGGACGATGAGCGAGAAGAAGGGCAGCTGCCGACCGACCATCTTCGAAAGGAGCATCACGTCCAACCCGGTGACGGTGCTCAGCGTCGTGACCGGAATGCCGAGCGAGCCGAAGGCGACCGGTGCGGTATTGGCGATGAGGGCGAGACCCGAGGCGTGCAGCGGCTTGAATCCAAGCTGGATCAGGATCGCGCCCGTGATCGCGACCGGCGCGCCGAACCCGGCCACCCCTTCGATGAAGGCCCCGAGGGCGAAGGCGATGAGGATGAGCTGGACCCGCGGATCGGGCGCGATGGAGGCGAGGCTGTTGCGAAGGACGGCGAAGTGCCCGCGCTTCACCGTGAGCTGATAGACGAAGATGACGTTGAGAATGATCCAGCCGATGGGGAACAGGCCGAACAGCGCTCCGTAGACCGTGGTCAGTCCGGCCAGCTTGACCGGCATGTGGTAGACGAAGATGGAGACGAGCAGCGCCACCGCCAGACCGATCAATGCCGCGAAGTGGATACGGATCTTCAGCCAGGCGATGGAACCAAGCAGCACGATGACCGGGATGGCGGCCGCAAGGGTGGAGAGCAGCGTGTTGCCGAGCGGATCGTAGGACTGCTGCCAGGGCATGGGTCTGGAAGGTATCGAGCGCTTCGTCCCGCGTCACGCGTCACGCGGCACAGGCGACGATTAACGAAAACGGCGCGCCGCTGAAGCAACGCGCCGTGGAAAGGAACGAAGGGGAATCAGCCGCCGACCTCCGCTCTGGCTTCGGCGGCGAGAGCGGTGCTGAGGTACCGTTCACCGGTGGAGCAGGCGATGGCGACGATGATCTTGCCCTTGTTCTCGGGACGTTTCGCGATCTCGATGGCGGCCGTCACGTTGGCCCCGGTGGAGATGCCGACCAGCAGACCCTCTTCCTTGGCCAAGCGGCGGGCCATGGCGAAGGAGTCGTCGTTCGAGACCTGGATGCATTCGACGATCTGGGGGTTTCCGTCGCGGTCCTTGAGATGGAGGTTTTTCGGGATGAACCCGGCGCCGGCGCCTTGGATCTTGTGGGGGCCGGGTTTGAGGGGTTGGCCGGCGAGGGTCTGGGAAATGACCGGCGAATCCTTGGGCTCGACCGCGATGCCCTGGAAGGAAGGCTTCTTCGGTTTGATGTATTCGGTGACGCCGGTGATCGTGCCGCCCGTGCCGACGGCGGAGACGAGGATGTCGATCTTGCCGTCCGTGTCGTCCCACAACTCCGCCCCGGTGGTCTTGCTGTGGATGGCGGGGTTGGCCGGATTTTCAAACTGCTGCGGGATCCAGGAATTCGGAGTCTCGGCGGCGATGGCGTGGGCCTTGGCGATCGCGCCCTTCATTCCCTCTCCGCCGGGGGTGAGCACGAGCTTGGCACCGAGCATCGCGAGCAGGGTGCGGCGTTCGAGCGACATCGTATCGGGCATGGTCAGGATGAGCTGATAGCCCTTGGCGGCGGCGACGAAGGCCAGCGCGATGCCGGTGTTTCCCGAGGTGGGTTCAACGATGACGGTCTCCTTCTTCAAGACGCCGCTCTTTTCCGCGTCCTCGATCATGGCCATGCCGATACGGTCCTTCACGCTGCCGAGCGGGTTGAAGAACTCGCACTTGAGCAGGACGGTGGCTTCGAGGCCGGCGGTGACTTTGTTCAGCCGGACGAGCGGGGTGCGCCCGACGGTTTCGACGATGTTGTTGTAGATTTTGCCCATAATCGATGGATGCGTTGATTGAGAAAGCCGCGTGACAAACTGCTGTAGAACGAAGTTGCGGGATCGGCTTCTCAGAGCAAGCACGTTTTCCCGGGAGGGGACTGCAGCCTGCTTTTGACGGTTGGATCCGCTTTGTCGGGTTGCCTCCGGCGGAGACCGGCAGTATCCCCGGGGCATGAGCTGGGCTGGATTGGACGCTGCATCGGTGCGGACGAGAAATTGCGGGACGGCGCCAAACGCACGAAATTGGCCGGCGTCGGTAATGGGCGGTGCGATCGGCTTCGGGATCGCGAGCCTGGTGGTTTTCGGGAGCGTCGCGCTGGCGGAACGGTCGCTCTATCGGTCGCTCGGTCTGGCGGGGGCCTACGTTGTTTGGACCGGCCTGTTCATGGGCTTGGGCGGCGTGCTGCTGGGTCGACTGGTCGCCGGGAAGGGGAGCTTGTGGCGGTTCACCGGAGTGTTCGCGTTGGCTTTTGCGCTTTACGGGGCGGGTTGGTGTCTTGGGTGGTTCGGAGTGAAGGGGTTTTGGGGCGAGGTCTTGGGCACGGTGCTGGGAGCCGGGTTGTTGCATGTGGTGGTGGTGTCTGCGTTTGGGCAATCCGGTCTCTTCTTGCGGATCTTGGCTCCGACTTTGGTCGCGAACTTCGCCGGCTATTTCGTCGGTGAATGGGTTTGGCGCGCGCTGGAACATTCGCCGTTGGGGATGACGCTTTGGGGCGTGGTCTACGGCCTTTGTGTCGGGGCGGGAATCGGATGGCTGTTGTATCGGCTGCAACGCTCCGGGACCGGGCAAAAGGGGCTGCGGCCCGATTAGCCTCCATAACGCGCGGACAACCGCCCCTTATACCTGCCACGCCGACGTTGACGCTCCGGGTGGCAGGTCATTGTATCTTCTTTAGGCGCAACCCTTGATTCCCAAGAATCGGGGACGCGTCCGGCGACAATCCGCGCCGCCCGAAACCTATGACTTTGGTTCAACTGATCTTCCGCTCCACGCTCGGGAAAAAATACCTGATGGCGCTGACCGGCCTTGCGCTGTTCGGTTTCGTCATCGTCCATCTTCTCGGAAACCTTCAGGTCTTCGGGCATCCCGACCTGATCAACGGCTACGCACACTTCCTGAAGAGCAAGCCCGGTCTGGTCTGGGGCGCCCGGCTTGGCTTGTTGGCCATCGTGGGGGTGCACATCTCCTGCGCCCTGTCCTTGGCCGCGACGGCCAAGGCGGCCCGGCCGGTGCCCTACACTGGGGGCACCGCCTATGGCTCGACTTGGGCTTCCCGCTACATGCTGGTGAGCGGTCTGGTGGTGCTCGCCTTCATCGTCTACCATCTCGCCCACTTCACCGCGCTGCTCCCCGGAATCAATGGCTTCGGCGACTTCCACAAGTTGACGACGACTTTGCCCGGACATGCCGAAGCGGTGCCCGACGTCTACGCGATGATGGTGCTCGCCTTCCGGGTGTGGTGGGTGGCGCTCTTCTACCTGGTCGCCCAGGTGATGCTCTTCCTGCATCTCAGCCACGGTCTGTCGGCGATGTTCCAGTCGCTCGGCCTGCGGAACCACGTCTGGTGGCCTCGGGTGCAGATCTTCGCCAAGGTCTTCAGCACGGCGATCCTCCTCGGCTACATTTCCATCCCCTTGGCGATCACCTTCGGGATGGGCCGCGAATATGCCGAACATGCCAAGGCCAAGCTGAACCTGCCGCTGGGCATGACCGACAAAGAATCTCCACTGGTGGCCGTCCGCCAGGGCGAGGGCAAATAACATGGCCACGCTCAACTCCAACATCCCCGCCGGCCCGCTCGCCTCGAAGTGGGAGCACCACAAGTTCAGCTCCAAGCTGATCAACCCGGCCAACAAGCGGAAATACAAGATCATCGTCGTCGGCGCCGGTCTGGCCGGCTCCAGCACCTCGGCCACGCTCGCCGAGCTCGGCTACGAGGTGCACAACTTCGTCTTCCACGATTCGCCGCGCCGCGCCCATTCCGTCGCCGCCCAGGGCGGCATCAACGCCGCCAAGAACTACCAGAACGACGGCGACTCCGTTCACCGGCTCTTCTACGACACGATCAAGGGCGGCGACTACCGTTCCCGCGAAGCGAACGTCCATCGTCTCGCCGAAGTCTCGCTCAACATCATCGACCAGTGCGCCGCGCAGGGCGTTCCTTTCGCCCGCGAATACGGTGGATTGCTCGACAACCGCTCGTTCGGGGGCGCGCAGGTTTCCCGCACGTTCTATGCGCGCGGCCAGACCGGCCAGCAGCTCCTGCTCGGCGCCTATTCCGCGCTGAACAAGATGATCGGCGCCGGTGGCGTGAAGTCCTACACCCACGCCGAGATGCTCGATCTCGTCCTCGTGGACGGACACGCCAAGGGCATCATCGTCCGCAATCTCCAGACCGGCGAAATCACCCGGCACAATGCCGACGCGGTCGTCTTGGCCACGGGCGGTTACGGAAACGTCTTCAACCTGTCCACTTACGCCCGGGGTTCCAACGCCACGGCCATCTGGCGCGCCTACAAGCGCGGCGCGTGCATGGCGAATCCGTGCTACACGCAGATCCATCCGACCTGCATTCCGGTCTCCGGCGACTACCAGTCCAAGCTGACCTTGATGTCGGAGTCGCTCCGCAACGACGGCCGCATCTGGGTTCCCAAGAAGAAGGAGGACTGCAAGAAGCGGCCCGCCGACATCGCCGAGGGCGACCGCGACTATTATCTCGAGCGGATGTATTCGGCCTTCGGCAACCTCGCCCCGCGCGACATCGCCAGCCGGGCCGCCAAGTATGTCTGCGACGAAGGTCGCGGCGTCGGTGAGACCGGTTTGGGGGTCTATCTCGACTTTGCCGACTCGATCAAGCGCCTTGGCGAGGACAAGGTGCGCGAGCGCTACGGCAACCTCTTCGCGATGTATCACGAGATCACGAACGAGGACGCCTACAGGACGCCGATGCGCATCTATCCGGCCGTCCACTATACGATGGGCGGGCTCTGGGTGGACTACAACCTGATGAGCAACATCCCCGGCCTCTTCGTGTTGGGCGAAGCGAACTTCTCCGATCACGGCGCGAACCGGCTGGGAGCGTCCGCCCTCATGCAGGGATTGTCCGATGGCTACTTCGTCCTGCCGGCGACCATCTCGACCTATTTGGCCACGGTGAAGCCGGGCAACCGGCCCGCGACCGACAAGGCCGAGTTCAAGTCGACCGAGGACGCCGTCCGGGGAACCATCGGACAGATGCTCGGCTGCAACGGCCGACGCACGCCCAACCATTTCCACAAGCAGCTCGGCAAGATCATGTGGGACCACTGCGGCATGGCGCGCACGAAGGACGGACTGGAAAAAGGCATCCAGCTTCTGGGTGAACTTCGCGAGGAATACCGCACGAACGTGAAGGTCCTGGGTGAGGCGGCCGATTGGAACCAGTCCCTCGAGCGGGCCGGCCGTGTGGCCGACTTCATCGAGCTCGGCGAGCTCATGTGCCGCGACGCGCTGATGCGCGAGGAGAGCTGCGGGGGCCATTTCCGGGAGGAATACCAATACACCGCCGCCGACAAGGAAGTGCAGGACGGCATCGTCAACCCCGGCGACGTGAAGCGCCGCGACGACCAGTTCGCCTTCGTGGCCGCCTGGGAATACGCCGGTTCGCCCG
>JBBQXJ010000116.1:0-10105 GCA_038209745.1 Verrucomicrobiota bacterium
GGAGGGACATGGGGGAGATCGTGCCGCCGCCGAGGGTATGAGGCAAGCAGGCGGCTCACGGCACTTGAACTCCTGGAACGCGGACGCCAACAGCGGCGGTCGACCGCGAGCTTGCCCGCCCCATAGCAGGAGCAACGGAGGGTCGACATGGCATTCGAGTGGAGAACCGAGGCCATACCGGAGACACGGCGCTGGATCTTGTGAGCAGCAATGATGGGCCGCGATTGGGTCACTCCGGGCGATGGTCAGTGAAGGCACTCATTGACCCGGCCATCGCTAAAATCGTTCAGCAGGACGTCGCGAAGCACCAGCGCATGGTTGTGCTGCTCATCGCGCGCAGCGTAGACCAAGGTGACGGTCCCGCGCTGTCGAGCGGCGTTCAAGAGGTCCAACGCGCGCCCGTTGTTGCGCAACTCTTCGCGATAACGCCTCTGGAACTCCTTCCAATGTTTCGGGTCGTGGCGGAACCAGCGCCGCAGCCCGTCGCTGGGCGCAACGTCCTTGACCCAGCCTTTGATCTGCAAGTCATCCTTGCGCACTCCACGAGGCCAAAGACGGTCCACCAGATAGCGCTCTCCGTCGCCCGATGTGGCGGATACATAGGCTCGCTTGAGGAGGACAGGCACAGGTTTTGAGTCGATCTACCAATCACCGAACTCGTTCAAGTAGCACACGGGACTTGCCGGATCACCCGTGTCGTCGCCCTCCAACCGGGGAGGTTGATCGGACTTGGCCTTGCCTTCGGGACCATTGCCCGGCCCGCCGCGGTTCGCTGAGCTGGTGCGGTTTCGTGCCAGAGTGCGGCCACGTTTGTTCGGAACGGGCTTTGAGCGGTGATGGTTCTTGGAAGCCATGTGATCGCGAACCTATTTGCTGGACGGGTTCGGCTGTCGTCCGATGGCCGTCCCGACGCTCGGCAAACGGCCACACCGACAAATCCTAGCAGGCCGCACAAATGGAGCAATGGCCACAGATCGGTGACGGCCGATCAGAGCAACGCAACCATGATCCAACCGGAGATACCGGCGATCAGGACTTTGAGCAGGATCAGTTTGAGCATCGTTGGAATGGGGTTTTGGCTTTGTCATTCTCGAAAAGGGCGCTGTTCGGTCCTCGTTGGCGAACCTGTTCCTCCTCCCGCACCCGCCCACGCGCCGCCAAGACGTCAGTCCGGCCCAGGTAACCGACCACTCGCCGTTGGACACCACGCTCGACCACGGGCAACCGGCCAACATCGTGGGCCAGCATCTTTTCGAGCGCGGTCCGCAAGGTCTCATCCGGATGGGTCACCACCATTTCCCTCCGTCCAACTGCGCCGACCGACATGGTTCCCGCAGGGTCACGCCGCATTGCCCGCAGCAGATCGCCCCGGGTCAGAATACCGCACAGGTCTCCGGCCTCGTCGACGATCAACGTCCCCTGTCGTCGGGAGAGGATCGGATCATGCCCGTTGATCCGCTCGAAGAGATAGGCCACGGCCATGTCATGCGGAACCATCGGAACTTCGTTTGCCGCGACGTCTCCGACCCGAACCCGGTCGAACGGATCCACCGTGTATTCGCAGGCGACGTGCTGCCCGCGTCGCGCCAGTTTTTCCGTCAGGATCGACCGCCGCATGAGCAGCACCGTCACACAATAGGACGAGGCGCAGGCGATCAGGAGCGCGGGAAGCGAACCGAAATCATGGGACAGTTCGGCCGCGAAGACTGTGGCGGCCAACGGCGACCGCATCGTGCCTCCCATCATGGCCGCCATGCCGACGAAGTGCCCAGCGCCCGTGGTCGCCCACCGGAATCCACGAACCCGCCAGCGTGCCCAGAGATCCTCCAATGATCAGCAGCGGGGCCAGCACTCCCCCGGAAGTGCCTGATCCCAGCGCGATGGCCCAGACAAGCGCCTTGACGACCATCAGCCCCAAAACCACCGAGCCCAACAGCTCGCCGCGCAGCAGCGAATGGATCGTGCCGTAGCCCACCCCGAGGACACGCGGTTCCACGAGCTCGCCCTGCTCGACAACCTGGAAATACCCAAACCCTGACGGCCACGTCTTTCCGACCGCTGCGTCCAGCAGGCCTGAACCGACCGGTGCAGTTGGAACCCCGCCATCCATCGGCAAAGGCGGACGGATCGAAGAAACCAGCCGTTGAGGGGTCATTCCCCAAGATTTTTCCGGAGCAGCGTCCGGAGCGCCTTCGGACAGAGAACCGTGATCGAGTTGCCCTTCACCGATACGAGCTTCTGTTCGCGGAAACGGGCCAACGTCCGCGAGAAGGTTTCGCTCACCGTGCCCAGCTCCGCCGCGAGAACGCGTTTGGTCCCCTTGAGTTCGATGGTGTGGGGCGCCGCCGCGCCGGGATCGGGGCAGCGTTTCACAAGCCAGTTCGCCAGACGGGTTTCCACGTCCTTCAACGTGAGGTCCTCCAGTTGGCCAACCAGCACCCGCAGATGGCCGCTCATGGAGCCGAGCATTCGCAGGGCGAGCTCGGGCTGCTTGCGCAGGAGCGCGATGAAGCCGGCCTTCTGGATGAGCAGCACCTGGGAGGATTCGACGGCCCGGGCATCGGCCGGATAACCGCGCTCTGTGGCCAGGGCCGCTTCGGCGAACGATTCGCCGGCCCGGAAGACGTGGATCACCTGCTCCTTGCCGGCGGCGTTGACGCGGTGGGCGTTGATCGCGCCCTTCTGCACCACGTAGAAGCCGTGCGAGAGCTCGCCTTCGTGGAACAGGTAGTCTCCCTTGGCCAAGGTCTTGACCGAGGCGAGCGCCGCGATGCCCGCCAGATCGATCGACGGAAGCCCGACGAAGAGCTGGCAGGACCGGAGCGTGTTGGTCAGGGCGGCTTGTTTCAGTTCGGCCAGCGGCTGGGGCATGGGCGTTTCTAGTCCGCCTCCCTCCAAAAATAAACCAGCCAATCGCTCCCCTGACCACGTTCCACTTTCGACCGGAAGCCTTCGCTGCCGAGCAGCTCGATCAACGGCGACGGCAGAAACGGTGCGACGACGATCAAGCCCTCGGCCGGCTTGAGGTCGTCCGCACGACGCCGCACTTCCGGGAAGGGCTCCACGCCCTTGGCCAACAGGGAACGGACATCGAAGCGTTTGAATCGATCAAGCGGCGGCATGATGCGGAAGAGGTTGAAGTCGGTTGGTCCGGTTTGCCAAGCCGCCCGGTTCGAAGGGCTGCCCGCGCCGCGCCGCCATTTCGCGGCCGACCGCCGCCAACTCCGCGTCGCCGAGAAGGCGAGCGGCCAGCGGGAACACCTCCGTGTCCTCGACCGCGATATGTCGGCCATAGAGCGCGTGGAGCGCGCCGAGGTGCGACTGCAACAAGATCACTACGTCGGTCTCCAGCCGGTTTTGCACCAGCCAGAGGCGGCCGAAGATCTCCACCGCGTGATGGGCTGGCGCGGCGGTTTGGTGATCCCCTTCGAGCCGCTGGACCTTGGCCAGGACTTCACGGGATTCGGGTGTATCGAGAGCGCGAAGACGGGGGAAGAGCGATTCCTCCTCGTCCGCCGTGTGTTTCGGAGCTGCTTCTCGGAAGTAGCGCAACGCCGTCTCCAGCGCCTCCCTTTGCAGCGGATTCAACGGGCCACCAGCCGCCTCGGCGGTCACCCGAAGGAGCAGACCGAGGAACCGTTCCACACGACGATGGCAGTCGGACATCAGGGCCAGCGGCTGCTGGAAAGTGGGCGAGGCGGCTTCACCGATACGGATGTTCATGGCGGATTCTTTCTTGGTGGCAGCCCGGGCCTGAGCGAACAGCGCGGCGCCACCGGGAACAGGAGACCGCATCGGACCGCGGATTGCATTGATCTGGATCAAGGCCAGATCAGCGTATCGCGGCGATATCACTACCCATGAATGCAAACCCCGTCTTGCCGGCCGAAAAAGAAGGCGTGCTGTCCTTGAACGAAGGAGGCGCGTTCCGGGACAACGCCATTGTCAGCCGCAGCCTGCTCCAGACTCCGCAGCTCCGCGTCGTGCTCTTCCACTTCGACGCGGGCCAGGAGCTCACCGACCACACGTCGCCGCATCGCGCCCTGGTCCAGATCCTCACCGGCCGCTGCGAATTCAAGCTCGGCACGGCTTGGCGCACGCTGCAGGCGGGCGACCTCGTCCACATGCCGCCGCATCTCCCCCACGCCGTCCGCGCCAAGGATCGGTTTTCCATGCTGCTGACCTTGGCGATCAATTCCGGTCCCGTGCCCGACAAGATAGGAGAAGCCGGCGGCGCGGCCATCGGGTTGGCTTCGTCCCGATCCCAAGACCCGGCAGCAACGGAAGAGGCGCCCGGCACCCATTCCGCCATTTCGACGCAGAACCGAAACCAGACACCATGAAACCAAAGAATCGTCCGCGTCTCGGACCCCTTTTCGCCGCGCTCGCAGGAGCCACGGCGCTGTTCACCTCCTCCCTGTTTGCCGCCGAAGGAGCCCCCGGTCTCGGCGACCCGAAAGGCCCGAACGCCAAAGGCCTGGATCCCACCATTCAAGGCGAGGAGGTCGCCGTCCTGACCCACGCCCCGGCCGTCCCGCCCCCGATCACCCGCAAACACGCCACCAAGGTCATCGTGAACCTGGAGGTGAAGGAACTCGTCAAGCGGTTGGCCGACGGCGTGGACTATCTCTTCTGGACCTTCGGCGGCGAAGTCCCGGGCAAGTTCATCCGGGTGCGCGAGGGAGACTTGGTCGAGTTCCACCTCTCCAACGACCCGACGAGCCGGATGCCGCACAACATCGACCTGCACGCCGTCACGGGACCCGGAGGCGGCGCGGCCAGCTCCTTCACCGCGCCCGGGCACACCTCGCAGTTTTCCTTCAAGACGCTGAACCCGGGACTCTTCGTCTACCACTGCGCCACCGCTCCGGTGGGCATGCACATCGCCAACGGCATGTATGGGATGATCCTGGTGGAGCCCAAGGAAGGGCTGCCGCCGGTGGACAAGGAATTCTACGTGATGCAGGGCGACTTCTACACCCCCGGCAAATTCGGCGAGGAAGGGCTCCAGGCCTTCGACATGGACAAGGCCATCGATGAGCGCCCGTCCTACGTCGTCTTCAACGGCTCCGTCGGATCGCTCGTCGGCGACAATGCACTCAAGGCCAACGTCGGTGAGAAGGTCCGCATCTTCTTCGGCAACGGCGGACCGAACCTCGTCTCCTCGTTCCATGTCATCGGTGAGATCTTCGACACCGTCCATGCGGAGGGAGGCACCACGGCCACCCACAACGTCCAGACCACGCTCGTGCCGTCCGGCGGCGCGACCATCGTGGAATTCGGCCTGGATGTCCCCGGCACCTTCCTGCTCGTCGACCATTCGATCTTCCGCGCGTTCAACAAGGGCGCGCTCGGCATGTTGAAGGTCGACGGTCCCGCCAACCTCCTGACCTATTCGGGGAAGGAAATCGACGCCGTCTACTTCGGCGACGCCTTGGCCTCGGCCAACGACACCGTGGAGAAGCTGCAGACCCAACGGAAGGATGCCATCGCCAGCGACCCGAAGATCGCCGGCCTGGGCAAGGACATCCAGATCGAGAAGGGCAAGCGCGTCTTCCTCCAAACCTGCTTCGCCTGCCACCAGGCCACTGGCCAGGGCTTGCCCGGAGTCTTCCCGCCGCTCGCCAAGTCGGACTACCTCATGGCCAACAAGGAACGCTCCATCCACGCCGTGCTCAAGGGCGTGTCGGGTCCCGTGACGGTCAATGGCAAGGCCTACAACGGCGTCATGCCCCCCGTCGGGATCAACGAGGAGCAGATCGCCAACGTGCTCACCTACGTCCGCAACTCCTGGGGCAACACGGGCGACGCCGTCACCGTGGACGAAGTCCGCCGCGTGAAGGGCGACGCCAGCAACTGATCCGCAATCCGCCTCGCCCTCCCCGTCCATGTCCTCGTCGATGAGGACGGGGCGAAGACGCAGAAAAACCACAGATGAACACAGATCCGAAATCTCCGGGCTGGGCTGTCGATCAGGAGACGAGGGCGGGCGTTTGCCATCGTGGATTCCGCATCTGTGTGGATCGGTGTCGATCTGTGGTTGCATCCATTTCGGTCTGGTTCGCCTCGGTGGCCGTGTTGCTGGCCGCCGCGCAGGTCACAGCCGCAACGAACTCGGTCCCAACCCGCGTCGTCCTTATTCCCGCCGGCGTCTATCGTCCTCTCTTCCGCGGCCCGGACGACTTCAAGGAAGTCCCGGTCGCGGCTTTCCAGCTCGACACGCTGCCCGTCACCAACGGCGATTTCCTCGACTTCGTCCGCGCCAATGCCCGCTGGCGGCGCTCCCGGGTGAAGCGCCTTTTCGCCGACGAAAACTACCTCCGCCACTGGGCCGACGATCTCGACCCGGGCACCAACACCACGGTCACGGCCCACCAGCCCGTCACGTGGGTTTCCTGGTTTGCGGCCAAGGCCTATGCCACGTGGCGCGGCGGCCGCCTGCCCACCATTGCCGAATGGGAACTCGCCGCCTCGGCCGGGATCACCCGGCCCGACGGCACCAATGATCTGGAATTCCGCCGCATCGTCGCCACGTGGTATGCGACCCCGAGCCCGGCGGTGCTGCCCGATGTCGGCGGCGGAAAGGCCAACTTCTACGGGGTCCACGATCTCCAGGGCCTCGTCTGGGAATGGACCTCCGACTTCAACACCGACCTCGTCACCGGCGACGCCCGGGGCGCCACCGGTATCGATCGCCAGCTCTTCTGCGGCGCCGGTTCGCAAAACGCCGTCGACCGCACCGACTTCCAGGCTTTCATGCGCTTCGGCTTCCGCAGTTCGCTCAAGGCCGCTTACACCGTCCACAACCTCGGCCTCCGCTGCGCCTACGACCTCGCGCCGGCGAACGCCCCATCGGAAAAAGCGCCATGAAACCGTCCGTCCTGATCTCCCTGGCTCTGCTCCTCTCGACCACGCTCTTCGCCGCTGAACCCAAAACGTCGGCCGCCAAGAAGGAGCTTCCGCCGTGCTGCCGCAAGCTCGACGCCACGACGCCGCTTTCCGACAAGTCGCTCTACCAACTGGACTCCGTCTGGACGTCCGACGTGGGCACCGAGACCAGGCTCGCCGTGCTCAAGGGCCGCCCGCAGGTGATGGCCATGTTCTTCAGCCATTGCGAATACGCCTGCCCGGTCCTCGTGCATGACATGAAGCGCATCGAAGCCGCGCTGCCCGAGGCGCTGAAGGGCAAAGTGGACTTCGCGCTCGTCAGCTTCGACACCGAGCGCGACTCGCCCTCCGTCCTGAAGGCCTACCGCGAGAAAGAGCATCTGTCCGTGAAGAACTGGTCGCTCTTCACCGGCAAGGCCGACGACGTCCGCGAGCTCGCCGCGTTGCTCGGCGTGAACTACCAGAAGGACAGCAAGGGCCAGTTTGCGCACTCAAATTTGATCACGATCCTCAACGCCGAGGGAGAGATCGCCTATCAGCTCACAGGTCTGAACCAACGGGTGGAAGACGTAGTGGCGGTGTTGGAGAAAGAGGCGACGAAGCACTAGCGTCGGACCTTGCCCGGACCCCGCAGCAGGAAAGCGCCCGGGTCGAATTCGCCGAGCAGCCGACCTACGACGCAGCCCTTGGTGTCGGTCCCGCAAAAGGTCGTGCGTTTCCCAAGAAGTGGTGCTCCCACCAGGAATTGAACCTGGATATGACGTTTAGGAAACGCCTGCTCTATCCATTTGAGCTATGGAAGCGACCGTTGCCGCCCGGGCAGGTCAACCCACCTCGCCGAGCGCTCAAACTTACTACGGGCTCGCCAAACGGACCCGCAAGCAGTTTCGCCATCGCGTTCACCTTCGACAACGCGATCAATCCACCGGGGAAGGCGCGGAACCCAGTTCCTGACGGCTCGTCCCAGTCGCGACAAACTTGACGCCCAAGCGACCTCGGCAGACAAAACCCGCGATGCCTTCCCCGTTTGGTCCCACCATGTCGCGCCGCGCGGCGATCAAGCTGATGGGAAGCGGAAGCCTGCTGGGGATCCTGGGGACTTGGGGTTGCTCGACCCGGCGGCACGGCGGCCCGTTCGGACACCCGGCTGAACTTCCCTCGCAAGACGACGCGCTGCTGGAAGAGCTCGAACGCAGCGCCACCACGTTCTTCCGCGAAGCGGCCCATCCGGAAACCGGAATGGTGCTCGATCGCAAGCTGGCCGACGGCCAACCAGACTCCCGCACCGTCGCCAGCATCGCGGCGACCGGCCTTGGCTTGTCCGTGCTCTGCCGGGCACATGAGCGCGGCTACGCTCCGAGGGCCGATCTCCGGGCGCAGATCACCCGCACGCTTCGCTGGCTGCACGATCGGCAGCCGCACCATCGGGGATTCTTCTACCATTTCTTCCATCACGGCACGGGCGAACGGGTCTGGTCGTGCGAACTCTCCTCGGTGGACAGCGCCCTGCTCTTCTGCGGCGTGCTCCACGCGCGCGCCTGCTTCGCGGACGATCCGGAGATCGTCCGCCTCGCCACCGGCATCTTCGAGCGTGCCGACTGGCCATGGTTTCTCGACGGTCAATTGACCTTGTCGATGGGCTGGAAACCGGAGAGCGGCTTTCTCCCCGCCCACTGGGACCACTACTGCGAGCTGATGCTCATCTACCTCCTGGGTCTGGGTTCGCCCACGCATCCGCTCCCGCCGGAATGTTGGACCGCGTGGAAAAGGCCGCTGCGCGAGGAGGAAGGCGAGCGCTTCATCTGGTCGCCGGCCCCGCTCTTCGTCCACCAGTTCTCCCACGCATGGTTCGACTTTCGTGGGCACCGCGACCATGGCGTCGATTGGTTCGCAAATTCTGTGGCCGCCACCCGGGCTCATCTGAAATGGAGCCTGCGCAAACGCGCCGGGTTCCCGCAGTGGTCCGAGGATCTCTGGGGCGTGACGTCGAGCGATTCGGCCCAGGGCTACGTCGGCTGGGGCGGCCCACCAGACAGCGGCCCGCTCGACGGCACGATCGTTCCCTGCGCAGCGGCGGGTTCGCTGCCGTTCCTGCCCCGGGGATGCCTCCGTACTTTGCACGTGCAACGCGACACTTACGGCGACCGGATCTGGAAACGCTACGGATTCGTCGACGCTTGGAACCCGCACACCGGGTGGGTGAATCCCGACGTCATCGGCATCGACGTGGGCATCACCGCGTTGATGGCGGCCAATTTCCGTGACGGTTTCGCCTGGCGGACGTTTCAGCGGGATCCAGTGGCGCAACGGGGGATGGCGCGAGCCGGGATGTAGAACCCCGGGGCGATCAACGGTGCAGTGCCGGTGGGACGTTCCGACGTTTCTGGGAACCAACACGGAGGGCCGTCCTGGTTTTCCAGGTAGAAGAAGTTCTCCGGAACATCGGCGGACCAGTCGACCGCGATGCGGCTACCTTGGGTGGGTGGGTTCAGGATTGAACAACTCCAACGGAGTTGCGGCAGGGTGCAGGAAGGTTTCGCCGGTGGACGCAACCCCGTCAGGGTTGATGAATCGTGGGGCACCCAGGGTAGCTCGGGCCGAGCAACCCTAGGATACCCGGCAAAATCCCTTTCAGATTCGCACAAACCAAACTCAGAAACGATGCCGAATTTAGCGATTTGTCGCGCGATCAACTAAGTTGGTCGCAGAAGTCACAATTGGAGTGGATGGTTCAAGCAGACGCGTCGTTTCCAACTGGGACGGAGCCACGGGCTTTTTCCCTAAAAACGGTCGAATGCTTAGTCCGCCCCCACCGAGGAGACACAGGAACGAGATCAAACCAAAGAACGGAACTAGTCTGCTCGCAAAGCCTCTAACGCGTTGCTTCTGGCTTTCAGACATATCGGTCAGCGACATCTTCCCGTCGAACACCTTGAGAACATCTGCCTCAAATCCCTTGGCAGTTGTGGAGAAGCCCACAGCCCCAAAGAAGTAAGCCAAACCGACCGAAACCACCCCAAGGCAGAAACAAAAGAATGCAGGAACTAGGCTTCCGTCAGACGCCCTATCTCGGACCACATCGGTGGCCGAAGAGGGGTAGGAAAGCAGGAGCGCATGAGGGAGGAGAACGAGCCAGGAAGAGCGTTCCGCGCGTCGTGTTGAGCGGGGTCGCCGGGAGGTTGTTTTCTTGGGAAAACCCCGCGAACGCCCGTATAAA
>JBBQXJ010000117.1:0-9961 GCA_038209745.1 Verrucomicrobiota bacterium
TGTCCGCGATCGGCTTCTTCCAGATCGGCACCACGCGCTTCATCTCGTCGATCAGCCATTGGCAGGCGGCGAAGGCCTCGCCCCGGTGCGGCGACACCACTTCCACCCAGAGCGACGCTTCGCCCACGCGGACCACACCGGTGCGATGGACCAGACGGATCGATTCCACCGTCGGCCAGCGTTCTCCGACCCCTTGGAAGAGGAGCCCGAACTGGTGCTCGGCCATCTGCTGGAAGGCTTCGTAGTCGATGGCGGAGATGGGGGACGAGCCTTCCAGCCCACGCACGATGCCGGCAAAGCTGATCGCCGCACCCATGCCGACGGAGGCCCGACGCCCCGCGACCAAGGCGGCTTCATCGATCGGGTCTGGGGAAATCACGAGAGTGGTGGTCATGTCGGCGGAGGTGAAGGTCGCAATCCTGGCGTCGGATTTCGACTGGATTTTCATGGCGACGACGATCGGGAGACGGCCATCTTTCGCTGCACCCAGACCATGTTCCCCAGCGACTTTTTCCACCACTGCCCACGCTGCTCGGCGCCGAACTCCAAGCCGCCCGTGGGAGAGATCTTCGACTGCGCCAAGTGCGGGTTCCGTCTCTACTTCAATCCCGCTGTCTCCACGGCGGGATTCATCGAACGCGCCGACGGACGGGTCCTGATGATCCGCCGCGCCAAAGACCCGGCCAAGGGAAAGCTCGCGCCGCCCGGCGGTTTCGTGGATTGCGGCGAGACGGCCGAGGATTCCCTCCGACGCGAGGTTCGCGAAGAGACCGGCCTCGAAATCCGGGGCATCCGCTACCTGACGTCGCATCCCAATCGCTACCTCTAT
Source organism: Verrucomicrobiota bacterium (assembly GCA_038209745.1). Lineage (GTDB taxonomy): Bacteria > Verrucomicrobiota > Verrucomicrobiia > Limisphaerales > CANJSG01 > CANJSG01. The sequence continues at coordinate 830 of JBBQXJ010000117.1, forward strand.
CGTGAGGTGACCTATCGCATCCTCGACTTGTTCTTCGTCGCCCAAGCGGCCGATCCGGACGCCGGGAAAGCACTGGACGAAGTCGTGGAGCTTCTCTGGCTGCCCCCGGCGTCGCTGCTTCCGGAAGAAATGGCCTTCCCCTCCATGGGCGAGGCGCTTCGGGTCTATCAGGCGGAGCGCGCCGGTTGACGACTGGGGACCGGCGACGGCGCCGGACTCTCGTCCCTCCTCGCGAACACCGGCCGGAGGGCCCAGCCGGTGCCGTTCATCCCACTGTGGCCGACGGTCCCCCGAGTCCTGAAACCGTTCACCGGGGCGCGGTTCCGTGGACAGCGCGCTCTACCGTTTCCAGACGGCCGTTCTCGCGGACTTCCCCCGTTGCCAAACATTTCCCCGGGGGCCTAAGCTCCGCGCCCGGTTCAAGTTTCCCGGCCAACGCATGTCCGAATACACGGTCAAGTTCGAGGTCTTCGAAGGCCCGCTCGACCTCCTCCTGTATCTCATCAGGAAGGAGGAGGTGGACATCTATGAAGTGAACCTCACCAAGCTCGCCTCGCAGTTCATCGAGTATCTCGATGTCATGCGGATGCTCGATCTCGACATCGCCGGAGAGTTCCTCGTGATGGCCTCCACGCTCATGTATATCAAGAGCCGGGAGCTCCTGCCGCGGGATCTCCAGGTCGCGCCCGAGGAGGACGAGGACGAAGCCGATCCGCGCTGGGAACTCATCCGCCAGCTCGTCGAATACAAGAAGTTCAAGGACGCCGCCGCCCAGATGCAGCGTCTGGAATCCGTGGCCGAACAGACCTACCCGCGCCTGCCGGGCAAGCCGGCCTTCCTGCAGCGGGAGGAACCCGCGCCGCAAAAGCTCGACGTCTCGCTCTTCGACCTGGTCAACGCGGTCAACTCCATCCTCAAGCGCCTCAACAAGCGCGAGGATCTGCGCGAGATCTTCGAGGACAGATGGACCGTCTCCGAGAAGATCGAGGAGCTGATCGTCCTCACCTCCTCGCAGCCGCTGGTCCACTTTCTCGATCTCTTCTCGCGGGCCGAATCCAAGACCGAGGTGGTCTGCATCTTCCTCGCGCTGTTGGAGCTCATCCGGATGAAGCGCCTCGTCTGCGTGCAGTCCGATGCTTTCGGGGAAATTGAAATCCGGAACAACCCGGATCCCACCATCACGCTGGCCCACCCGGCCCAGCTCTCCGAGCCCGAAGCGGCTCCCGTCGAACCCGTCGTCGCCTCCTGACATGGAACTGGAACTGGTCCTCGAATCCATTCTCTTCGCCGCCCAGAAGCCGCTCAGCCCGCGCGAACTGCGCGACGTGCTGACCAATGCCGCCACCCAGTCGGAGGACGAGGCGGCCAAGGCCTTCCACAAGCTGAAGGAAGAGGAGATCGTCGCGGCGCTCGAAACGCTCCTCCAGATCCACGCCGGCTCCGGCCGGAGCTTTCGCCTCGCCTGCATCGGCGGCTCCTGGCTGTTCGTCAGCCAGCCGGAATTCGCTCCTTGGATCATGGCGCTCGTCGGCCAGAAGCCCCGCCCGCCCCGCCTCAGCCAGCCCGCGCTGGAGACGCTCACCATCATCGCCTACCGCCAGCCGATCACCCGCGCCGAGATCGAGCAGGTGCGGGGCGTCGCGGTCGATGGCGTGATGGGCACGTTGGCCGAGCGCGGCCTCGTCCTGCAGGCCGGCCGCGCCGAAGTGATCGGCCGCCCGATGATGTATGCGACCACGCCCCTGTTCCTCGAATACTTCGGCCTGCGTTCCTTGGCCGAACTCCCGTCCGCCGACGAACTGAGAAAGATCCCCGTCGTCCGGCCGGAGAAACTGGAGACGGCCGACGCCTTCCCCGATCAGCCGGACCTCGCGGTGCCGCCGCCCGCCGAATTGTCGGGAGACGCGCCCACCGCGCCGGAAGGCGAGACAGCCCCGGATCCGCAGTCGGCGACCGACGCCGAACGGGCCGAGGAAGCGTTCGCCGAGGACTCCGTCGGACCGGCGCCTTCGGCTCCCGAAGAACCCGAGGCCGCTCCTGAACCGGTCCTCACCGCGAACGACGCACCGGAAGCCCCCAAAACCGAGCCCGCGCCATGAACCTCTCCGACCATCGCAAGGCCATCGACCAGCTCGACGCCCAGATCGTCCGGCTGCTGAACGACCGCACCAAACACGTCCTCGCCATCGGCGCGCTCAAGCACCAGACGGGAGCCGAGATCTACGCGCCGCACCGCGAACGCGCCGTCTTCCAGCGCGTCTGCAAGCACAACGAGGGACCGATCACCGACGAATCCCTCCGCTCCATCTACCGCGAGGTCATGTCCAGCGCCCTCTCGCTGGAGAAGACGATGACCATCGCCTATCTCGGACCCGAAGCCACCTTCACCCAGCAGGCCGCCCTTCGGCGCTTCGGCAACAGCCTCAAATACTCCGCCACCCGCACCATCTCCGAGGTCTTCCAGGAAGTGGCGCGAGGCCGGGCCGACTACGGCGTCGTGCCCGTGGAGAATTCCAGCGAAGGCGTCGTGACCAACACGCTCGACGTCTTCGTGGACAGCCAGCTCAAGATCGTTTCCCAGATCGTCCTGCCCATTCAGCAGTGCCTCATGGGCAAGTGCAAACCGGAACAGATCCGCAAGCTCTACGTCCATCCCCAGACGCTCGCCCAGTGCCGTGGCTGGATCCAAAAGAACCTGCCCGAAGCCGAGATCGTCGAGACCTCGTCCAACGCCCGCTCCGCCCAGTTCGCCGCCACGGAGAAGAACGCCGCCTCCATCGGCGGCCTGCTCGCCGCCGAGAAATACGGCCTGCCCGTGCTGGAACACGACATCCAGGACAACGCCGGCAACGCCACCCGCTTCCTCGTCCTCGGCCGCCAGTGCAGCCCTCCCACCGGCAAGGACCGCACCAGCCTCATGATCAGCATCGCGGACGAAGTGGGCGCCCTGCACAAAGCGTTGGCCCCCTTCCGCCGCTACAAGCTGAACATGACCAAGATCGAGTCGCGTCCCAGCAAGCGGAAGCCCTGGGAATACTACTTCTTCGTGGACTGCGACGGTCATTTCCAGGACCGCAAAGTCGTCTCCGCGATCAAGGCCCTCGAAGAACACTGCGCGCTGGTCAAGGTCCTCGGCAGCTACCCGAACTCGGAGTAGGCCCATGCCTGCCGCAAGCCAGGAGCCCCGCTCCGGCGGCCCGTCACCGGTGCGGCCAAGTGGGCTGCCCGACCCATCGCCGCCTTTGACTCCGGCGCCATCCGTGCTTCTCTGAGGCTCCATTTGATGTCCACCCACCAGACCACCCGCCTGCCCAACGGCGTCACCGTCGCCAGCGTCACGCTCCCCCACACGACCAGTGTCAGCCTCGGGCTGTGGGTCGGCGTGGGCGGCCGGCACGAGCCCGCCAAGCTCGGCGGCATCTCCCACTTCATCGAGCACATGCTCTTCAAGGGGACCGCGCGCCGTTCCGCCGAGCAGATCTCCCAGAGCGTCGAAGGCATCGGCGGCACGCTCAACGCCTTCACCAGCGAGGACCACACCTGCTTCTACGCCCGCGTCACCCATGACCGCTGGAAACCCGTCGCCGAGGTGATCGCCGACATGTTCCTCAACTCCCGTTTCGACGTCGCGGACATCGCCAAGGAGCGCAACGTCATCAAGGAGGAGCTCGCCAGCTACTACGACCAGCCCCAGCAATATGTCCACGAGCTGCTCAACGAGCTCCAGTGGCCCGACCAGCCCCTGGGCCGTTCCCTCACCGGTTCCGTCGAGACGCTCGACCGGATGCGCCGAGCCCACTTCATCGACTACCTCGCCAAGCACTACGTCTCCGGCGCCACGCTCATCTGCGCCGCCGGTCGCATCGAGCACGCCGAACTCGTCGAAACGGCGAAGAAGCTGACCAAGCATTGTCGGCTCGGCGACCAACCCAACTTCGCCGCCGCCACGAATCCGCAGACCCGTCCGACCCTCCGCCTCGACACCCGCAAGACCGAGCAGACCCAGCTCGCCCTCGGCTTCCGCACCGCCTCGCGCCACGACCCGCGCCGCTTCGCCCTGCGTCTGGGCAACGCCCTGGCCGGCGAAACCATGAGCTCCCGTCTCTTCGTCGAGCTCCGCGAAAACCGCGGCCTCGCCTACGACATCCACAGCTCCACCAGCAGCTTCGAGGACACCGGCGATTTCGTCGTCTCCGCCGGCCTCGACGCCGACCATCTGGAGCGCTCGTTGAAGCTCATCCTCCGCGAGCTCCGACGCTTGGCCGAAGAACCGGTCTCCCCCGGCGAATTGAAACGGGCCAAGGACTACGTCATCGGCCAGATGGATCTCGGCCTCGAAAGCACCGAGAACCATATGATGACCCTCGGCGAACATCTTCTCGGCTTCGGCCGCATCGTCGAACACGACCAGATCGCCAAACGCCTCCGCGCCGTCCGCGCCTCGGACATCCGCCGCACCATGGCCGACTTCCTCCGGCCCGAACGGATGAGCCTGGCGCTGGTCAGTCCGTTGAAGGACGGGAGTGGATTGGAGAAGCTCCTGGCCCGCGTCTCAGCCTGAGCGGTTGCCTCAAGGGAGCGTTGCCTCGCCACTCGCTCATCCCGCCCTGTGCAGGTACCAAAGGGGAGACAAGGACTACCGGCAGAAGGGTCCCCGGCATTCGGCTCTCTTGCCTCCGCTTGCTTGATCCAACTGAACCTCTAGCCTTTCGGCATGACAAAACGGCTTGAAGACGCGGTGAACCGGGCGGCATTCCTGACCGACGCGCAGCAGGACACGTTGGCCGTTTTGATGCAGGCCGAGATGGGCGCCGCGGCCGGTCTGGAGAAGGTTCGCCCAAAGCCGGGCAGCGCCTTGGACGGTCTGTTCCAGCAAGTCAGCCGTGAGTTCAAAGCCGGCCTGAACGATCCGCCGGAAGCCGAAGTGGTGCCGCCGAAAGAATAGCGCCGAACTCCGGTTCGCCGCCACGGATGCGATCGCCCGCGCCGCCCATTTAGGGTCACTCCCCCCGCAGTCGGTTTCTCGATCCATGCGCCCCATCATCCAGGAAGTCTCCACCCGCCACTCGCCCGAGTCGCTGGTCGCGGCCTTGATGGGAGAGCCCGGCGTGGTGCTGCTGCGGAGTCGGCAGTTCGATCTGCCGCAGGCGCGCTACTCTCTCGTGACGGCGCGGCCCATGGTCACGTTCCGCTCCAGCGGTTCCGTCTGCGAAGTGGGGATGCACGGTAGGGCGACGGTTCCCGCCGAGCCGCCGCTGGACGCACTCCAAACGATCAAGCCCATGCGGCCGCCCGTCGGTGCTTCACCGGTCGCCGGAAACGCGGGTTGGGCGTCGGAAGATCCGCCGAGCGACCCGGCAGGAACCGTCGCCCTACCGCCCCAACAGTTCGGCAATCCTTGGCAGCTTCTCGATGCGCTCATGTCGCGCTTCGAGCTGCTCGATGAACTGGATCTGCCCTTCCCGCTCGGGGGTTGCTTTGGCTACTGGGGCTACGACCTGAAGAACTTCGTCGAGCCGCGTCTGCCCCGGAAAGCGATCAACGATCTGGAGCTGCCCGACTGCCACGTGGGTTTCTACGGCAGCCTCGTGGTCTTCGATCATCGGGCGGACAAGGTCTGGATCGTGGCCACGGGCTTGGAGTCGGACGGTTCGCGCAACGAGGAGATCGCGGCCGCGTCGTTGGCTTTCTGGAAGGAGAAGCTGGCCGGGGAACCGGTGGATCTTCCGCCTCCTCACGTCGGCGGCTGCGGGAATCCGGCATCCGGAATCGGGGATCGGCCATCGACCCTCCGTTCCAATTTTTGCCGGGAGGACTTCGTCTCCCGCGTCCACCGTTGCCAGTCCTATATCCGGAGCGGCGACATCTATCAGGTGAATCTCTCCCAGCGCTTCAGCTCGGCATGGCCGGCTGATGGTTGGGCGCTCTATCGACAATTGGCCGAACAGTCGCCCGCGCCCTTTTCCGCGTATGTCGACTGCGGCGAATTCCAACTGGCGTCCGCTTCTCCGGAAATGTTCCTTCGACTGAGCGGTTCCCAGATCCAGACGCGTCCGATCAAGGGGACCCGCCCGCGCGGAGCCGATCCCGAGAGCGACGCCCGGCTCGCCTACGAACTCCAGACCAGTCCCAAGGAGCTTTCGGAGCTGGTCATGATCACCGATCTCCTGCGCAACGATCTCGGCCGCGTCTGCGAATTCGGCTCGGTGCAGGTTCCCGATCTGTTCCGCCTCGAACGCTTCGCCCAGGTCCATCACCTGGTTTCGACGGTGGAGGGTCGGTTGCGCCCGGACGTGACGCACTTCGCCGCCTTCGCGAGCTGTTTCCCGGGTGGCAGCATCACCGGTGCGCCGAAGATCCGGGCGATGGAGATCATCGACGAACTGGAACCGGTGACGCGCGGACCATATTGCGGCGCGATCGGCTATCTGGGGTTCAACCGGGAGAGCCAGGTGAGCATCGCCATCCGCACCGCCGTGGTGAAGGACGGCGCCGCCCACTACCATGCCGGCGCCGGGATCGTGGCCGATTCGGTGGCGCAGGCGGAATACGAGGAGACTCTGGCCAAGGCGCGGGGCTTCTTCGCCGCGCTGGGAACGATGGCGCCGGAATCGGCGCCGCGTTGAAGATCAACGAGGGCGACCGCTGTTCCACTGTTGATTGCGATCCCGCCCGAGCGCCTGGAGGGCCTCACGCCGCACCCGGGGGCCGGCGTCGTTTTCAGAGACGTAGCGGAGCCAGTCGGCCACCGCTTTGTCGCCGCGGAGGCCGCGTTTCCCGGGGACTTCCGCCTGGAAGGAGTCGTTCGATGCGGGCGCATTGCCGGCCTTCAGCGACGCGAGATCGGTGCGAATCCGGGAGAGGGCGTTGTGCTGCAGGACGAGCGCGCCGGCCATGCCGACGGCGACGACGAACCCGATGATGAACCTGGTCATTGGTAAAAACTTGAGGAGAAACCGCTGTTGGGATTCGACCCGATCCGTGCGTCGTCCATCGAATCCGTTTTCCGCGGCCGTGCGAAGGTTCGCAGCAACCCGGGCACAGGTTTGACTCGGACCGGCTGGCACGGTTACGCGCACCCTCCTGCGTGAACGATTGATCCGCCGGCAAAGCGCGTTTACAGCGGGACTTGCAGACGGTTAACTCCGCACACGCCACCCGATCCAACATGCTCCTCGACCACACCACTTTCTTCATCAAGGAACGCGTCGCCTTTGCGAAGCTGACCGACACCTACGACATCCTCGACCCCGGCACGCAGACGCAGATCGGGATCGCGAAGGAAGAGCCGCCGGGCTGGGCCAAATGGCTCCGGTTGATCATCGACAAGCAATGGATGCCGACCCGCGTCAATGTCTACGAGGCGGACCAGGTCACGGAGATCTTCTCGATCCGCCGGGGCTGGGTCTTCCTTCGGGCCAAGATTCCCGTGGTCGACGGCACCGGGACACAGCTCGGGTGGTTCAAGAGCAAGCTGTTTTCGCTGGGCGGAGGGTTCTACGTCTTCGACAACGCGGGCCAGCAGGTCGCCGAAGTGAAGGGCGATTGGAAGGGCTGGAACTTCAAGTTCCTCACCGCCGGCGGGCACGAGATCGGCGCCGTGTCGAAGAAGTGGGCCGGGCTCGGCAAGGAGCTCTTCACCAGCGCCGACAACTACATCGTGGACATCTCCCCCGCCGCCATGGGCAATCCCGGCGCAGGCACTCTCATGCTGGCGGCCGGACTCGCGATCGACACCATCCTGAAAGAGAGCAAGGGCTAGCCGGTAGACAGTCGCCTCACGCCTTCGTCAGGTCCTTGACGACGTAGCGTTCAAATTCTCCGTGCAGGTGGGGCGGGAGGCGGACCTTGAAGCGGGCCTTGGCGCCGTTGAACTTGCTCTCCACCACCTGGCCGACCTCGTGCAGGCGCGCCATCACCGCCGAGTCGCCATAGGGCACGGCCAGTTCCAGAAATTCGCGCACGGGTTGCAGCCGCACGCCGATCTCCTCCATCAGTCCGTCGAGGCCTTCCCCCGACTTGGCGGAGATCACGACGCAGCCGGGAAACCGTTCACGGTAGCGGGCCGTCACTCCCGATTCGGTGAGCCGGTCCACTTTGTTGAAGACCATCAGCGTCGGCTTTTCGCCCGCGCCCAGTTCCCCCAGCACCTGGTCCACGGCGAGGATCTGCTCGTCGGCCCCGGGATGGCTGATGTCCACGACATGCACGAGGAGGTCGGCCTGGATGACTTCTTCGAGCGTGGCCTTGAAGGCCTCGACCAGGTTGTGGGGCAGCTTGCGGATGAAGCCCACGGTGTCGCTGATGAGCACGTTCTGGTTCGTCGGCAGGCGCAGGCGCCGCGTGGTCGGATCCAAGGTGGCGAAGAGCCGGTCCTCGACCAGCGCGCTCGCGCCGGTGATGCGGTTGAGCAGGGTGGATTTGCCGGCGTTCGTGTAGCCGACGATGGAGGCGAGCGGCCAATGGCTGCGCATCCGTCCCGCGCGCTGGGTCAGGCGTTGGCGCTGCACGAGCTCGAGCTCGGACTTGATCTTGTCGATCCGCTCCTGGGTCTTGCGGCGGTCGGATTCGAGCTGGGACTCGCCCTCGCCGCCGATGGATCCGGTCGAGCCGCGCTGCCGCGACAAGTGGGACCAGAAGCGGGTCAAACGCGGCAGCAAATAGTGGAGCTGCGCGAGCTCCACCTGGAGCTTGCCCTCCCGGGTACGGGCGCGCTGGCCGAAGATGTCGAGGATCAGGCCCGTTCGATCCATGACCCGGCAGCCGAAGATCTCCTCCAGCGAGCGGCCCTGGCCCGGCGAAAGCCCATCGTCGAAGATCACGACGTCGACCCCGAGCTCCTTGCAGCGGTCGGCGAACTCCTTGGCCTTGCCGGGGCCGATGAAGGTCGCCGAATGCAGCTTCAACAGCTTCTGGGTGCCGCGCTCGGCGACCTCCAGTCCGGCGGACGTGGCCAACTCGGCCAGTTCGTCCAGCGAGTCCCGCACGTCCACGGCGGAGTGGGCCTTCATCTCCACGCCGACGAGGAAGGCGCGGGTGGAATTCTGATCGACGATGTCGGTGAGTGCTTTCAACGGTGGTGGAGACTGTAGCCGGGGTTGCATCGGGGAAAAGCGGTTTTGTGGAGGGGCA
>JBBQXJ010000118.1:0-9581 GCA_038209745.1 Verrucomicrobiota bacterium
CGAGCCGCCCGTCTGGGCCGAATACCGTGACGTGATCGCCGCGAGCGGTTCCAATCTGAAGCTGGAGCCGATCCTGAAGTGGGACTTCTACAAAGCGGTCGAATCCGCCGACCACGTCCTCACCATCCAATCCGCCGACCAGTCCCTTTGGGCGAATGTGCTGCTGACGATGGGCTGCCGGACGAACTGAGCGGTTTGGATTTTATCGAGGGCCCGGCGCAGCCTTGGCCGGAGCGATGCAATCCAAAGGAGAGGGTAGCCTTGCCGCCTGCCCTGCGGGGCTTGGAAAGAGCCCCTGGGGTTCCCCAGCGTGCTACGCGCTCACCGTTCAGTGGTTCCCTCCCGACCGCAGTGTGACGGACAGGCAGGCCCGTCCTACGCGGCTCCGCCTCGCTTCGGACGGCAGGCTCCGACTGCCTCGTTCCGGCTGAGGCAGGACGATGCCGTGGGAGTTGGATCCAGGTGACGACCAAAAAGGTGGTCACCGGGGGAAACGGAAAGTGAATCTGCGAACAGGGACGAAGGGACGGAGCCCGGTCCGTGGTTCCACGCTTCAACCGGACCTTCAACGTTTCGCCATGCGGCTGCGAGCGGCGTCGAGGATCTTACGCTCCCGCTCCGTCAGGCTTTGGATGCCGTGGGCCGAGATCTTGTCGAGGATGGGATCGATCTCCAGGGCCATGAAGTCGGCTTCGCTGAGCTTTTGCTTCGGCACCGGCTTGGAGGCGGTCTTGACGGTGGCGATCGGTGCGCGGGTCGGCCGGCTTTTCGACACCCGCTTCAGAGGATTGAACCGCGACCAGTCGATGTCCGAACGCCAAAGGGATCGAACGAAGAAGACGCCGAAGAGCAGGCCGCCCAGATGGGCCGCGTGGGCGACGTTGTCGGTCGCGGAAACGGTTCCAAGAACGGCAATCGCCAGACAGACCCACAGAAGCACCTTGGCCCGGAAGGTGACGGGGAGAATGAAGAACAGGAGGAGCGTGATGCTGCGCTCCGGGTTGATCAGCGCATAGGCGGCGATGAGGCCGAACGCCCCCGCAGAGGCACCGACGACACCGCCGGACGCGCGGCCCATGCCAGTGAGGCTTTCGATCAGGCACCAGAGCAGACCGCCCGCGATCCCTGAGCCGAAATACAGCGTCAGGAAGGACTTCTGCCCCATCACCCGTTCCAGATCGCGGCCGAAGAAGAACACCGCCAGCATGTTCCCCAAGATGTGGAAGAGGCCCGCGTGGAGGAACTGGAAGGTCACCAACTGCCAAACAAACCCATGACCGAGTCCGGCGAGACTCAGCGCCAGGTAGTGGTCGATAAACAGGGCCGCCTTCGGCGAAGAATGCTCCGCTATGGCCGTGATCAGGAACACGACGCAATTGACGACCATGATCCGCACGGCCGCCGTGGCCCAAGGCGACTCCGGCTGCCACTGCTTCATATATGAACGATCTTCGAGCATGACTGAGCAGCGAGAATAGATCCAACCGGGTCAAACGGCAATCGGCGCATTGGCTTCAAGAGAATTCATCGGTCAAGAAGTCGCCGCAGGATCGGCGCGAGCCTCCGGCACCCGTGGTTTCAACCAAGATTGGGCCATCCAGACGCCCATGAACATCCCGCCCAAGTGCGCGTCATGGGCCACACCGCTCTTCAGATCCAGCATCGAGACGACGCCGACGAACAGGAAAAGAGCGAACAGTCTCCGGCCGGAAAACGGCAGGCCCCAGCGGGTGAACGGAAGGCAGAGTTTAAAGCGATCCGCCCAGTGGATCCAACAAAAGGCCCCCACCAGCCCGTAGACGCCGGCCGAAGCACCCACGACCGCGATCCGCCCGTACCACTCCGGATAACGCCAGCCGAGGAGGCAGTGGGCCGCGCCGCCCATCGCTCCGCTGACCAGATAGATCCACCCGACCGCGCCCTTCCGATAGTGCTCCCCGACTGGTGAGCCGAAGAAATAGAGCCCCAGGCAGTTCATCACCAGGTGGGTGAGATTGACATGGAGGAACTGGAAGGTGACGAGCTGCCAGACTTTCCCGGCGAAGACTTCGCTCGGCAGAAGGTGGAAGCGGGCCAACCAATCGCGACCGCCATCGCCGATCGAACGCTCCGCGACGAACACCCCGACATTCGCCAAAACCAGCCACAACCAAGCACGGGAACGCACGCCGGTTGGAACCGTGGAAGAAGGTCGCTGTTCAAACATCCTAGTAAACCTTGAAAGGCCGGCCGCTCCGTCTCAAACGAATTCCCCGCCGAATCCGAGGGCATATCGTCCACCGCGCCGGGTCAACCGCACCGCCGCGTCAAACGTCAGGGACAGTTGATCCGACGTCAGAGCTTCAGCCACCGGGCCGGCCGCCACGATCTCGCCGCCCCGCAGGAGCAGGGCGTGCGTCAGAGCCGGCACGATCTCCTCCACGTGGTGCGTCACGAGCACCAGACCCGGACGCCCATTCCCCTGCCCCAACGCCTGCAGCCATAGGAGAAACCGTTCCCGGGCGACGGGATCCAGACCGGCGCACGGCTCGTCGAGGATCAGCAGATCCGGTTTGGCCATCAAAGCCCGGGCGATCAGCACGCGCTGGCGTTCGCCCTGCGACAGCACGCCCCAGGGACGATCCGCCAAATACGAGCAGTCGAGTCCGCCCAGAAGCTTTCGAGCGGCGCGCAACTCGGCCGGCTTCGGACTTCCCCAAAAATCGATCATCGCATACTTGCCGCTGACGACCGTTTCCACCGCGGGTTCCTCGTCGACCATGCGTTGCCGGATGGACGAGCTGACGAGCCCGACCCGTTTCCGCAGCTCCCGCCAATCGCTCTCACCGTAGCGTTGACCGAGCAGGGTCATTTCACCTGCGGTCGGCATGAGATAGCCGGTGAGCGCCGACAGCAGCGACGTCTTGCCCGAACCGTTCGGTCCGAGAATCGCCCAATGCTCCCCGCGCCGGACGGTCCAATCGATCCCTTTGAGAATGGCGGTCCCGCCCCGGTTCACCACGAGGCCGGCGACTTGGAGCAGCGCGGGGGAACCCACCCCTGACCCCTCCCAGGAGGGGAACCGATCCCGCGCGGCCGGTGGTCGAAGGGCTGCCTGCCTCATCCCCTCCCGGGAGGGGTCCGGGGTGGGTTCGGGACCGTTCACCCGCGCCGTCGCCCTACTGGCGGAGGCGAGTGCTTCCGCTTTTTTCGAAGATTGCCGTTTCTTCATCACGCGAAGCGGAAGGTGCCGGACTGCCACTCCTTCTCCAAACGGCACGCTTCCAGATCCAGTCCCCACTGCTCGAACTGCTCGAGCACTTTCGGAAACTGCGTGATCAGGATGCCCGCCAGGACCAGGCGGCCACCGGGCTTGAGACGGTGGACGAGCTTCCGGCCGTCGGTGAGCAGCAGATCGTAGAGAAGGTTCGCGCAGATCACGTCGAACTTCGTCGTGCCCTTGGCGGGAAGCTGGGTCAGATCCTTGCGGGTCGGTCGGACGGCCGCCTCGACGCCGTTGACCGCCGCGTTGATCTTGGCCACGCGGACCGCTTCCGGGTCGAAGTCGAACGCCTGCACCGGCGCGTAGCCGAGCATGGATCCGGCGATCGCCAGAATCCCGGAACCGCAGCCCACATCGAGCAGCGACTGGCGCCGGCCCGCATCGCGCAGCACCACCAACTGTTCCAGACAGAACGACGTGGTGGCGTGGTTGCCCGTGCCGAAACTGAGCCCGGGATCCAGCGTGACGACGTGCTGGCCCTTCTTCGGCTTGCGCTTGATCCAGCTCGGTTTGATCAGCAGCTCACGGCCGATCTCGATGGCCTTGAAATGGCGCTTCCAGGATTCGGCCCAATCTTCCTTCTTCACCTTGGCCACCGTGACCACGCCGGTGCCGACATCGAGGCCGCACGCGCGGACGGCGGCCACCTCGGCGGCGATCTGCTTCTTGATCCGCGCCGGCGGGAATTTCTTCGGGTCCAGATAGACGATGGCGCGGACGTCGCCCGTTTCGAAATCGACGTAGATCGTCGGCGGAGCGCCGGTCAACGCCTGGAGGCGTTCGATCATCGCGTCCTCGGCCTCGGCCGTGATGAGGACGGAGACTTGGAGCAGTGAGTTGTTCATGAGCGGGACAGCCTCCGACACGGAAGCGGGACCGAAGGATAAAAATCGGAAGAAGCCTGAAAGAGAAGCGCGGACGCGGGCCGTCTACGCATGGTCCCGCCACGGCACGAAGTTCAGCATCTTCACCTCCACCTTGCTCGCGCTGAAGGCCACCTCGGTCACGCCCGCGTATTCCACGTCGAAGGAGCCGAAGGTCTTGAGCGGCATCTGCAGCAGGATGGAGAGCGCCATCCGCACCACGCCGCCGTGGCAGACGATGCAGGCGGACTTGCCCCGGTGGTTCTCGAGGATTTCCCAGAGACACGGCTCCACCCGGCCACGGAGCGTCTTGAGGGAATCGCCGTTGGGGAAACCGGTCGTCTCCATCACGTCCAACCAGGCGAAGGCGGACACCTGGAACTTCTCCAGCACGTCGGCCCAGCGGTGGCCGGTCCAGTCGCCGAAATCGACCTCGCGCAGTCCGGACATGACGATCGGCTCCTGGCTCCGGCTCTCCTGGATCGGCTGCATCGTCTTCCGGGCCCGCAGCATCGGGCTGACGTAGAGCCCGTCGAACGTGTGCCGAGCCAGATAGGCGTCGAGCTTGCCGGCCTGGGAGCGGCCGTTCTCGGACAGGTCCATGTCGATGCGGGAGCCGCCGAAGACCTTGTGATACTTCTCTTCGACCTCGCCATGGCGGCAGAGGAACAACCGGGTGATGGGGTCTGACATGTAAAACTAAGTGGAGGGATCGGCGGAACGCCTGCCCGCTCTTGATCCAGATCCTGCTCTTCTTCTCGATCTCGGAGCCAACGCCTCAGGCCAACGCGTCCTGCTGGAGATCGAGCAACTGCCGGATGCCTTCCTGGCCCAGTTCGATCATGGCGTTCAACTGATCGGGCGAGAAGGTCGACTCCTCGCCGCTGCCCTGGACCTCCACAAATTCGCCGTTCGAGGTCATGACGAGGTTCATGTCCACGTCCGCCGCCGCGTCTTCCACGTAGCAGAGGTCGAGCAACGGATGCCCGCCGACGATGCCGACGCTGACCGCAGCGATGCCGTGCAGGATGGGCGACTCCTTAAGTTTCCCTTCGATCAACAGCTTCCGGATGGCGAGCATCAGGGCCACATAGGAGCCGGTGATCGCGGCCGTGCGCGTGCCGCCGTCGGCCTGGAGAACGTCGCAGTCCACCCAGATCGTGCGCGGGCCGAGCTTCTCCAGATCCAGCGCCGCCCGCATGGACCGGCCGATGAGCCGTTGGATCTCCTGCGAACGGCCGTCGAGCTTGCCCTTGGAGATGTCGCGCGGTTTCCGGGTCAGGGTGGAATACGGGAGCATGGAATACTCCGCCGTCATCCAGCCACCCTTCACCCCCTGCTCCTTCATCCAGCGCGGCACCGACTCGTCGATGGTGACGGCGCAGATGACGCGGGTGTTGCCCCACTCGATCAGGGTGGAACCGGCGGCATGAGGCGCGATGTGGTTGGTGAAGCGGACGGGGCGAAGCTCGCCTGGCTGGCGACCATCGGCCCGGATGGGAGTGCTGGTGGAAAGCGGCGATTCGGACATGGCGCCCTTGAGCTAGCCATGCCCCGCCCCGCCCGGCAACACGAAGGTAGGGCGATGGCTTCCCGCCGAGCCGCCGTTGCGTCCGCTGACGACCGGACCGCGGCTCTGGCGACAGCGGAGCGTTTCGGAGCTGCCGGAGGAACCTGCTCGTAATCCGCTCGGCCCATGGCGGCTCGGCGAGAGCCGTCGCCCTACCACTCGACCGTCACAGGGGGATTGTCCGTCGTCGGAGATGGCGCTAGCGTTTCCCTACACTCAGATGAAACCCAGCCTCCCAAACCACAGAAAGCACGGCAGCGCCGCCCGTCTGTTCGGCATGGTCTTCGGGGCCCTGGTGCTCGCGGGGCTGCTGCTGCTGGCCATGGTGGCGGCGTTGAAGTCCAAGAATCTTCCAGCGAAGAAAGCGGATCCGGCGGCGACTCCCAGCCGATAACCGCACCTAGCGGTAAGGACTCTCGGAGTCGCCCCCACGTTTCATCTGTCCCGTCGCCGGGAGTATCTCACAACAACCCCGTCGTCTCCGGATATCCGCAGATGAGGTTCATGCTCTGGATGGCCTGGCCGGAGGCGCCTTTGACCACGTTGTCGAGGGCGCTCATCACGATCAACCGGCCGGTGCGCGGATCGAGCCGCCAGCCGATCTCGCAGACGCAGGTGCCAACGACGTTCTTGGTGTCGGGCAGCGCCTTGCCTTCCAGCACCCGCACGAACGGCTCGTCCGCATAGGCCAGCGCATAGGCGTCGGCGATGGCCTTGTTCAACGCGCTCATTTCCTCGGCCGTCGAGAAGTGGGTCGTCGGCGCGAGATAGAGCGTCGAGAGGATGCCCCGGTTCACGGGAACGAGGTGCGGGGTGAACTGGATGACCACCGGGCTGCCGGCCGCCACGCCGAGCTCCTGCTCGATCTCGGACAGGTGCCGGTGCTTGGGCACGCCGTAGGGGCGGACGCTCTCGTTGCACTCGCAGAAGAGGTAGTCCACTTCCGCCTTTCGGCCGGCCCCGCTGACGCCGCTCAGGGAGTCGGCGATGATGCTGTTGGGATTGACCAGTCCGGCGCGGATCAAGGGCAGCGTCGGCAGCAGGATGCTCGTCGGGTAGCAGCCCGGCGACGCCACGAGCGACGCCGTCTTGATCTGCTCGCGGTAGACTTCCGGCAGGCCGTAGACGGACTTGGACAACAGCTCCGGCGCGGGGTGTTCGTGGCCGTAGAACTCCTGGTAGACCGCCGGGCTTTTCAGCCGAAAATCGGCGCTGAGATCGATGACCTGGCACCCCTGCTCCAGCAGCGGCACCGCGTATTGCGCGGCGACGCCGTGGGGCAGCGCGAGGAAGACGATATGGGCCGCCTTCGCCACCAGATCCGGGCTGGACTCGGCGAAACGCAGCGTCCGCGTTTTCGGAAAGTGGGCGAACCGGGGGAACACCTGCGCGAGCGTCTGCCCGGCGTATTGGCGCGAAGTGACGATGGTGAGATCGGCGTGCGGATGGTTCAACAACAGCCGGACGAGCTCCTCGCCCGAGTAACCCGACGCGCCGACAATGCCTACGGAAACGGACTTCATGTTGCAGGTTTATCTAAACCACTCCCGCCGGCAGGGAAATGGATTCCGTCTCCATCCACAGCGGCGAACTCCCGTTCGCCGCCACCAAACCGCGGCCGTCACTTCGCCAACGGCTCCAGGGAGACAAACTTGGGCGCCCAAGTGTCGAGGGCGTTCTTGTGCCAGCCCTTGACCGACGGGCGCATCAGGAAGACGCGGACGTGGTGGTAGATCGGGAGGATCGGCGCCTCGTCCATCAGCACCTGCTCGGCCCGTTGGAGATCCTCGTAGCGTTTGGTAGGATCCAGTTCGGCGGCCGCTTCGGAGAGCGCCCGATCATAGCGCGGATCGCCGAAGCCGCAGTAGTTCGCATCGTTGCCGGTGCCCCACATCTCCAGGAAGCCGTTCGGATCCGGATAGTCCGCCGTCCAACCCCCGAGGTAGAGCTGGTATCTCCTGTTGTTGCAGAGGTCGAGAAAGACGCTCTTCTCCATGTTCGCCAGGGTGATGTTCACGTTCAGCACCTGCTTCCACATCTGCTGGACGGCCTCGGCGACGAGCTTGTTGGCCTCCGAGGTGAAGAGGACCATTTCGAGCTCCGGAAACCCGGCTCCGTTCGGGAATCCCGCTTCCGCCAGGAGCTTCTTCGCGGTCTCGGGATCATACGACTGCTTCGCCCGGGCGGTGTAGCCGTAGGTGTCGGGCGGCGTGTAGCTGGTGGCGGGACTTTCGCCGCCGCGCGTGATGGTCTTCACGATGGCCTCGCGGTCGATGGCCAGGCCGAGCGCGCGGCGGACCTTCGCGTTGGCCAAAACGCCGTTGGTCACGTTGCAGCCGATATATTGGGTGCGGAGGTAGGGCACCCGCTGCAGCAGCTCCGGCGAGTCCTTGCGATACGAGTCGATCTTCGAGAATGGCAGGCCGTGGGTCACATGGAGCTGGCCGGCGCGGAAGTTCCGCTCGGCGGCGTCGAGGAGTTCGGTGGGATAGATGTGGATCTCCTCCAGCTTCACGTTCGCGGCGTCCCAATAGTTCGTGTTCTTCTTCAACACGATCACCTTGTTCGGCGACCATTCCTTCAGCGTGAAGGCGCCGTTGCCCACGAAGGTTTCCGGCTTGGTCCAAGGGGTGCGCGGCTGGCCCATCGGGCCGAACTTCTCGATGGTCGCCCGGTGGACGGGCATGTAGGTGGCGATGTCGAGCATCGGCAGGAAATAGGGTGTCGGACTGCGCAGCGTCACCTCCAGCGTGAAGTCGTCCGGGGCCTTCGCGCCCACCGTGGCGAAGTCGCTCGACTGGCCCTTGTTGAACGCCTGCGCGCCGACGATCGGGTACAGATACATGGTGAACTCCGCCCCGAGAGACGGCGTCAAGGCGCGCTGCATGGAGTAGACGAAGTCGTGCGCGGTGACCGGGTCGCCGTTCGACCACTTGGCGTTGTGGCGGAGGTGGAAGGTGTAGACCTTGCCGTCCGGCGACACGTCCCAGCGCTCGGCCACGCCCGGGATCGGATGGAGATCCGCCGGATCCCGCTCGACCAGCGGCTCGAAAAGCCCCTGGAGGATGTGGTCCTCCTCGATCGCCACGGCGGTGTGGGGATCGAGCGAACGCGGCTCGTTGCCGTTGCTGACGTGGAGGATCTTCTCCCGGTCGCCGACTTCGACCCGGGTCTCACGCTGGCGACAGCCGAAGGCCGCGACGACGAGGATTCCGGCGACCAGAGGCACCCGTTTCAGGAACGAAGCGAAGGGAAAAACTCGCATGCAGGCCAAGCGTCGACCGGCCGGCGCGACAGGGCAACGCGTTTCTGCGGTCCGAACCGCCTCTCCGCGCTTGCGCAACGGCGGGCCTTCCCGTCCATCATCGGTCGATGCCGAAAGAGTTTTGGAAGATCACCGGAGTCGTCGCCCTCATCATGGTCTGCGTCATTCTTGGAGGCATGGCGTGGCAGTTCCACGAGGATCTCGGTGCGGTCCGGACCGAGTTGAGCGAAGCCTCGACCCGCTCCGACACGAACCGCGTGGAGACTGCGGAACTCCGCTCCAAGCTCGCCGACGCCGAAGCCCATGCCGCGGAACTCGCCGCCCTCCAGGAGGAAGCCGTCGCCCAGCAGGGCAACTTGGAAAAGGAGATGCGCGCCGCCATCGAATCCAAGGAAATCACCATTTCCGACCTTGAAGGCCGCCTGACCGTGAACATCGTCGACCAGGTGCTCTTCGATTCCGGCGAAGCGGTGCTCAAGCCCGCCGGTCAGGACGTTCTCCGCAAAGTCGCCACCGTTCTCCAATCGGTGCCCGATCGCGAAATCCAGGTCGTGGGCCATACCGACAACATCCCCATCCGGGCCGGAAATCGCTTCGGTTTCGCTTCGAATTGGGAACTCT
>JBBQXJ010000119.1:0-8649 GCA_038209745.1 Verrucomicrobiota bacterium
CCGGTGTGGTCCGCGTGGGCGAAGCGTCGCTCTGGGTGGAAGTGGTGTCGCCGCACCGGGGCGAGGCCTTCGCCGCCTGCCAATGGCTGATCGACGAGATGAAGCGCGTGGTGCCGATCTGGAAGAAGCCGATCGCGGACACCGGATCGTAATCCCTCGGGCGCAGGGTCTTTTGTTTTGAAGGGCTCAAGGGACGATGAGGGCGGGGGACCGGGCGGGTCTGGAGCGGAGGTGTTCGCGGGTCTCGGGAAGCGAGTCATTGGGGAAGGGGTCGGGCAGGAGGGCCAGCAGGGCGGGGCTTGCGACTCCGGGAGCGGTCCTCGCCCATGAGCGCGGCGCGGCGCCAGTGTTTGCGATTCTCCACGCCGCCCCGGAGGCCGCGGATCAGGACTCCCGACGGTGGCTTGACGACCCATCCGGCCTCGCCCAGGGCCTGCGAGGCCAGGTTGGGCGACGCCCCCTACGGCACGAGGACCAGGAACCGCCGATTCTGGACGACCCGCTGGGAAGCGCTCCACCCGATCCAGCGGTCGCGGTCCTTGAGCGCGTAGCAGCCCGGGTCGTCGTTGGAACCGCGTCCCATGCTTTCATCCCAGCCCGCCGAACCAAAAAAATGCGTTCGGATTCAGCCAAACCTCCCCGTCTTGCGGCTCAGCGTCTTCGGCCGTAGGAAAAAAGTACCCTGGGCCGGTGATGGAGCGGGCCGAACAGGTTCTTGACTGGAATTGCAGGAGGAAACTAACTTCCCTGCCCCTGAATGGTGGCCGTAGCTCAATGGTAGAGTCCCAGCTTGTGGAGCTGGTTGTTGCGGGTTCGAATCCCGTCGGTCACCCCACCCTCTTTTTTTCTTTCCCGTTCAATTTCCACGTCCTTTGAAGCGGCCCGGCGCAAACCGCAATTCTTGGCCGGCTTTTCGCCAGCCGCGTGGCATGTCGGGCGTTGAGTCCGGGGGCCGGATCGGGTTTAACTATAGTTGCGTGACCGAACCGAGAGACATCGCGACCCGTGGAGATATCCAAAGGCTGGTGGACGGCTTCTATGCCCGGGCTTTGCAGGATCCGGTGATCGGTTTCCTGTTCACCGAGGTGGCGAAGATCGATCTGCCGACGCACTTGCCGAAGCTCTACAACTTTTGGGAGATGGTTCTGCTGGGCGGCCAGGGTTATCAGAGCAGTCCGCTGATGCCCCACGTCCACCTGCACATGCGGCATCCTCTGGAGCGGGCGCATTTCGTCCGGTGGGTGGGACTGTTCCACGAGACGGTGGACGAGCTCTTTCAAGGGCCGGTGGCGGATCTGGCGAAGGCCCGGGCGGAGCGGATCGCGCAGAATTTTCAGACGCGCATCGAGGAAGGCCAAGAGGCGGGGTTGTTTGTCTCCAAGGGATATCCGCGGGCGACTACGTGAGGATGCCACGCCCGCCTACCGGCCGGGAATGCGGCCTTCGACCCAAAGGATGGCGCTGCGGATCAAATCCGAGGCGTGCTCGAGACCGAGCTTCTGTTTGATGTTCAAACGGTGGACCTCGATGGTCTTGATGCTGAGATGGAGGAGCTCCGCGATGTCGCGGGTGGTCTTGCCCTCACCGACGAACTGGAAGACTTCGAATTCGCGATCGGAGAGGGATTCGACCGGGTTCTGGTTTCCGGCCGATCCGTTTCCGCTGAAGCGTTCGAGAATGCGCGCGGAAACGGTCTCGCTGACATGGATCCCCCCGCCAAGGACGCGTCGGATGGCTTCCAGAAGCCGCGGTCCACCTTCGTGCTTCATGATGTAGCCGCGGGCTCCGGCCTTGAGCACCCGTTCGGCGTAGAAGGACTCATCATGCATGGAGATCACGAGGATCTTCAATCCGGGCATCTGGGCGAGGAGGTCCTTGATGAGTTCCAAGCCGTTCTTGTCCGGCAGCGTGATGTCGGCGAGGACAAGGTCCGGGGCGAGCCGGACGATGCCTTCCATGGCGGTGCTGGCGCGTTCGGCTTCGCCGCAGAGCTCCAGATCATCCTCGTCCTCGACCACCTGGGCCAGGCCTTCGCGGATCATCGGATGGTCGTCCACGATGAAGATCCTCGCGCGCGCCGCAGAGCGGGTCTTGGATTTTGGTTTGGCTTTCAACACTCAGGCGCGGTTGGCCGGCAGCGGCACGGAGCAGACGACGGTGGTGCCTCCGCCGGCGGTGGGTTCCAAGGTGACACTCCCTCCCATTATGCGGGCTCGATACCGCATGAGGTTCAGGCCCATGCCGTCGCCGGGGCGGGACGGGTCGGTCCCGATGCCATTGTCCCGGATTTTCAGATGCACGGTGTGTCCGTCGTGGTCGAGGGCGATGTTGATCGAACGGGCACCGCTGTGCCGGACAGCGTTGTTCATGGCTTCCTGGGCGATCCTAAAAAGATGGGTGGCGGCCGTTGGGTCTTCGAATTCGACTTTTCGACGGCAGACGAAACGGCACCGGTGCCGACCGGGCAGGTCGGCCCCGTCCGCCAGTGCCTCGAGGGCGGCGACCAGGCCATCGGACTCCAGGAGCATGGGGCACAGGCCGCGCGCCAGACGGCGGGTCTCGTTGATGATGGAAAGGATCTCCTCGCGGCAGGATTTGAGCCGTTCGGCGCCGGGATGCTTTTCCCGGCGGAGCCGTTCCTCGAGCGACTGGCTGACCAGGGTAAGACCGGCGAGCTGCTGGCAGATGCCGTCGTGCAGCTCCCGGCCCATGCGGCGGCGTTCCTGCTCGCTGATCTCCAGGACCTCGGCTTCCAGACGGCGGCGTTCGGTGAGGTCGCGGATGAAGCCGGTGAAAAGCCTTCGGCCCGGCAGCTTCACCTCGCTGATGGCCAGATCCATGGGGAAGACGGACCCGTCCCGCCGCATGCCGGTGACTTCCCGCCCGATGCCGATGATTTTCGCCTGGCCGGTGCGGAGGTATTGGGAAAGGTAGCCATCATGGGCCTCCCGATACGGCGTCGGCATCAAGAGGGAAACGTTGCGGCCGATCGCGTCGGCGGCGGACCAGCCGAAAAGTGTTTCGGCCGCGCGGTTCATCGAGAGCATCAGGCCTCGTTCGTCGATGGTGATGATGCCCTCGACCGCGGTGTCCAAGATCGCCGAGAGCTGGAGGGCCGCGTCTCGGCTGCCCGGCCGGGGAGCCCGTTTCGTGGTGGTTTTCCGCTTGCTGGGTCGGGACCGGACTGGCTTCACGGATCCGACGATATCCAGGACGCTGCTCTTGACGAACTTTTTGAGAGCACGTGCCCTGCGCGGTTGGATCACGCGCGCGGCAGAAGGCAGCGGAAGCGGGTCGGAGACTGGCCGACGATCCGCTTGAAGACGCGGTTGAAATGGGTCAGCGACTGGAAGCCCACTTCATAGGCGATCTCGCTGACGCGGATATTGGGGTTCAACAGGAGGTTCTTGGCGCGCTCGATCCGGACCCGTGAGACGTAGTCGGTGAAGTTGATGCCCGTGTGTTTGCGGAACATCTTGCAGAAGTAGAACGGGCTGCAGTTGATCGCCTTGGCCACTTGGCCGAGGGACAGCGCCTCCTCCTGGTGTTCCATGATGTAGGCCTTCGCCCGCGTGATCATGGGCGGCTCGGCGTTTTCCTGACGGACGGTCAGTTGGTTGCTCACCAGCGCCAGATGTTCGGCGAAGATCCCGAGCAGCTTGATGGCCGCGTCGAACTCCTTGCCGGTGACCACCCGGGAGCCGAAATAGGCCTCGCGCAGCTTCTCCTCCGGTTCCTCGATGCCCCATTGGCGAGCAAGGGCCAGGGTCTTGTCGAACATGGCCTCGGTCGGTTCTTGTCGGAAGATCTGGCCCGTATGAAGAAAGCCGACGACCCGGTCGCCCAGCTTCACGGGCACGGCAGTATCCGTCATGCCGGTGGGACACGTCACGGAGCAGGGCCCGTCATGCGCACCCTCGGCCAGCTGCTGCTGCACCTGGAGACAGGCCGAACACGAACGGCTGCGGGACGCCATCATGCTGCAAAAGGGATTCTCGGACTTCCGCCCGTGATGGGGGAGCTGCCAAGTCTCGACGGGACGGAGCACGAGCGGCTGGCCTGTGATCTGATTGTAGGCGTGTTCGTACTCCCGATAGATCGGCGATCTGGCGAGCGCGTCGGCAAGTTGATTTTCGTTCGTCATGACTGTAGCCCTTTCTTGTTGGTCCAAGGTTGTTTGACCCCCACCAAAATAGGTCCAGCCGCCTTCGGTCCACAATCAGGTCAATCCCTGAGCCTTTTTTGTTCTTTGCCCTCGTTTCTGCTAAGGGTTGCCCCTATTCGGCGACTCGGACGCCCAGAGACAGCCGAATTCGTTGAGGAAACCGCCAGGGGTCGGAAATTGACCAACGCCCCCAAAATACGGCTGGATCACGTCCCAGAAGTCGTCCTGATTTCCTGGCCGTCAGGGCTGAACGATGAAGTCGGGGCAAGCGAACGAGTCCATTTGCCATCACGCGACGGCCGTCGGAAACTGTCGGATTGCCCCGATGGGTCGGTTGTCGCACCGTCCGGATTAATTTCTATGTGCCTGAAGAAACAGATCCTTTCCGCCGCTGTGGCGGCGTCTCTGGCCTCCAGCCTCAACTCGGTCGCCGCTGATGGCCCGGTCGCCCATGGAGTCGCCGTCACCTTCTCTGCCGGTGGCCAGTCGGACACGGCGAACGTGCCGAACGTGTGGCTTTATGTGCCGAGCGGAGCGACGCCGAGTCCGTTTGTCGCTCCGGGCGCCTTCACCGCCGTGTTCGAGGGCGACATCGTAGTCGATCTGCGAGGCTATTACGCGTTCCAAGCCGATCTGAACGGCACCCTCAAGCTGGAGGTCAACGGCGAGCCCGCGCTGGAGGCCACCGGATCCGGCGGAGCCTCAGAGACAGGCAAGATGCTGCGGCTGAACAAAGGTGAAAACGCCATCAAAGCCACCTTCACCCCGGCGGCATCGGGCGACGCTTTCCTGCGTTTGAATTGGCAGCCGAAGGACTCCTTCCTCCAGCCGATCCCGCTGGACCAGCTGGCCTTCAAAGCCTCCGACGCCCTCACCGCCGGCAACCGCCTGCGCTTGGGCCGCGGATTGGTCGCTGAAAACCACTGCACCGCCTGCCACTCGTCCCCTGGCGCCGCCATGCCGGAGCTTGCAGCCAAGGCGCCGTCGCTCGAAGGCATCGGTGCCCGCCGGCAGTTCGACTGGCTGGCCAAATGGATCGCTGATCCTCGGAGTCTCCGCCCGAACTCCCACATGCCGAAGCTGCTCCACGGCGACATCGCCGCGAAGGATGCTTCCGCCGTGGCCGCCTACCTTGTCTCCCTGAGTCCGACCCAGGCGTCCGCGCCGAAAGATCCCGTTGCCGCCACCGCGGAAGCCGGCGCCAAGCTCTTCCTCGACCTCCATTGCGCCGCGTGCCACGTGGTCAAGGAGCCGGGTCCCGACGATCTCCTGAAAATCCCGCTCGTCCATGTCGCCCAGAAGTTCTCCGACGAGTCGCTTGTCGCCTTCCTCAAGAAGCCGTCGGAGCACTATCCGTCCATCAAGATGCCGCAGTTCCGGCTGAAGGACGAAGAGCGCTCCCAGCTCGCCGCCTATGTGCTCTCCGTCTCTGGCAAGCCCGTCGGCACCGCCGCACCGAACGAGGCCGACGTCATCGCCCACGGCAAGACGCTCGTGCAGTCCGTCGGCTGCCTGAACTGCCACGAGCTGAAGGAGGACAACAAATTCTCCGCCAAGGCGCTGGCCGAACTGACCGACTTCACCAAGGGCTGCGTGGCCGAAGCCCCTTCGGACAAAGCCCCGTTCTTCTCCTTCACCGCCGACCAACGCGCCGCGCTCCAGGCCTTCGCCACCACCGATCGCAGCTCGTTGACCCGCCATGTGCCGGCCGAATTCGCCGCCCGCCAAACCAAGAGCCTCAACTGCACCCAGTGCCACGGCGTGTATGAGGGATTCCCCGCGCTCACCTGGTTCGGCGAGAAGCTGAAACCCGACTTCATGGCCAAGTTCATCGCCGGCCAGATCGAATGGAAGCCGCGCGACTGGATCCCGGCGCAGATGCCCGGCTTCGGCGAAGAGCGGGCCAAGCTGTTGACCGAGGGCATGGCCCACCAGCACGGCGTCAGCGCGGCTCCGGAAGCCGACAGCCCGGTCAAGGAAGACCTCGCGGCGATCGGCCAAAAGCTCGTCGGCCCGATCGGCGGTTTCTCCTGCACCGCCTGCCACTCGGTCGGCAGCTATCACGCCCAGGCTTTCGAAGCGCCCGGCATCAATTTCGTCCATGTGGACGAACGGATCCGCGCCCCCTATTTCCGCCGCTGGCTGCGCAACCCGGTGATGGTCGATCCCAACACAAAAATGCCCGCCTACTTCGACGAAGAAGGCCGAAGCCCCTATGCCGACATCCTCGATGGCGACGCCTACAAGCAGATCGACGCCATCTGGAACTACCTCAAGCTGGGCGAGAAGATGCCCCTGCCCAAGCTCGAGTGAGCCGCCTGTTCCCGCCCTGAAACGCAGTCCGCCCCGAAGCCGTTTGGCTCCGGGGCGGATTTGTTTCAGGGGGGTAGGATCTGGAGGAAAACGAAGGGGCCTGCCTCCGAGCCTCCCATCACTTTCTCGACCAACGCGTGGCGTCTACACCCTCAGACGCTGCTTCACCACCGCGTCATTGAGGTTGGCCATGGGGCCTTCGGCGGGTTCGTCGAGAATGAGGATCTTGGGATCGGTCAACAAAGCGCGGGCGATGGCGAGCTGTTCTTGCTGGCCGGCGCGGGAACGGCCGGCGGCCTTCATACCATCAAGAACACGGCCTTCGAGCGACACCTGGCCCTCGTCGGCCGGGACCAGTCCCATGATGGCCTGGAGCGGGGTGGTCTTGCCGACGCCGTTGCGGCCCATGAGACAGACGAGGCTGTTCTTCGGCACGGTCAGGTCGACCCCGCGCAGGATGCGGGAGCCGTCGTAGGACACCGAGCGGTTGGACAGGGTCAGCATCGGGGAGAGGAGTAATGGAGTTTTGTTTTGTGCAGCAACCCAACACTCCAACACTCCCTTGGGCCAGGGGGACTCATCCGTGCTTCTCCTTCTTCTTCCGGCCGAGATTGGCGGACAAAGACCCTGTCGCCCTCGATCACGACGATGCGGTGTTTACCGGCCAGGCAGGCGATCGCACTGGGGGCGGTGTCGGCCGTTGCTCCGCCAAGGAGGCGGGCCGGTCGGCCCTTGGGTCGACCGGCCGTTTCCCGTCGCAACCGACCACATAGACAACCGATGAGACCGTCCGGAAAAAGGATTGGTTCGTTCGGCCATCGGAGCTACAAGCCCGAGAGCACCCTTTCGTAATCCGTCCGTCTCAAGACCAATCCTGGAGTCCCAGCCCATCGCCATGAGCCGATTCGTCCATCTGGAGTTCGAGGGAGAATCCTCCGGGAACCGGCCGCCTCCCCGGCTGGCGAGCGGCGAAAACCAATGCCTGCTCGACGCCAAGACGGCGTTCGAAGCGGCCGACTTCGAGCAGGCGCTGCGGCTCTATGGGCGGGCCTTGGAGTTCGACACCACCGCCGCCGCGGCCTGGGGCGGGCAGATCCGGGCGCTGATCGAGCTGGGCGATTTCGACCAGGCCAACCAGTGGGCGGAGCAAGCCTTGGAGCGCTTCCCGCACGATCCGGAACTTCTCTCGGCCAAGGCCGTTGTCCTCGGTCGGCTCGGCGACTTCGACGCGGCCATGACCTTTTCCGACGCCGCCTTCTCGGAGAGGGGTGAGGGATCCTATCTTTGGCTCGCCCGGGCCGATGTCTTCCTCTCCCGCCGCGAAGCGATGGCCGAGGTCTGCCTCCAGCGCGCGATCAGCGGTTGCGATCGCGACTGGTCCGTGGCGTGGCTCGCCGCGCGGATCCAGATGTTCTACGAGCAGTTCGCCCAGGCGTTGAAGAGCGCGCAGATCGCGGTCGATTGGAATCCCGGCAACGCCATCGTCTGGGCCACCGTCGCCACCTGCCAAAGCCGCCTCGGCCTCGTCCGCTTGGCCGAATCGGCGCTGGCCCACGCACTGGAGCTGGATCCTCAATGCCATTTCGCCCGGCAGCTTCGTCGCGAGCTGTCCAACACCGGGATGCTCCGCCGCGCCGGTCGCTGGCTCGGACAGATTTTTCACCGATGACCCGCTCCATTCTCGACCGCTTTCTGGAGGAAGCCCGCGACCTCGGCGCTTCCGACCTCCACCTCGTGGCCGGCATGCCGCCCACGTTCCGCATCACCGGCGAGATCATCGTGGCCTCGGCCGACAGCCTTCGCGAGGAGCAGCTCGACACCATCGCCGCCCATCTCCTGACCGTGGAGCAGTTGGCGACGTTCGAGCGTGAATGGGAGCTCTGCATCTCCCGCCGCCATCCCGAGGTCGGCCGCATCCGCATCACCCTCTACCGTCGCAACGGCCATCCGGAGATGAGCATCCGCTTCTGCGGCGAGCGTATCCCGTCGCGCGAAGAACTCGGCCTGCCCGCCAGGGTGGACGATCTCGCCCGCCGCCCCAACGGCCTCTTCCTCATCACCGGGCCCACCGGCGCCGGCAAGACCACGACGCTCAACTACATGATCGACGCGATCAACCGCGAGCGTCGCTGCAAGATCATCACCATCGAGGACCCCATCGAGTTCGTGCA
>JBBQXJ010000120.1:0-8619 GCA_038209745.1 Verrucomicrobiota bacterium
CGTCTTTGACCCGTTCCACGTCAGCGCCCTGGTCGGCGACGCGGTCGATCAGGTGCGGCGGCGGGAGGCGGCAGCCGGGCCGGATGCCAAACGCGCGCTGCACAAGACCCTTTATCTGTTCCGCAAGAACCCGGAAAACCTGACGGAGCGCCAGGAGGAGCGGATGGAAGACCTCGACTAGAAACACCTGGCGACCGGGCAGGCCTACCTCGTCCGGCTGGAGCTGCGCGACATCTACCAGCACACGGTCAAGCCCGCCCGGGCCCGCCACCGCCTGGAGAGCTGGCTGGACTGGGTGCGCGGCAAATGCCGGTGCTTCGGCGAGGACGGATACATCGGAGCGGCGGCAGTGCCTTGAGTCGAGGTCATGGTGAAAGCGAGGGTCAGAAGGAGAAAGCGCATGGCTAAATCGATGGCAGAATTCATTCTCAATTTGGATCCTTTGCCTTCCAGAGCCCGTCAAGGGATTGCTGGATTTTGTCCCGGTCCAAAGCGTGATCCGGATCTTCCAGGACAAACTTGAGGAACGACCGGACCACTGCCCGCTGGGTCGAAGAAAGCAGGGAAAACTTGTCCACGGAAAGCCTGTCGGAGCCGGTCAGTGTCCAAGCGGGTGAATGGACCGCGTCGCCCGTCAACTCGCCGATCATATAGGCCGGCAGGTGAAAGCACATCCCTGCCGCATCGAAGAACGCAAAAGAGTCGTGAAGGCTGCGAGATGGAATGCGGGACCAATCCTCCTTCTCATCCCGGGCACGACAAGCGACCTGTGTCGCCTTGTCTGCGTAGTCGTCCAGTGCCAACGCCTGGCCCAGGCCAATCCCCGCTCCCAAGACAACACCTGCAAAGGCCTCACGAATCTGCTGGCAAAATTCCTCGGCCACAATGCCCCGACTAAACTGGACCTCTGCTTCATCGATTGTGTGAGATTCGTAGCCGCGGGCCTTCATCTCGGCGATGTCGCTCGGGACAGATATTTCATAACGATGGCAAAAAACTACAGTGGCCAAATCAAACCGCTTGATCGCCCAAATCTTCGCCTCGATTCAAAGTGTTTTCCGCGCCACCAAAAACGCGTTGAACATCACGAAGCGCCACGGGCCGAGGTTCAGCAGGAAGTCCACCGGCTTGGCCACATAGCGGTCACAGCACGAGACCGATTCGACGACGCACCCGGCGCGTTCGAGGAAGAAACGCATCTCCAGCGGATTGGTCGCCACGATGGCGTCGTCGTCGGGCTGGAAGGGCTGTCGCACGATGGGCGTCATGCGGTCGAAACGGACCTGGTCCGGCGCGGTGCGCATGAGTTTCGCCTTGGCGCGGAGGCGGCGCCAGTTGCGCCACTTGTTGCCGAGGCCGCGCATGGTCGGGTGGTAGTCGCGGGCACCGAGCGCGCGGAGGAAGTTCGGACTGGAAAGGGTGATCCTGCCGCCGACTTCGACGACGCGGACGAGCTCCGCGATGAAGGCTTCCGGCTGGTCGACGTGCTCCAGCACGTTGAGCGCGCCGACGCTGGCGAAGTGGCCGTCGGGGAAGGGCAGCCGCCGTCCGTCGTAGATCTGGCAGCGCTCGGAATGTTGGAGGGCCTTGGCGATGTTCGGCTCGGAGACGTCCACGCCATGCGCTTCGAATCCGCCCTTGGTCAGACGGTCGACGACCTGGCCGACGCCGCAACCGATGTCCAGGACGCGCGCGCCGGGGCGGGCTGGCCGAAGCGAATCGGCATACTTCGCGTAGAAGCCCTCGTCCCAGCCGGCGAGGAATTCGGCGTAGGCTTCGTTCTGCCGATAGTAGGTGTCCTGGTGGCTCATGGGGCAGTCGGCCCGTCTTCGATTTTCCGCACGGGAACCAGGACCACGCAGAGCAGCAGCGCGGCAAGGATCTGGGAACCGACGGTGAGGTAGATGCCCTTGTTGTCGGAGTAGAGCCGGAATTCCACCATGTGGTTTCCAGCCGGCACTTCGACGCCTCGGGCGAGGTAGTTGGCGCGGAGGGTCTCCACGGGTTGGCCGTCCACGTAGGCCTTCCACGCCGGCTCGGAGTGCTCGATGAAGAGCAGCACGGACGGAGCGACCGACTCGGTCTTCATCCGGATGAGACGGGAGTCATAGGAGTCGATCGTGACCTTGCCCGGAGTCGCGTCGCGCGAGGGCTGGATGGAGGGCGCGGTCGACAGGACGACTTCCTTGGCCGGGTCAAAGGCTGGATCGGCGATCCGGGCCAGAGCGTCGGCGCTGTTGGTGATGACCTGCCACTGGGTGTAGAGGCCCGCGCGGGGAAGGGCGCCGCTGAAATCGATCAGGGCGAAGGGGCCGGCGGTGTTGGTCTCGACCGAGAAGTTCCCGGACTTCGGGTCCTGGGAGACGTTGAACGGAGTGTGCACGCGGAACCGCTTCTTCTCGGAATCGAAGATCCCGTTGAGCGAAGCGACGAACTGGTTGTCCGAAAGTCCGAGGAGGAACCGGGTATTGGTCAGCTGCCACATCCGCGCGGTCTTGTTGCCGCCGAGGGCCGACATGAAGGCGACCTTGTCGGCGGGCGGGCGCGGGTCCTGGGTGATGTCCAGCGATTGGATCCGATAATAGGGAAACTGCTCCTGCATCCACTCCTGCTGGTAGATCTGGCCGAGAATCTGGAAGGCCTTGCTGCCTTCCAGACGCAGGCGCGGATAAGCGACGCGCTGCTGCCACGGTTCCTTGCGGAGGATCTCCAGCAGGCCGTTGGTCTGATACTTCTCCTTGTAGTTGAAGTAGTGCAGCCACGGCTGATCCGCCCGGCCCAGATCCGCGACCACCAGCACGCCGGCCGCGACCCAGAACCACATGAGCCGCCCACCGCCGCACCAGCCGCTGAGACCGAAGAGCAGCAGCGCCCCGCTCGCGGCGAAGACCACGGTGGCGACCGCGACTTCTCGGATGGCGAAGTCGGCCGTTTGCTGGATCTCGACCTTCAGCTGGCTGTTGCCGCCAACGTAGCCCGGCGCCTCCGCCTTGGCTTTGGCGACATCGTAGCCTTGGGCCACCATGGCGGACGCGATCTCCAGAGTCTTGTCCTGCTTGACGCTGTTGAAGGCCGCTTGGCTGAAGAGGACCCAGCCAAAAGCAAACAAGCCGCCTAGGATCACCACCGACCGCACGATCCAACGGTCCTGTCTGGTCGTTTGCTTCCACCAGAGCTTGAACTTCTCCGTCACGCCAGTGCCGGCCTTGGCCGCCGACCCCATGTAGCCCCGCGCCAGAGCCGTCAGGCCATAGGCGCAGAGGATGCCGGTGAAGGCGTGGAAGGGGTGCATGTATTTGATCGGAAGCCGGATCGAGCTGAAATACGGAAGGTGGTAGATCAGCTGGTAGAACGGAGCGAAACGACCCCAGGCCAACAGCACCGAGACGAGGGCCGCCCCGCCCCAGAAGCGGACCAGCAGCGCCTCCTTCGGAGTGAAGACGGGGTTCTTCTTCCGGAACGATTGGGCGACGCCGAATCCGGCCATGAGCACAACGAAGAGGCCGGCGTATTCGCCCGCGCCCGAATGCCGGGCCAGCCCCTGGAGATTCTGGTTCCACCCGGCTGACCGGCCCACTTCGCCGCGATATTGGCCCCCGTCCGGCGTGTCCATCCGGTAGCCGTAGAGACCGGGGATCAGGACGCGCAAAGTCTCGATCGGCGGGAGGCTCCAGTCCGTGGAGAACTCCCACTTTTCCTGGGCGGAACGCACCGGGCCGGAGCCATCCTCCAACGGCTTGATCGCCGCGTTGAAGAGCGAGATCATCGAGTGCATGGCGATGGCCACGGCACAGACGACCACGACGATCATCCTGGAAAAACCACCCACCAGATTGCCGGCCTTGAACCCGCCGTCGGTGATCGTCTTGAAGAGGACGAAGGCCGCGACGTAGAGGCTGAGGATGACGCCGTTGTCCGCGCCTTCCATCACGCCCATGCCGGTGGCGAAACCGCCGAGAACCACCCGGATCCATCCGCGTCTGCCCGACCAATCGCTCAGCGCCGCGATGGCCAGGAAGAAGTAGCCGACCGTCATGGCCCGGGTGCCAAGACCCCAGCAGGCGTTGGAGAAGAGGTTCGAGTTCAGCGCCATCGCGAGCGCGGCGACAATGGCCGCACCGGGCGACGCCTTGAGCTGACGGAAAAGGATCCAGGCGCAGACGCCGAGGAAGGACATCGAGACCGGCACGAGCAGCTTCGCGAACCAGACCGGTCCGAGGAGGCTGAGCAGCATCAGATTGCCCGTCGGGGGCGCCTCGCCGGCATAGGTGCCCAGCCACCAATACTCGAACCACATTCCATGGAGCGCCTCCGGCATGTCGAAGGCCTCGGTCTGCATGATCCCCAACCGACCGTCATTGGAGAAGTGGGCTTCCCCCGACTCGAAGCTCCGGCGGCACAGGAAGCCCAGCACGACGGCCAACAGCGCGGAGACGAGGAAGAACTGCTTGAGCGAAGCGAAGCGCGGGAAACCCATAATTCAGGAGGCGGTCGTAAAACTGTTCGAGGGACGATACGGGACGCTCCCGGTGTGCCAACTAAAAGTTCCGGACGTGCTCATCGGCAACGCCTGCGTCCTCCGTTCTGCGACCCGAGAGCCCGTCCTGGCCGCACCACCGCTTTCGGACCGATGACCACGCCCGGTTGCCCCAAACACCAGCCCGGACTTTTGACACCACCGCTCAGACAATGCTCATCCAGGCTGCCCGGGTTCCAAGTTTGCGCCCCGGAACCGTCTGGGGATAGTAGCTGTGAACGACGAGCAGGAGAGTGCCAAGTGTGCTCGTTCGCCGACGAACGCCGTCTTCCCAATGGCAGACTTCAACCCAGCTTTTGCCGAAAAAAAAACGCAAACGGCCTAATGAACAACATCTTGGGTAAATGATTTCAGCAGAAACAATGATGAAATCCATTGAGCTTTGAGCAAATCATTTTGCAGCAAACCAGCCAGACTACCGCCAAAAAGTCAGCACCTTCACCGACCTCATGGCAGGATCGACAAACGATAGTAACGATTGGGCAGAGCCGGCACCTGTGGATCGGTATAACTGATGCAACCACCGGTAACGACATTCGTGCTCACATCAACCCAAGTCATGAGATTGACGGAGGCTTGCACGATGACGGTCTGGCCATCCATCCCTCCGCACGCAGAGAATTGAAATTGGCCATTGACCACGGCGCCGCCGGAGCCGCTGGAAAAAGTGGGGACAAGTTGCGGGGTTGTCTCCAAGAGCAGGCGCCGAAGACCGTAATCTCCGCCGACGGTGACGTTTCCACTCGGTTCCAGCACGGCGGTGTAAGTGAACTTGTCGTCGAAATAAGTTCCAGTGTAGAAATTGGTGTCGTTCAAACCGTCATAGGTAAATCTGCGAATAAATCCATTTCCCGTCAGCAGCAGTTTATTATTTTGGAGCAAGGTGATGGAATATACTTCGCCAGGGGCTTTTCCGAGCCAAGTTGGATCGCGCTCACCATTCGTGTAATAGCGGATAACGCCGGTATTGGTGGCATACGCAAAAGCGCCAACCGCCAAAATCCGACCGTCGGCCAGCGGCAAGATGCCATTCACGCGCCCAAAAGCTCCATTGGCCTGCGAGAAAGAGGTGTCGATTGTTCCGTCGGAATTCAGTCGCATGAGGGCGTTGTTAGTGACGCCATCCATCGCTTCAAACTGGCCGCCGACCAGAAGTTTTCCGTCCGCCTGCAACACGATTTGACTCACGCTGCCAAACGCCGAGCTCGGGTAGTTGGCATTCGGTTTGAACGAGTGGCTGGGGAAAGAGTTGTCCAACGAGCCGTCGTTGTTCAGCCGCACGAGATTGGTGCGTGCCTTTCCGTTGAACTGGTTAAATAAACCAGCGACCAGATACTGGCCATTGGTCAAACGGATTAAGCTGTTCACTTTTGTGTAAAGCCCGTTGAAGCCATCAGGGATGTCGAGCGGACCGTTACCGACATTGAATGAACTGTCTAAAGTACCGTCTGTGTTCAAGCGTGCCAACCGATAGACATTGGTGATTGTCTGCGGGGTGGGTAAATACGTGGTGAAGGTGCCACCGACCAGGATTTTTCCGTTGGGTTCACGCAACAGAACGTTTGGCCCGGAATATTGGCCGGAAACATTCTTCCAAAAGTGATACAGAAAAACATTCGTATCCAATATCCCGTTCGCAAGGTCTCGTCCTACCGTCGAGCCGTTTGCAACATAATAACTTCCATCAGGACTTCGGACGAGCGACTGCAAGCTCAAGCAGTTTAACCCCGCGGTCCAACTGGGATCAATGGAACCTACTTCCAAAACGGTCACCACGGTTGGCGGGGCGCTCGTAATTGCACCGGTGGAATTGGAGATGACCAGCGTGTAGTTTCCGCTTTGAGCACTCGTGATGCTCGTCAGCGTCAATGTTGCCCCAGTGGCATTGGCGAGATTCGTGCCATTGAATCGCCAACGATAACTGGAGATTGGCGTGACGCCCGTGCCTCCGCCGGAAATGACCACCGTCCCGCCCACGACCACAGTGATGTTGGTCGGCGGTGCGGGCGCAAAGGCGATGCCTGCCTGCGCGTTGACGACAATGCTGGTGGCCATGCCGTAGGCATTGGAGGCGACGACGAAGTAGCTGGCTTGGTTGGTGAAACCGGTCGGGCCGAGCGCGAGGAAAAAGTTTGTCTGGCTGGTAATTTTTACACCGTCCTTATACCAGAAATAACTTGGAGAGGGCCACGCGCGGGCCAGCGCGGTGTTCGTCAATCCTTTCGGCGGTTGGAAGACCATGTTGGTCGGTTGTTGCAAAAATTCCGGTGGCACGGGCAGGAAGCTGGCGGCGATCTGGAACAGGAGTTGATTCTGACCGAAGCCTTGGAAGGGATAAATGTTCGTCCAGCCAACGGTGATAAAAT
This sequence comes from Verrucomicrobiota bacterium, assembly GCA_038209745.1. GTDB lineage: Bacteria > Verrucomicrobiota > Verrucomicrobiia > Limisphaerales > CANJSG01 > CANJSG01. Next base: position 6,904 of record JBBQXJ010000120.1, read on the forward strand.
TTCCCTTGTCCCCGCCGCTCATGGTGCTGGAGACGTGCGCGACGTAGGAATCGTCCACGCTGACGGTGGGCAGCCCCGGCCCGAAACTTCCGCGCTGGACGACGTTCGTCCAAATGCCATCGCCGCTGGAAGACATTTTGACCACATCCAACGAAAGCTGGCTGGACGTGCCGCTACTCAAGAGACCAGCATTTCCACCGAGATAAATACTGTTTTGCTTGTCCACCGCAAGCGTGGCGCGGCCAGCGTAATAGGGCGATTTTCGGAGCCATAACAAATTTCCGCCGCTGTCGAATTGCGCGAGCAGGTTGAGGGCGCCATTGCTCAAATTGAAGTTTGTGCCGCGATAATTGAAGGGAATGGAACTGAGGTTGCCCTGAAAATCCATCGTGATGCGGTCAGCCGCGTCTATGGCGATGGAAAAACTATGACCGGGGTTGCTGTTGGTGGCGTCGCTCAAATTGGAAACCCAAACCAAATTGCCGGCGGCGGAGAACTTGGCCAGCAAAAGCCGTTCCACCAAGTTGGTGTAGGTTTGCGCTCCGAAGGTGGTGCTGGTTTGATAACCGCCCGCAACGTAGATGGCTCCCGTACTGTCCGTCGCCACGGCGGAAGCGGTCTCGGTGTTGGTGCCGCCATAGTTTTTGGCCCAGAGCAGGACGCCGTTGAGATCGTATTTGGCGAGGAACATATCTCCGTCATAAGCGCTTTTATTGGTGAGACTGACGCTGCTCGCCAGTCCCGTTATGAGGGGTGAGCCTATGAAACTTCCCGCCACGATGACATTGCCGGACGGATCGTGCGCCAAACTGTTGACGGTCATCACCGCCGGGGCGAAAACACTGGGCGAGCCGCCGGACTGGGCCCAGAGGAGGTTCCCGTTCGAATCATAGCGCGCCACAAACATGGATTTGGCAACGTTGTAAAAAAGATTGGTTCCAATTTTGAACGGATAGCTGTCCGAAGTGCCGGTTAGAAAAACGCCGCCCGCCCCGTCAAGACCGATGGCCAGCCCATATTCTTTGCTCGTGCCGCCCGCGCTGCGCGCCCAGAGCACATTCCCGGCAGGGTCGTATTTCGCCAGATAAACGTCGTCTTGGGCAAAGCCGCCAGAACTGTTCAATGCGTTCGTGCCAAAAGTGGCGAGTCCCTCGAATGAGCCGGTGACAAAAGTATTGCCCACGCCATCACAAACGGAGGCGTTCGCAAAAATCTCTGAATTGGTCACGGGGCCGACCACGATAAAGCTTTGCGGAAAAGTGACGCCGGAGATTTCAGGCGACTGCGCTCCGCGAACGGACAACGTCACGCCGGCGATGATTAGCAAGAGAACAAACAGCCGGTTTAACCGGCAAACGGTTTTTAACATACGAATCTGGATCTGGGTCTGACTTCACTTATCCAATCATTCTTGAGCCCATGATGGCAGAAATTTGCGGTCGAAAAATTTACCTCACATGCTACAATAATCGGTCCATTGTCTTCGACCACCGACATTCTCCGCTTTGTTTTTTATGGGTCATCGTTCAAGCGCACCGTTGGATTGTCCAGTTGTCGTCTAAAAACGCAAAAACAAGGTTCCTCGCTGATTGCAGTGGCTGAAGGAGGATATGGCATGGTGAGGTCCGATGATACCTGAAAAGGCCTTTGAACGGTTGTTGGGACTCGACGAGAGCTGGGAGGTGGGCGGGGCCGAGTATGAGAGCACGCCGGTGG
>JBBQXJ010000121.1:0-8484 GCA_038209745.1 Verrucomicrobiota bacterium
CCAAATGGTGCCCGTGCCCGAACCTGGTGCTGCTTCGCTCGTGCTCGGCGCCGGCGCGGTGCTGGGTGTTCTCCGGCTGAGGCGGTCCGCTTAGCGGCCGCCCTTTCGAGACCGCATCATGTGTGGGATTGATGCCAAACTGTCTGGATGGGTTCGCTGATACGGTGGCGTCTCCTCACCCGGCTTCCAGCCTCCCTCTCCCCATCCGACGGGGAGAGGGTCGGGGCTGGGGGCCTTCTGCTGATCTACCAATCATCACTGTTAGTTGGGGTGGGGTCTCCGTCATGCGGGCTCCATGTAGGGATCTTTGCCATCCGGGCGGGGGACGTTGAACCCGGCAATGTGGTAGTGCCTTGTTTTACACAGAACACAGTGCGTCGCTGCATTGGCCTGAATGGCATGCGCTGCCACATTGCCGGGTTCAACCACGGGGCGGCGCCCTTTCGGCTTCTGGAGGTGGCTACTCGAGGATGGTCAACTGGACGCTGCTCTCGATGATGCCCGCGCTGATCGCGTAGCGGGTGAGACCGGCGGTGTCGTGGATGTCGAGCTTCTCCATCAGGTGTTCGCGGTGCTTTTCCACGGTCTTCGCGCCGATGCCCAGCGCCGAGGCCGTCTCCTTGTTGGCCTTGCCTTCGGCGATCAACTGGAGGACCTCGATCTCGCGGGAGGTCAGCTTGGAGGCCTTCCGCTGCTTGGCCCCCGAGCGGTCGAGCGACGGCGGGTGGAGCCGAGCGATCCGGCGCGAAATGGGAGGGCTGAAGAACGTTCCTCCGCCATGAATCTTCCGAATCGCCCGGCACAGGTCCTGGGAAGAGGTCTGTTTGAGCAGGAATCCTTGGGCACCGGACTCGGTGGCGCTGTCCACGTAGGCATGGTCGCTGTGGGCGGAAAGGATGATGACCTTGGTTATGGTGGCCACTTTGAGGATCTGCCGGGTCGCTTCCAGCCCGTTGAGCCGGGGCATGGCGATGTCCATGAGCACCACGTCGGGGCACAACTTGGCGGCGAGGGCGACCGCCTCGCGGCCATCCGGTGCTTCACCGACGATCTCGAAGTCGGCCTCCATCTCCAGCATTTTGCGAAACCCCTCGCGCACGATCGTATGGTCGTCCGCCAGCAGGACGGTGATTCGGTTCATGGTTTTTGAACGGTGATTTTTGTGGGTCGGGCCGTCGGAGTCTGATCCTTGAGGGCCTTGCGGGCCTTGCGGATGGGAAGCTCGGCCGTGACGGCGGTTCCTTTGCCCGAGGCGGATCCAATGGAGAGAGTTCCGCCGACCATCTCCAGTCGTTCCCTCATGCCGAGCAGGCCGAGGTGTTGACCGCCTTCTGACTTGAGGGCGTGTTCCGCGCTGAAGGACCGACCGTTGTCCTTTACCGTCATGCAGAGACCGCCGGCGGTCTTCGCGATGATGACGTCCACCCGGGTGGCATGCGCGTGGCGGGCGACGTTGGTCAACGCTTCCTGGGCGACCCGGAAGAGCGCGGTGCGTCGGGCGATATCGATCTTTTCCACGGCCGCGAAGGCGGTCAGGCCGGTGCGGAGACCGGTCCGCGCCGCGAAACTCTTCATGAAGGTATGGAGCGCGGGAACCAGCCCGAGATCGTCGAGGACCGTCGGCCGCAGGTCGCGGGCAAACTCGTGCACGAGGTTGACCGATCGGAGCACCATTCGCTGGGTCTGGGCCAGTTCGCGGCCTAAGTCCGAGGCATTTTTACCGATCGATCCCGCTTTCAGGTTGGCCAGGCGGAGGCCGATGCCGGTCAGGGTCTGGGAGATGACGTCGTGGAGGTCGCGGCTCACTCGTTTCCGTTCGTCTTCCTGCGCCTTGATGACCTGACGGGAGAGCAGGCGCAATTGTCCCTGCAGGACCCGGGACTCCCGCAGCAAACGGTCCTGCCGCAGCTCGCTCTTGCGGAGGTCATCCTCCACTTTGCGTCTCCGTTCGATCTCCATCTCCAGTTTCTCGTTCGAAGCCGTGATCACCTCCAGCCGGAGCCGCATTGCCTCCGCCTGTCGGCGTTCGGTGACGTCGCTGAAAAAGCAGACGACGCCGTAGCCGACGGTGGGCATCGTGATGCGTCGCAGCTGCCATTCGTAGGCCTCCATCGTGCCGGTGTCGTTCCGCCGCTCGGAGAACGCGGTGCAAAGATACGGTTGGCCGGTGTACAGCGTGTGCCGGAAGTGTTCAAAAATCTGGGCCGCGAGTTTCGCCGGCCAGAGGACGCGGAGGATTTCGACGAGCTCCCGCCCGATCAGTTCGGGGATGTTCTTGAAGACCGGCATCGCCGTGGTGTTGACCTGTTGCAGGCGCAGGGCGGAATCGACGACATAGACGCCCACGGGCGATTGACCGATCAGTTCGGAGAAGAGCGCCTCGTTGCGCCGCAACGCCTCCTCGGCCTGCTTGGCGTGCGTGATGTCCGAGAGCGCCACCCGGCACAGTCTGGGACTTCCGTCGAAAGGCAGGGCGACGGTCCCATGAAGGCGCGCCAAGAAACGGGTGCCATCGGGCTTCGCCAAGGGGACTTCGCAGACGTTGTTCGCCGCTCCTTCGAAGGTCCGTTCGAGGAATCTCAGAAAGGTCGGCCGGGAAGCCGCATCCACGAACGTCAAGAGCCGCCGTTTCATCAATCGCGACCGTTCGAATCCCAGCGTGGCCGCGCCGGTGAGGTTCGCTTCCAGGATGCGGCCCATTTCATCGACGGTGAAGTATCCGATCGGGGCGAAGTCGTAGAGGTCGGTGAATTTTTCCAGCAGCGCCTCGCTCCGGTCGCGGGACGCGAGCAGCTCCCGGTTCTGCATCTCCAACTCGACCTGATGGACCTGGAGCTCGTGCAGCAGCCGGCGGGGATCTTCCACCGCCGCCGCGACCTCGAGCCGTGCGCCGTTCTTTGTGGGATGCAGCTGCATCCTCGCTTCGGCCCGTCGGCGCAGGTCGGTGGCCGGAACCGAGGTTTTTGGGGGACGATTCATGGATCGGATAGATGGCGTTCAGTCGATTCCGGCGCGACGGCCTTTCGACCGCACCCGCTTGGGGGCCTCGTCCGTGAACCGCCTCTCCAGGCCGGCCTGTTTGGCGAGCAGCTTCGCTTCGAGAGTCTTGGCCACGGTGATGTCGGCGAAGGTGATGACCACGCCGTCCACCCGGTCGTCGACCGTGCGGTAGGGCATGATGCGGACGCTGAACCAGCGCCCGTCGCGGGCGCAGATCGGTTTTTCGGACGAGTCCAAGGTGTGCAACACCGCGCGCGCATCGTGGAGCAACGCGGGATACTCCAGCTCGGAGGTCAGATCGGTGATGGGACGGCCGACGTCTCCGGGGAGGAGCTTGATGATGGTGGTGGCCTGCGGAGTGAACCGGCGGACGTTGAAATTCTTGTCCAGAAAGAGGGTCGCAATGTCGGTGCTGTTCAGCAGGTTCTTCATGTCGTCGCTGGCCCGCGACAGGTCGCTTACCGTGGCCTGGAGCTCGGCGTTGAGCGTCTGCAGCTCCTCGTTCATCGACTGCATCTCCTCGGTCGAGGTGGTGAGCTCCTCGTTGGTGGACTGCAGCTCCTCGTTGGTGGACTGGAGTTCTTCGTTGGCCGAGCGGGCCTCTTCCTGCGAGGTCTGCATCCCCTCGTGGACGGTGCGGGATTCGCTGTGGATTCGGCGGAGCTCCCCTTCCAGTTCCGCCAGCCGGTCGTGTCGGGCGGATTTCTTCGAAGCGCGGCCGGGGTCCGAGGTGTCCGCAGAGCCCGAAGCGGGAGGCATCACGTTGGTGAAGACGACCAGCACCAGGCCCAGCAACGGCCCGGTTTCGTCGATCCGCTGGAGGGTGACATCCACCCACTGCGCCCCACCGTTGGTCTCGACCTTGATTCCCTTGAGCACGATCGATTCCGTCTGGCGCAGCGCGCGAGGGAAGGCCTCGGAAAGCTCCTGCCGGAGACCGTCGCGGGCCATGACGAAGAGGTTCCAGTTGGCCTTGCCGGCGGCCGGCTCCAGATACTTTCCCGTCCGGCCACTGATGTAGACGATGTCGCCCTTCTCGGTCGCGAGCAGGGCGGGGGGCGCGTGTCTTTGGCGGACGAGGTGGTCCGCGAGGTCCTGGAGGCTGGCCGGGGGTGGGACGACCGGCCGGTTCTCCAATTCTTTGATCTGGGTCCCGCTGAACGAGGCCGGGAACTCGACGCGTTCGGGCCGGAGAGAGGTTTCCTTGCGTTTGAAGACCCGGGCCTTGGCGCTGAGCGGCTCGAAGAGATCGGTGGAGCTGCCGACGGTCTCGGCGCTGCCGAGCAGGAGAATGCCCTCGGGATTCAGGCTGTAGTGGAAGAGCGGCATCAGCTTCTTCTGCACTTCGTGGGTGAGGTAGATCAGCAGATTGCGGCAGCTCACGATGTCCAGCTTGGTGAAGGGCGGATCCATGATGAGGTTCTGCGGGGCGAAGATCACCATCTCGCGGATCTCCTTTCTCACCCGGTAGCCTTTGTCTTCCTTGACGAAGAAGCGCCTCAGCCGCGCTTCGGACACGTCGGCGGAGATTTTGGCCGGGAACGTCCCCTGGCGCGCCTTGGCGATGGCGTCCTGGTCGAGGTCCGTGGCGAAGATCTGCAGGGCGACCCGGCTGCGGCTTTTGGTCTTTTCCGCGGCTTCGCGGAAGACCATGGCCAGGGAGAAGGCTTCCTCGCCGGTGGAACAACCGGCCACCCAGGCCCTGAGCGTCCCGCCGGGACCGTGTTTCGCGAGGAGGGTGGGAAGCGTGACCTTGAGCAGCAGTTCCCAGACTTCGGGATCGCGGAAGAAGTTCGTCACCCCGATGAGCAGCTCCTTGAAGAGCAGATCCAGCTCCTGCGGGTTTTCCTGCAGGTAGCGCACATAGACGGCCATCTTGGCGATCTGATGGACGCCCATGCGCCGTTCGATCCGGCGGACGAGGGTGCTGTGCTTGTAGAGGGAGAAGTCGTGGCCGGTGCGCGCCCGCAGGAGGATGATCGCCTTCTCGAACGCGCTCTGGGTCTTGTCCGGGATGGGCGCTTCCGCCGGGACGAGCAGGGGAGTGCGCTTCAGGTAGGCGAGGATCTTCGCGGGCAGTTCCTCCGGCGAGGCCACGATGTCGGCCATGCCGGCGTCCAGCGCGCTGCGGGGCATGCCGTCGAATTTGGCCGTGGCCGGATCCTGGACGAGGGCCAAGCCCGCCATTTCCTTGATCGCCCGCAGGCCGAGGGTGCCGTCGGAACCCATGCCCGAGAGCACCACGCCGATGCTCTGTTCCTGTTGATCCTGGGCCAGGCTGCGGAAGAAGAAGTCGATCGGCAGCCGCAGCCCGCGCGGTTCGATCGGATCCAGCAGATGCAGGACGCCGTGCAGGAGGGACATGTCCTTCTTCGGCGGGATCACATAGACGTGGTCGGGCTCGACGATGGTGCGGTCCTTGACCTGGACAACCTTCATGGGCGTCGCTCGCTGGAGCAGCTCCGGCATCATCCCCTTATGGGTCGGATCCAGGTGCTGGACGATGACGATGGCCAGACCGCTTCCGGCCGGCAGGTGGGCCAGAAACCGGGTCAATGCTTCGAGTCCGCCAGCCGAGGATCCGATCCCCACGATGGAAAAGGCGGGGGCTGCCGGGGCTGGGGGCACGATGTCCCGCACCGTGATTGCGCCACGGGCTGGCGTTCGGGAGCGGCTGAGTTTCAAGGGTCGTCGTTTCATTCGGAGAAGCTCAACACCCGGAGGGTCGCCCGGATCATCGGAGCCGATCGATCCATGGGGCACCACGGATCTTCCACCCGCAAACCTTAAATCTGCGGCCGGCGAACCCGCGGTTCCACAGCCGGGAACCCGTCCCGACGCGGCGCGGCGCCGAATGGATGGGTGCGTCACTGGGCATCGTTGACGCCGGGCGCGCCGGCTTGCGCTGAGCCACGACGCTGTCCACACGGATCGCGGATGAGGGTGCGGGCGCAAGGGGTTGTCTCGCTTTGCATCAAAAGGTCGGGTTTCGGTTTCATGAGTCGGCTGAGCCCGGGCTCCGGGACTTCTCGCGGTGCTCGATTTGTGGAGGTTGGGGCGGAACCATTTACAGATTGGCAACAGCACTTTTCGTTGGTCTATGGGGTAAAGACCCCACTAGGCGAAAGAAGCGCGGCAGTATTAGGAAAGTTTTGCAAAATGAAGAAGGGTCATGGGAGGACCGGCTGGATCGCGTGAGAAGTCCGGAGAACTACCGAGAACGATGAAGCAGACGGACTACGCGGGCCGGGGATTGAGACTTGCATCCCAAAATGGCGGCGTTTCGCGCCTGCGGAATCCTTCGAGGTAGGGTTACACCCCATAGAATCCGCCCACCGCGTCCGCTAAGTTCTAAATTCTAAATGCGAAGATCTAAGCCGTATTGCGAAGGAAGGATTGTCGGCAGTGTACCCCGGCTTCGCCATTCTGGGCTGGTCCGGGGAAATCAGTGTTTCAAAGGTCAGACAACAAACCGGTTTCAACCCATCCGACCCGTGAATTTCCACCACGCCCATTTCAACCAAGCCGTTCAGGAGGAGAAGAAAGTCTGGGTCAAGTTCTACTCCACGGTCGATGCCAGGGTCATTGTGCGGAAATTCACTCCCTTGGCCTACGGTCAAGGGAGCGGATTTGAAGACGGCCTGAACCGCTACTGGCTATGGGATTACTCTGGCGCGACCGGCCTCCACGCGGTGGGCATGCTGCCGCAGCAGATCGTAGAGCTGAGCGTCCTGGGTGAGCTGTTCGATCCGGCGGATTTGATGGAAGGCGCCCTCCCCGGGGCGGGTCGCGGTCCTTCCGCAGTCGACCTGGGAGGGGTGGAGCCATGATAACAGTCGTCGAACTCCAGCGAGACGATCGGGCACCCGGCGAGCGGGTCCAGCCGCGTCAGAGGATCCTCGTGGTGGACGACAACGAGCCCACGCGCCGGCTCTATGCCACGGTGCTGGCCCGTTCCGGTTATGAAGTGGAAACCGTCGAAGACGGAGAAGCGGGTTGGCGCGCTCTCCACGCCGAGGAGCACGACCCGGCCAACTTCGACCTCCTGATCACCGACAACGACATGCCGAAGCTGTCCGGCCTCGAGCTGGTCAAGAAACTGCGGAATGCCCGATGGGACTTGCCCATCATTCTCGCATCGGGCTCCGCCCCTTTTCAGACGGAATCGCTGGAGATCACCGAATTTTTGCCCAAGCCATTCGCCCTGGATCTTCTGGTCAAGGCAGTGAAAAGCGCTTTGGCTTTGGGGCCGGCTGAGCATTTCAACTTTCAATCCACCGGAAAACACGACCTATGAAAAACACCGCAATACTCGTCACCCTTGTCTCCGCCACCCTCTTCGGGACCGGCTGCAACCAGGACAAGCCCGCCTCCAAGCAGATGGAAGCCGTGCAGTCGGAGGCGAAGGACGCCGCGCAGGACATGAAGGATTATTCCTACGCTCAAAAGGGAGAGTTCGTCGAATTCATGCAGGGCCGCCTGACCGCGCTGGATCGGGACATGGATAAACTCTCCGTCAAAATTGAAAGCGCGAGCGCTGCATTCAAGACCGAGGCCAAACCGAAGCTTCAGGCGTTGCGCGAGAAGCGGACCGCGCTCAACACGCAACTAGCCGGGGTCAAGGACGCCAGCGAGTCCACCTGGAGCTCGGTCAAAGCCGGCACGCAAAAGGCCTACGACTCGCTGAAGGATGGTTTCCAGCAAGCCCGCCAGTGGGTCAGCGACCAAGTCGCGCCCTGAGAGGCCGTCTGAAAGCCCGGGGTAGGCCTACTCCTTCCCCCCAGGGGAACGCGCGCAAAATGCAGGCCAGCTTGTGGATTTTGGGAGGTTTCCTCTCCGGCAACGATCTGATGGAAACGGGGAAGGCTGCCCGTCCCGGCGGGACTTCTCCACAGTAGGATTACTCCCCATTGCGGTGGACCCTGTTGAGGGACATGATCGAATTCATGAGAAAAAGGATTGTTGCGGCTGTTGCCGCTCTCGCTTTGTTGCTGTGTGTCTCCCTCGTCGCGAGCGGTGCCTCGCCCTCAACACCGGCCAACAGCGCGGCTCCCGAGGGACAGGACATTCCCAACGCCGTCGTGATCGCCCTTTTGGGAGACGCGTCCTATTCCGAAAACGGAGGCCCATTCGTCGCCCTGACCGAGAAGGAGGTCTATGTGATGGCGAAGGCGCGGCCGGTCCAGTCCATGTCGGTCCAGAAGACGACCCGGTTCATCCTCAACCAGGGTGCGGTGGTGCGGACGGGCGCGGATTCGCATGTCGACATTTTCCTCCGGCGCACCGGCATCACGGTGCGGCTTCAGCCCAACACGGAGGTGAAGTTCGAGAAGATGGCCCGCCACATGAAGGATGGGATGCCAGTCATGGAGACTATTCTGGCGGTCCGTGAGGGCAGTATTTTCACCGTGGCGCGTTCGCTCGTGCCCGGCAGCACGTTCGAAATCCGGAACACGGCGGGTCGGGCCGTGGTGGAAGGGGGCG
>JBBQXJ010000122.1:0-7933 GCA_038209745.1 Verrucomicrobiota bacterium
ATGCGCCGAAGGACGGCACCGCGTGGGACGAGCTGGATGGCGTGGTGCGGTTGTGGATCAAGGAGACGCCCGAGCGGTGGAGTGGGGAGAGCATCGCGGCCGGCGAGGCGGCGTGGCCCAAGGTGGATTGGAACGGAGTGGTCTGCGTGGGATGCGACCAGTTGAGCGTGCGCAAGGGGCATCATTGCGTCGGCGTGTTTTGCGACCTGATCGGCAGACGCGTGCGCTTCGCCACGCCGGGCAAGGTCGCGGCCACGTGGGGCGCCTTCGTCACCGCGCTCGGCGAACACAACGGCCCTCCGCGGACGATTACGGAGGTCTCGATCGAGATGGGTCCGGCCTACATCGCCAGGGTGCGCGAGAATCTCGGCGCGCAGGCGGCGCGTTACGCCGGACTGCTGAAAAGCAATCTGGCGAGCGTGAAGGCGCACCAGATGCGGCGGATCCTCCAAGCCATCTATGCGATCCCGGACGTCGCGCTGGCCCGGCGCAAACGGCGCGCCTGGTGCCGCTGGGTGCGCTGGACTGCGGCGAACCACACGCCCGCGCTGTTCGCGCCCATGGCGAAAACCGCACGGATGATCGAACGGCACATCGAAGCTCTCAACCGCGTCTTCTCCGCCGTCAAGCGCAAGGCCCGTGGCTTCCGCTCCACCCGGAACCTCATTACCATGCTCTACTTCACCGCCGGTCGCCTCGATCTGCCCGCTACCCGTTGAAAACAGCGAGGCACCCAAAATGTATGTTTGGGTGCCCAGTGGAGCGACCTCGTTCACCAAAGGTGCTACTCAAGTCAAAAGTCTGGCTGAACAAGGTTTCCGCTATTCGCGGCACGGTGTTTCGGTTACCCCTCAACCACAGAAAAGCGAAGCCATCGAATGGGGTTGGTCTTACGGGTCTAATACCCGGCGCCAATCCGCTCAAGGACGCCCACGCCAAGCCGTCGTTTGATCCACTGCCGACGGGGTGCTGCTCTGGCGGCTCCGGGACGTTCCGGAATGGCCGGCATTGCCTTCAAGAAACGAAGTTACCCCCAGGCGGCTCGGCGGAGGAGCTTCATGGTTTGGGTGGTTCTGAGGTAGAAGGCGATGGGTTGGAGAACGGTTTTCACGGTGCGATCAACTGGTAGAAGCGGTCTTCGGAACCGGCGGGCACGGAGACGCTCCAGCGTTCGTCGATCAGCGCCGGAGCGTTGGACACGCCGGTCCAATGGATCGGCGATGGCCCAGCAGTCGCGGTGTGCAGGCCCAGCGTTTGGAAGGCGGAACGGGGCCAGATCAGGTTGAGCCGGGCGCCGGCGCGGTGAACATCGAGACGGAGCGGGACGGCGTTGCTGTAGGTGATGTTGCCGAACATCGCGTCGGTCTGGAAGGCGCGGACGCCGATCTGGCCCCGGCGAAAGGTGGAGTCGGTCCACGTGATCTTCGGCTGCGGTTCTCGGTTCACAAAGATCCGGAAGTTCGAGCCGGCGATCTCGACCTTGAGATGGATCGGAGTGTTCAGCGGAACGGTCGTTGGCGCGGACCCTAGGGCGTTCCATGAGTCGGCCATCTTCCCCAGGATCAGGGTGCCATCGGGATTCAAGCCCACGTAGTAGCCGAAGGCATCGTCGGGGCCGACATAGTCCGGGTTCGTCGTGCGGAAGAGCAGTCCGGCGTCGCCGCTGGCGGTGGTCAGGGTCACGTCGGCCTCCAGCGTGCCGTCGGTCCAGAAGCCGTCGCCGGTCATGGCTTTGCCGTGGGTGTTGGAGTTCGCCATCACATATTGGCCAGCGACGACGGAGATGTTTCCGCCGTAGCGGGTCCAGCCGGTATCGTCGCCGTCCGCTAAGGTCTCGTTGAACTCGTTGGGCCAAACCTTGGGCGGAACCAACGAGCCAAAGCGCAGTTTCAGCGAAGGCGACACAGCCATGACGGCGAGCTCGTGGGTCTTGGTCGAATAGATGGCGGGCCAGGTGAAGAGGAAGCCGACGTTCCATGCCGGGGGGTCGATCTTCTGCCAGGTCTCGCCGTAGTCCTCGCTGAAGGAGACTTCGTTCCCACAGGACGTGACGAAGAGGCGGCCGTCGGGCAGCGCGGCGACAAACGGGCCGCAGTGTTGGCAGGGGATCTTGGAGCCAAGGCCGGCGGGCCAACTGGTGCCGTCATTGGAGAACTTGCAGTGGACGTCGGCGTTGCCGCTGTTCACCACTTCGTAGACGAGGATGTAGCGGCCGTCGGCCATGCGGGCGACCTGCGACATGCCGGGCCGCAGACTGCCGCCGCCGATTTGCGAGACCGCCGTGGTTTCCGAGCTCCAAGTGGCGCCGTTGTCGGAGGAGACCTTTTCCGAGATGAGCTGGCTGAAGCCGTCGTGCGTTTCGTTCGAGTAGGTGACGATCAAGCGGCCGTCGCCGAGGACCCAGAAGTCGGGCTCCCACAGTCCGCGATAGCCGCGGCCTTCGCTGGAATCGATGTTCGAGAGGTGGGTCCAGGTGACGCCGTTGTCCGCGCTGCGGTAGACGGGCAGGCGATAGGAAGATCCTTCCATCAACGACCGCATCGTCAGCAGCAGATCGCCGGTCGGGAGAACGACCAGTTCACCATTGTCGAGCTGGCGGCCGGCCTCGTTGACATGGGAAACGGAGGACCAGGTGCGACCGGAATCGGTGCTGCGGAGGAGCGAAAGGGAGCTGTTGGTGTTCGATGGAAACAGGGTGGAGACCACGAGCCACTGGCCGTTGTTCAACTGGACCATTCGGCCCCACCCGCCGGCGGCGACATCGACGGTAGCTCCCCATGTGATCGGTCCCGAGGGTCCGGCAAGGCAAGTGACTCGTGAAACGAAGAGGAGCACGAGGAGCAGAAGATGGAAAAAAGCTCCAACCACAGATCGACACGGAGGAACATGGATGAGGGAGCGGACACCCAGTTTCGTTCGGCTGCGTCTTCGCCTTGCGGTTTCGGATCTGTTTCTTGCGGTGGTCATCTGTGGTTGAGACTACGGGCCCCTTTCGGTGACAGCCCCCGGGGAATCGACAATGCGGATCGTGGTGCGGCCGATCTCGATTGGACAGCCGGCAGATGATGGCGGGCGGTGGTGGTGCGGGCATGGTGGCCCAAGCTCCGGACGGCAAACGGCTCCGTCTCTTCCGTCCACAAATGGTGCCGGACCGCATGAAGGGCGGCGGCGGCGACGACCTGATCCGGCGGGCGTCTCCAAATCCGAGCGGTGGCTCAACAGGTTGAAACACGACCACGAGTTGGATCCGGACCTTTCCTTCACGCCCGACATGAAGCGGCTGGTTTTCCGCTCCAACCGGCACGGCCCAATCCACGTCTTCGCCGTGGAAATCGCGAAGGGCGCCGAGCGTCGATGATCCCGGGCAATCCTCCCGGCATTCGATTTGCGTTGGCCGGCGAAGAGGAGGTTTCCATACTTGGGAGGGATGACGTTTTGGGCAGCCATCGCAGCCATTTTGGTGTTTACCGCCGTGAGCTTCTTCTTTGCTCTGGCGGAGACGGCGTTCTTTACCCTGAGCAAATGGCAGCTGCGGCAGCTGAATGAACGGTCGCCAGTGGCGGGCGAACTGGTGGGACGGATGCTGGGCAAGCCGGACGATCTTCTGGCGACGATCGTGCTGGGAAACACCCTGTCGAGCGCGGCCCTGGTGGCGACGTTGTTCTGGGTGGCCGTGGGCGGCGGTTGGTCGATCTGGGCGCTGACTCCGCTGGTGCTGATCCTGACCTTGCTCGTCTGCGAAGTGGCGCCGAAGACCCTGGCAGTGAGGGCTCCGGAACGATGGGCGGTGGGTCTGGCGCGGCCGCTTCTCCTGGTCCATCGGGCGACGGAGCCGTTGCGCCGGGTGGCGCAGTTGATGAACCAAGGGATCGTGCGGCTGCTGACTTCACGCAAGAAGAACCTGCTGGCGCCGGCGGTGACCGAGGAGGAATACCACGAGTTGATCGAGTTGGCTTTCCAGCAGGGGACGTTGGCGGCGGCGGAGAGGGACATCATTCTCCAGATCATCCAGCTCGACCAGAAGACGGCCATGGACGTGATGCGGCCGCGGTCGCAGGTCTCGTTCATCACGGACGAGGCGACCGTCCCGGAGATGATCGAGGAGGCGCGGCGCCTGCGTCGCGAATTCATCCCGCTGATCAACCGGGAGTCGGACACGATCGTGGGTTTCCTGAACGGCTACCGCCTGCTGCTGGATCCGGAGATCGACTTGACCGAGGTGATCGAGATCCCGGCCTCCGTGCCTGAGACGATGAACCTCTTGCAGCTCCTGCAGAGCCTGCAACGGCAACATCGCGGCATCGCGGTGGTGTTGGACGAGTATGGCGGCACCAGCGGGATCGTGACCATGGAGGACATCCTCGGCGAGGTGGTCGGGCGGTTGCGGCGGGACGGATCGGCCGACGGGTTCGTCATGGAGCGGCAGGGCAAGGGCCGCTGGCGGGTCAACGGTGCGATGCGCATCGAGGATTTCCGGCGGGAATACCCCGCGCTGGCGGACGATCCGGACGTCGACACGATGGGCGGTCTGCTGGTGAAGCTGCTCGAGGCGGTGCCGGCTCCCGGCGACCATGTGACCCGGGGCGGACTGAAACTGACGGCGCGGATCACGGACGCGCGCCGAGTGCGGGAGCTGATGGTGGAACAGACGGGACGCCATTCATGATGCTCGCCGAGATTTCCATCGGCATGTCCCTGTGGTTCCTGGCCGGGGCGGGCGTGTCCTTCCTCATGTCCGGAATGGAGGCGGGCGTGATGTCGCTGAACCGTCTGCGGCTGCGCCGGCTGAAACGGATGGGCAACCGGCGGGCGGCCCGTCTGCTGCACTATCTCGACGATCCGGAGAAGTTTCTCTGGACGATCATGGTCGGCAACACGCTGGCCAATCTCATCCTCTTCGCGCTCCTCGTGGTCTGGAGCATGGAATGGTTTCCCGGCCGATTCTGGGTGCCGGCGGTGGTGCTCGCGGGGATCACCTTCCTGCTGTTCACGTTTCTGGACCTGTTGCCGAAGGTTCTCTTCCGCCAGATGCCGAACCGGCTGTGTCTGGCCTGCAGCCCGGTCTTCCGGCTGACCCGCGGGGTCCTGGCGCCGATCGTGTGGCTGGCCGAACGGGTCGCCCGCTCGCTGCTGCGCTGGACCGGTGGGCGGCCCTACGAAGGCCACCTGTTCGGCAACCGCGAGGAGCTGCGGTTCTTGATCCAAGAGTCGGGAGCGGGTCTGACATCTCACGAACAGTTGTTGGTAGGCCGGGTGCTCGATCTCCAGAGCCGCACAGTGGGCGAGCTGATGATCCCCTTCGGCAAGGTGGCTTCGGTGCGGGCTTCCGATCCCGTGGAGCAGGCCTTTCGAACGGCGCGGGAGCGCAACGTGTCCCGGCTCCCGGTGCGCGTGGCGGAGCGGGGGAAGGAGCGGACGGTCGGGCTGGTCAACGTGGCGACGCTGCTCCATCGCAGCGACTTGCCGACCGGGCGGACGTGCGACCAATTCGTCCAGCCGGCGCTGTTCCTGCCGGTGGACATGCGGTTGGAGGAGGCTTTGGGCCGGATGCGTCGCGGGGGCCGGCGGCTCGCCGTGGTCATGGGACGGGACGAACGGGAATTGGGCGTGATCGCGCTGCGCGACGTGCTCCGCGTGATCTTCGGCGAGGTGCGACTGTGAATCCCCGTGCTGCATCGGTCGGTGGGATCCGGGGATGGAGGGCAGCCTGATCATGGAGTCCGGCGACATTGTGCTGATAGGATTCAAGATCCTCGCGGTGATCTTCCTGGTGCTGGCGAACGGATTCTTCGTGGCGACGGAATTTGCGCTGGTGAAGGTGCGTTTCACGCAGATCGAGCCGTTCGCCGCCAAAGGGCAGCGCAGCGCGAAGATCGCGTTGAACCTTGTCCGCCATCTCGACGCCTACCTGAGCGCCTGCCAGCTGGGCATCACGCTGGCGAGCCTCGGGCTGGGCTGGATCGGCGAACCCGTGTTCGCCGAGCTGATGACGCCGGTCTTCCAATGGCTCGGGGTGACGAATCCCACAGTACAGCATTCCCTCGCGGTCGGCGTGGGTTTCAGCGTCATCACCTTCATGCACATCGTGGCCGGTGAGATGGCGCCCAAGTCCATCGCCATCCGGCTGCCGGTCGAGACTTCGCTTTGGACGGCGGTGCCGATGCGGCTTTTCTACGTGACGATGTATCCCTTCATCTGGGCCCTGAACCAAAGCTCGATCATCGTCCTGAAATGGATCGGGATCGAGGCGGCCGGCGAGGGGCACGGCGTCCATTCGGAGGAGGAGCTGCGGTTGCTGATCGCCTCGTCGGACAAGCACTCCGGTGAATCGCTCTTGAGCCGGAATCTGGTGCTGAACTCGATGGGGATCCGGCAGCGGATCGCGCGCGACGTCATGCGGCCGCGACAGGAGATCGAGGGATTGAGCACCCGGCAGACCATCGCCGAATGCCGGACCGTGGCGGAGAAGACCCGCTTCTCGCGGTTTCCGCTGTGTGAAAACGGCGATCTCGACCGGACGTTGGGAGTGGTCCACTTCAAGGATCTCTTCGCGCTGAAGAACAATGCCGCGAGCGGCGCGGATCTCCTGCCGGTCGCCCGGAAGCTGCTCTACGTGCCGGAAACGGCGCGATTGGAAAGTCTGCTCGGACGGTTCCTCGACCAGAAATGCCACTTCGCCATCGTGGTGGACGAGTATGGCGGGACCACGGGTCTGGTGACCCTGGAGAACATCCTGGAGGAACTCGTCGGCCAGATTCAGGACGAATTCGACCAGGAGAAGCCGCTCAGCGTCCAGCTCGGGCCGGATCTATGGGAGGTGGACGGCGCCTTCCCTCTCCGTGACTTGGCCGAACTGGTGGGCGAGGAACTGGAAGCGGAGGACGTCACCACCACCAGCGGTTGGTTGACCCAGGTGCTCGGGGAATTCGCCCAGACGGGAAAAGAGGTGTCCCTGTCGACCCATCTGATCCGGGTGGAGGAGACGGATGGCCCGCGGGTCACCCGGGTCAGAGTGGAACGAACCGTCCATCCGGTGGTGGAAGAAGAGGGTTGACCGCCCGCCGGAGGGAAACGAGCCCGGACTGGATCCGCGGCGCTAGCCGGGGAGGGGCTTGTCGGCCTTGCGGCGTTCCGAGAGCGTCGCAAAAGTAAGGTCATGCCAGAATACCTCGCGCCCGAAGTGTTCGTGGAAGAAACCCGCTTCCGGTCGAAGGGCATTGAAGGAGTGGGCACGAGCACGGCCGGGTTTGTGGGAATGAGCCGACGGGGAGTGGCCGGCTCCGGTGCTTCGCGCGTCCCGAGTGTCGCCGAGTTTGAGCGCCAGTTGGGCTCGGCGGGTGATTTCCAGATCCAGCCTTCGGTCAACTATCTGGCCCCGCAGTGCGGGCGTTCTTCGCGGAAGGAGGGCGGCGGCTCTGGTTACTTCAGGGAATCGATCGGCTCGCAGTGCCGTGCTGATCCCGGGAAAGAAAGCGCGCTTCCGAGCGGCATTCCCCGGAAGCGGAGGGAACGGGCAGGTTTCGGTGTCACTCCTGGCGAACGGGCTGACACAAGCCCAGTTCGGGACCTGTCCCGAAGGCAGCGTCGTCCGGATCAATCGACGCACTCCCGAGTATGTGAGGCTTTCTCACTATTGACCTGTTCCTTTGTATTCCGGGGCGGTAATATAAAGGAAATACGAAGGGACAGGTCAATAGTGTGAAAGACCGGGCCTGGATTGGGTGCAGCAATAAATGCTTTAGATTACAAGATGCTGTGGTCGCTTCCGGTTCCACAATGCCTATGTAATGCAATGGCGTTGGTAGAGCCTTAAGGGGACTTCCAAAAACCGACCATTGTGGAAGCGGGGCGTTGAATATGGAAATGGGAAAGCTAAGGGGATGACACGGGGTGGCCCGATGGAAGGGAGCGGCTGGATCTGCGAAGGACGGAA
>JBBQXJ010000123.1:0-7771 GCA_038209745.1 Verrucomicrobiota bacterium
TTCCAAGCTGTCATGTTGGAGCAGTCCCGCGCCTTGCAGCGAGCGGGTGTAGGCGAACCGGACGGTGGATCTTTCCAGTGGAGTCCAGACAAGGCCCGCCTTCGGGGAAACCTGGTCGACCGTATCGTTGCCCGGGGTGACGGGAAGCGACCAGATGTTGGTCGGGTAGTCCAGCCAGTCATAGGCCACGCCCCCGATGAGGCGAAGGGAATCGATCGGCTGCCACTGTTGATAGAGATAGAGGCTGACCATCTTGGCGGTGGACGAGAAATCCGCTTCGGCGATCGGTTCGTTGGATTGCCTGCCCAGGTAAGAAATGGAGTCTCCTTCGGGATTCCTCATCAAGAGATCCGTGCCGTAGTCCCCCGCCGAGAACCGGGCGCCGGCGATGGTCGTGTGATCGCCCTGCTGCCAGATCTGTTGGAGATCGGCGCTGTGGATGGTGGTTTGTCGCGCGAGAAACGTGTTGGCCCCGAAGCCCCAACCGCCGGCGGGAATCAGGTCCGGGGTGGTCGCAGGGTCGTCGTAGTAGCCCAGGAAGTAGGTGAACCCCCGTTCGGCGTAGACCGAGTAGGAATCGGAAAACCGTCCCGCTTGAACGAGCGTGTTCACCCCCGGAGCCCATTCGTGGTTGAGCCCGAACCTTACATTGACGTCCTGACTTTCGTGGAGGTTGTAGGCGACTTTGCGGACTGAGTCCGGGTCGTAGGTTTGATAAAGGTAACCGCTGTTCAGATGGAGGGTGTCGATGGTGAGGAGCACCGTGTCCTGGGGCGAGGCCTGCAGCTTGACGTTGGCGATGAACTGGTTGAGCTCAAGCGGGTCGTTGAAGCTCTGGCCGGGTTCGGAATCGTATTCTCCGTAGATGTCATAGCTGACGCCGTCGAAGACGCCGTATTGACCGCCCGTGATCTTCCAGGCGCCCCGGTCAAGATACTCGGTGCTGGAATAGACACCCATCCGGTTCCGGTCGAAGAGGCTGGAGTATTCCGACTGCGAGACGGCCGGCGAGAGGATGCCGGCGTGGACCGGGGCCAGCAGGTTGGCGATGGCGTATTCGTTGACCGCCGGGGTTTGGTAACGCTGGCTGGTCAGGTTTTCCGCGCCCCAATTGAGATTCGCCGCCAGGAACTCGTGGGTGGCGTAGTTGGCATAGTCGGAGTTGACGGCGCGGGCGGCTTCCCGTTGGGCCACCTGGCCCATTCCGGCGTCCTGGTAGAGCCGGGCGAGATTGCCGCTGCGGACGGAGGCGTCCTGGTTCAACAACTCGCTGGAACGGAAGAGGGATCGGTTCTCGTTGAGGGAACGGGACTTCTCCAGATCGCGGATGGCGGCGTTGATCTCGTTGTTTTGCTGGTGGAGGAGGGCGGAATAGAGCCACGTGTTGGGATCGTTGGGATCGAGATCCTTGGCGAGGCGGACCTCTTTGGCGGCGAGCGCGGCTTGATCGTCTTCGGCGAAGGCTTTGCCGAGGTAGTTGCGGAGTTCGGCGCGGCGGGGTTCGAGGGCGGCGGCGATGAGCAGGTCTTCGCGGCCGGCGTCGAGGTCGCCCTTCCGGATGCGGGTGAGGCCCCGGCCCATCCAAGCGTTGGCCAGGGCGGAGTCGGCCGCGATGGCGGCGTCGAACCACGCGAGGGCTTCCGAGGTGCGGCTTTGGGCGGCAAGCAGGAAGCCTCTGAGGGATCTGGCCTGGGCGTTGCGCGGGGAAAGGTCCAGTGCCTTGTCGAGCGCGGCGGAAGCAGGCTGGGTCCGGCCGAAACTGAATTCCAGCTCGGCGACGCGGGCCCAGGCGAAGCCGAAACCGGGCGATTTGGAGGCGGCTTGTTTGGCAAGAGCGAGGGCGGCTCCGAGGGATTGGGCCCGCTTGCCTTGGGCCTGGGTGGCGTAGGATTCGGCGAGGAGCTCGGAGGTGAGGGACGGTTGAGCCAAGGGGGTTCCGGGCTCGCTTTTAACGGTGGCGATCAGGCGCCGCAGCGCGGTCGCGAGCTTCGGTGCGCGGGAACCGTTATCGGCGGCGGTCAACGCCGCGAGGGACGTTTCGGCTTGCGCCACTTGGCCGACGCCCAGGAGCAGCGCGGCGTGGAAGAGGCGGTCGGAATCCGAGGACGGAGTGCGGTCGGCCGGGTATTGGGCGAGGGCCGCGAGGAGATCTCCGGAGCGGTAGGCGGCGAGCGATGCGGTGAGGGATCGCTGCTCGGCGGTGGTCAGCTCCAGATCGGCGGGATCGAGCACGGCCGGGTAGTAGAAGGCCCATTGCAGGAGGTTGTTGACCACGAAGCCAGGGGTGCGGGCCGGGGGTTGGCCCGCCTCGATCACGGCTTGTTGGCCATTGGTCAGGACGAGAGTGGCAAGGTCGTTGCCGAAGCGGACCCGGCCATCGATGACGGAGACGGTGGTGCGTTCCGGGGAGTCGGCGGGGGCGGCTTCGACGACGAATTCGGTGCCTTCGACGCCTGCGACGGCGCCGCGGGCGATGATCCGGATGCGGCCGGGCTTGTCGCGGTGGAAGAAGGAGATGATGCCCTCGACGAGATGCAGTCCGGAGTCGGCGCCGGACTCATGCGGGGGGAGAACCTCTAGCAAGGTCGACGGGCCGACGGGAATGACCGTTTGGTCGGACCAGCGCAGCGCGAGGCGCCCTTGTGGGCCGGTGCGGAGACGATCGAAGGCGTGGAGAACGGTGTTGGTCGGGGTCGCTGTCCAGACGGTGGTTCCGGCGCGCGACAGATCGACCGCGCCCTGCAGCTCGATGATCCGGATGTCGTTGGTGGAGGCAGGGGGAATCTCGGCCGACCGGGCGGTTGCTGGGTCGAGAGCGATCCAGGTAAAAACCGTTAGGAAGGCGAGCAGGCATGGCGGTATTCGGAACTTCATTTCAGGATTCCTTGGCGTTGGGTGCGGAGGGTATGAAGAGACTTTGAAGGAGATGCAAGAAATCCAAAGAAGCGGGTCGATTTTTTGTGCTTAGCCGGAACGATTCGGTGGGGATTGAGGAGCGCGCCCGCCCCGGGCGCAGTGGAACGCGCCCTCGCAGTCCCTAGGAGGCACAGGGAATGATCCACCGTCTGGTGTGTCCGGCGCGGGGCACGCCGGACGGCAACCGGGGCGGCTGCGATCCCCGTTCATTTCCACTGCATCGTTCCGCCTTAGGATGAGGAAAACTCGCCCGGGAATTTGCGTTCCAGAATCCGGCGGTGGCAGTCTGCGGCCGCGATGTCTGAATCCACCGACGAGTCCCATGCCACGCGAGCGACCCTGCTGGCGCGGCTCAAAGACTGGGAGGATCAGGCGAGTTGGCAGGACTTCTTCGACACCTATTGGAAGCTCATCTTCGGTGTGGCGCGCCAGCGCGGCCTGAACGAAGCGGAAGCGCAGGACGTCGTCCAGGAGACGATGCTCTCGGTGGCCAAGCACATGCAGGGTTTCACCTACGACCGGGCGAACGGTTCCTTCAAAGCATGGCTCCTGAACCTGACGCGCTGGCGGATCACGGACCAGTTCCGCAAACGGGGTCCGTTCGACGCGTCGCTCGCGGCCGGCAGCAGCCCGGGCGAGGTTTCGGGACTGGACCCGCTGATCGACGGGTCCAATTCGGATGAGGAATTCGCCCGGCTCTGGGAGGATGAATGGAAGATGAACCTTCTTGGGATCGCGACGCGTCGCGTGAAGGTGCGCTTGGCACCCGACAAGTATCAGATCTTCTATTTCTGCGTGGACAAGGGCTGGAAGAGCGATCGAGTCGCGGCGGCGTTCCGCATCCCCGTGGAGCAGGTGTATTTGGCGAAGCACCGGGTAATCCGGATGATCCGTCAAGAGGTTGGACGACTGGAGGACGATCTCGATCGGAACGGGTTTGAGGGCGAGCGTTCAGGCCGGGAGAAGTTGGATGATCCGGGGCCCGACGGGCAGTCGGAGGAGGGTTGATCCGAGGGCGACCCCGCCTTCTGGAGATTTTTTAAGATTTCTGCCCATCGGATGAAAGATTTCCGGGAACGACCCGTATCCATTGCTGAATACCTTGATGCGTTGTCGGGTGTGCCTGAACTGGCGCGGGGTGGGTGACACGTGCTCAGACCAGGGGTTTGAAGTCGGGTGTCCGATTTCGGACAACCGTCCGAGGCCCTGCCAGAGAATTAAATTTGCGCCATCGAGGCGGGTCGAGTGGGGACGATTCTGGCGGTTCCGTTTCAAACCGGAATCGCCAGAACTCGGGTCGGGGTCTCGCGGCCACCGCCTTGGCCTGCATTTGGGGGAAGTGCATCGGGGCGCCCCTTGGGCCTGATCCGGAATGGTGGGGTCGGACCGCCATTGTCCGGTCGGGCAGTGCAGGCTCGGCTTGGTATGAACCTTTTTGCGACGCAGATTGACGGGCCGGAGCCGGCGACGTTATCTGACGCGCACTCGAACCGCAGATCATCCCCGCTAAATCACATGCCTCCCAAGACCAACGAGAAGTCCGCCGAGAAGTCCGCCGACAAATCAACCGAACTCGCCAAGGTTTCCGCCCAGCGCCAACGCGATCTGGAGGCGGCCATCTCCTCGATCACCAAGCAGTTCGGCGACGGCGCGATCATGCGGCTCGGCGACGCGTCCACGAGGGTCAAGATCGGCGTCATCCCCACCGGGGCCATGTCGGTCGATATTGCCCTCGGAGTCGGCGGCATTCCGCGTGGCCGCATCGTGGAGATCTACGGACCGGAGTCCTCCGGCAAAACGACCTTGATGCTCCACGTCATCGCCAACGCCCAGAAAGCGGGCGGCACGGCGGCGTTCATCGACGCCGAGCATGCGCTCGATCCTGGCTACGCCAAGAAACTGGGCGTCGATCTGGACAGCCTGCTTGTCTCCCAGCCGGACAGCGGCGAAGAGGCGTTGACGATCTGTGAGACACTCGCCCGATCGAACTCCATCGACGTCATCGTGGTGGACTCCGTGGCGGCGCTCGTCCCGAAGGCCGAGCTGGAAGGGGACATGGGCATGGCCACGATGGGCATGCAGGCCCGGTTGATGAGCCAGGCTCTCCGGAAGCTCACCGCCCTGTTGAGCAAATCCAAGACGACCTGCCTCTTCACCAACCAGCTGCGCGAGAAGGTGGGCGTCATGTTCGGCAGCCCCGAAACGACTCCGGGCGGCAAGGCGCTCAAATTCTACGCCTCGGTCCGCATCGACATCCGCCGCCGCGACCAGATCAAGGATGCCTCCGGCGCCGTGGTGGGGAACATCACCAAGGTGAAGATCGTGAAGAACAAGGTCGCGCCGCCGTTTGCCGAGGCCGAGTTCGAGATCATCTACAACCATGGCGTGAACAAGGAAGGCAGCATCATCGATTGCGGCCTCGCTTGTGGCGTGGTCGACAAGAAGGGCGCGTGGATCCAGTTCGCCGGCGAACTGGTCGGACAGGGCAAGGACGCAGCCCGCCAAGCGCTCGTCGACAAACCGGAACTGCGCCAGCGGATCTTCGATGCCATCATGGCGAAGCGGGACGGTGTCCCCGAAGAACCAGGCAAAGCCGCCGCCTGAACCGGTCCGATCCAGGCCCAAACAAAAGCCCCGGCAACCCTTGGTCGCCGGGGCTTTTTGTGACGCGTTCCGGAAGGTCAGATGCGCGGGATAAGATCCGCCACGTCGATCTCGAAATCTTTCAAGAGGGACGACCTGACCGGACCCTGTTTCGCGGCCACGGAAGCCAGGTCGTAGTCTCCGCCATTGAGGACGAGCGTTTCGATGGAGGCGTTGCCCGGGTCCACCACCCAGAACTCCGAGACTCCGAAGCGGGCATACAGCCGGCGCTTGCGATACCGGTCCACGCCGAGGGACGAGAGGGAGAGGATCTCGACGATAAGGTTCGGCACACCCACGATGGCTTTGCGGCCGAGGCTGGCGGCGTTGTCCTGAAGGATGAAACTCAGGTCGGGTTGGACGATGTTCTCGGAATCGAGGACCACGTCCACCGGGGAAGGGATCAATTGGCCGAGGCGGCGCTCTTTGGCGTGTGCGCCCAAGGCCAGAATCAGCTCGCGGAGCCAGATTTGGTGGAGGGTGTCGGGAGCCGGCAGCATCAGCAGTTCCCCCTCGATCACCTCGTAGCGCTGATTGTCGCCGAGGGTGGAATACTCATCGTATGTCCACCGTTTCTTTTTTGGTGGGTTCGATGTCTGCACTAGCACGTTGAGGAATCTGCCCAGAACTGGGACGGGGACACAATTTCAAAATTGTTTTCCGAACGGAAACCTTAGAACCGACGGATTGACTGTGGTTTGGCAAGGGGATGGACAGTCGATTTCGCTATTCGCCGAAGTCTGGATCGGGACTGGATCGGGTGGGCGCGCCGTTCGGGGAATCCGTCCGGCGGGTTCGAGTCGTCGCTTGCCGGAGCGTCCCGCTGTGATCACGCTGATGGTTCAATGAAGACTTTCATCAAGCTGTTGCGGCTCGATTTCATCCCGGTGAGTTCCGACTTTGCCCTGCTGCTGCTGCGGGTGTGGCTGGGCGGTTCGCTGCTTTTGTTGCACGGCTGGGACAAGCTGAAGAACCTCGTGGACAAGCCGGGTCAATTCCCGGATCCGCTCCACATCGGCGGGATGGGCAGCCACATTCTGGCGGTGTTCGCCGAAGCGCTTTGCGCGTCCCTTCTGGTGCTGGGTTTGTTTACCCGGTTCGCGGCGTTGACCTGTGCCATCATGATGGGAGTGGCGTTCGTGACGGTCCACGATGCCAAGCTATCGGGAACGGCCAATGGCGAGCTGCCCTTCATCTATCTGGCCGGCTTCGTGGCGCTCGTGCTGATGGGCGGTGGCCACTATGCCTTGGATTCGTCGATGAAGGCCAAGGCCCCGACGAAGAAAAAGAACTGAATTTCCGGCCTCGGAGCTTTCGGTGGCGACGTCTCTGGGCGGGTTCACCAAACCTGTTGTCGCAAAGCCGGAGCCCCGCCTATCGTCCAATGATGCACCAGTTGGAACGTCTTCGCCGCAGCGGCTTGCCCACCGAACCGGGTTTGGGGCGAGATGGGTTGACGGAGACCGTCCTGATCTTCTCGGTTGAGGTCTCGCAGCTTCTGTTTCCCGTGGCATGAATCCGGTCCTCGTCATCGTCCCCACCTACAACGAGCGGGACAATCTCCCGAACCTGGTCAAGCGCATCAACGCCCAGTCGGTGGAGGCCGACATCCTCGTGGTCGACGACAATTCGCCCGACGGCACCGGCCAGCTCGCCGACGCGATCGCGGCGTCCAATCCGACGCTCCACGTCCTCCATCGCCAGGTGAAGAACGGGCTCGGCCGCGCCTACATCGCCGGGTTCCAATGGGCGCTGGCCAGGCACTACGAATTCATCTTCGAGATGGACGGCGACTTCTCGCACAACCCGTCCGATCTGCCCGCCTTCGTGGAGGCCGCCAGGACCGCCGACCTCGCCATCGGCTCCCGCTACAAGGACGGCATCCGGGTGATCAACTGGCCCCTAAGCCGGCTCGTCCTCAGTCTCGGTGCGGCGCAATACGTGAAGCTCATCACGGGCATGCCCTTCACCGATCCGACCGGCGGCTACAAATGCTTCCGCCGCTCGGCCCTGCAGGCCGTGGATCTCGAAGGCATCCGCTCCAACGGCTACAGCTTCCAGATCGAGATGACCCACAAGATCTGGCGCCAAGGGCTGAAGGTCGTCGAAGTGCCGATCATCTTCACCGACCGCTTCGTGGGCAGCTCCAAGATGTCGCGCAACATCGTCTGGGAAGCGTTGGCCATGGTCTGGCGGCTGTGGTTCCAGAACG
>JBBQXJ010000124.1:0-7720 GCA_038209745.1 Verrucomicrobiota bacterium
GATGGTCGGACGATTCACCGCAGTGCGGGCCCGGAAGGCCTTGACGTAGCCCGGGGTGGCCGTGTCGTTGACCAGGATCTTCGTGCCGTCGGGCTGGATGCTGGCCCACTCGGCGTTGCCGCCGCCGCCGCCTTGGAACCAAACGGCGCGCATGGGATACACACCCGCCTGCGGAACGACGATGTTGTAGACGACGTCGCTCGCACCCTTGCCGTAGTTGGCGCGACCGAGGCTGGTCGCGGTATCGGCACCGAGGCTGATGGTGACACCACCCGCATCGGCCAGATGATCCTTGATCTTCTGGCCATCGACGATGCTAACCATGACGGTCGGAACCGCGTTGCTGACGGCGCCGCCGGTCATGACGACCGGCAGGATGCCGTCCGCACTGGCCGCGTCGCGGTTGTTGACCACGATGATGCCGATAGCACCTGCATTGACGGCGAACTGGGCCTTCAGATTGAAGGCGTTCACGCCGCGGTCGATCAGGGCGATGTTGCCGGCAATGGCGGCAGCGTTGCTGAGCGCGTTGGTCGCAAGATTCGGCAGGGCATAGACGACCTTGCCGGTGACCGGAACCTTGGGCAGCGGAATGCCGACGCCGCCGCCATTTTCATCGGTGCCGGCAGAGACGGCGCCCAATGCTCCGGCGATGGACGCCGGCGAGTTGACCTTCAGCGCGTAGAGCGAGGTGGGACCTTCGGTCGCGGTGACATTGAAGCCGTCATCGCTGTTGAAGGTGAAGCTATAGAAGCCCGCCGTGGGGAACTCCAGATAGGTCTGGATCTCCACGGAGAAGTTCTCGGTGGGGTTCGCGAGGACCACGGCTCCGGGGATGCCGGGAACGAGCTGCTCGCCGCCGAAGTTGCCCTGCATCGCCATCGTGATGTCGTAGTTGATGGTCAAGGCCTCGTCGTAGACGCCACCGGTGAAGTTGGCGAGGTTGGCCACGTTGGGACCGAAGAGGCCCTGCAATTCCTGCTCGGCGAAGGCGACCAGGTTCTGGTTCCGGTTGTTCGCCGCGGTCGTGCCGCCAGTGCCCGGAGGATCGATCTGCCAGGTCTTGATCTTGAAGCCGGGCTTCGTGGCATCACCCGATCCGACCGGCGACTGCAGGTCGGTGGCGAGGGTCACGTAGGTCCCGTTGATGAACGACCACGAATTGGTGTAGCTGGCAGCGGGAGTGCCCGAGTCGGAATAGACCAGGGTCATCTTGTTGGTCCCACCTGAAGGCAGAATGGCCGAGGGCTGGTAGGTGAGCGAGGTCTTGGAGCCCGTCTTCGAGACCGTCGGGGTGACGGCCGTGCCGTTGACGGTCAGCTGGATGCTGCCCTGGTTCACGGTCAGCGTGGTTCCGTCGGCGATCACCGCTTTGATCGAGGTGTTCGGGGAGGCACCTGTCTGGCCGTTGGCCGGGTTGAGCAGGTCGATGTACGGTACCGGGGCGGGCACGGAGCTGTTCCGATAGGCCTTGAGCGCGCCGACAGCGGTGGCGTCGTTGATCAACGTCTTCGATCCATCGGGATTGACGGTGAACCATTCGATGTTGGATCCGCCGCCGCCGTTTTCCCAGATCAAGCGAACGGGGTAGATGCCCGCCTGCTGGACGACGAAGGTGAACTGGGTGCCGGTGCCGTTGGCGCCGCGGCCGCCGTTGAAGCTGCCGAGCGAGAGGCCCAGCTTGTCGGCCGCGCTCTTGGCGACGGCGAGGTTGAATCCGTCGTCGCTGTCCACGCCCATCTTATAGATGCCAGCGGCGGGGAACTCGATGTAGGTCAGGATCTCCATTTCGGCATGGTCCGTTCCGTTGCCAAACGAACCAGGGAAACCAGGCATCTGCTCATCGGCACCGAACGATCCCTGCATTCCGCCCGCGGCCACCGCGTCGAAGTTGATCGTGGTGAAGGCCTGGGTGTAGTAGCCGTCGGCCCCCTTGGGGAAGGCGGCGTTGACGTCGGACGTGTCGGCGCCGAGGAGACCCGCCAAGGACAGCTCCGTCAAAACCAGATTGTTCTGGTTGTCGGTTGCCTGCTGGTAACTGCGGATCTTGAAGCCGCGCGTCGCGGTATCAACCTGGCCAGCAGCGGTGGCGAACTGCGGCGGGATGACATTGTAGGCGCCGACCACGAAGTTACGGGTCACGTAGTTCGTATTGGCGGTGCTGTCGATGTAGCCGATGCCGACCGTGTTGGTCGAACCCGAGGCGAAGAGCCCCGGAAACTTGTTGTAGGCAATCGTGGTGGTGGAGCCCGCCTTGGTGCCCGTGACTACGAGCGGCGAGCCGTTGAGCCAGACGGAGACGTTGGCCGGGACGACCGTTGTGGGGGGAGTCGTGGGAGCATCAAGGATGTCGACCTTGAAGCCCGCCGGTGCACCCACGGCTAGGCCCACGGTGGGCTGGGTCGCAGGAATGGTGGTGATCGTCAGGTTGTCGATGTCCTGGTTCTGGTTCGCTCCGCCGGTGCGGGCCGCGAAGACAATGCGACCCGGACTAGGGGCAAAGTCCACTTGGAGACCGCCCGCCGGGGTGAACTCGTGGTTCTTGTATTTGAGGGTGAGCTTGCCCGTTTCGGTCAAGTTCACGCTGAACGGTGCCCAGCAGAGGAGGCCGTTCGAGGCGGGATTGTTCGTGTCCTGGATGCCGGTCTGGAGCGAGGTGATGTCGTCGCAGAGTCCGTTCTTCGTCGGAAGCGGATATTGGGCGACCAGCACATTGTCGACGCGCACGCTCAAGCCGATGACGTCGCCCGAACCACTGTCCCAGGCGTCGAACCCGATGCCCAAGCCGGTCGTGGTGCCTTCTTCGGGGAGGTTGGTCTCGGTGCCGATTCCGGCGTAGCCGTTGGCCCAGTCGTCCGGATTGGCGAGGACGGGATCGCTGGCGCGGGCGTAATTCACGCTGAAGCCGTCGGCAGGACTGTCAGTGCCGCCGCCGATCCGGACATCCATGGAGATGCTGAACGCCTTCACCACGAGCCCGTTGTCGAAGTCGTCGAAGAGGATGGCGCTTTTCTGGCCGTTCGCGGCGGCGGTGACTTCAAGCCAGCCTGTGGGATTGCCGCCGGTGGCTACCCAAAGAGCATTGCCGAGAATCTTTAAGCTGCCGTCCGCGATGGGATCGGTGGTGAAGTTGTAGGTGGCCGTCCCGCCAAAAGCGGTCAGCCCTGCGGCACACAGCATCGCGGTGCGCCCAAGCCATTTTTTTGTGTGGTGTCGTTTCATTTTAGGACAGAGGTGTTGGGACATGCATTGCCCAGAAACGACCGGTCTTTGCCGAAAGGATCTGGGGCTCACCTACATTACTAACCGTAGCTGCGCCCCGATGGACACCCCCAAAATAGGGCACAATCGTAACCATCCAGCGATCAAGCGGACTCAAAGCCCCCAGTTTAACCCTTGATAAACAGGGCAATACTCCAACGTTTTGGCCTGATAGTCCTGCTCAGAATCGCTTCCTCCATCCATTTTAACTCTCTGATTGGTAGGGAGATATTTCTCCTGAAAGCGGGGTTCCATCGACCTGCTTGGACAGTTTTTGTTAAAGCATTGGCGTGAAGGTGCGGTTCACAGACCCAACGAACGGCTGTCTTGACCACGCAACTCATCCAATGAGCGGTGCATGCGGCGATGATTTGGGCCAAAAAGCCGTCGAAATTTCGTTCCATTGCGAGGGTTTGGCTCTCCAAGTGGGCCGCTGATTCCCTGTTCAATCCAAAACTGGACACGGGCCGCTTCATCGTGCCGGCGGCGACGTCATCGCCAGCCGCTCAAATCAAAACGCCGAAGCCCGTAGGCCTCGGCGTTTTGATTTTGGTTGGGCGTAAGGCTCAGACTACGAGGAACGGGAACACCTTCTCGGGATTCACGCCGAGGTCCTTGATCGCCTGGGCGACGACGGTGCGTTCGATGGTGCCCTTCTTGGCCAGCGCATGGAGCGTGGCGACCACGGTGCATTCGGCGTCGATCTCGAAGAAGCGGCGGAGATTCGGGCGACTGTCGCTGCGGCCGAAACCGTCGGTGCCGAGACTGGTGAGGCCGCCGGGAACCCATTGGCCGATCTGGTCGGCGATGATCTTCATGTTGTCGCTCACGGCGATGAACGGGCCGGTTTCCTTCTCCAGCAGCGCGGTGACGAGGGGCTTCTTGGCCGGTTCCGTCGGATGGAGCATGTTCCAACGTTCCGCGTTGAGGGCGTCGTTGCGCAACCGCTTGTAGCTGGTGGCGCTCCAGACATCGGCGCTGACGCCGTATTTCTCGGCCAGGAGGGTCTGGGCCCGCAACGCCTGCTGCATGATGGAGCCGCTGCCCAGGATATGGGCCTTGCCCTTCAGTCCGTCCGCGCCCGCCTTGAACCTGTAAAGGCCGTCGAGGATCCCCTGCTCCACGCCTTCGGGCATGGCGGGCATGAGCATGTCCTCGTTGTAAAGCGCGAGGTAGTAGAAGATCTCCTCTCCGTCCTGATACATGCGCTTGAGACCTTCGCGGATGATGACGGCGGTCTCGAAGTCGAAGGCCGGGTCATACGCCATGATGGTCGGCACGGTGCCGGCATGCAGGAGGCTGTGGCCGTCCTGGTGCTGGAGGCCTTCGCCATTGAGCGTGGTGCGGCCATGGGTGCCGCCGAGCATGAAGCCCTTGGCCCGGGAATCCGCCGCCTGCCAGATCTGGTCGCCCACCCGTTGGAACCCGAACATCGAGTAGTAGATGTAGAACGGGATCATGGGCACGCCGTGGTTGGCGTAGGCGGTGCCGGCGGCGATGAACGACGCCATGGCGCCGGCTTCGCTGATGCCTTCTTCGAGGATCTGCCCGTCCTTGGCTTCCTTGTAGTAGGAGTTGGTTTCACGGTCGACCGGCTCATAGAGCTGGCCCTTGGACGAGTAGATGCCGAATTCGGCGAACATCGGGTCCATGCCGAAGGTCCGGGCCTCGTCGGGAATGATGGGGACGATGTATTTCCCGAGCGTCTTTTCGCGGAGCAGATTCCGGATGATCGTGACGAACCCCTTGGTGGTGGAGCCGGGGGTAACCGAGCCCTTGATCACCTGCTTGAAGCCCTGGAAATCAAGGCCGGGGATCTCCAGCTTCGGCGCCCGCACCGTGCGCTGGGGCATGTAGCCGCCGAGAGCCTTGCGTCGTGCATGGAGATACTTCATCTCCGGCGCGTCTTCCGGCGGCCGGTAGAACGGCATGTCCGCGATGACTTCGTCGGTCAGGGGAATTCCGAAGCGGCCGCGGAAGTCGCGCAATTCCTTTTCGTTCAACTTCTTCTGCTGGTGGGTGATGTTGCGGCCTTCACCGGATTCGCCCATGCCGTAGCCCTTGACGGTCTTGGCGAGGATGACAGTGGGCTGGCCCTTGTGCTGTTCCGCCGCCTTGAAGGCCGTGTAGACCTTCCGGACGTCGTGGCCGCCGCGCAGCATCTTCGTCAGCTGCTTGTCGCTGAGATGATCCACCATCCGGAGCAGCTCGGGATACCGTCCGAAGAAATGTTTCCGGATATAGGCACCAGTCTCGACGGTGTATTTCTGGAAGTCGCCGTCGACGCACTCCTCCATGCGTTTCAGGAGCAGCCCATCGGAGTCCTTCTTGAAAAGCTCGTCCCAATCCGAGCCCCAGATGACCTTGATCACGTTCCAACCGGCACCACGGAAGACGCCTTCCAGCTCCTGGATGATCTTGCTGTTGCCGCGGACGGGACCGTCCAAACGCTGGAGGTTGCAGTTCACGACCCAACAGAGGTTGTCCAGCTTCTCACGGCCGGCGAGCGCCAACACGCCGAGGGATTCCGGCTCGTCCGATTCGCCGTCGCCGACGAACGCATAGACGCGGACCTGATCCACCTTCGGGTGGAGGTTCCGCGCCGTCATGTAGCGCAGGAACCGCGCGTGGAAGATGGAGGAGATCGGCCCCAATCCCATCGAAACGGTCGGGAACTGCCAGAAATCCGGCATCAAATAGGGATGCGGATACGAGCTGAGCCCACCGCCTTCGGCCAGCTCCTGGCGGAAGTTCAGCAGGTGCTGCTCGGTCAGGCGGCCTTCCAGGAACGCGCGGGCGTAGTTGCCGGGAGTGACGTGGCCCTGGAAGTAGACTTGGTCGCCGGGGAAGTCGTCCGTCGGCGCGCGGAAGAAATGGTTGTAGCCGACCTCGTAGATCGTGGCGGCGGAGGCGTAGCTGGAGATGTGGCCCCCCACGCTGATGCCCTTGGCGTCCGTGTTGGCGTTCACCACCATGGCCATGGCGTTCCAGCGGGCGTAGGACTTGATCTTGCGCTCCAGTTCGCGGTCGCCGGGATAGGTCGGCTGGTCCTCGGGCGGGATGGTGTTGACGTAGGGCGTCTGGGTGGTGACGGGAGCCTGGACGCCGGCTTGGCGGAGGCGCTGGAGAAACCCTTCGAGGAAGCGCCCGGCGTTCTCCGGCTTCTCGTGCAGAAGCATGGACTCGAGGGCGTTTTCCAACGAATCGATCCACGCCTGCGACGGATCGCCGTTGCGGGAGGCGGGGCCGTTGCCGGAGGACTTGCGGGCTGTGGTGTCGGGCAAACTCATAGAATCAGTGCGGGAGAATCTGGGGTTTGAGGGAAAGCGCGGCAAAGGTTTTTCTGGACCACGCGACCGGATCGAACCCCGGGTCCGCCGCAAGGAACCTTACGATGCTCGAGCTCGATTTTCCACTGTGCCATCGCGAACGCTTCCCCGAACCTCCCGCAGTGATGTTGCTGGACCTTTCCCTGCCCTCGCCCGCCGAGAACCTCGCCCTCGACGAGGCCCTGCTCGATCTGTGCGACACTGGCGGCCCGGAAAGCCTTCGTTTCTGGGAGTCGCCCGTTCCCTTCGTCGTGGTCGGCTACGGCAACCGCATAGCGACCGAGGTCAACGTAACGGCCTGCGAAGCCACGAAAACCCAGGTCCTGCGGCGATGCAGCGGCGGGGGCACCGTCGTCCAAGGGCCGGGCTGCCTGAACTACAATCTCGTCCTCCGCATCCCGGAAGCCGGTCCGTTGACCCACGTCACCGGCACCAACCGCTTCATCATGGAACGGATGCGCGACGCTCTGCAGCCCCTGGTCGCGGACCGCGTCATCGTGGAAGGCCACACGGATCTGGCGATGGAGCGGGACGCCGCGGTCCTTAAATTCTCCGGCAACGCCCAACGCCGCCGCCGCCACGCGATCGTCTTTCACGGCACGCTGCTGCTGGATTTCGACCTCGGGCAGATCTCCCGCCTTCTGCTCCATCCCAGCACCGAGCCCGGCTATCGCACCGGCCGACACCACCGCGACTTCATCACGAACCTGAACCTCCCCCGGGAAAGCATCGTTCAGTCCGTGGCCAAAGCGTGGGCCGCCGCCGAGCCGTTGGAAGCCCTTCCGGAGCTGGCGGCCGTGAGCGCAAAATACCTTTCACGCGAGTGGAACGAGCGGCTTTGAGCCATGGCGCGCAGAGGCGATTGGTGGGCTGCCGGACCAACTAGGAATTGATTCCCGCGACCAATCGGAGCACAAAACTGGACCAGGCAGTTCCCAACCCGTCACCGCCATGAAATTTCTCCTTCTCCTCACCGTCTGGTGTCTGCTGCTGGTGCTGTTCTGGCCGCTGGCCCTGCTGGTCATTGTCTTGGCCCCGATCCTCTGGTTGATCTCGCTGCCGCTCCGCCTCTTCGTCTGGACGGTGGAAGCCGCGTTTGCACTGGTGAGGGCGCTTCTGTTCCTGCCGGC
>JBBQXJ010000125.1:0-7551 GCA_038209745.1 Verrucomicrobiota bacterium
CCGGCAAACACCCGAAGCTCTGCGCCTGGGTCGAAGAACAGATCGAGGAGACCTGGACCTTCTACCGCCAGCCCCGGGAGCACCACAAACACCTCAAGAGCACCAACCTCCTCGAACGCCTCAACCAGGAGATCAAACGACGCACCCACGTCGTCCGCATCTTCCCGCACGAACAGAGCTGCCTGCGCCTCATCCGCGCCCTCGCCATCGAACAGCACGAGGAATGGCTCGACGGTCCCGTCTACCTCGACATGCAACCCCTCGAAGACCAGCTCAAACCCTCCCTCCAACTCGCCGTCTAACCCCCAACAAACCCTCTCCCTCCTCTAACCCCTTTTGCTTAACCTTGACGCACACAACCCGGATGCCTGAGAGCCGACACCGTGGCCCACAGCGGAGGCAACCTGAAAGGAGACTTCGTCTGGAGCCTGAACTCCACCGACTTCCACAGCGGGTCGACGGCCAACCGGGCGGTGTGGAACAAAGGCGCGCACGGCATCGTGGAGGCCACCCGCGAGGTGGAGGCTGCGCTGCCATTCGAGCTGCTCGGGTTCGACACCGACAACGGCTTGGAGTGCCTGCATTGGCAATTGCGGCGCCACTTCGAGGAACGGCCGAAAGCCGTCGCGTTCACCCGCTCGCGGCCCGTCCACAAGAACGACAACAGCCGCGTGGAAAAGAAGAAGTGGACCCGCATGCGGCAGATCCTCGGGAACGACCGGATGGACGACCCGGCGATGTTGGATCCGATCAAAGCGCTCTACCTCGAAAGCTGAGAACCGCCGGAGACCCACTTCCTGTCCTTCGCGAAACTAAAGGAGTAAAAGCCGCGAAGGATCGAAGATCAAACGCCGCCATTACAACCCGCAGACCCCATGCGAGCGGCTGCTGGCTTGGACAGAATTCGGCGCCGAATCCAAACGAACGCTGCGCGCCACCCGGGCCGCGCTCAACCTCTTTGAACTGCACCGCGAGCTGGACAAGGGCCTACGGGGCGATCCTGCATCGGGCGCTCCATCCCAGCCGTCCTCCGTCGTCCTTGGTTTGCGCGCCCGATGCAGGCAAATCCAACCTCCTGCCTGCGTCGTGACTTCCAAGTCAGCGACCCGCCGCCCCGGACCCGCTCCGGCGGCATCGACTTTTGAGTGAACGGGCGATGTGAATTCCGTCCCGAGTTTTGGGACTCGGGATCTGCGGCTAATCTTTCATTCGCCTTCCGCGGCGACTCCGCTTCAATCTTCTCCCATGCGTCTATCCCACGGCCTGCATCTGGCCTACTGCACGAATATCCATCGGGGAGAAACCTGGCCGGAGATCCAGGAGGCGCTCCGCCATCATGTGCTCGCGGTGCGCGATCGGGTGTCGCCCGGGCAGCCCTACGCCATTGGTCTGCGCCTGAGCGACGTGGCGTCGCGCGAACTGGTCCAGCCGGCCGCGCTCGACGCCTTCCGCCAATGGCTCGCGACGGAGAACTGCTACGTTTTCACGATCAACGGATTTCCCTTCGGCCAGTTCCACGGCATCCGGGTGAAGGAGCAGGTTTTCCAGCCGGATTGGTCCACCGAGGCCCGCGTCGAATACACCCGGCGGCTGTTCGAGATCTTGGCGGCCATTGTGCCGGACGGCATGGAGGGATCCGTCAGCACGGTCCCCGGTTCGCACAAGGAACTCGTCACCACGGCCGAGCAGCCGAAGGCCATTCGGCGCAATTTCTGGCGGGCGGTGGACCACATTGCGGAACTCTGCGAACGCACCGGCAAAACGTTGCATCTCGGCCTCGAACCGGAACCCCTCGGCTGGGTGGAGAACACCGAGGAGACGCTCCAGTTCTTCGCCGACATGGCGGCGGAACGTCCTGGTCTAGAGGAGAAACTTCAGCGCCATTTGGGAGTGAACTACGACACCTGCCACTTCGCCGTGGAGTTTGAGGATGCGATGGAGTCGCTCGATTGTTTCCACGCGGCCGGCATCCGCATCAGCAAGCTGCACCTTAGCTCGGCCTTGAAGGTGACGCCGACGGCCGAGTCGCTCGCCGCCCTGGGCGCGTTCGCCGAGGACACGTATTTCCACCAGACCATCGGCCTCCGCGCCGATGGAGAGCTTGTGCGCTACCGGGATCTGCCCGTGGCGCTGGCTCAGGCGGCCAAAGCAGAAGTGCTGGAGGACGAATGGCGCATCCATTTCCACGTGCCGCTGCACGCCGCGCCGACGCCGCTCTTCGACACCACGGTCGATCATCTGTGCGACGCGTTGGACTGGTTGGCGATGCACCCGGACAGCTGCTCGCATCTGGAGATGGAGACCTACACTTGGGAGGTCATGCCGTCCGCGTTGAAGAACCGGTCGGTCGTCGACCAGCTCGTGGAAGAATACGGATGGACGCTGGCCGCGCTAATCGAGCGGGGATTCGAGAAGGTTGCTCCGGCGGACGAAAGACCGTGAGGATCCGCCACGTCAGCGATCGATAAGCTTCCCCATGCCCCCGCTCCGCACACTGTTGATTCTGGGCCGCGTCTCGAACCTGCCGACTGTCTGGTCAAACTGCCTCGCAGCCTGGCTCGTCGCGGATGGTGGGCCGTGGTGGCGGTTCCTGGTGATGACCTTCGGGGCCACGCTCCTCTACATCGGCGGCATGTTCCTGAACGACGCCTTCGACGAGGATTTCGACCGGCTGCATCGCCGGAACCGGCCGATTCCGAACGGCGAAATCAAAGCGTCCACGGTCTGGAGCCTCGGATTAGGGCTGATGGCCGTCGGCTATCTCAGCGTGTCGTTCCTTGGTTCCGACACCGCCCTGCTCGGGGCGTTTTTGGTCGTTGCGATCCTGCTCTACAACTGGCTCCACAAGATGGTCGCGGCCTCGCCCGTGTTGATGGCGGCCTGCCGGTTCTTCCTTTTCCTGATGGCGGCCTCGGCGACGCGCTTCGGCATCAATGGCTTGGCATTGTGGGGTGCGTTCGTGCTTGCCTGTTACATCGTCGGCCTGAGTTACGTCGCCCGCCGCGAGAGCCTGCCCGGGGCGCTCAGCCTCTGGCCTTTGGCCTTCCTTGCGGCCCCGGTGATTCTCTGTCTCCTCGTCAACGACGGATCCTACCGCTCCAGCGCCGCGGTTCTGGTGGCGGGATTCGTGGCGTGGACGGCCTACCCGCTGAGCTACCTCTTCCGCAGCAGCGACCGGAACATCGGATATTGTGTCTCGGGACTGCTCGCCGGCATTGCGCTGACGGACGCCCTGGTCGTGGGTTGGGATCCGGGGATGACGCCGGTTTTCCTGGTGTTGTTCGGGTTGGCGCTGGTCTTCCAGCGCTCGGTCCCGGCGACCTGAAGCGCGCGCTCGCGTCCGGCGCCTTTCGAGATAGGTTCAGGCATGAAGTGGTCATTGTGGATCGGCAAGTATTTCGGGATCGACGTGTATCTGCACGTCACCTTTCTGCTGTTGCTCGGGTTCATCGGATTGGTGGACCGGGCCGGCATGACCGGCTTCTTCGTCCTGGTTCTGGCCCTGTTCGGCTGCGTGCTGCTGCACGAGTTCGGCCACGCGCTGATGGCCCGGCGCTTCGGCATCCCCACCCGCGACATCACCCTCTTGCCGATCGGCGGGGTGGCGCGCCTGGAGAAGATGCCGGACTCGCCCTGGGAAGAGTTCCTCGTGGCCATCGCCGGACCGGCCGTGAACGTCGTCATCGCCGCCCTGCTGCTGCCCGTGGTCCTGCTGGGCGGGGGGGGCATCGGACCCGACTTCTTCACCACGCCGGGGATCACGGGATCTTCGTTCTCCGAGGCGTTGCTGAAGGTCAACCTTTCGCTGATCGCCTTCAACCTTCTGCCGGCCTTTCCCATGGATGGCGGACGCGTCCTGAGGGCGCTTTTGGCGATGAAGATGGACCATGCTAAGGCGACCAACATCGCTGCGCGC
Organism: Verrucomicrobiota bacterium; assembly: GCA_038209745.1. Taxonomy (GTDB): domain Bacteria; phylum Verrucomicrobiota; class Verrucomicrobiia; order Limisphaerales; family CANJSG01; genus CANJSG01. The sequence continues at coordinate 3,917 of JBBQXJ010000125.1, forward strand.
GTGGGTCAGGGAATGGCGGTTCTCTTCGGAGTGATCGCCCTCTATTCCGGACAACTGGTCCTCGGCCTGATCGCGTTCTTCGTCTGGTCCGGTGCTGCGCGGGAGAACCGCTACACCCAGATGCGGAGCGTGTTTCGCGGAGTGACGGCCGGCCACGCCATGCAGCCGGCGTTCGGCTGGCTGGAGCCGAACGACACCCTGTCCCGCGCCGTGCATGTCCATCAGAACTTCCCGCAGGCGGCCTATCCGGTCCTCCACGACGGGCACCCGGTAGGGCTGGTTTTGCCGGAGGACCTGGTCGCCGCCGTCTCTACCCATTATCTCACGTCGCCGGTGGCGCCGGTGATGCGGTCGGGCGATATGCTGGTGGTCTCGGCCGACGATCCGCTGGAAGAAGTGATGATGCAGATGCAGACCCACGAGACGCCCATCGCGCTGGTGGAACGGAACGGCGTGATGGCGGGGATCCTGACGGCGGTCAATATTGCGGGTTATTTCGAGATCCACGGGGCCATGGCCCGGTTCCAGCCCGCCGGTTCAACGAGCCCGGCCGGAGCACCGCCGCCGCTGCCGGATCATGTGCATCCGGCGTGAGAGTGTCCGGCGTTAAAACCTTTCTTACGAGGCTGTCGGACTTGGGGCAAGTGGACGGGAGAGCGGCTGGAAAAACCCGGTGGCCCGATTCGGTCGGTTTCTCCTGGAGGATGGGTGAGAGACGAGGAGCTCTCCGACCGAGGGAACGTTTGGTTTGGGGCGGCGCGCCCCGCGTTACAGTTCACCAGCGCCGGTTGCAGACTCCCGCCCAGCCGATGGAGCCGTTTCAGGTGGTAGACCAGGCAGACGCGCGTCCATTCCAGCGACACTTTCTCCCGCCCCCGAATCCGGAACTGCCGGAAGCCGAGCACGTTCTTGATGATCCCGTAGAACAGTTCCACAGATTGTTGCCGCAGTTTGGAGAGAGCCTTGCCTGCGCTCGTGCGCAATCGCTGGCGCATGACTTGGCTACGCTCGCACCGGGCGCGGGCGCTTCGGATCCCGTTTTTTTCGAAGTCAGCCACGCTCCGGTGATGCCCGGTCTTCTCCACCGCCGCATAGACCGTCGTGCCGGTCTCTTGGCCGCTGCGGTTTGTTTGATCGCCTGCACGGCCGCCGGGCTGAAGCAGCCGCTGTCCACCAGCGCCGCCGCGATCCCGCCCGCTTCGGCGGGAATGCACGCGAGCGTGGGCACCCGTTCCAGTTTGTCGTTGGGGGCCTGGCTGATGGGCTGGCCCACGATCAGGCGGCTAGCCACTTCCACGGTGGCTTGTGCGTTGAAGCTCTGCTCGCAATAATTTTCGTTGCTGACTTTCATGATCCGGCTTTCCGCGTCGCTGAAGTTGGATTGTTCCTTGGCTTAGGGTTCCGCAGTTGGGGCCGGGAGCGGTTTGTCTCCGACCTTTTCGCCCCGCTATTTTTTGGCGGCGCGTTCGGCCCGCTACGCTTCGTGCTCGGTCCGGGCCTGCGGTAGCGCGGCCTTCCGTTCCTGGCGCAGGGCAATCTCCTCGGGGATCGCCAGCCCGTCCTGCAAGGGCGTGGAGTCGGCTTGCTCGGCTTTGGCCGGCAGTTGGGCCGCTTCCACTTCGGCGATCAACTCCCCGGTGCTTTGGTAGCTCACCACGCTGTGTTTGCTGGCGTGGGCCAAGACTTTGGTGCCCTGCGCCCACCACGGTGGCTTGGCCGAACTTCAGCACCTTGAGCTGCTGGGCCAGCCGCAGGACCCGGCTCTCACGGCGGACACCGAGTCTCGCAGGTTGGCCGGCAGAAGCAGCGGAGTATCCGGCCAATGGAAACCAAGCGCGTGGCCATGATCAGAAAAGCGACGGCCATGACATCAGGCGCAGGCGCTTAAAAAATCCAACCTGACGTTAGAAGACCAAAAAAATTGACAAAACTATTGCAACACAATGCGAAGATGATAGATTCCGCCTCCCGTTTCACCCAAGAAGAGTGGCGCGGTAAAAATTGTCACGACCGATAACCAGCCCGAAGAGGGAAGGGAATGATGGCCGTGATATCCAAGATTTGCTTGGAAAAGCTATATGCCCGTAAAGACATTTAGACCTCTTACACCTTCGATGCGCTACATGACCGTAGCGTCGTTCGCAGAGATTACGAAAACGAGACCTGAGCGAAGTCTCATCGAAATCCGAAAAAAAACGGGTGGTCGCAATCATTATGGTCGCGTTACGGCACGCGGGATCGGTGGCGGCCATAAACAGTTTGTTCGCATTGTTGATTTCAAGCGTAAGAAGCACGGTGTTCCGGCTGAGGTGATTGCTATTGAATACGATCCGATTCGGTCTGCTCGACTTGCGCTTGTCCGATATCCCGATGGACAAAAGGCATATCTAATTGCCCCTGTAGGTTTGGAGGTGGGGGCCAAGGTGGTTAGCGGGCCTAACGCGGCTCCGGAGACCGGCAATTCTGTGCCTCTCTCGGCTGTCCCAGTTGGTGCTCCGATACACAATCTTGAGATTGTGCCCGGGCGCGGAGCCCAAATAGTCCGCAGCGCGGGAGTCTCGGCTGTTGTCATGTCACGTGACGAGGGGTATGCCCAAGTTCGTCTGCCTTCCGGCGAGATTCGGAGGATTAATGAAAAGTGCTACGCGACGATAGGCCAAGTCGGAAACACCGAACACGAAAACGTAGTCCTTGGTAAAGCGGGTCGATCGCGGCATCGTGGAATCAGGCCGATAACTAGGGGTGTCGCTCGGAATCCTGTTGATCATCCAAACGGGGGCGGTCAAGGTAAGTCAAAGGGGGGCGGTGGTTGGCAGCAGCTCACGTCTCCCTGGGGACTTCTTGCCAAGGGTTATAAGACCCGGAAAAAGAAGAAAGCTTCTGACCGATTCATTGTTGTCCGCCGAGATGGTCGTTTAGGTAAGAGTAAATAACGATATGGGACGTTCGATAAAAAAAGGTCCTTTCGTGGACCATCACCTTCAAGAAAAAGTTGATAAAGCGCAGGTGGTAAAATCAAAGATGCCAATCAAGACTTGGTCTCGAAGATCAATGATTACACCTGATTTTGTGGGACTGACGTTGAATGTTCACAATGGGAAAATCTTTTGCCCTGTGTTTGTGACTGAAAACATGGTTGGGCACCGTGTCGGGGAGTTTTCGCTAACTCGGTCATTTAAGAAACACGGAAATACGGCCAAAGTTGCAACTAAGTAAAAAGATCATGGATGTCCAAGCCATAACTAAAAACTTTCGAATGTCCGCTCAGAAGGTGAGAGAAGTTGTTAGGCAAATTCACGGGTTGCCCGCTCTTCAGGCTCAAGCTGTTTTACAATTTGTGCCCCGCAAATCTGCTAGGGCCGTTGCCAAGACTCTTCGGTCGGCGATCGCAAATGCTGAGAACAATGCGGGTCTGCGGCCGGAAGTTTTGAGGATTAAAATGGCGGTGGCGCAAACTGCAAGGACGCTGAAACGGTCAGTTCCCAAGGCTCGTGGATCGGCCGGACCTATCCTCAAGCGTAGCAGCCATATCAAAATAGTTTTGACTGACGAGGTTTAACTGTATGGGTCAAAAAACAAACTCAATCGGACTACGGGTCGCGGTTAACAAGGACTGGCGCTCGAAGTGGTTTGCG
>JBBQXJ010000126.1:0-7382 GCA_038209745.1 Verrucomicrobiota bacterium
CCCCTTGGCGGCCGATGCGTCCCATCCCTGGCTTCGATTGATCACGGAGGAGGCGGCCACGGGAGGCCTCCGCTTCGACCGACGACGTGATGCTTGGCTCGAAGCCGCCGGAATCGAACAGCGTCATGGCTGGGTGTTGCCACCGTTGACGGCGATCCGTCCGGAACCGCCCCTCGTCTATCTGCTCGGCAACTTCGCCGCGTGGCCGGTCACGGCCGACGCGACGGTCTGGTAGGAACCACATTTCACCTATGGCCGCAAAAGAGCGCAAGAGACGCAAAACCAAACGAAGGGCGAAGCTTCATCCGTCCCGGATTTTTGCGCCTTCTGTGCTTTTTTGCGGCCATGCCCATCCCAGTTTTTAGAGGCCTCTATGCACGACTCCCACTCGATCGATGAACGCACCAAGACGGGTCTGTTCCCGAACACGCTCTGGTCGATGGTGCTCCAGGCTGGGACCAAGGATGACACCGCCGACGCGGCCCTCGCCCGCCTGTGCGAGGCCTATCGTCCCGTCGGTGCCCCTGGCCAAGTGGCGCCGCCGGGGAACCTCCGTGGCGCGCCACCACCGGACTGCTCATCAACCAGCTGCGCGTCGAACTGCGGTCGCGTCAGCTGCGCACCGAGAGTTTATCCCACTTCTGCTCCGTGTCCCGACCCAACCACAAGCCGGATTAACCCTCCTCCGACCTCGCCTCCGCCCTGCTCTACTCACACAACTAAACCTCCGAGGCGCCAAACTTCAGCGCCTCGTGGGTTCCCTCTCGGGAACCCACGGGGCGAATCCCTCACCTCGAAGGTGCCTGCTTTTCAGCCGCAGAAACCTGGCTGCTTTTGCCCGCAGACTGACAGCAGATGGATGTTTCATTGCGGTGCGACCGTTGAGAGATAGGCGTGCTGAGAGATCGGCGGCCGGTCACGGAGTCAGCTTGCGGGTCACCCAGTGACTGACTCCCGTGGCGTCGTTGCCTCCGCCCGTGGCGAAGATATTCCCGCCAAGACCGGTAGTGATTCCCCATGCCAACGCCGATTGGCCGGGAACAAGTTGGAACTGTTCACTCGTAGTCCAATTCATCTTCCCGGTGGCGTCCGTGCTGCCTTTCCGGACCACCCACGAATCCGGCGCAGAGCCTGACACGAAAACCGTGCCGCCATTGCCCACTGTGATTCCTTCGGCGCTACCCTGGCCCAGCGCCCCGAAGCGATCGACGACCGCCCAAGTCGCGCCGCCATTGGTGCTCCGGCGGACCACCCAGTTGTTGGAGTAAATAGTCCTGCCCTTCGCCCTCACCGATTGGTCCGCCCGGCCGGCCACGTAGATCGTCCCCGCCGCATCCACCGTGATGGCCTCCGCCGAGGAGCTGGAGCCTCCGGTGTCTTTGAAGGAATCCATCGGGACCCAGTTCACGCCATCGATACTCCGGCGCACGGTCCACACATTCGCCACCCGTCCGGCCACAAGCACTCCGGCCGTCGGATGGAATGCAATCATCCTGGCCTCACCGGAAAAACTGCTGGTGATCGCCTCGGCGGTGACAAAGCTGGGCTGTCCGGGAGCCCTCATCCGCACCACCCAGGAAAGTCCGTTGCTGGTACCACCGTAACCGGCGGCAAAAACATGCCCCGACGGGCTGACTTTGATATCGCCACAGGAAGACCGGCCGCCCGGAACCTGTTCGAAGTGATCGGTGGTTCCCCACGTCAGACCGCCATCGGAACTTTCTCGAACCACCCAGGCCATCGTAAACACTGGACTTGATTGGAACAGTTGGCCGGCTGCAAATACAGTCCCGCCCGAATCCGTCCCGACTCCGCGGAAATGAGTCTGCCAGCCCGGTTCGAAATAGGCATCCATGGTCGTCCAGTTCGCCCCCTGATCGCCGCTCATGCGAACGAAGCCCGTGCGGTTTCCGGCCACGTCCGACGTCACCCCGCCAACACTGTAGAGGAGCGTGCCCGTGGGATCGGAGGTGATATCCGTGGCATTGGCAGACAGGCCCGGAACCCACTGGTAGGCATCGACGGTTTGCCAGGCTTGGGCGAGGGCGGAGGTGAGCGGCGCGAGCAAAAGGGCTGCGCCGGCGGAACGGAGAAGTGTGGATGTGTTCATGGCTTCGTTGGTTTCGGTTGTTGTGCGGTCAGCAAGTTAAACCGACCACGAAGACCGGACCTTACAGCGAAGCGGCAGAATCTTGTGCGGTGCGGACGCGGACGCGGGAGCAGCCGGAATCGCGGCTTCCTGAAGAACCGCACCGCGACCGATTCGCGGAGGTCAGCGTCACTCGAACAACTGGGGAGCGCGCCGGCGCAATGACCGGGCCAGCTCCGTCAGTTCTTTCGCCGGGATGGGCAGCATTACGCCGCCGGCGTCGAGTCGGCGACCGGCCAGCAGTCTCGCGTAGTCGCCGATGACCTCGACAGGAAGAGCCGAGGGTTTCAGATCCCAGACGCTGAGCCGATCTGGGGAGCTCACGGTGACCAAGCGGTTCTCGGCGGTTATCAACGCGGCCGTGACCTTCCCGGCATGGTGGAGGATTGGCGTGATCGGTTCGGCCTTGGTCAGGTCCCAGACACGTGCCGTCCGATCGTCGCCGCGCGCGACGACGAACCTTCCGTCCGGGCTGAAGTGCGCCACCGATACCGGGTAGGAACCCAGCTGCAGCGGGGCACGGGCGGATTCACCAGTGGTAGCGTCCCATACGCGGACATTCCCGGCCAACCCCGCCGTGAGCACCAGCCGTCCGTCGGGGCTCCACTCGACCCACTGCAACGCCCCGCCGTGTTTGAAACGCGAAGTGATGGCACGGCCGGTATTTGCGTCGTAAACTTGTCCGCTTTGATCCCGCCCAATATTGGCCAAGCGTGTCCCGTCGGGGCTCAAAGCCCAACCAAGCACCGGTCGGGGATTGGCCAACGGAACCAAGTCAGTGTTCGGCTCGCCCAGATCAACCAGGGACATGGCGCCCTGTGCGCCAGCCATCACCGCCCGACTGCCGGACGGGCTTAGGTCCAGCATCTCCAGCGTGGCGTCGTCGGACGCGATGGATCGTGTCGCCATCAGTTCGCCGTCCAAGGTCCGCCAAGTCCGCAGCTTCCGGTCCTTGCACCAGGTCCACAGGCGAGTTCCGTCGGAGCTGAACCGCAGGTAGCTGACCACCTCCGGATGTTTGAGCAGGAGCCGACGCACCTGACCACGTTCCTCTCGCCACAATCCGACTTCTTGGGGACCGCTTCGTCCTTCCGACAAATATACTCCCCAAGTCACCGCCCACTGATGGCCGGTATCGTCGAAGGTCACCAATCCCGGCGTGGCGCCATCTGGAACCGACATCGGTCTGCGGTCGGGTGTGAGCGTGCCGAGGTTGACGAGTTCCACCGCCGACTTCCCGACGCCCAGCAGAAGAAGATTGCCCGACGCGGCCACGCTCCTGGCGAATAGAGCCGGGGACAGGTCCAGCACGTCTTGCGCGACGCGAACTTCGCGCATGCCTCCCGGCGGGGCGGAGAGGTCCCACACTTTGGCCGTCCCGTCGTCGCTGGTCGTGAGCAGGCGGTGTCCGTCCGGGCTGAAGTTGACCGACTCCACCCAGCCTTCATGACGCAGCCGTGGGGTGAGGGGCGCGCCCGTCTCCAAGTCCCACACCCGGGTGGTGCCGTCATCGCTGCCAGCCGCCAGCCGAAGACCGTCCGGGCTGAAGGCCGAACAGCGCAACGTGCTGCTCTCGAAAGCCAGAGGCGAATATGCCGGCAGGTGGGTCTCCGCATCGAACACTTTGACGCACCGCTCGTCGTCGCCCACCAACAAGTGCCGTCCCGCGGCCTTGTCGAAGGCCAGACTCCGGACACCTTTTGATACTGGAATCGGAGTGCCGACCTCAGAGCCTGTATCTGTCGCCCAGATATGGACAAGGCCATCGATCTTTCCTTCCGCCGGATCCGAGGCGGTGGCCAACCGCCGACCATCCGGGCTGAACGCGACCCGTGTGACCGCCCCTGGGTGGCGGAGGGGCGACCCGATCTCCTGCCCTGAAGGCACCTGCCATCGGCGCACGGTTCCATCGTTGCTGGCGGAGGCCACTTGCGTTCCGTCCCGGTTGAAGGCGAGCATCCGGAGGTGGTCGGTATGGCCGAGCAGATTGGCCAGGTGAGCGCCGCTGGTGGCGTCCAGCAATTCGGTCACGAAATTCGTGCGCGCGACCGCCAGCCACCGTCCATCCGAGCTAAACGAGCAGCCCATCGCATTCGTCACCGGCAACCGGAGATCCTGGCCCGTCTTGCTGTCGAGCCATTGAACGAAACCGTGACCCTCGTCCGAGTAGCCAGCGACTAGCAATTGTCGGCCGTCGGCGCTGAAGCGGATTGCGAACGGGGCGGAAGGGAGAAGCTGCGGACCGAGCAGGAGCCGACCGGAGACAGAATCGATGATCTGAAATTGTTTTGGCCAGAGGCCCAGCGCAATCCGTCGTCCGTCTGGGCTGAAGGCACTGGAGAGGATGCCGCTTCCCTCTTCGTTGTGCGTCACCTGGAGCAGCCGCGGGCTCTGGTTCAGCACCTGTTGGATCCGGATACGATGGATGGCTTCTTCGGGGGGGTTATTGGTGACCCTTGGTAACGCTTCGGCGAACCAGAGCAGGGCACCGGAAAAGTCGTCCTGGTCCAGCAGGCGCACGCCGTTGGCGACGTCGAGGCGGACGATGCGCTCGCGGCTCTCTTCGGCCAGCCTGTCCTTCTCGGTCACGAGGCGGGTCTTTTCGGTGACCAAGTCGCGGACGAGACGGGTCTGCCGGGCTTGCCAGAACCAGCCGGCCGCGATCAGCGCGGCCAACGCGATCACGCCAACTCCGGCGCGGCGGACGAGCCGAAGTTGCTTCTCCAGGCGATGCACCCGAGCCAGCGACTTGCCGCTCTGCAGCAGCTCCAGGTCGGCCCGCATCGCGGCGGCGGAGACGTAGCGGTCCTTGGGATCGTGGCGGCAGGCGCGGGCGATGACGGCGTTGAGTTCCATCAAGCCATCGCGGTCGGGCAGCTCGCGCAACTGGGTCGGCAACTCGGGGAACTCCTGACGGTCCTTACCGGTGACCGCTTCGTAGAGCACCTTGCCCAAGCTGTAGAGATCGCCTTGCGCGGTGCCCGGTCCCTCCGGGGCGGCGAAACCTTCCGTGCCCACGTAGGAGCGGGTGGTGTCCACGCCGGTCACCAGCCCGATGTCCGCCAGCTTGGCCACGCCGTTGACGAAGATGATGTTCGACGGTTTGACATCGCGATGGACCAGGCCGTGGGAGTGCAGGTTCTCCAGCGCGGTGGCCAACGCGAGACCGAAGCGGACGCATTCCTCGAAGGGCAGCCGGCCGCGGAAGAGGAGATCGCTCTTGAGCGTGCGCGGCTGGTAGAGCGACGGGTCGGGGATCTGGCCGCCGGTCACCTGGTCGTCGGCCAGCTCCATCACGCAGTAGAACGAGTCGCCGCTGCGGCCGACATGGAGGATGTCCACCTGGCTGTCGTGCCGGCGCGAGATCGGCTCGAACTGGAGGATGCCCTCGAACTCGCGCTCGAACGGGCGGTCATGGTCGAACGAGGCGCGATGGACGATCTTCACCGCGCGATAGGCCCCGGTGACGCTGCGGGCCAGCCAGACCTCACCATACGCGCCGCGCCCAATGTGGCGGAGGAGCTCGTGGTCGGGGACAAGGGGCGGTGCTGGCGGCGAGGTGTTCATGAGGGAGGCCCGTCGTTCGGCGCCGCAAAACGCCTCGCGATCTGCCGGCGCAGTTGTCGGCGGGTTGCAATCTCCCGTTTGGCGGGGGCGACGCGATAGCGGCGGATCTCCGAACAAGCCGGGATCCACTCGATGAGCACCCGGAGCCACCGCGTCTGGAAGTCGATCCTCAAGAGTTCAAACGCCTTTCGCCGTCAACGATTCGACCTCTTGGCGGATGAGCTTCGAGATGCGGTGCTTGGCCACATAGACATGGCCGATGGTCACGCCGAGGGTCTTGGCCACGTCGCCTGCCGGCCATTCCTTGAGAACGAACAGGTCGAACATCTGGAACTGCTCGATCGAGACGCGGGGCTTCACCCGGTTTATGGCCGCCCCCATCAGGTTCTTTTGCCACTCGTCGTCCCAGATCTGCTCCCAGTGGTCGGACCGACCGGAGGGGAGCCGGCCGAGCAGGTCGGTGCGGCTGGGATCGTCTGGCTGCGGACAAGCGGCAACGGCGGGGTTCCGCGCCCGCCGGGCAAACTGGTCCGCGATCTTGGTGCGGGTCACGCCGAGCAGCCAGGTCTTGAACCGGCACACCTGCGGATCGTAGCGGAACCTGCCGATGCTCTTGGCGACGGCCACGACGGTCTCTTGCACGACTTCTTGGGCCTCCTCGTGGCCCAGGCCGCGCCCCAAAGCGAATCCGTAGATGAGCTTCCAGTAGGTGTCGAAGAAGACACGCCAGCTTTGATCATCCTCCCAGTCCTGCAAGCGGCCCAAGAGGCTCTTGCGGGTGGGGATCAGCTCTTCGGGGCAATCGCTTGGCTCAGGTGGGCGGCTCATGTGGAAGCGGCTTGTCTAGGCGAAGGCAGTTTCATCGGCCTCCGCCGGGAAGCAACCAAGGTTTAAACCGGCAAACCGGCGGCACCTTACAAAAATCTGCACGGGCGGGGACGAAGCCCCTTAAAGTGCGATTTCGAAGGAGATGAAATTCGTGGAATCCACCGGCAATCTAACCACGGGCGCGATGGTGCTGGACCCCGTGGGGCGGGCGGTCATCTCTCGCTCGCTGGGCACATGGCTAATCGGGGCGCGGGCCGGGGGCTTCTCGGCCGCTTTCAGGGCTTCTTTCGGGGCTGGCTTGGTCATGGTGCTTTCTGGTTTGCCCCACGCCCCACCAGGGTGTCCATCAAACCGGGTTAGGCCCAGGGCCGGAGCTTTCGTCATCAATGCTTCTTCTCGGTTGAGGCATCAAAAATGCACAATTGGTGCCGTCTGCCGTTGAAAAGTCTGGCGCTGCTCGGCATCACGACGGGTGCGGTTCTCTTGGGCATGGCGGTCCTGGTACTGATGGGAATCGCGAAGAGTTGGTTTCCTTCCTCACCTGATCACCTGCTGGGAGTGTGTGGTCTCGGAAGATCACTCCTGCTGTAAACGGCGGACGAAAAGTGAGGCGGGGTCACGGGTGTGACGTGGCGGTCCAAAAGTGCGGCGTCTTCATCAACCATGAAGCATGTATCGCAATATGGAGCAATGGACTGAGATTCGGAGACGGGTGTTGGTGGAGTGGGTGAGCCGGCGGCAGATCCTCCGGGAGACGGGGATGCACTGGCAGACGCTCAAGAAGGTGCTGGAGCACAGCCAGCCGCCGGGCTTACCGGCAGCTGCAGCGCCGGCGGAA
>JBBQXJ010000127.1:0-7128 GCA_038209745.1 Verrucomicrobiota bacterium
CCCGCCGCGTGGTCTTCTTCTTCGCCATGAACTCCGCCTCCGCGAAACTCCTCTGTGCTTCCATGCCCACCATCCTCCCCCAACGCTCCTCCCGCGTCAGCTCGCTTTCCGTGGGAGCGCGATTAAATCAGCGGTTCCTTAAAGCAAACCACGCCCTCGTGGAGGCTCACATTGCTCCGGTGAAGGCAAACAACGCCCCGGTTGAGACTCACATTGCTCCAGTTAAAGCGAACAACACTCCAGTTAAAGCGAACAACGCCCCAGTTAAAGCGAACAACGCTCCAGTTAAAGTGAACAATGCTCCAGTTAAAGTGAACAATGCTCCAGTTAAAGCAAACAATGCTCCAGTTAAAGCGAACAACGCTCCGGTTAAAGCGAACAACGCCCCGGTTAAAGCGAACAACGCCCCGGTTAAAGCGAACACCGCTCCGGTTAAAGCGGACAAAGTCCCGGTTAAAGCGAACAATGCTCCAGTTAAAGCGAACAACGCCCCGGTTAAAGCGAACAATGCTCCGGTTAAAGCGAACAATGCTCCAGTTAAAGCGAACAATGCCCTGGTTGATGCGATGACTGGAGCAATTCACGCGGCGTTTCTGGCCGGGTGGGCCAAATTTGCCGGGGAGTCTGTAGATCCAAAGGGACAGGTCGATCGTCAGCTATTGACGCCGGCAGGGCGAGGCCGCCGGCCCGTTCGGGCGTGTTGGCGGGCATGACCTTCACGGCCCGCACCATTCCGAGGGTGTCGCCAATCCGGGTCAGGCCCGGTCGCGCGGACGATCTTCTCCTTCTTTCTTGATCATTCCTGGCCGCCGTTTTTCCGGGTGATGAGCTGCCCGCTCAAATACTTGTCTTCGGGTGCCTCGCGCCACGCGGTCAACCACAGGTCGCCCAGCATCTGGCCCGCGCCAAGCAGCTGCTTGTCCAGAAACGCCCGTCCTTCCTTGCTCCCCGGCTTCGACGGGTCGAGCTTCCCGTCCTTCTCCAGCTGGTAGAGCGGCTCCATCTTGCTGAATCCATCCTTCAAAAAGTCGATCATCAGCGGGAAGACCTCATGCGGCTTGCTCGGCGGGGCGACGGTTTCGAAGAGCGGCTTCGCCGGCCGGAGACCGCCCTTCAACCCTGCAAACGACATGCCGGTGCGCCGGTTGAATCCTCCGTCGATCAGCGCGTGGAACCCTTTGCTCGTCGTGAAGCCGTTCGGGTTTTCACCGACCCAGCCATTGTAGTGCTTCGTCGTGTGGAGGGGTTGGGCGGCGTCGCCCACGTAGTGGCCCATCACGCCCATGAGGTAGAGGATGTTGGCCTTGGCATTGGCGATCTCCGCCGGGGTGCCGTGCTGTTCGAAGGCCTTCAAATAGGAGAATCCCGACTTGAGCTTGCCGTATTGCTCGGTGATCGCCCACGGCAGGAAGCCGACGAGCTGCCGTGTCTGGTCCGCATTCTTCTTCGGGTCGATCGCTGGCAACGCCTCCGGATGGGCCGCCCGAGCGGCGGCCAGTTGCGCCGTGAATTCGTAGCGAAACGGCGGCAACCCATCGAGCGTGAGCCCGTGCGGCGCAAGATCCTCGATGTCGAAGAAATGGTCCGGAGCATTGATGTGCTTCAACGGCAGGTCGGGCGTATTGCGCCAGCGATCCGGCTCGCCCGCCAGAAAGGCGATGCGCTCGGCGGCCTCCGGAGTCGTCACAAAAGCGGGGAACTCCTTGGGCAACGAAGCCAGCGCCAATTGGTTCACCACGCGATGGCCCTCGTAGTCCCAGGCGTTGGCCGCCAAGGGACCCATCACGACTGCCGCGGTGGCCATGACGCGGATCAAGCGATACAACATGCGCGGAGGCTGCCAGTCGTTTGAATCCCGTCCAATATCGCGATGCAACATTTTGGACCCTGTTCTCCTCCGGGAACCCAAGAACGCCTCGAACGAATTGCCCCCTTGCGCCAAAGCCGCTGTCGGAAAATCTTTGATCGAACACCCCGGAACCCGCGTCGGAAGTCAGGAACCTGTCCCGGCACCGCCTAGATCCAACCGGGAGAAACCTGAAAATGCTGCGGAACGCCACCCTCCTGATCCTGTGTCTGGGCTTCGGAACCTTGTCCCGAGGCGCTGCCACCGCGGCCGAAGACCCGATCGACCGGCGCTTCACCGCAGAGGTCTTCCCCTTCCTCGACGCCTATTGTCTCGATTGCCACGCCGGCAAGGAGCCGGAGGGAGACTTCGACCTCAGCCGCTTCACCAGCGCCGCCGCCGTATCGGGGGACCATCCGCACTGGGAACGCGTGCTCGACCAGCTCCGCGAGGAGCAGATGCCGCCCAAGAAGGCCAAGGAGAAGCCGACGGCCGAAACCCGGCGACAGATCGTCTCCTGGATCCAGGACATCCGCCAACGGGACGCCAAGAAGACCGCCGGCGATCCCGGCCCCGTCCTGGCCCGGCGCCTGAGCAACGCGGAATACGACTACACCCTCCGCGACCTGACCGGGTCCGATCTGCGCCCCACGAAGGAGTTCCCCGTCGATCCCGCGAACCAGGCCGGCTTCGACAATTCCGGCGAGTCGCTGACCATGTCGCCCGGCCTGTTGAAGAAGTATCTCCAGGCCGCGCGCTCCGTGTCCGAGAACCTCATCCTCACCCAGGACGGTCTGGCCTTTGCGCCGCATCCGATGATGGCCGACACGGACCGCGACAAGTATTTCGTCCTCCGCATCGTCGACTTCTACAAACGCCAGCCGACCGACTACGCCGACTATTTTGAGGCCGCGTGGCGTTTTCAGAACCGAGCCAAGCTCGGCCAGCGCCACGCCACGCTCAGCGACATCGCGGCCGCCGCGAAGGTCAGCCCCAAGTATCTCGCGACGATCTGGGCCACGCTGAACGATCCCCACGAGCGCGTTGGTCCGATCTTCGATCTCCAGAAGATGTGGAGGACCCTTCCCACGCCGACGGCCCCTGGGTCGCTGTCCCCGCACGCCGCCTGCGTGGCCATGCGCGACTTCGTCATGACGCTCCGGACCAAGCTCGTCCCGGAGGTGGAGAATCTGACGGGTCCCGGCATCAACAATGGCGCCCAGGCGTTTGTGCTCTGGAAAGATCGACAAATGGCCGCCAACCGCCGGCGCTACGATCCTTCCGCACTCATGATCGAAGGCACGATCCCGGCCGTCGAACCGCCGCCCGTCGCGGACAAGAAGTCACGCAAGCGCGTCCACAAACCCCGCCAACCCGATCCCGCGCTCGCCATCCCGGCCGACCCGGCCGAGCGCGCCCGCCACGAAGCCGCCTACGCCCGGTTCGCCTCCGTCTTCCCCGACGCGTTCTACATTTCAGAGAGGGCCCGTGTCTTCCTCGACACCGACGAGGACAAGAACAACGGCGGCCGCCTGCTCAGCGCCGGCTTCCACAGCATGACCGGCTACTTCCGCGACGACGGGCCGCTCTATGACATGGTCCTCGACGATGCCGCCCGCGAGGAGCTGGACCACCTATGGAACGAGTTCGAACTCGTCGCCTCCGTCCCGCACCGGATGCACTCCAGCATGATCTGGTTCGAGCGCACCGACTCCAGCTTCATGATCGACGCCCAGTTCGACTTCGCCCGCGCCGAGGACAAGGACTGCAGCTCCCGGGAAAAGATCCGCCAGCTCGCCGACGTCTACTACGCCAAGGCCAAGACTCGCGGCGCGAGCGGCGCCGCCCTTGCCGCCATCAAGGAACACTTCGAACGAGTCCAGGCCAACGTCACCCGCGTCGACCGGATGCGGGAAGAAGCCGAGCCCAAGCACCTCCGGGCGCTGGGAGACTTCGCGGGGCGCGCCTTCCGCCGGCCGTTGAAGGAGTCGGAACGCGCCGATCTGGTCGCCTTCTACCATACGCTCCGGAAGGACGACGGCCTGGACCATGAAGACGCCGTCCGCGACTGCCTCGTCAGCGTGCTGATGTCGCCGAACTTCCTCTACCGGGTGGATCTGGCCGAAGCCGGGGGACTCCCCGCATTGGCGGGCAACCCGTCCAAGGCTCCCGCGACCAAGATGTCGGCGACGATGCCAAAGGGCGCTTTGCCCCTGTCCGACTACGCGCTCGCCAGCCGGCTCAGCTACTTCCTCTGGTCCAGCATGCCCGACGCGGAACTCCTCGCCCGCGCCGCCGCCGGCGATCTGCAGCGTCCCGGCGTGCTCGCCGCGCAGGCCAAGCGGATGTTGCAGGATGATCGTTCCCGCGCCATGGCCGTGGAGTTCGGCGGCAACTGGCTCGATTTTCGCCGCTTCGAGGAACACAACGCCGTCGACCGCGAACGCTTCCCGATGTTCAACGACAAGCTCCGCGAGTCCATGTTCCAGGAGCCGATCCATTTCCTGACGGACCTGATCCGCCACGATCGTTCCGTGCTGGACCTGCTCTACGGCGACTACACCTTCGTCGACCCCTTGCTGGCGAAGTTCTACGGGATGGCGGTGCCGCCCGGACCCGACGACCAGTGGACTCGCGTCGAACAAGTTTCCAAAGTCGGGCGCGGCGGGCTTCTCCCGATGTCCGTTTTCCTGACCCACAATTCTCCCGGCCTGCGGACCAGCCCGGTGAAGCGCGGGTATTGGGTCGTCCGCCAACTGCTCGGCGAACACATCCCGCCCCCACCCGCGACCGTGCCTGCGTTGCCCGCCGATGAAGCCCATCTCGGCGAGCTCAACTTGCGCGAAACCTTGGAGCGTCACCGGGCCGATCCTTCCTGCGCCGCCTGTCACGCGCGCTTCGACTCCATGGGTCTCGTCTTCGAAGGCTTCGGGCCCGTCGGCGAACACCGCGACAAGGACCTCGGCGGAAAGCCCGTCGATGACCACGCCATCTTCCCCGGCGGCAGCGAAGGCTCCGGTCTCGCCGGACTGAAGACCTACCTCCACGAACATCGCGAAGGCGACTTCGTCGACAATCTCAGCCGCAAGCTCCTGGCCTACGCCCTCGGCCGCACGCTCCAGCTGTCCGACGAACCGGGTCTCGCCGAGATGCGCCGCAAGCTCGCCGCCGATGGCTTCCGTTTCGGCAGCCTCGTGGAAAGCATTGTCAGCAGCCCCCAATTCCTGAACAAAAGAGGCCCGGACGACCTCGCAACCCGCTAGCTCCCATGCGTGATCCAAAAGCCAATTCCCTCGCCGCCCGCCGGTTCCGCATCTCGCGCCGCACCTTCCTGCGCGGTGTCGGTGTGACCATGGCCCTGCCGTGGCTGGAATCCCTCCCGTCCTTCGCCGCCGAACCCGTCGCCAAAGGCGCCGCGCCGGTCCTGCCCAAGCGCTTCGCCGCGCTCTTCTGGGGCAACGGCGTCAACGCCAACCATTGGTCCGCCAAAGGCACCGGCGCCTCCATGGAGCTCAGCAAGAGCCTCGGACCGCTGGAGCCATTCAAGGCCAAGATGAATCTCATCGACGGCCTCTTCAACCGCTCCGCCGTCGGCGTCGGCATCCATCCAGGGCAGACCGGCAATCTCCTTTCCGGGAAGCCCCTGACCAAGGGCGCCGTGCTCCATGGCGGCATCAGCATGGACCAGGTCCTCGCCAACCACATCGGCCAGGACACCGTCCAGCCCAGCATGGTCCTCGGCTGCGAACAGCCCGTCACCGGCTATCACGAGACAAATTTCTCCATGGCCTACAGCTCCCACATCTCGTGGCAGAGCGCCGATTCGCCCGTGCCGATGGAAGTCTATCCTTCGCTCGCCTTCGACAGCCTCTTCGAGAATCGCGGCAGCCGCCGGAACCAGAGCATCCTCGACCGCGTGAAGGACGACACCTCCAGCCTCGTCCGCAAGGTCAGCGCCAACGACAAGGCCAAGCTGGACGAATACCTCACCAGCGTCCGCGAAGTGGAGAAGCGCATCGACCGGATGCGTGCCCAGTCCGACAAAGCCGCCGACACCGCCCGCGAAGCCGGCAAGCCGCTCTTCACCATGAAACGGCCCGACAACGGCCTGCCCGAAGACATCCGCGAGCACATGAAGCTGATGTGCGACCTCACCGCCCTCGCCTTCCAGACCGACAAGACCCGAGTCGTCTCCCTCCTGCTCTGCCGCGATCTTTCGGGACTGTTCTATCCCTTCCTCGGCGTCCGCAAGTCGCACCATCCCGCGTCCCACGACGACCTCTCCGACGACTTCGAGAAGATCACCCGCTACTACGTCGGCCAGCTCGCCTACTTGGCCCAGCGCCTCGACGCCATGCCCGAAGGCGAAGGCACCACCGTGCTGGACAATTCCTGCCTGCTCTTCCTCTCCAACATGTGGTCCGGCAACAAGCACGACAGCACCCGCCTGCCGCTGCTGACCGTCGGCGGCCTCGGCGGCTCGCTGGAGACCGGCCGCGTCCTCAACTACCTGGAGAAGGGCGATGAGAACCGCAAGGTCTGCAGCCTCTACCTCTCCCTCATGGACCGCATGGGCGTGAACCTCCCCCAGTTTGGCGACGCTGATGCCCGCCTCGCCGGGATCTGAAGTTCAAACAGGATTCTCGCCGAGCGATGGCTCTCTCACCGAATCCAATCGCCGGGGCGAAGACCCGCGTTCCGGTCCTCCCTCGACCCACCTTCTGTTCGTAGCCCAAAACGATCCAAGTTCCCGGATCTGGATCTTGTCCCAGTCGCTCGCCGAAAGCTTCGATTGTTTGCCCGACTCGAACTGTGTGGACTGTCGGTGAAAGCGTTCGACCACCGACAATGGACGGGGCGAGGTCCACGATCCTCAACACCGAGGGGGTGCCCTTCAGGATCTCGCAGTGGACCGCGCAGTCGCGATAGGTTTCCGGCAAGGCAACCGTCCCCAGGGCGTGGACCCGTCACCAGCGCGGTTCCGGGCTGAGTTGCGGTCTGCGGCTACCAACGCCTGGGCCGCTTTCGAAATGAATGATTTCATCGATGAGCAAGCGGGCGGACACGAGAGCACAGGTTATGCTTTGCTTTGAACGGACAGCACTTGATGCACCGTTCGAATGAGGGTTTCTACTCTCACCGGCATCGGCGTCCGAAGGCGGGTGTCATGATGCGGCGTAGAGGGAGGCGAGGCGTGGCACGGCGAGGGCTTCCGTGAGCCGGTCGCGCAGGGCGTGGCGGAGCCAGCGGAGGAACTTCACGCTGCGCTGGGTGGCCCGCCG
>JBBQXJ010000128.1:0-6974 GCA_038209745.1 Verrucomicrobiota bacterium
GCGAAGTTGGCGTTGCCCTTGGGCGGCACGCCGTATTGCCAGCGCACGTCGTCGTCTTTGCGGAACCAGTCGGAGTCGTTGAAGGGCGGGTTGGCGAGGACGTAGTCGGCGCGGAGGTCGGGATGGAGGTCGCGGCGGAAAGTGTCGGCGTTTTCGGGGCCGAAGTCGGCCTCGATGCCGCGCAGGGCCAGATTCATGATGGCGAGGCGGCGCGTGGTGGGGTTGCTCTCCTGGCCGTAGATGCTGATGTCGCCGAGCTGGCCGCCGTGGGATTCGACGAATTTTTCCGACTGCACGAACATACCGCCGGAGCCGCAAGCGGGGTCGTAGATGCGGCCTTTGTAAGGAGCGAGCATCTCGACGAGGAGGCGCACAATGCAAGACGGGGTGTAGAACTGGCCGCCGTTCTTGCCCTCGGCGCTGGCGAACTGGGTGAGAAAGTATTCGAAGACGCGGCCAAGGAGGTCCTTGGACCGGCTGGCGACATCGGCGAGCTGGATGGAGCCGATGAGGTCGATGAGTTCGCCGAGGCGGTGTTTGTCGAGGTCGGCGCGACCGTAGTTTTTGTTGAGCGCGCCTTTGAGGCGGGGGTTGTCGCGTTCGAGGGCGACCATGGCGTCGTCCACGTCCTTGCCGATGCTGGGCAATTTGGCCTTGGCCTGAAGCTGCGCCCATCGAGCGTCCACCGGCACCCAGAAAACATTGGCGGCGAGGTATTCGTCTTTGTCCTCGGGATTGGCGCCGGCGAAGTCGCCTTTGCCCGCGACGAGCTTGGCGTGGTGTTCGTCGAAGCTGTCGGAGATGTATTTGAGGAAGATGAGGCCGAGGACGACGTGTTTGTATTCCGCCGCGTCCATGTTGTTGCGGAGCTTGTCGGCGGAGAGCCAGAGCTTGGCCTCGAAGCCAAGGTTGGCGGAGGAGTTGGCGGAGTCGGATTTAGGTTTGGCGGCCATTTTCTTCGGCGAGAGTTGCGAGAGTTCAGGAGCAAGACCAACAGGTTTGCCGTGGTTCATTGGGAGGCTGCGCTGCTTGGCGAAGAGGGTCGTTGCCCTGGAGCGGAGCTGTGGCCGCTGTTGGCGTGGAACGGGTCGCCCGCCGCCCAGGGGCGCTTTCCCAGGGTGCCCGTTCCAACATCCTTTTCCGACGGTGCGATCCTAATCATGTGGCGGCCTTGGTAAGAGGCCGCAGGCTAGGCAGTTCGGGTCGGGGAACCAAGAGGAACCTTGTCGGTGACAAGGATGAATCTGCTTCGACGCGGGGGTTTGGTCGACGTCCAGCCTTCGCCGGTTTGCCGCGGACGCGACGAAGGCCCGTGCTAGCGGGAGGGATTCAGCGATGGCCGCCTTTTCGTTGGCGGATCTGGCCCGATTGACGCGTTGTTTGCTCCGATGTCGATCAGGAATCCAAGGAGGTGAGTCGAGATCGTCCCGGTGCAGGCGGTCCCCGCACGATTGTCGCCGGATCCGGGACGATGTCAGTCGATCGGGAGGAAGTTTTCGCGTTGATCGCTCCGGTGTTGCATCAACCTGCTGTCGGGGCTGTCGACAGACGCGCGTTTCTTGTGATGGTTCTCCCTTCTCTCGTCTACATCGGCCCCGGTTAGGCCTAAACTGTCTCCGGGTCTGTCAACACGGCCCGAAAGTAGCCTCACATCGTTCCAATCCACCCCAACACGGCTCCGGGTTAGAGGCACAACCGGCCATTTCTGACGGAACGAAGCAGTGGGGATGGGGAGCGCGCCCGCCCCGGGCGCATTGGACCGCGCCCTCGCGATCCAACGGAGGCGCAGGAAAAGATTCACCGCCGGGTGGGTCCGAGGACGCGTCCGTGTCCGACAAGATCCAATTCGGCCGCCAATTCGGCCGCCAAATCGTGCAGGCGATGACGGCCAATCCGAACTTCCCCGGGCCCACTCCGTCGCTCTGGCGACTGTGGAACGATCCGGAGTTGCCAGAATCGCATTCAAGAGAAGAGTTCGCCGCCCAGGGGCTCGGCAGGAGCCGTCGCTCTATCGCTTCGAGCATTTCCCGCCTCGCTTTGATGTGTCCGCCATGGGGTGAGGAGGCATCCATTGGACAGGTGTTCGCCCATTTACAGCCTTGACCGGGTTCGCAGGGCCTCCCTACCTTTTCCACGCATGATCCGCCTCAAAGCCATTGAAGTTCGAGCGCTCGTAGTACCAGGCTACGACGCCGATGGGCCTTGTTGATCATGAAGTGACTTTCAACAAAAAACCCGCGGCTGGAAACGGTCGTGGGTTTTTTTGTCACCACGCCGACCGGCCAAACGAACAGAGAACATGAGCAAGACAGCGACCAAGAAGACCAAGGCCTCCGCGCCGAAGAAGGAAATGGGCAAACCGATGTTCGGGCGCGACATCTTCGTCGAAGCCCTCGAACGCGAGGGCGTCGAAGTGATCTTCGCCTATCCGGGCGGCGCGAGCATGGAGATCCACCAGTCGCTCACCCACTCCAAGATCCGCACGATCCTCCCCCGCCATGAGCAGGGCGGCAGCTTCGCGGCGGAAGGCTACGCCCGCGCTACCGGCAGGGCCGGCGTCTGCATGGGCACCTCCGGCCCGGGCGCGACGAACTTCGTCACCGCCATCGCCGACGCGTATCTCGATTCCTGCCCGCTCGTGGTCATCACCGGCCAGGTGAACCAGAGCATGATCGGTCGCGGCGCCTTCCAGGAGACCGACATGGTCGGCGTGACCATGCCGATCGTGAAGCACTCCTATCTGATCACGAATGTGAACGACATTCCGCGCATCGTGAAAGAGGCGTTCTACCTCGCCCAGAGCGGCCGTCCCGGTCCCGTCGTGATCGATTTCCCAAAGAACGTCCAGCAGACCAAGACCCAGCCGCGCTGGCCCAGCTTGCAGGACATCAAGACCGGACTCCGGGGCTACACCCAGCCCGAGCACGTCGCCGACGAACTCTCGCTCAACGAGATCATCGGCCTGATCGAGAAGGCCGAACGGCCCGTGCTCTACGTCGGCGGCGGCATCATCACCGCCGGGGCGTCGGCCGAACTGCTGAAGTTCGCCGAGGCCGCCCAGATCCCCGTGACCACCACGCTCATGGGCATCGGCGGCTTCCCCGAGACCCACAAGCTCTCCCTTCGCTGGCTGGGCATGCACGGTGCCGCCTTCGCCAACTGGGCCGTGAACGGGGAATACGAACTCCGGGAGAACTTCGACGCCCCACAGGTCAAGCTGAAGGACGGCTGCGATCTTCTGCTCGCGTTCGGCGTGCGCTTCGACGACCGCGTCACCGGTGCGTTCAGCGAGTTCGCCAAAGAGGCCATCATCGTCCATCTCGACATCGACCCCGCCGAGCACAACAAGAACAAGCGCGCCAATCTTGCCGTCTGCGGCGACCTCAAGAACGCCTTCACCCGGCTGAACAAGATCATCGCCAAGCGCGGCGGCATCACCAAGACCTACCCCGCGTGGCACGCCCAGATCGCCGAGTGGAAGGCCAAGGGACCGTTCCGCTACACCCCGCCGGGCGAGTTCGTGGATTCCGCCCATCTCAAGCCCTACAAGAAGGACGGCGAGGAATACATCGTGGCCCAGATGGTGATCGAGGAGCTGTGGAACCTGACCAAGGGCGACGCGATCATCACCACCGGCGTCGGCCAGCACCAGATGTGGGCCGGCCAATGGTATAAATACAAATTCCCCCGCCAGTTCATCACCTCCGGCGGTCTCGGCTCCATGGGTTACGGCTTCCCCGCCGCGCTCGGCGCCAAGGTGGCCCGGCCCGACAAGCAGGTCGTCGACATCGACGGCGACGGTTCCTTCCTGATGAACATCCAGGAGCTCGCCACCGCCTTCATCGAGAAGATCGCCGCGAAGGCCATCATCCTGAACAACCAGCACCTCGGCATGGTCGTGCAGTGGGAAGACAACTTCTTCGCCGGCAACCGCGGCCACACCTACCTCGGCGATCCGGCCCACCGCGACGGCATCTACCCCGACTACGTGAAAGTCTGCACCAGCTTCGGAGTGCCGTGTGAACGCGTGGTCTATCGGAAAGACCTCCGCGCCGCGCTGGAACGGATGTTGGCCTCGGAAACGACCTACGTCCTCGACGTGGTCACACCCTATACCGAACACGTGCTGCCCTTCATTCCCGCCGGCCGTACGGTCGCGGACATGAAGTGGTAGGCGGCGCCTTCCCCATAACGATCAAGGCCGGAACAGCGATCCTGTTCCGGCCTTTCTCTTTTTCGCGTGTCCTTTTTTTCCTACAAGATCCCACCACAAAAAAGCCGCCCTCCAGACAATTGGATTCCAATGCTTCTTTCCGGCCCACCCGGATGAAGATCCTCGCAGACTTTCGACCGGGGTTCGCCTGCGAAACAAAGATTGGTTCACCCAGATTGTTCCGAAGCCCCTTCAAAAAGCCGGCTCTTCAAGCTGGCGAAGACCGCCCAATCATCCAAGGAACCGATCGAAGAAAAGCCGGCAGCCGATCTCCCTCGGGAATGAGCCGACTCCATCCCTCTCAGGAACTTCCCGAGTGTGATGTCCCGCCTCGGGTTCCGCTATGCTTCGGCTCTGACACCGACCCAGACGACCGCAGTATTTGCCCCACGATCTAGATGCTCGCCCTCACGACGAGCACCTCGATCAACGCAAATGCGCGGAGGTAGCGAGACTGACGCCCGGGACCATGCCATCCTTATGGCACAATTTCACCCCATCCGACGAGCCGCTGCTTCTCCAAAGAAGCATGAATAGACGGCACGCAGCAGCAGGAGCAGTGGATCGCGTCACCGTCGGGACTAGGACGCCTTTTGGCGCGGTCCACGACCACCGGACGGCCCGCGCCGACCTGCCTTCTTGACCGAGCCCTTGCGCGCCGGGCGCCCCGATCCGTCGGACCGGAAGAGATGGCTCCTGCGACCGGAAGCCCGTTTGATCCCGGGCTTCGGTGCGAACTTTCTTGCTCCGGGTGTCTTGGTGGATTCCTCACCCGATCTCGCAGGCGTCCTCACCTTGGACTGCACGGCGGTCCTAGGTCCGTCCTTGGCCGTTGCTTTGGTGCCGGGTTTTCCCTCCGGCGTCCCGCTCCGTCTCGCGCCGGGACGCATCCAAGCCTTCATTTTGGCCGGCTTTTCCGGCTTCATGTTGAACTTCCGGATCGGAGCGATCGTCTTCGGGCGAGACTTCGGAACGAGGTGGACCGGGCAACCTTCATAGCCGAACGCCTTCCGCAGCTGTCCCTGCAAGAACTTGCGATATTGGTCGCTGAACAGGTCCGCGTTGTTCACGAACAGCAGGAAGGTCGGAGGGGACGACTTGACCTGTGTCGCGTAGAAAAATTTGAGGCGGTGCCCCTTGGAGCTGGCGGGCTGCCGTCCCTCGATGGCGTCCCGCAGTGTTCGGTTCACGATGGCCGTGGGTATCTTCTGCTTCAGGTTCGCGGCCACAAACCGGATCGCCTCCAGCAATCGCTCCAGCTGAAACCCTGACTTGGCCGAAGTGAAAATGACCGGGGCGTAGTCCAGGAAGAACATCTTCTCCTGCACCCAGCCGCTGAACTCGGCCAAGGTCGTCATCGGTTCGTCTTGGCGCCGTTCTTCCTTGGCGTTCCGTCGCTCGACCACCTCGATCCGCGCTTCCCGGACCGACTCGTTCATCAGGTCCCACTTGTTGACGACGATGATGCACGCCTTGGCGCACTCCTCGATCTTGCCCGCGACCTTCTTGTCCTGGGCGGTGAGGCCAGCCTCCGCGTCCACGACGAAGACCGCGATGTCGCACCGTTCGATGGACTCGACCGTCCGCTGGACGCTGTAGAACTCGATCGAGTTGTCCACGCGGTTTTTCGGCCGGACGCCCGCCGTGTCGATCAGGACATACTGCTGGCGCACCCCGTCGGTCTCGACCTCGAAAGGAACGTCCACCGCGTCACGGGTGGTGCCGGCAATGGCGCTGACGATCACCCGCTCCGACCGGGTCAGCGCGTTGATGATCGACGATTTGCCCACGTTCGGACGGCCGACGATGGCGATCTTCAGGGCATGGGGCGCAGCCTCGCCTTCGGGCACTTCGGGCTTCGGCTCTTCGGCGGGCAACAGCCGCAGCGCCTCCTCCATCAGATCGGAAATGCCCAGGCCATGGATGGCCGTAACCGGGAAAAGCTGGGCAAACCCCAGTCCGCTAAACTCGGGAACTCCGGGTTCCGCGCGGTCCGTGTCCACCTTGTTCACCGCCACCAGCACGGGCTTCTTGCAGGAACGCAGGCGGGACGCCACTTCCTTGTCCAGCGGCACGACGCCTTCCTGGACGTTGACCACGAGGATGATCACATGCGCGGCTTCGATCGCCAGATCCACCTGCTCCATCGCCGCCGCCGTGATCACGTCGGCCGCCTTCTCGCCCCGCATCAGCCCGATGCCGCCGGTGTCGACGAGCGTGAACGCGCGCCCCTCCCATTCCGCTTCCGCCGTCACGCGGTCGCGCGTCACCCCGGGCTGGTCGTGGACGATGGCGATGCGTCGACCGACGATCCGGTTGAACAACGCGGACTTGCCCACATTGGGTCGACCGACAATGGCGATAAGCGCAGACATGGAGCCAGCATGGAGGACGGCCCGGTCGGAGGGAAGCGCCGTGTGGAACGGAGGAGGCCCGGCGCTTAGCAGCCCGTTCAAAAAGGCACACCACCGCCGCGTGAGGGCACGCGGCCTACTGAAACTCTCGAAAATCCAGCGCTTTTGTAGGCACGGTCCCCCGCCTGGGCGCATTTTCGACCGGCGGCTAGCTGTGAAAGGTGACGGCGTCGTTGTGGCCGAGGCCCAAGTATCCGACCTCGCACAGGGGACTTCCAGAAACTCGATTTTCCAGAAAAGAAACAGTCGTTGAAATTGAGCAAGCAGGGCGGGATTTTCGTCCAAGAACGCGTGTCCGAAACCATTCGTCCCTCTGAGCTTTCCTTCTTCTCCCTGACCGAGCGGCT
>JBBQXJ010000129.1:0-6584 GCA_038209745.1 Verrucomicrobiota bacterium
CATAAATCACCTGTTGAAAGATAGGGCCATTTTTAGGGCCACACATATTTCGCTTTTTTTCGCAAATTGCTGAGCGTTTTCTCGAAACAAACCGAAAACATGGTGGAGGCGGCGGGCGTTGAACCCGTCCGGAAATTTCGCCTGTTTTCGTGTCTGTTCAGAATCCTTTGTCTCGGTGGTCTTTGCTTCGCATGGTGGAAATTGGACCAAGCGCGCCGATGCGAAAGATCCCGAACTTTTCGTAGCCCTAAATTTTCTTACCCTAAGGTAGAGTCCCTACTCTACTTCATCCCCTTCCATCGTCATCTTGATGACGGGTAGCTTATCCTCTGCGTGAGAAACCTTAGGGTGGATCAATTCCTCCAAGTGATCCTTCAGTGCCAAAAACTCGGCTGACGAGAACTGGGCCGGCACGCGGGGACGCGGCACCGGATTTTCAATGAATTCCACCATCCGGCCGGGATTGGATCCCATCACCACCACGCGGTCGGAAAGATAGATGGCTTCGTCGAGATCGTGGGTGATGAAGATGATGGTGACGTCGACCTTTTTCCAGATCTGCAACAGGTAGCCCTGCATCTGCGCGCGGGTCTGGGCATCGAGCGCGCCGAACGGTTCGTCCATGATCAGGATGCGCGGGTTGTTGGCCAGGGCGCGGGCGATGGCAACCCGCTGCTTCATGCCGCCGGAGAGTTCATGCGGATAGGAATTCTCGAACTTCGACAAACCCACCATGCCGAGCCAGCTCCGCGCCTCCTCTTCGGCGGTGCTGCGGGCCTTGCCCTGCATTTCCAGGCCGAACATCACGTTGCGCTTCACCGTGAGCCACGGGAAAAGGGTGTAGCCTTGGAACACCATTCCGCGATCCGGCCCCGGTCCACCGACATCTTTTCCGTCGAGCAGCATCTGGCCTCCGGAACAGTCGTCGAGCCCGGCGACGATGCGGATGAAGGTCGACTTACCACAACCGGACGGACCGATCACGGTGACGAATTCACGACGGTGGATGTCGAGGTTCAGGTGGTCGAAGACGGTCCGCTCGACGCCGTCGGCGATGAACGTCCGCTTAAGCTCGCGGATGCTGAGGATGACCGGCCGCTGTCGGATGCGCTCGAAGCGGGAGGCGACTTCGGGCGACTGCCGGCGATAGGCTGGTGAGTCGGTGTCCATCGTCGGTTTCACGAAAGGATGGGTTCACCCCGGTCACGCAGGAACCAGTTCTCCTGCTTCTTCAGACCGCCGGAGCGTCGTTTCCAGGGGAAGATCAGCGTCCCGATCCACGCGAGCACCAGGTCGGAGAAAAGCCCGATGAAGCCGATCATCATAATGGCAGCGTAGACGTTGTCGAAGTTACGGTAACGCGCCTGCTGGTTGATGAAGTAGGTGATGCCCGAAGTAGCGCCGACCACTTCGGCGACGATGAGATACGTCCAGGCCCAGCCGAGCAGGATCCGCATGTCGGTATAGACTTCGGTGATCGACGCCGGAACGATGACCCGCCGCACGATCCGCCAACGCGAGGCACCGAGGGTCTGCGCCGCTTCGATCAGCGCGGGATCGACCTTGCGCACGGTGTTCCCGATGACCAGGACCTGTTGAAAGAAGGTTCCAATGAAAATGATCGCGATCTTGGGCGCGTCGTTGATGCCGAGGACCGCCACACAGAGCGCACCAAACGCCGGTGCCGGCAGGTATCGGAAGAACTCGATGAACGGCTCCTGCAGCCTGGAAAAGAAACGGAACGCGCCGCAGAGAATTCCCAACGGCAACCCGAACAGGGACGACAGGGTGAAGCCCCAGAAAATCGTCTGGATGCTCTGCCACAGGCTTTCGTGCAGCCACTTCTCGGATGCCAAGCGAGGCGGGGTGACGAACCCGGTATAGAATGCGTGGGCCACTTCATGTGGCGCCGGGAGGTAGACCGGGTTCACCCGGCGGCCCGTTGGCGGCTCCAGTCCCTTTTCCTTCATCGCAGCGACCTCGCGGTGGAAGTCGGCCCGGGGCAGTTCCATTCCCTCCACGAAATAGTCCACGCCTCCCACGGCCTGGATCTTCACCAACGGGTGCCAGAGGAACGGAACATAGCTAACGGCGCACCACAGCCCGAGCGGCAGCAGGAAGGACAGAACGGCAAGAAGGAGCCGCCGCCGGGGCGTCAACTCCTTCTTCAATCCGAGCCAGTCGTGGTGGGCCATTCTCCGATGTGGGGTGGGCGGGCAGGCTGCCCGGCCATTCTCAACGCGGGTTTCGGAATTGGATGGGCGGGCTAAGAGCCCGCCCCACGCGGGGACTACATCATCCCGGTCACGCTCGGGACGATGTAGTCCTCCGGCTTCTGGGCGTCCTTGTAGACCTTGTTGGCTATGTTGAACTCATCGCTGATGGCCAGCGAACCGAAGAGCGAGTCGAGTCCCTTGCCGGGCATCATCGCCTTCTTGGCCTCGGCCAGGCTCATGAAATGCGTGCCGGGCACGTTCTCGGAATACTCCTCCTCCTTCGCTCCGACTTTGGCAGCCATGATCTTCACGGCGTCCGGTCTGGTCTTCGGATCGAGGATGTAGTCGATGCACTTGTAGTAGACCTTCACGAACTTTTCCCAGTCCGCCTTGCGCGTGGCGAAGCTGACAGGATTCACCGCGAGAACGTCATAGATGATTCCCTTGGCATCGGCGCTGGTGAACAGCGCCTTGGACCCGGCCACCTGCTTCAACGCCTGGCCGGCGATGGGATACCACGCGCAAACCGCGTCGACCTGACCGCTCGCCAACGTCTGCGGCATGTCGTTGGTGGGCGTTTTCACGAGGGTGACATCGTCCTGCTTCAGGCCGTTCGCTTCGAGCGCCTTCAATAGCAGCAGATGGTCGACCAGCGTGACCTCCACCGCGACCTTCTTGCCCTTCAGATCCTTGATCGAATTGATACCGGGCTTGCCGATGATCTTGTCGTTCCCCGCGCTGTAATCGATCGCCATGATGATCTTGCTCTTCGCGCCGCTCGCACCGCTGACGAGCGCGTCGGAGGCCGCGATGGTCGTGCCGTCCACCTTGCCGGCGGCGAAGGCGTCGATCGAAGGCAGGTAGTCGAACCACAGCATTTCGACTTCGAGGCCGGCTTCCTTGAACCAGCCCTTTTGCTTGGCCACTTCGAGCAACGTCCAACCCGGCCAGTCGGAATAGGCGACCTTCAGGGGCGCGCTGCTCTGGGCGAAGGCGGATCCGCGTCCGACGGCGAAGGCGGCGGAAGCAGTTGCGGCGGTGGCGATGAACTTGCGACGGGTGATGTTGTTGGACATGGCTGGGTCAAGGTTGGGTGGAGAGGAAATGCGATGGACGAAGCCCATGGAGAGATCGCCGGCGAAACGGAACGGCACGGGCGCAATGGCTCCACATGTCCATCGCCATTCCGACAAGCACTCGTCATGCCCCGGCGGACAAAAGCCCGAACCGGGATGAATCGAGGTGAAATCGAGGTGAGACCCATGAAACCGCCAATCCGAAGTGGCCATCTTGGACAAAACGAGCCACGGCAGAGCTCTGAAGGCGAAGATCCAAACGCCAACATCCGAGCTCCGAAGAAACTGAAAGGGCCAAGACCCAAAGCATTGCGGCCTGTCGTTTTCCCTCCGCCTCTTTCGGCTTGTCCAGCGTCCTGACACGAGCTGCGGTTGCTGTTGAACATTGAAGTTTGATGCTTCGCTGGACCTTGAATGTTGGTGCTTGGAGCTTCTGATCAGGTCGTCTCGATGATCAGCAGCACTTGCCCTCCGCTGACGGGTTTGCCTTCCACGCATCGGATCTCGCGCACGCGGCCGGCAGTCGGGCTGTTGACGCGGGCTTCCATCTTCATCGCCTCGACAATCACGACCGCTTCGCCCTCGGCCACGGACTGGCCCGGTTTCACGAGGATTTTCCAGAGGTTGCCCGTGAGCGGCGTGCGGACGGCCTCGCAGCCATCGGAAATTTCGGCTTCGGGCGGCGGCTCGCTGTCGTCGAGCGATTCGGAGGCGACGATCTCCTGCCCTTTCGCCCGCCACCGTTCGCGTTCTTCGGCGAAGGCTTGGCGCTGCATCGTGCGAAAACCGGCGATGCTTTCGGCGTTGTCGCGGAGGAAGCGGTGATGGGCCTTCAGCGAGAAAGTCGTCTCCGCCACCTTCAGCTTGAAGCGGCCCAGCGGAAAATCACGGCGGAGGCGCAGCAGCTCTTCACCACTCACCGGATAGAAACGGATCTGGTCGAAGAAGCGCAGCAGCCACGGTTTGCCGTCCTTGAAGTCCGCCGTCTGTCGCCACGTGTTCCAAACCTGGACCGTGCGGCCGACGAACTGGTAACCACCCGGCCCTTCCATCCCGTAGATGCACATGTAGGCGCCGCCAATCCCGACCGCGTTCTCCGGCGTCCACGTGCGGGCGGGATTGTATTTGGTGGTGACAAGGCGATGGCGCGGATCCAGCGGCGTGGCTACGGGAGCGCCGAGATACACGTCCCCCAAACCGAGCGTGAGGTAGCTGGCGTCGAACACCGTGCGGTAGACGTCGTCGATGCTGGCGAGGCCGTTGATGCGGCGGATGAACTCGATGTTGCTCGGACACCACGGCGCATCGGGCCGGACGGACTGTGTGTATTTCTCGATGGCCAGGCGCGTAGCGGGATCGTCCCACGACAGGGGCATGTGGACGATGCGCGACGGCACCTCGAAGTCTTCAAGCGAACCGAGTTCGTTCTCGGCATTCTCCAAGAAATCAAGCAAGCGGGCGCGCGGCAGCACCTTGTTGTCGTAGTGGAGTTGTAGGGAACGAATGCCGGGCGTGAGATCGATGACGCCGGGCAGCTTCTGTTTCTGGACCCATTGCATCAAAGCGTGGGCGCGGACGCGCAGGTCCATGTCGAGCACCGGCGCCCCGTATTCGACGAGAAGGTATTTGTCGCCGGACGGGCGATAATTCACCTCGACGCGATTGGGTGTCGAAGGGAGGTGGCGGAGAATCGGTGGGGCCAAGGTCGGACAGGCTTCCAGCCTGCCCCGGCTCCGAGAATCCGTTGGGTCGGAAGAAGCCTCTTCGCCTTCGAGGGGGACAGGCTGGAAGCCTGTCCTACTTGGTTCCGAATATCGCAGTTCGTTCACGCACGCGGTGAGCTCGTCTTCGGCGGCCTCCGCTTCTTCCAACTTCACCGGCACGAAGCGCACAGTGTCGCTGGGCCGGAGCTGGCCCATTTTCCAACGGTCGGCACGGATGATCGTGGCGGGGCAGACGAACCCGCCAAGACTGGGGCCGTCGGGGCCGAGAATGATCGGCATGTCGCCGGTGAAATCCACCGTGCCGATGCCGTAGGCGTTGTCGTGGATGTTCGATGGATGAAGGCCCGCTTCGCCCCCGTCGGTGCGGGCCCACTTCGGCTTGGGGCCGATGAGCCGGATGCCGGTGGGGTTGGAGTTGTAGTGAACCTTCCAGTCGGTGGCGAAGAAGACGGCGATGTCCTCTCCGGTGAAATAATCCGGCGCACCGTGTGGACCGTAGAGCACACGGATGGGCCAGTGATGGGACCAATCGGGCGTTCGTAGGCCGGCCATCCCTGCCCGGCAAGCCGGTGCTTCGGGCAACTCAGCTTGTCCGACAGGGATGCCCGACCGGCGAGGCGGTTCCAGACGGAGCATGTCGCCCGCTTGGACGGCGCGGCCAGTCGTGCCACCGAACTTGCCGAGAGTGAAGGTGGACTTGCTGCCGAGATACTCGGGCACTCGTAGTCCGCCCGCGAAGGCGAGATAGCTGCGGCATCCGAAGTCCTTGCACCGACCGATTTTCAGGACCGCGCCCCCTGTGACTTTGATGGCGCGATCCATCGCGACAGCCTGTCCACTGAGCGTGGCGTCCACCCGGGCGCCGGTCAGTGCGATCGTCGTCGGACCATGGAATCGCAGCGAGGGTCCGAGCATCGTCAGCTCCAGCGCGGGCGCGCCTTCGGGATTCCCGACGAGCCGATTGGCCAAACGAAACGACAAGTCGTCCATCGGACCTGATGGAGGCACGCCGACGTCCCAATAGCCGAGACGTCCGGGATAATCCTGGATCGTCGTGACCGCGCCCGGATCGAGCACTTCGATCGCGCCGGAGACGTATTTCATCCGACCGAGCAGAGCCGTGATCGGATTGCCCGCGACGAAGTCCGGTTCGTCCATTACCGCGCGGAGATAGTTGCAATTGGTCTCCACCCCGGAGAGCGCGGTTCCCTCCAAGGCCACCCGCATCGCGGCCAAAGCAGCGGAACGATCCGCCGCGTGGACGATAAGCTTGGCGACCATCGGATCGTAGAACGGCGTGATCGGATCGCCGGGCACGACCCAGGTCTCAACGCGCACACCTTTGGGCCAGCGCACTTCGGTGAGGGTGCCCGTGCTGGGCTGGAAGTTTCGGAGCGGGTCTTCGGCGTAAACGCGGACCTGAATGGAGGTTCCTCGCTGATTGCAGTGGCTGAAGGAGGATATGGCATGGTGAGGTCCGATGATACCTGAAAAGGCCTTTGAACGGTTGTTGGGACTCGACGAGAGCTGGGAGGTGGGCGGGGCCGAGTATGAGAGCACGCCGGTGG
>JBBQXJ010000130.1:0-5846 GCA_038209745.1 Verrucomicrobiota bacterium
GGCACGACCCAGGTCTCAACGCGCACACCTTTGGGCCAGCGCACTTCGGTGAGGGTGCCCGTGCTGGGCTGGAAGTTTCGGAGCGGGTCTTCGGCGTAAACGCGGACCTGAATGGAATGGCCTTTGGGCTGCAGGGGTTGCTCGGGCCAGAAGCCCAGATCGCCGGCCGCCAAACGAACCATCCATTCGACGAGGTCCACGCCGAGCACCTCTTCCGTCACGCCGTGCTCGACTTGGAGCCGAGTGTTCACTTCGAGGAAATAGAACCGACCGCTGTCCGCGTCGTAGACGAACTCCACCGTGCCGGCGGAGCGATACTGGACGCGTTCGCCGAGCAGGCGGGCAAAGTCGAGCAGCTGTTGGCGGACTTCGGGCGCAAGGCTCGGTGCGGGCGTTTCCTCGACGACCTTCTGGTTGCGGCGTTGGAGCGAGCAGTCGCGTTCGCCCAGGGCCAGCACGCGGCCGTCGCCGTCGCCGAAGAGCTGGACCTCGATGTGGCGGGCGTGGCGGACGAACTTCTCCACGTAGAGGCCCCCGTTCTTGAAGTTCGCCTGGCTGAGACGGGCGACGGAATCGAAGTGCTCGCGCAGCTCCGCAGCGTCGTTGCAGACGCGCATCCCGATGCCGCCGCCGCCGGCGGTGCTCTTGAGCATGACGGGGAAGCCGACCTTTCCGGCTTCGGCCACCGCGATGTCCGCATCCGCCAACAAGCCGGTGCCGGGCAACAACGGCACGCCACATTCGATGGCCAGTTCGCGGGCGCGATGCTTCAGGCCGAAGCTCTCCATCTGCTCCGGCGTAGGACCGATGAAGCGGAGACCGGCGGCTTCGCAGGCGCGCGCGAAGTCGGCATTCTCGCTGAGGAATCCATAGCCCGGGTGGATCGCTTCGGCACCAGTCCGCTTCGCGACGGCGAGGATCTTGTCGGCGTCGAGGTAGCTTTCCTTGGGCGAGGCGGGACCAATCTCGATGGCTTCCGTCGCCATCTCCACGTGGCGCGATGCGACATCGGCCTCAGAGAAAACGGCGACGGATTCCCAGCCCAACCGGTCCAGCGTCCGAATGATGCGGCAGGCGATGGCGCCGCGGTTGGCGATGAGAACTTTCATCGGTTCATTCCCAGATCAACACTCGGACCGGAGTGGGACTGTAGGCGTTGCAGGGATTGTTGAGCTGGGGGCAGTTTGAGATCAGGCAGACGACGTCCATCTCGGCGCGCATCTCGACGTATTTGCCGGCCTCGGAAATGCCGTCCTCGAAGGTCAGCCGACCGTCGGGCGTGACCGGGACGTTCATGAAGAAGTTGATGTTGCTGGTGAGATCGCGCTTCGAGTAGCCGGCACCGAAGTCGGCGATCTGCTTGAGGAAGGTATCTCGGCAATTGTGCATCGACCGCTTCTCGATGGCGTAGCGCACCATGTTGCTCTCCGCCGCACAGGCGCCCCCCAGAGTGTCGTGGCGGCCGCAGGTGTCGGCCACGATGGTCAGCATCGGGCGGCCTTCGGTGGAGCGGAGAACGGTGCCGGTAGTGAGGTAGATGTTGGCCTGGGCGCGGATGGTGTCGGTGGCGCTGTAGCGTTCCTCGGGATTGGCCGCGCAGTAGAAGAGCGTGTCAACGGCCTGGTTGCCTTCGAGATCGACGATACGAAAGACCTGTTCGGCCTTGATCCCGTGCATCCATCCGTCGCCGGCAGGGATGATATGATCGTAGATCGCCTTTTCGGGATCGAGCGCGCTGGTGGTCAGGGAAGTAGTGGACATGGCTCAGAGGAAGTAGCGTTCCGTGTTGATAAACCCCCGCTCGTTCTCGGGTCGGAACTTGCGGACGAGGTCGTCAGGTTCCGGCGGTGGCGAGCTCCAGACGACGAGGTGGACGGGCTTGGGATCGTAGGGACCTGGGGGTGCCAGCGGATGCACACACGTGTTCAAAACGACCAGCGTGTTCATTTCCGCGCGGAGATCGACGTAGGCGCCGGGCTTCGCGTGGGCCGGGTCGAAGACCATCGCGCCGGCGTCCCGCACGACGACCTTGCTGAAGAAATTCGCATTGGGCACGAGGTCGCGCGCGCCGAGTCCGTATTTGCCGAGCTCGACGAGGAAGTTGTCCCGGCCATTGCGATGAAACTTGTTCCCCACCTGCTGGAAGGTTGCTTCGCCGAAATTCTCCCGGACGATCTCCGCCGTGGAACAGCCACAGATCGTGTCGTGCCAGCCGCTGGTGTCTTCGGTGACCGAAACGAGGATGCGGCCCATGTCGGAGTAGAGCGCGCGGCCCTTGGTCAGAAAGGCGACGTGCTGGGCCTTGAGCGTGTCGGCCATGTTGTAGCGCTCGACCAGCAGCTCGAAGTTGAAAAAGAGAGCGGAAACGTTCGCGCCACCGTGGGGATCGATCAGGCGCAACGTGGTGCCGCGTTTGAGGACATGGGACCAGTTTGAGCCGCCGAGAACGTCTTCGCGGAAACGGATCTTGTCACCGGGCAGGTCGGGTGTCGGGCTGAAGGAATCGCTCATAGCTCATGAAAATCGAGTTCAGGCTTCGTGCAGCGGCGGCAGCACTTCGGCGTTCAACTGGAGCTGGCCATGGCGAACACCCTTCAGCGTGATCATCTCGTCGGCGATCTGCCGGAGGGTTCGTGCCGGGCCCTGGAGAAGGACCACTTGGAGGCTGTGTTGGTGCTCCAAGTGGACTAGCTGGATCGTGATGATCTCCTTCAGATAGCGATGCTGGACGTCGGTCAGCTTGTTCTGGAGGCCGCGCTTCTGGTGGTCGTAGATCAGGCTTAGAATGCCCATCATGATCGCGTCGTCGCTCCGGCCGGCATGCTGAACAAGCTGCTCTCGGACCAGCGAAGCGACACATTGGGAACGGTTCGCGAACCCACGTTCCGCCGCCATCTGGTCCAAGCCCTCCGCGACTTCCTGAGGGATCGAAACGCTGAACCGGACCAGCTCGTTTGTATCTTTGACGGTTGCCATGGATGTTACGACACGCAAGATATGTAACACACTCTTCCATGAGAAAGCAATGCTAGGGAAAGCCTGTCAGTCAACGGGAAGACGATTTCAGTTCGTGAAATGCAAGCTAGGCTCCGTTGCAGAAATCCTAATTCTGGACTCCAAACGGGGAAGGTCACTTTTGCCCATCCTCGCATTTCTCCCGACTCAGTTTGGCGAGGTCACGGCAGGAAACAAACTTCCGACTTGAGCTGGTCGGTGGTTGAAACCCGCTCCCGTTGATTCGCTGTCGCCGGGTGCGGGCTAATGCTTTTTCGGCGAATGTTGCCGACACTGGTCCCTAGAATGACGACTGACGCGACCGAGGACGGTAAAGCTGACGGTCCTGTTCCGGATTTAGGATTGGCACCATAGGCTCCAGTGATAGCCATTAGATAAGGGGGTCGAAATCTACCGGCTCCATGTCGAGGGAGTGCAGGGGCCGACAACGGCGCTGCACGAGCATACGGGATTCGAGCAAATCAGCATGTTCAGCGGCTCCCAGATGGATGAAAACGCGCGAGCCTATGGGGGCTCAGTCATCATGAATCCGCCGGGAACCACCCACAGCATCTAAAGCGAAGTCCGGCTGCATCTTGCTCGCAATCTTCGGGAAGCCCGCGAAGTTCCTGAGAGACCAAAGCTGATACCCATGAGTCAACCCGCAACCTACGTTCTCCTCGCCGTAAACGGCACCCTGATGCGCGGCCTGGAACTGAACCCAAACCTGCTCGCGGTCAACGCGACCTTCGTCCGCGAGACGTTGACCGAGCCGGTATATCGGCTGTGGTCTATCAATGACCGACATCCTGCTATGGTCCGCGTCGGAGAGGGCGGTATTGGTGTGGGGGTCGAGGTCTGGTCGGTGCCGGCTGCGGGCGTCGCGAACGTCCTCATACAAGAGCCTCCGGGATTGAGCATCGGCAAAGTGAAACTGGCGGATGGTTCGGTGGTCCTCGGCGTCTTGGGCGAACCGATTCTATGCGAAGGACAAAAGGAGATTACAAAGTTCGGAGGGTGGCGCGCCTATGCCGCGTCTTTAGAATAGTTCCCTCACAAGCGAGCGAGGTCTCAAAAATGGAAGACTCTTTTAACCAACCTCCACAACACCCTCGAACAGGGCAACGCCCATGCGTCCGAGGAGCTGTTGCCGCTCGTCTACGAGGAATTTCGCCGCATGACACACAAAAAATGTCGAACGAACCGGCGGGCCAAACGCTCCAGCCCACGGCCTTGGTCCACGAGGCGTGGCTCCGATTGCTCCCTCTTGACGACGCCTTGGAATCAAGACAGGCCGAGCAGGTCAAGCTGCGTTAGTTCGTCGGATTGACAATCAAGGAGGCTGCCGAAGTCCTCGGCATCTCTAAATCCACCGCCAAACGCTGTTGAGCCTACGCCAAAGCATGGTTGTTTGAAGAAATCAGCCGGTAGCCTGTCAATTTGCGGGTGAAAAGCAGCCATATGTAGCCGTCGAGGATACCTATGGCCCGGTGCTCAAAGGTTGCGTCCGGAAAACCGACCGAAACAAGCGGCCAGACGGGATGCGGGCCACAAACCCGCAGCCCTGCAATCGAAAACCGCTCTCAGGAATGACTAACCTCGATTGGATGATGTTCCTTACCAATGTTTTCCGTTTCTTTCGAGATTTTGGAAAACAAACCACCGTGTAAAATATAGGGCCATTTTAGGGCCACACATATTTCGCTTCTTTTCGCAAATTGCTGAGCGTTTTCGCGAAAAAAACCGAAAAAATGGTGGAGGCGTCGGGAGTTGAATCGAGTCGGGCAGTTTCGTGAATTTGCGCGACGAGAACTAAGCCGGACTCATGCAGAGGAAGGGAGGATGAGCTGGTAGGGGCCGGCCCTGGCGGAGAGGGCGGCAACTGCATCGCAGCTGGATCCATGCTCTACAAAGTGTTGGAGGAGTGTGCGCCACCACCGGCGACCCTTCGTGGTGGCGACGGCCAGTTTGAGGGTGGGCTTGCCACCAGTGTGGCTGAAGACGGCGGCGCAAGCGAAAAGCCGCCAGCGCGGGGTGGCTAACTCGGCACGGACGGGTTGGCCAAGGCGGCGTTGGAGCCCGACGCAGAGGTTGTAGGCGCAGATGGCCGGGTGACAGGCGGCCTCGGTCGCCCAGAACGAGCGGCAGCAAAGTCCCTTCAAACCAAACTGCGCCCCGAGCTCCTTGATCCGGTTCTCGATGTCCGCCCGGCCGTTGTAGCGGCGCCAGACCTCGAGCGGGCCGACGGTGGGCGTCCAGGCCGTGTCATCATGGCGGCAGAGCGTGCGCACCGGCGCGCTCAGGGCGGCAGTCATGATGTAGTGCAGGCTCCGGGCTTCCAGTTCGGCGATCATCCCGCGGGTGCAGAAGCCGCTGTCGGCGCGCACCAGCGAGACCCGCACGCTCTCCGACAAACGGGCGAGGGTGTCGCCGAGGAAGGCGGGCGCGCCGCCGACGCAGGCGGTGTTGCCCGTGCGCGACCAGCGGCACCTCGGCCAGGGCCGCCACGATGGGCCGGTGGCACGGGTTTGAGGCCCTTGCGGGTGTAGCCCGCGCGCACGCCCTCCTGCTGGCCGTCCTCGTGGACCAGGGAAAACGAGTCCAGATCCAGCGTGCAGCCCTCGGTCCGTTCCGGCAGCTCGCGCATCGCCCAGGCGTGCAACCCGCTCAGAGCCTCGGCGGCGCTCCGCCCACAGCGGGCGAAGAACCGGGAGAGGGTCGATTGGCTGGGGATCGCCTCGATGCCCAGCACCTCGGCCACGGCCGGATCGTGCGCCAGGTGCGCCACCCGCGAGAGCTTGTCCGCGCCGCACAGGATGCCCCCGATGAAACCGAGGGCCGTGTCGCACGGA
>JBBQXJ010000131.1:0-5665 GCA_038209745.1 Verrucomicrobiota bacterium
GGATTCCCTCGTTCAACGAGACGAGCCGGGTGTTCTTGTCGGACTTGGCGAGGCGCTCGACCCAGGTGTCGAAGCCCAGGCCGAGCGTCAGCACCAGATTCGCGTCGGCCACCAGTTTGGCGGCGGCCGGACTGGCCTCGATGCCGTGCGGGTCTTCGCCTTCGGGGACCAGGCACCGCACCTCGAACTCGGACCCGGCCAAGGTCCGCGCAAAGTCGTAGAGCGGATAGAAGCTGGCGACGACGAGCGGCCGGGTGCGCGGCTCGGACCTGGGCTTGCAAGCCGGCACGGCGCCCAAAAGCAGGGCGCACAGCGCGGTCGCGATAAAGTGTCTTGGACGCATGGGGCGATCTTGCCAGAACCTGTCAAGGGGCCCCGGCGTTTGGGAAACGTGACAGCGTGGACAACCTTCCGGCAAGCCCGTGCAGGAAGAGGGACAGGGAGAGTGGAGCGGCGGAAGTCCGTTCGGCAGCGGCCTCAGACCACGGCCACGATTCGCGCCGGGGAACGGGCGGCGTGACGGTCGCGCAGCTCCATGATGGCGTCGCGGACTTTGGGGAGATTCATCTCGTGGACCTCCACTCCCCGGCCGATCGACTCCAGAAGGGTGATCGTCAGGTCGCCTCCGAGGTGTTCGCGGAATTCCTCCAGCCCTTTCAGGATCACGAGCTGGCCGTCCTTGTCGACGTTCACCAGTTCATGGGCGAACAGGTCGAAGCCGAGAGTCTCCAGCAGCCGGAGGATGCGTTCGGCCGAAGCGGGGTCCAGCATCCCGATGCTGCGTCCATAGACGACGTCCAGCGCGATGCCGATGGCCACCGCCTCGCCGTGACGGAGCTGGTATTCGGACAACTGCTCCAGCTTGTGCGCGGCCCAATGGCCGAAATCGAGCGGCCGGGCGGAACCGAATTCGAAGGCGTCGCCGCTGGTGGCGATATGGTTCAGGTGCAGCTCGGCGGAACGGAAAATGAGGCGCTTCATCGGTCCAGCGTCGAAGCGGGCCAGCGCCTCGGCTTCGCGCTCGATCTCCTCGAAGAACGCCCCATCCCGGATACAAGCGACCTTCACCGCCTCGACGTAGCCGGCGCGTTTGTCCCGCGCGGGCAAGGAGGCCAGAAGCTGGAAGTCGTTGATGACCGCGAACGGCGGACAAAAGGTCCCGATGAAGTTCTTCTTCCCGAACGCGTTGACGCCGTTCTTGACCCCGACGCCCGAGTCGTCCTGCGAAAGCGTGGTCGTCGGGATTCGGACATGCCGCACGCCCCGATGGGCCGTCGCGGCGGAAAGCCCGACCATGTCCAGCAACGCGCCGCCGCCAATGGCGATGACGTAGCTGTGTCGGTCGATGTGCTGGCGGTCGATCTGGGACTGGATCTCGGTGATGTGGTAGTAGCCGTTCTTGACCCGTTCCCCGCCTTCGATGACGAGCGGCGGGCAGACCAGATCGAGATCCAGGGGGAAGGCGGCGAAGTAGGCGGAAATGGTGTCGGCGAGTCCGGGACTTGCTGCGGCGAGGGATTCATCGAGGACCACGAGGGCTTTGACCCGGCGGGCCGGCCGCCCGTCGACCAGCGTATTGCGGAGCACCGCGTTGGCGGGGTCGAAAACCCGGTCGGTGAAGAAGACCTGGTGGCGAAACCGGACTTCAATGGTGCGTTCGATATGTTGGACAGCCTCTGACATGAGCAACAAAGGAAGACGTTCTAATCCATGCGGGGCTTCAAAACAAGGCGACCCAAGTCGCCCGGCAATGAAAACGGCCGACTGGAGGACATCCAGCCGGCCGTCAAAAGCGGGACCCAATCAGGGTTCGGAAACGATCTTGGCCCGTTCGGCGTGGTAGTCGTGCGGGGAGATCTGGTCCGCCTTGTAGCGCCGGGTGAGGTCCGCGAGCTTCTCCTCCTTGGGTGTCAAAACCCGGGCCGGCGAAACCGGTCCACCCTTTACGGCGGCGGCTTCCATTTTGTCGTTCAAGACGTTCATGGCGCGCTTTTGAGCCATCGGGGCCTTGGCCGGAATCATGGCCGGCATGGCCGTCGTCAGCATCGTCTCGCTCTCGCGGAGCGCGGCGACCGCTTGGACCTGCTTGGAGGAATCAACCACAGCCGCCGGAGCATAGGCTCCGGTCGGCTGGGTCCCGTGGAGAGCCTGCATCGCCTGGCGCTGGGCCGCGGTGTCCGAGGGCATCGCCATGGAACGGCTACCGGACTGCGTTCCACGGAGGGCTTCCATCGCTTTTTCCTGGCCCGAGGTCGAGCTGGGAACCACGGGGACCGGCGCGGACTTCACGACGGGCATCGACCCGCCGGAGTTCGGTTCACGCAGGGCTCTGAGCGCTTTCTGCTGGGCGGAACTGTCGGTCACCGCCACTGGCGACGTGGCGGTCGCAGGGCCGCTCTGGGCCTTGCGGAGCGCGTCGAGCGCCTTGTTCTGGGCGTCGTTGTTCTGCGCCTGCGCGACGAACAGAATGGAGCCGATGGATGCCAGTCCGGCGACGAGCAGCGGTCTGTGGAACTTCATGGTTAGAGCCTTCTAATTGAAAGCCCCGGGGCAGGCAACAGCATTTCCCGCGTCCCGCAGCGTCTCGGACCAGTCGGCCTCGAACAGGCCTTGGCGCCGCGTTTGACACCTCCGATCAACGGCACCTAGCCTGACCGCGTGACTTTGAGCGGCAAAAAGCTGGGGATGCTCCTCTCCTGCAAACCTTCCGAACCCGGCTTCACCCACGGTCTCCGCACTGTCGGCGCCGCGTTGGATCTGGGCGTGGACGTCTATCTCTACTGCATCGACGACGCCGTTCCGGGCGTGGACGACCCGCGGCTCCAGGCGTTGAAGGAACGCGGTCTCAAGCTCTACGCCTGTGCCTATGGCGCCCACAAACGCCACTACCCGCTCAACGACAAGGCGGTCTTCGCCGGACTCACCGTCGTCAGCGACCTGATCTCCGGCACCGACCGGTTCCTGAGCTTCAACTGACGCCGCGCATGAACCCCAAAGTCCTCTTCATCATCACCGGCGATCCCCGCTCCAGCCATCGGCCCGCCGAAGCCATCCGCATCGCCGCCGGAGTCGGGACCTGGAAGAAGGCCGACGTCACCGTCTATCTGCGCGGTCCCGCCGTGCTGGCCCTGAGCGAATGGGTCGACGACTTCGTGGACGAGGACAACTACACCCGCTACTTCCCCATCGTCGCCGGGTTCGGTCGGCCGATCTACGCGCAGAAAGGCGCACCCGAGCTGGCCGAACTGGAGGAAGCTCCGCTGAAGTTCGAGGAGATCGACGACACCGCCCTGGCCGCCCTCGCCGCCGAACAAACCACCGTCCTGCGGATGTGACCCCATGAAAACTCTCCTCCACCTCCAGACCCGCCCCGCCGACGCCTTGGCCGACCAACTCGCCACCGCTCAAGCCGCCCTTCCGGAAACCACGGTGGAAACCCTCCATCTCACCGCCGACTCGACCGACGCCGACTACCGCGCCCTCGTGGAAAAAGTGTTCCAGGCCGACAGCGTGCAGGTGTGGTGACCATTTAGCTGCAGGCAGGGATCAATCCAAATGCCATGCAAAGAATCGCACCTGCGGCAAAACAGATCGCCCTTGTTTTTGAATATGGAGTCCTTGCTGCCGATGCGGTGATCGCTTGGGCAGACGCGATGATAGTCGAGTCGGACATTCCGCCAGATTCCCTGATAGAACTTTCCTTAACTGACCCAAGCAGAACCGCAGATTTCATTTCACTACTCAATCAGCTCAGTGCAGATGCCGAGTTTTGGCCCGCAATGAAGAGTGCGATTCCTCGGATCAAGGACTTCGTCGTCAAGCACCCTGAGAGCGCAGAAGGCATCGCCAATCATCTGTTTCGTGCCGCTTGCGAATTCCCGGTTTCAGAAGTGCCCGATGATTTACAATTCATCTACAGCATCGACGATGCGTTCTCGCTGGCACACCAAGGCATTTACGGCGAGCCGGAGGCCGTTTTGCGCGACTTTATCGAAGAGATGGAGAAGTTTTAGTCAGTGGCTTCAAAGCCCCGCCTTCGGCGAGTTTTAAGCGCCATAGCGCCAAGAACCGCCGTTCAACCCACCGCTTGGGTCGGCATGGAGGCCGCTTGTTCAGACACCAATCTTACCCGAGCCGAATTCCGGGAAATACCGTCGGGTAGGAGCACGCGCCATTGGCGGCGATTGTCGTCCACGGCGAACACGAAATCGGCTTCCATCGGCGGGTGGTCGAAGGAAGTCTCCAGCATCACAAAGTCGGGGCCCAATTGAGCGACCCGATGAACCGCCCCATCGAGAAGAAGCTGCATTTCGACACGGGACGAATGCCCGCCCTGACTGGAAGCAATTTGCATGAGTGAGAGTCTGAACCGAAACGCTCTGGCCTATGCCGGGAAGCACCGCCTTCATCTGGCGGAACGTCTCGGCTTCGGAATCCACGGTATCGTGCTCGCGGCCCAGCGCAATCCGGGACTTCCGCCCTCGTCGGCCATCAAGATCCATCGCGACTCCGATCCGTATTTCCGCGAACGCGACATCTACCTCCACCTCGCGGAAGCAGGTATTCGCAACATTCTCGGCTTTCACGTGCCCCAACTGGTGCGATGGGACGACGATCTGAAAATCGTGGAAATGAGCATCGTGACCCGCCCATTCGTCCTGGATTTCGCCGGGGCCTATCTGTTCTCGCCTCCCGAATTCTCCGAAGAAATCTGGGAAGAATGGCTTCGCCAAAAGCGAGGGCAATTCGGCACTCGCTGGGAAAAGGTCCAAGAGGTGTTGGGCTTTTTGGAAACGCTCGACATCCACATGGTGGACGTTTCCCCGAGCAACGTGGCGTTTCGGGATTGATTCTTTGATCCCAGCTTCACAGCCCCGGCTTCGGCGGCTTGATCGCCACGTCGGCGCTGCGGACGCCCTTCGCGTTCAGTTTCCGTTTGAAGACCTTGTCGCCGCAGGTGGCGTAGAGCACGTCGAAGTCCGGTCCGCCGAAACACACATTGGCCACCACGCCGGGTTGGGGCTTGGAGAGGATGCCGTTCACGCGGCCGGGCGGGTCGCAGAATTGGATGCCCATCTCCGTCGCCACATAGAGGTTGCCGTTCGTGTCCACCGTCATGCCGTCGGCCGCGCTGCGGGTCGAGCCGTCCACCAGGTGCAGATAGAAGTAGCGTTGGCCGTAAGCGAGCGAACCGTCGGGCTGAATCTGGAAGCTGTAGACAAACCGGCCGCTGTAGTCCGCTACGTAGAGCAGCGTCTGGTCGGGCGAAAGGAGCACGCCGTTGGGAGACGGAACCGACTTGTCCACGACCTGTTTGGTGCCGTCTTTCCGGATGAGCCAGACCTGCTTGGTCGGTGGCTCGGTCACGTAGAGATCGCCGCTCTGGGTGATGACGAGGTCGTTGCCATCGATGCCTTCGGCGATCACCGAAGATTTACCCGTCCCGTCGTAGGCCACGATCTGCTTCCGGCCGCTGGCGCAGGCGTAAAGCCGTCCTTCGGGGCCGAACATCAGCCCGTTCGCTCGTCCGGTATCTTCGGCGAAGACGCTCACCGTGCCATCCGCCGCGATCCTGTGGATGCGGCTGTTCGGAATGTCGGTGAAGTAAACCTCGCCCTTCGCATTGGCCGCCGGACCTTCGGTGAAGCGATAGCCGGAGCCGACC
>JBBQXJ010000132.1:0-5488 GCA_038209745.1 Verrucomicrobiota bacterium
TTCTGGTGCCGCTGCCCGACGATGTAGCTCAACAGGAGGAACCAAGAAGCCGCCCCCAAGGCCACCCCCAGCACAAAGACCGACTTTCCGGCCAGATCGGGGCGAACCCACCCCCGCGACGCGGCACCCGCTGAGATCGCCATCCAGAGCAACAAAGTCGCCGGATTGCCGAGAACACGGACAAACCCCGTCATGAAAGCCGAGTGGGGATGAAGCCGCTCCTCCACGACCTCCACAGAATGCGGGACTGGCGGAAGTTCCTTGGCCGACGCGTATTTCAAGCCAAGAAACAACATCAGCGCAAAACTGACCAGTTCGATGATCGCGCGCATCGTCCCGGTATCGAAGACAGCCAAGAAGCTGGCAAACCCCAGTGCGCAATAGACCACCTCCATCGCGACCGCCCCCATCCCGATCAGAAACGCCCACCGGAAGCCACGCCGTGCGCCTTCGTTGACGATGGTCACGTTGATCGGCCCGACCGGAATGCACACCACGAACCCGCAGGCCGCTCCGACTCCGAACGATATCAATAGAATTGCCGTGCTGCTCATGCGGCCTCAATCCATCCGACACAGGCGAGCGTCACCGTTCCAGACCGTCTCACTGCGATGCCTCCCCGGGGAACTCGTCATCGTCCTCTTCTTCCACATCTCGCCGGAGCCGACGGGAAACACGCAGCCGAACGAACCCCCACAAAAGGTAGGCCGTGAAGAAGAGGGGCAACGCGTAGATCATCACCTTCTCGCGCAGGATCAGCAGCGTCCCCAACGCCAACGCGGCCCCGATCGACTTGGCAAAGGTGCTCTTCGATCTCAGGCCCAGTCCCTTGAACGTCGGGTACTTCACCGTGCTCACCATCATCGCCGCCAAGAACACCAAAACCACCGCGATGACATACTTCCAGTTCCCGAGATCCTTCTCTTTTTCGTTCAAAGAGATGATCAGCAGCGTCAGCGACGACACCAGACCCGCCGCCGCAGGTATCGGAAACCCAAGGAACTCCTTCCCACCTCCGGTTCCCGCCATCGCCGCTAGGCAGTTGAATCGCGCCAAACGGAACGCGCCGCAAAGGAGATAGCCGGAAGCGATCAGCCACCCCACCTGCGGATGGTCCGAAAACACATCGCGCAAAACTACCCGATGCACCAGGAACGCCGGCGCCGCCCCGAATGAAATCAAGTCCGCCAACGAATCGAATTCTCGACCGAAAGGGCTCTCCACCCCGCCCATCCGCGCCACCCGCCCGTCGAACAGGTCGAAGATGCAGGCGAACAGGATGAAGGCCAACGCCCACTTGATCTTCGACCAGTTCTGGAATTCCAGATCGGGCGGCAGCTTCGCCTCGACGATCATCGTCAACG
Organism: Verrucomicrobiota bacterium; assembly: GCA_038209745.1. GTDB lineage: Bacteria > Verrucomicrobiota > Verrucomicrobiia > Limisphaerales > CANJSG01 > CANJSG01. Next base: position 1,365 of record JBBQXJ010000132.1, read on the forward strand.
CCACGAACCCGCAGAACAGGTTCCCGGCCGTCAGCAAGTTCGGCAGGAAGTAGATCTTCAGCGTGGGTTCGCCGTCATCCTTCGGCGGCGGCGCGGAATGTTTTCCTGCGGGTTCAGACATCGTGCGGGGATGTTTTCCGAGACCTTGCCCCACCGCAAGCGTCGAGCGATGTGGGAAACGCCGCCGCCTTTCCCGATCAACCCATTCTGCCGCTTCCAAACTGCGGCGCCTTTCGCCATGGTCCCCGGCCCAATGTCGGCCGACGCCTATGAACTGGTCCGCCTGCCCGGCGGCGCGTGCAGCATCCGCTCCCACGCGTCGGCGGAGACGTTCCATCCCGTCGTCGGCGCCGCCGAAGAGGCCCGCATCCTCTACGCGGATCAACTGCATCTCGCCCGGCGCGCCGCCGAAACGTCCGGCGAGTTTGTCATCTGGGATATTGGCCTCGGCGGTGCGGCGAACGCCTGCGCCGCCCTCCACGCGCTCCACGACACTCCCTGCCGCGTGCGGTTGATCAGCCTGGACCGGACTTCGGACGCCCTCCGTTTCGCCCTGCAACACGCGGTCGAGCTCGACTATTTTGGCAAGTTGACCAGCTCGGCGAACAACCTTCTCACGGATGCGGAAACGCGTTTCCAGTTCGGCCAAGCGGACGTGATCTGGAGCTTCGTTCCGGGAGAGATTCCCCGGTTGATGGCGAACATTCCCTCCCCCAATCCCGTGCTCGAAGCGTTTCCGCCGCACGCCATCCTCTTCGATCCTTGCTCCATCATCCGTAACCCGGAGATGTGGACCCTGCCCTTCTTCGAAAGTCTCTTCCTCCGACTCGATCCGTCCCGCCCCTGCTCGCTCTCCACCTATTCCCGATCCACCATGATCCGGGTCACGCTTCTCCTGGCGGGCTTCCACGTGGGCCAGGGAGATCCGACCGGTTTGAAGGAAGAAACCACCGTGGCCGCGAACGACCCGTCGTTGCTGGCCCGTCCCCTGCCCCTGAAATGGCTCACCCGCGTCCGCATCTCCGGCGCCGCCGAACCCATGATCAATCCCGTCTACCGCCAAACGGCCCTCGAAGCCGACCACTGGATCCGCCTGTTGGCCCATCCGCAGTTCAATCACTGACAGGGCGGGAAGGCTGGGGCGTTTTCAACGAAGCTGTCGACGCTCCGCGGACCAACGAGCTCCCGACTGAGCGGCGGACCGACCTGTCCCCCGGCGCTCTTCAGCTCAAGGACGGCAGATCCACCAGGGACATGTTCCGCCGGATGTAGGTGGGAATGTCCAGATCCTCGCCGTAGGCCACGGTGGGCTCGGCGTTGTCGAAGCGGCCTTTGGAAATGGTCTGGAGCGCCAACTCCGGCTGCTCCGCATGGTAGCGCTTGGCCTTGCGCCGGACCGATGCGGATGCGCTGGCGAATTCACGCTTCTGGTCCTCGGGCAACAACACGGGGGGAGGTGCCATGAACCGCGAAGGCGGACGCGGCTCCTGGTCTTCCGTCGAGGACAGCAGCTCGGTCGGAACGAGCTCCTCCGGCATCGGCGGCATTCCGCCCACCGCCTCGCGCCGCGCCACGATCAGCGTGACGGAAAGGCGTCCGGCGTGTTCGGGCGAACAGGCCGCGCCCAGCGTGAGGGTCGCGCCGTCGGCCGCGCGGCGGATCTGGTCCGTCAGTTTCGTGATTTCACCGCGGGTCAGATCCGGGCCGGCGTGGAGGCTGACGATGACTTCGTCGGCTTCGGCCAACAGCTTGCCGCCTTCCAGCAGCGGATGTTTCAACAGCTTTTCCAGGACGGTCTGCACGCGGCCTTCCCCAGCCGCCTCGGCGAAGGCGAACGCGCTCTCGGCGTGCCGGCCCCGGGTCACCTGGCAGAGCTCGGGCAGGCTGAGCGGAATGATCCCGCGCCGGATGACGAGCTGCCACAGACCACGGACACCGTGGGCCGCGTGTTCGTCGCTGATGCCGTAGACCTCCGCCAGCGTCATGTTGTCGGTCAGCAGTTTGCTGAGCCGATGATTGGCGAGCACGAGGACGGTGTCGCACTGCGCCTTGAAATCCCGGACCCCCGTCTCCGACAACTCCAGTCGCCGGGTGCCGGCGAATTCGAACGGCGTGATCGCCACCCCGATGGTCAACGCCCCGGCCTCCCGCGCCAGCCGCGCCACCACGGGCCCGGCCCCGGTGCCGGTGCCGCCACCCAGTCCGGCGACGACGACGACGATGTCCGTTTCGCTCAGCGTTTCCCGCAGTTCCTGCGCGGCCTCTTCCGCCAGCGCCATCCCCAGAACCGAGTCGGCCCCGGTGCCCATCCCGCGCGTCCGTTGGCGCCCGAGCAACACACCGGCGGCGGCCGGGGATCTCGACAGGTCGGTCTGGTCGGAGTCCACCGCGACGAACCGGATCCCCTCCGGGCTGTGGGCGGAAAGCCGGTTCAGAACGCTGAGTCCGGCCTTGCCGATGCCGACCACGGTCATCCTCAGACCGGTCGATTCGTTGGAAGAAGTGTTCATGGCTTCAAGTAGGAAAGGGTGGCCAAGTCAGTTCACGTTCACCGGGAGAATTTACCGCCAAAGAGATCGCCAAGTTTGCGCGGCAAGGATCCGAACAATCCCCGCCGCTTCGTCCTGGCCTGGAAGGATCCGAACTTCACGAGCCCGATCGCGGTGGCGAACTCCGGCTGTTCCAGCGCCTGTGAAAGCCCGTTGATGGTCGTCGTCTGGCCCACGGCGACCTGGAGTCCGAAGACATGCGAAGCCAGCTCGGCGATGCCCGGGATGCGCGAACCGCCGCCGCACAGCACCACCCCGGCCCGCACCTGGGAGAGCAGCCGATGTTTGGCCAGATCACGCGCGACCAGCTCGAAAATCTCCTCCAGCCGGACGGACATGATGCGGCGCAGGTTCTCCAGATTGACGACGCGGACGGGCATTCCGGCGGAGCCCGGCAACGTGACGGACTTGCCCCGGACGGAGTCGTCCATCAACGCCGCCCCGTGGGCGATCTTCATCGTCTCCGCCTGGTTCAGCGGGATCTGGAGTCCATACGCGAGATCGTTGGAGACATGGTCGCCGCCGACGCCGATCACGCCCGTATGTTTGATGATGCCCTTGCAGTAGACGGCGTATCCCGTGGTACCGCCGCCGATGTCCACGACAATGGCGCCCATCTCCTTCTGTTCGGCGCTGAGCAGAGCCAACGACGAAGCAAGCCCGGTGAAGGCCACGGCGTCCACGTCGAGCTGGAGCCCCTTGACCACGCGGATGGGATTCTCGATGCGGCTGGCCTTGCCGTGGATCACGTGCATGTCCACGTCGATGCGGGAGCCGGCCATGTCGCGGGGGTTCGCCACGCCGGTGTGGCCGTCCACGGTGAAGTGCTGGCGAATCGCGTGCAGCACCTGGTTGTCGGGCGGGATGTTGATCGCCTTGGCGTTGCGGATGACGTCCTGGATGTCCTCGTCGGCGATCAGGCGATCAACGGAGACGATGGGATGGGAACCCCGGTTGTTCAGGCCGGAGACGTGGTTGCCGGTGATGCCGAGCACGACCGATCGGATCTCGGCGCCGGCGTAGGTCTCGGCTTCGGTCAAAGCGGCCCGCGCGTCCTCGCCGGCGGCGTCGAGATCGGTGATCTCGCCCTTGCGCACGCCGCGGGACTTGGCCTGGCCGAGACCGATGATGCTGAGGACGCCGTTGTCGTTCAGTTCGCCGACGACGGCGCAGACCTTGGAGGTGCCGATCTCCAGGCCGACGATGATCTGATGGTTGCGCTCAAACATGGCGGTTCCGGGTGCGGGAGGGTCTGTTGCCGCGAGGCGGGACGTTCGGGATGTTCGACGCCTCGACGTAGCGGACGGGGACGTTGTTGGAAATGGAAAGGTCAACGGATGCCGCCGCCTTGCCGTAGGCCGCCAGCGTGTCCTGGATCGCGCGCCAACGGCGGAGCTGGGCGGGCACTTCTGTGACATCGAAGAAGACCTCGGTCCGCTGGGTGGTCAGCACGCGCAGAATTCCGGGTCGGCTGACATCGATCTCGGCGAGCTCGACCATTCCGGCCATCGGCGAGATGTCGAATTCGCGGATCAGATCGAGCGCGGCCTTGACGGAGGGCTGATCGAGGACGCG
>JBBQXJ010000133.1:0-5319 GCA_038209745.1 Verrucomicrobiota bacterium
CAGCCCCGGCATTCTCGGTCAAGGAAGCCGAGAAACAGCTCATCATCCGCGCCTTGCAGGAGTCCGGTGGAAATCGCACCCTCGCCGCCCAAAAGCTTGGGATGAGCCGACGGACGCTCCACCGCAAGCTGCACACTTATAATTTGGAAGGATACTGAACATGGTCCAACTGCAAGAACTCATCCACAAACTGGAGGAAGGAGCCGGGGTCAAGGGCATCCGCGTGGTGCTCGCCTTCGTCGCCCTTGCCGCCCTCGCCGTGGTGTATGACTTCCGTTGCTATCGCAACTTCGGCTCCGAGGAAGCGATGGATTCCGCCCAGCTCGCCCGCAACATCGCCGCCGGCCGTGGGTTCTCGACCGACTGTATCCGCCCGCTCAGCCTCTACCTGGTCAAGTCGCACCGGGACGACCACAGCCCCATGCTCAAGCCGCCGCTGGAACATCCGGACATCGTCAACGCGCCCGTCTATCCCGTCATGCTCGCCGGCCTGATGAAGACCCTTCCGTTCAATTTCGAGGTGAAGGACCCGAAGAAGGACACCTTCAGCCGCTACCAGCCCGAAATGCTGATCACCCTCTTCAACCAGGCGCTCTTCCTGGGCGCAATTCTGCTGCTCTTCTTCCTGGCCCGGAGGCTGTTCGACTCCCAGGTCGCCTGGATCTCCGCTTCGGTTTTGGCGCTGAACGGAGCGCTTTGGAAATTCAGCATCGCCGGGAATTCCACGATGCTGCTGATGGTCATCGGACTCGGTTTGGCCTGGCTGTTGACCCTGATGGACGAGGGCGAGATGTCACAGGAATCCCAGGCGTCGCCCATCCGGCTGGTGCTGCTGGCCGCACTGGCCGGTCTCGTCATCGGCCTTGGCACTCTCACCCGCTATTCGTTCGGACTGCTCATTCTGCCCGCCCTGCTCTTCGTGGTCTTCTGGTCGCCTCGCATCCGTCTGGCTGGTTCGATCTCCATGCTGGTCGCCTTTCTGGTGGTCACGGCGCCATGGTGCGTGCGGAACATCAAGCTGAGCGGCAATCCCTTCGGCATCGCCGGCTACGCCCCCTTGGCGGCCGGGTCCATCTTCCCCGGCGACGCGCTGGACCGCTCTCTCGAAATGACCCTGATCAAGGGCTCCGAAGAGGGCAAAGTGGAGTTCAACCGACAGTTCACCGCCGGCTTCCATGAGATCACCCGGAAGCTCGTGGTGAACCTCCGCGAGGTCCTCGGCTCGGAACTGCCGCGTCTTGGCGCCACTTGGGCGGCGGCGTTCTTCCTGCCCGGCCTGCTGCTTCCGTTCCAGAACTCCACCCGCCGGCGGCTTCGCTGGTTCGTTGTGATGGCCATCATTCCGTTGACCCTGGCTCAGGCGCTCGGTCGGACACACCTCTGGGAACGCAATCCCGACATCAACACGGAGAACTATCTGATCCTGCTCCTGCCATTGGTGGTCATGTTCGGCTCCGTGATGTTCAACGTGCTGCTCGATCAGATCGACATCGTCTATCCGCCGCTCCGGAGCGGAGCGATCGCCGGGTTCGTCGCCGTCTGCGGCCTTTCTCTCGTCTTCAATCTCCTGCCACCCACCGTCAATCCCGTGGCCTATCCGCCGTATTATCCGCCCGTCGTTTCGCAGGTCGGAAAATGGATGAACGACAAGGAGATCACCATGACCGACGTGCCGTGGGCTCTGGCGTGGTATGGGCAGAGACGCGCCGTCGATCTCACCCTGGACTCCAAGGAGGAGTTTTACCGGATCAACGACGAGATGCAGAACATCAGCGGCCTCTACCTGACTCCCGCCACCCTCGATCTGCCTTTCCAGACCGAAATGGCCAAGGCAGGCAGGGCGACCTGGGGCCGCTTCGTGGCCGAAAGCATCATCAAGCAGGAAGTCCCCACCGGCTTCCCGCTGAAGCGCCTCCCCCCCGGATTCCTGCCCGAACAGCTCTTCCTCACCGACTGGGATCGATGGGCGAAAAACTCGGACCGCTGACCGGGGGCAACTTCGCCGGGGACAGTTCTTTGGCCCGCATTGCGTTGACGGATCACCGCAATGCGGGCCAACCAGAAAAGTCATACGGAGTCAGCTGAAAGTCTGACTTCAAACCAAGACTGGCCGAAAGGGAGTGCATGGCTTGGTTGATCGCGCCGAACGCGAGGGTCAAATTGGGGCCCGAGTCCGCGAAATGATGCTGGGTCACAAGCACCAACTGGTCCTTGACCAACAAGCGCACGGGAAGCGATGAGTCGCCGCCGCGAATGCCGACGTTCCAGTTGGTCCCCAGTCCAAACGGCGCCGCAGCCAGTGGGCTCCATCTCACATCCGCCAAATTCTGGAACGTGATGGGCTGGCTGAAGACTTGCAGGTCCTGGTTCATCCCGACGCCCTGGACGACGGTCGTTGGGCTGCAAGGCAGGTAGTTGGTGTAACCGGGTGACAAGACCGGGAGAAATCCCACCGAAGGCGGCAGATCGGCGTCGAGGATGCCGACGGAAATGTCGTTGCCGAGCACCACTTCGCCCACCGTCCGCCGCCAGTGGACCACGTTGTTCGTGTCCAAGAACGCCGCCATCACTCCCCGGAAGCCGACGCCGACATGGGAGGCTGAGAGGAAGTGACGGGGCGAGACCATGGTGAACATGGTTTGTCCGGCCAGATTGTTGCTCATCCCGATGGGTGTGGCGGGCAGCCCCTTCGCCCCGCTCAACCAACAATTGGTGGACCAGGTCGCGCGGGTCAGGAGCTGCAGATTGGTGCTGGTAAAGAACGCATAGGACCATCCGTTCACCAATCGCTTGTCGTCCCCTGTGCCGGTCCGGCCGCGCGCACGGGCTGCGGCGTTCATGGCGAGATCGCGGGCGAGGGTGTCGTATTTGATCGCCACGCGCCACGCGGCGCTGGCGCTGCCGGCGACGTTGCTCACCGACACCGAATAGGTTCCTTCGCTTCCGGCATTGGCCGGAAACGTGTAGGTGTCCGACCAGGGCCCGGCAAGGTTGGTGCCATTATGCCGCCACTGATAGACCAGGGGAAACCCATTGGTCTGGCCCAGGCTTGAAGCCGTCACGCTGAGGGAAACGGCGGCCTGATAACGGACACCAGGATCAGCGGCCGGGCTCTTGGAGAGGATCGCGGGCGGCATGACCAGCCGGAACAGGGCACTGGGACTGGCGACATGGCCGAACTCGTTCGCCATCACGACCTGATACGCGCCTTCGTTCCGGGCCTGCACATTGGTCAGCGTCAACCTCGAATTGGTCGCTCCCGGAAGATCCACGCCTTGGAACTGCCATTGGTAACGGACTTCACCAGGCGCTTCACCCCGCGACGCAAACGTGACCGTCCCTCCGGCGATCTGGAATCGATCGGTGGTATGAAATCTTACCGTCGGTGGCGCGGTGCTCGATAGTGGAGCGACGGCGGTGGCGGCGGCGGCGGCCAGCGTGGTCACGCGGGATGGCTCTCGCTCAACCTCCGCTTGAAGTCGCTTCGCGGGCGGAGGCTCTGTCTTCGCTCTGGCCTGGGAGGCGACGACCCTTTCCTCGACGCGGTCGGAACAAGCGGCCACCAGAACCAGCAAGACCCAGATCAGCGGCATGGAGATCGTCTTCATATTCCTCTGTTTCTACCACACCCGGAGCGGAAACCACCGGAAAACCTCTACGCCCCAAAACGGCTGGGTCACAGGAAAGTTTCCGCCTCTCCGAGCCATCCGGAGCAAAATCGACCCACCGTCCGCCCTTCTCGATCACCCCTTTTTCGCCGAGGCACCCGGTTCGTCGATGGATCCGACCGAAAAAAACCCGCTTTCAAAAGGGCCGGGTTTTCCCGACTTTCCAAGGCCTCATGATGCTCACCGGCACCTACACCGCCATCGTCACGCCGTTCAAGAACGGCCAACTGGATGTCCCCGCCCTCGAGCGCCTGATCAAAGCACAGATCAAGGGCGGCGTGGACGGCATCGTCCCCGTCGGCACCACCGGCGAATCCCCCACCGTCACGGTCGAGGAACACATCGAGATCATCCGCATCGCTGTCCGGGTGGCGAAGGGCAAGATCAAGGTCATGGCCGGCACCGGCGGCAACGCCACCGACGAAGCCATCTTCCTGACCAAGGCCGCCGAGGACGCCGGCGCCGACGCCACTCTCCAGGTCGCGCCCTACTACAACCGGCCCACGCAGGAAGGCCTCTTCCAGCATTTCCATGCCATCGCCCGCGCCACCAATCTGCCGATGGTGCTCTACAGCATCCCCGGCCGCTGCGGCGTGGAGATCGCGGTCGAGACCGTCGACCGCCTCGTGCACGACAGCACGAACATCGTCGCAATCAAGGAAGCCGGCGGCAACGTGGACCGCGTGAGCCAGCTCCGCGCCGTGCTCGGGAAGAACTTCACCATCCTCAGCGGCGACGACGGACTAACACTGCCCTTCATGGCCTGCGGCGCGAACGGCGTCGTCAGCGTCGCGTCGAACGTCGCGCCCAAGGAAGTCGCGCACCTCGTGCAGGCCTGCGCCGCCGGCAAGTTCGCCGTCGCCCAGAAGCTCCACTACAAGCTCTACCCGCTCTTCAAGGACCTCTTCATCGAGAGCAACCCCGCGCCGGTGAAGGCCGCGCTCAACATGATGGGCATGATGGAAGAAGAGATCCGCCTCCCGCTCGTCGAGGTCACGCCCAGGAGCCGCGAGAAGATCGCCGCCACGATGAAGGCAGTGGGGTTGTTGAAGTAGGCCCTGGCAGTCGCAGAGCACTCCATCCAAGACCACTTAAGCCCAATTCACCATGACCGAGTATCTCGAACATCCATCTCATCTGTTTGATCTGCTCTGGGGTTTTTGGCTAATTGTCGGATTCGTTTTAGCGCTTCTTTGTATTCCCGCGTCGCTGTTCAGAAGAACAGCAGACTACTCCTCCCGTGTTTCAAAAGCAGTGCTTTGGGGAGTATGCCCACATCTTGTTTTATTGCTGCTGACAGAGCTGGTTGAACCGTCGAACAGCACGTTTGAAAGGATTCTCGTGGGTGTTCTAACCTTGCTTCCAACACTGCCAGCCAGTGTAGCCCTGCTCCTAAGCCGTCGAAAACGAGCACTGCCGAAAGAGAAATTTGTTGAGATAAAGCAGCCCTGATGCTTCCCACCATCGAAGAGCATCCAAACTGGCTATGCGACTGGAATGGGAACAGACACTTAAGGGGACTTCCAGAAACTCGATTTTCCAGAAAAGAAACAGTCGTTGAAATTGAGCAAGCAGGGCGGGATTTTCGTCCAAGAACGCGTGTCCGAAACCATTCGTCCCTCTGAGCTTTCCTTCTTCTCCCTGACCGAGC
>JBBQXJ010000134.1:0-5292 GCA_038209745.1 Verrucomicrobiota bacterium
AGTGCCGTCGTCTTTGGGCTGACGGGAAAGATGTTCTTCTGGGAGCTGGCCACGCTCGTGGACATCATGCTGCTCGGGCACTGGATTGAAATGAAGTCCGTGATGGGCGCTTCAAAGGCTCTGGAAGAATTGGCCAAGCTCATGCCATCCGACGCGCACAAGCTCATGCCCGACGGAAGTGTGAAGGACGTGCCACTCGGCGAACTGGCCGTGGATGACAACGTCCTGATTAAGCCCGGCGAAAAGATTCCCGCCGACGGTGTGATCGTGTCCGGCGAGAGCTCGGTCAACGAGGCGATGCTCACCGGTGAATCTACTCCCGTCGCCAAGAAGACGGGCGGCAAGGTCATCGGCGGCGCGATCAACGGCGAAGGCGCGCTGACCATCGAGGTCAAAGGCACGGGCAAGGATTCGTTCCTCTCGCAGGTCATCGACCTCGTCAAACAGGCCCAGGAAAGCAAATCGAAGACGCAGGATCTCGCCAATACCGCCGCGCTCTGGCTCACCGTCGTCGCGTTGGGCGGCGGTGCGATCACTTTTGTGGTCTGGCTGCTGATGGCCGGTCATGACTTCGCCTTCGCCATCGAGCGCGCCGTAACGGTCATGGTCATCGCGTGTCCGCATGCCCTGGGCCTGGCCGTGCCGTTGGTCGTGGCGGTCACCACGGCCGTCGCGGCGAAAAACGGTCTGCTCATCCGCAATCGCCCTGCTTTCGAGGGCGCCCGAAAACTGCAGGCAATCATCTTCGACAAGACCGGCACGCTGACGCAGGGAAAGTTCGGCGTGACCGACACGCTGGTGTTGGCGCCGGACATCGACGAAACGACGCTGCGCACCTACGCCGCCTCGGTAGACGCGAATTCCGAGCACCCGATCGCCAAGGCGATCGCCGCTGCGTCGGAAAAGAAACTGCCCGTGGATGAGTTCAAGAGCATCACGGGCAAGGGCGCCGAGGGCCGGGTCGACGGGAAAGCCATAAAAGTCGTCAGCCCCGGCTACCTGCGCGACCAGAAGCTCGAACTCGCCGACCAGCGCATCGAGCCGCTCCAAGCCGAGGGCAAGACCGTCGTGTTCGTCCTCGTCGACGAAAAATTGAAAGGCGCGATCGCGCTGGCCGACATCGTCCGCCCTGAGGCGAAGCAAGCGATCAGCGAACTCAAGGCTCTCGGTATCCGTTGCCTGATGCTTACGGGCGACAACAAGGCGACGGCGAAGTGGGTTTCCGATCAGGTCGGGCTCGATGAGTATTTCGCCGAAGTTCTGCCGCAGGACAAAGCGGCCAAAGTGAAGGAAGTGCAGTCGCGCGGCGGGTTGGTCGGCATGACGGGCGACGGCGTGAACGACGCCCCGGCGCTGGCGCAGGCGGACGTGGGTATTGCCATTGGTGCCGGCTCCGACGTGGCGGTGGAAACCGCCGACGTGATCCTAGTGCGGAGCAATCCGCTGGATGTCGTGGCGATCGTCAAGCTCTCCCGCGCCACCTATCGGAAGATGATTCAGAATCTAGCCTGGGCTGCGGGCTACAACGTCGTCGCCATTCCGCTGGCGGCGGGCGCGCTCTACTCGTGGGGCGTGCTGCTCAGCCCGGCAATTGGTGCTGGGTTGATGGCCGCGAGCACGGTGGTCGTGGCGATCAACGCGCGGATGCTGAAATTGAAATAGCGGATCCAGCCGACTGCGCTCGCACTATGAAAACAAACACCCTCGCTCCCGAACTGCTGCACCGGATGGACGCCTACTGGCGCGCCGCCAACTACCTCTCGGTCGCTCAAATATATCTGTTCGACAATCCGCTGCTCAAGCGGCCGCTGGCGCTCTCGGACATCAAGCGCATGCTGCTCGGCCATTGGGGAACGACACCCGGCCAGAACTTCATCTACGTCCACCTGAATCGCGTCATCAAGAAATACGGCCTCGATATGATCTATGTCTCCGGTCCCGGTCATGGCGGACCGGCGGTCGTGGGCAACACGTATCTCGAGGGCACCTACAGCGAGATCTATCCCGACATCAGCCAGGACGAAGCCGGACTGCAAAAGCTGTTCAAACAGTTCTCGTTTCCGGGCGGCATTCCCAGCCACGCTTCGCCCGAGTGCCCGGGTTCGATCCACGAGGGCGGCGAATTGGGCTATTCGCTCAGCCATTCGTTCGGCGCGGTCTTCGACAATCCCGGTCTCGTCGTGGCCTGCTGCGTCGGCGATGGCGAGGCGGAGACCGGGCCGCTGGCCACGTCGTGGCAGTCCAACAAGTTTCTCGATCCCGCCACCGACGGCGCGGTGCTGCCCATCCTGCATCTCAACGGCTACAAGATCGCCAACCCCACCGTTCTCGCGCGCATCGAGCCGGAAGAGCTGGACCAGTTCCTCCGGGGCAACGGCTGGACGCCCCATTATGTCGAGGGACATGAGCCCGCGCTCATGCACGAAGCGATGGCGACGACGCTCGACGCGGTGATGGAGGAGATCAAACGCATCCAGCACGAAGCCCGGGTCAACGGCAACACCATGCGCCCGCGCTGGCCGATGATCGTCCTTAAATCCCCCAAAGGCTGGACCGGCCCGAAGTGGGTGGATGGCCAGCAAATCGAAGGCACGTTTCGCGCGCATCAAGTCCCGCTCTCCGACCCGGCCCAGCATCCAGAACATCTCAAGGTGCTGGAGGACTGGCTGCGGAGCTATCGACCCGAGGAACTTTTCGATGGGCAGGGCAAATTGAAGCCGGAGCTGGCCGAACTTGCTCCCAAGGGCGAACGGCGCATGGGTGCGAATCCACACGCCAACGGCGGCAAGCTGCTCCGCGACCTCGTGATGCCCGACTTTCGCAAATACGCGGTCAAGGTTCCGTCACCGGGGTCGGTTCAAGCAGCCGACGCTCACGAGCTCGGCGTGTTCCTGCGCGACGTGGTCAATCTCAACCGCGAGCAGCGGAACTTCCGCATCTTCGGCCCGGACGAAACGCTCTCCAACAGGCTCTCCGCCGTGTTCGAGGCCACCGAGCGGCAGTGGGACGCGCGCGCCCGGGACAACGACGAGTTTCTCGCCATCGACGGTCGGGTGATGGAAATGCTGAGCGAGCATCAATGCGAAGGCTGGCTCGAAGGCTACCTGCTCACCGGGCGACACGGGCTCTTCAACTGCTACGAGGCGTTCATCCACATCATCGACTCCATGTTCAACCAGCACGCCAAATGGTTGAAGGTCACGGCCGGTCTGCCTTGGCGAGTTCCGATCGCGTCGCTGAACTACCTGCTGGCGTCCCATGTCTGGCAGCAGATGCACAACGGTTTCACGCATCAGGACCCCGGGTTCATCGATCACGTGGTCAACAAGAAAGCTTCCGTCGTGCGCGTCTATTTGCCGCCCGATGCCAACTGCCTGCTGTCGGTCTGGGATCACTGCCTTCGCAGTCGCCACTACGTCAACGTCGTCATCGCCGGCAAATACAAGGCGCCGCAATGGTTGACCATGGACGCCGCCGTCAAACACTGCACCGAAGGCATCGGCGTCTGGGAATGGGCGAGCAACACCGACGCCGGCACTGAACCCGATGTCGTCATGGGCTGCTGCGGCGATGTGCCCACGCTGGAGACGTTGGCCGCCGTTTCCATCCTGCGCGAACATCTGCCCAAGCTGAAGGTCCGCGTGGTCAACGTCGTCGATCTGATGAAGCTGGAGCCGAAAAGCGAACATCCACACGGTCTGAGCGACGAGGCGTTCGACGCGCTGTTCACGACGGACAAACACGTCATCTTCGCCTTCCACGGGTATCCGTGGTTGATCCATCGGCTGACCTACCGCCGCCACAACCACCACAACCTCCACGTCCGCGGCTACAAGGAGGAAGGCACGATCACCACGCCCTTCGACATGACCGTGCTGAACGATCTGGACCGCTTCCACCTCGTGATGGACGTGATCGACCGTGTGCCCAAGACCGGACCGGCCGGGGCCGTGCTGAAACAACGGCTCCAAGCCAAGCTGATCGAGCACAAGCAATACATCGATCTGCACGGCCAAGACATGCCCGAGATCCGGAACTGGAAGTGGGAATCACCCAGGACATCGGCGCCGCGCTAACCGGACCCAATTCAAAATCAACCAGTCGCCGCCGCGTCCACCACTGCCATGAGCAAAGCCATCGATCCCAAAACATTCCGGGTGAAAGCCGGGAAGAACGTCGATCTCAAACAGTGGCCGACGCGGGTGAAGCCGTTCTACAAGTCGAAGAAGCGGTATAAAAAGCGGCTGGAACAAGACGTCGAGGAACTCAGCGATCTCCAGCGCCTCCACTATGCGTCGAACCGCTATGCCCTGCTGTTGATCTTCCAGGCCATGGACGCAGCCGGGAAGGACGGCGCCATTCGCCACGTGATGTCCGGGATCAATCCCCAGGGATGCGAGGTCCACAGCTTCAAGCAGCCCAGCGCGGAGGAAATGGAGCACGATTTCCTTTGGCGCTCCAACCGTTGCCTGCCCGAACGCGGGCGCATCGGCATCTTCAACCGTTCCTACTACGAGGAAGTGCTCATCGTGAAGGTGCATCCGGAGATCCTCCACAGCCAAGGATTGCCGACGGAGCTCATCGACGCGCAGGCGATCTGGCAGGAGCGGTATCGTTCCATCGTCGACCTGGAGGCGCACCTGCATCGCAACGGCACGCGGATCATCAAGTTCTTCCTCCACCTCTCGAAGGACGAACAGCGGCAGCGGTTCCTGTCCCGCATCGACGAGGCCGACAAGAACTGGAAGTTCAGCCTCGCGGACGTGGCCGAGCGGAAGCAGTGGGACAAATACATGAGGGCCTACGAAGAATGCCTGAGCGCCACCAGCACCGAGAATGCGCCGTGGCACGTCATTCCCGCCGACGACAAGGAGAACGCCCGGCTGATCATTTCGCGGGTCATCCTCGAAACGATGAGGGGGCTTGGCATGAGTTATCCGAAGGTCACCGCCGCGCGCCGCAAGGAGCTTCAGCAGATCCGCAAGAAGCTCTGATCCCAACTACGAGAGCAAACTGGCTGGATCGAGGGCGTCCCCTCTCCCCATCCGACGGGGAGAGGAACGGCGTGAGGGGCTTCCTCCTGTTTTACCAACCTTCTTCCGTTGTACATTGAGGGCCGTGTTCCTGATCGGTCAGGGGACTACCAGGCGCCGCACGAGGTGCTTGAGGGTGGGGCCCTGGACCAGGATGGAGAAAACGACCACGAGGTAGGTCACGGCCAGGATGATCCCGCGTTCGCGACCGGCTGGGAGCGACAGGGCCAACGCCACGGAGATCCCGCCGCGCAGGCCG
>JBBQXJ010000135.1:0-4996 GCA_038209745.1 Verrucomicrobiota bacterium
CGTGGCCAGCAGCATGCGCAGCGGTGCGCTGGACTTTCTGGCGAAGCCCGTTCAGATCCAGGAGCTGGAAGCGGCGCTCAAGCATGCCGTCCGGCGGACCCATCGGCGCCGAGAACTGGTCCGGATCGAGAAGGCGGCCCAGGAGGTCGGGCTGATCCAGTTGCGGGCTCTGCGAACCCAGGGCGACCCGCTGCCGGCGGGCGCGATTGTTTCCCATCTCCCATTGACCGGTGCGGGGGGCGACTTCGTCAGCGTCCTGCCGATGACCGGGGGCCGTTCCCTGGTGATTTTGGCGGATGTTTCCGGCCACGATCTGAGGGCGGCCTTCATCTCCGCGTATTTTCAGGGGATGGTCCGGGGGATGGTGGCCAAGGGTTCCAACGCGGCGGAGGTCATCGCCCAGTTCAACCACTTCCTCGCCTGCGATTGGATCCAGCAGGGCAGTCTCGACGAGGTCCCCCTTTCGATCGCTCTTACCGCCCTCACCGTGGAACCTGTCCGGGGCGAAATCGGCGTCCGGAACCACGGTGCTCCGGCCGCGTATCTCGTCCGGCCCGATGGCTGGATCGCTCCGTGCCACACGGGCGGGGGATGTCCTCTTGGCTGGTTCGACGAAGCGGTCGGAGAGGAGACGACGATCCCGCTGGAGGACGGGGGATGGCTTGTCGTCTGGACCGATGGTCTGGAAGAGCTCGCCTCGATGCTCGGCGTCACGGCTTGGACGCTCGCCTGGGACATGTTGATCGCCGCACGAGACGAAGGTTCGTTCGCGGAACGGGCCCGGGCGGAGGACGATATTCTGCTTTTCAGCCTCCCGCTCGGCGTCGAGGCAGCGTTGCCCCGGATGCGGCCGATCCTCTTTGGGCGGTATCACGGTGGCGAGGCGGCGGACATCGACGCGATCCAGAAGACCTGGGAGCGGAGCCTGCTCCGGGCGATTCCGGGCATCCCCGAAGACCGCCTGACCGATGTGCTGCTCTGCCTTCGGGAGGCGGTGCTCAACGCGATTCTTCACGGCTGCCAACGGGATCTGGGGCGGAGCTGCACGGTCCAAGCGGTTCTGGGTGGAACCGGCGGGAACCTGCGCATCCGGGTGGACGACCCCGGCACCGGCCACGGGTTCGACTGGGAAGACCACGCCCGCCAAGCCGAGGAGCAGATGCTCATGGAACACCGGGGACTCATCCTTCTGCACGCCATGACCCAGTCTTTCGAGACCCAGCGGGCCGGTGCTTCCGTGATTTTTGAAATGCCGATCGATCCCTTGAATCCGAATCTCGAAACCGCATGAAACATCAACTCCGCAAAAACTCGCTCGTCGTCTCGGTGGAGGGGGACATTCTCAGCACCACGGCCGATGCGCTCCGCGCCGCCTTCGTCCAGATGATGGACAGCGATGCGATCCAGAGCGGGTCGTGGGACAAGCTGGAGCTGGACTTGACCCGATCCAAGATCATCGATTCCGCCGGGCTCAACCTCGTGGTTGCGATCGTCAAAGCCATGAAACTGAGGGGCGCCGCTGTGATCGCGCGGGTGACCAACCGGTCCGTCCACCGCACTTTCGTCTTCACCAAGCTCGACCGGCAGATGCAGGTGGTGTTGGACGAGGACGCGTAGATCGCGACCGATTTCCGAGGGGAAACATGTCGTTCGCCCCCGAAGACGCCGGGTGATCGGAGCTGCACCTCTCGTCGAGGCGTGGACGGAAACGATCTTGCGCGGGAAACGATCCTCCGATTGCGCGGCGGCGGCGTTTCCTTTACTCGTTCCCGGTGCCCGAGCCGGAACCATCCCTGTTGCTGCTGATTCCCGCCTATAACGAGGAAGAGCGGATCGGTCCGGTGCTGCGGGAATTCGCCGCGTATTACCGCGACCACTACCATGGTCCCTTCAAGCTGATCGTGGTCCTCAATGGCTGCCGCGACAATACCCTCGCGGTCGTTCGGGCGGTGGCCCGGGACTTCTTCTCCGTCGGCGCGCTCGAGTTCAAGGAACCGATCGGCAAAGGCGGCGCCCTGATCGAGGGGATGCAATTGGCGCCGCTGGCCGATCTGGTCGGCTACGTGGATGCCGACGGGGCGACGTCGCCGGCCGCGTTCCATCATCTGGTCCGCCAGTGCCGGGACGTGGATTGCGTGATCGGGTCGCGCTGGTTGCCGGAATCCGTCCTCCTCCAGAGCCAGACCTGGGTGCGGCGCTTCACCAGCCGCTGCTTCCACATCATCGTCCAGAGCCTGTTCGGCATGGGCATCAAGGACACCCAGTGCCCGGCCAAGGTGGTCAAGCGCAGCGCCGTCGAGGAGATCCATTCCGACCTCACCGTCGCGGATCTGTCCTTCGACGTGAACCTCCTCTACTCGCTCAAGCGGGCCGGATTCACCGTGAAGGAGGTTCCGACCGAATGGGCGGACAAGATGGGATCCAAGGTCACGAGCAGCCTCTTCCGCTCGTCAGCCACGATGTTCCTCTCGGTCGTGCGGCTCAGACTGATCTACTCCCGATTCTACAAGCGGCTCCGCTGGCTGCGGCCGATCGAGACCTGGCTCTATCGCCGCCTGCGGGCGCCCGTGCCTATGCGGGATCGACGAGCAACGCCGGAGCAGCTCAAGGAAGCGGCCAATCCCTCCACGAAGACGTCCGCCGGCTGAAGCGGTGCCGGCCGAGCAATCCTCGACTCAGCCGAGGCTCGCGCGGACTTGTTCCACCGTGGTTTTCGGATCCGTGTGATGGATCGTCCGCCAGCCGCGCAGCCGGGCCTGTTCCACGTTTTCGAGCCGGTCGTCGATATAAAGCAGGTCCGTCCCGCGGCGCCAGGTCCGGTGTTCCACCACGGCATAGATGCGGTCGGTGGGCTTCATGAAACCTTCCTCGTAGGATAGCACCGTGCCGGTAAAGCGGTCGTAAAAGGAAAAAGTCCGGCGGATGAACTGGATGGCCAGCTCGTTCGTGTTCGAGAAGGCGAAGGTGGCGATTCCCTGGCTGATGAGTTCGTCGTGCAGCGCGATCATCTCGCCGATGGGCGTGAACATGTCGGCGTAGAGGTGGGCGAACTGTTCCGGTGATCCCTGGAAGCCAATGGCTCCGCCGACCTGTTCGCGGAACTGCGCCGTGGTCATCAGGCCGGTTTCGTATTCGTGGAGAAGAGGCGTCTGGTCTAGGATCCGGTGGATTGCTTCGGCCGGCATCGTGGCGTGGGTGGCAAGATTCGCGGCCGCTCGGCCGTAGTCGAAGTCCACGAGGACCTTGCCGAGATCGAAGACAATGGCTTGGGGAGGAGGCATCGTAAGCAGGGGAGGACAGTCGCGATAAACGGGGAACTCGTTCGACGGATCAGGTCAGCGTGCTGCGGCCTTCCAAGGCCCGGGCCAGGGTGAGCTCGTCGGCAAATTCCAAGCCGCTGCCGGCGGGAAGACCACGAGCGAGGCGGGAGACCTTCACGCCGTCGCGGGTGAGGCGTTTGGCCAAGTAGTGGCTGGTGGCGTCGCCCTCCACGTCGGTGCCCAACGCGAGGATCAGTTCCTCGATCGGTTCCGTGCGGAGCCGCTGCTCCAGTTCCGCGATGCGGAGATCGTCGGGATCCACCCCGTTGAGCGGGGAGATGCGGCCGCCGAGGACGTGGTAGCGGCCACGGAAGCTGGCCGACTTCTCGATGCTCAGGATGTCGGTGGCGCGTTCCACCACGCAGACCACGTGGGCATCGCGCCGGTCATCGGTGCAAAAAGCGCAGGGATCGTTCTCGGTCAATGCACCGCAGACCGAGCAGAGCCGGACGCGTTCCTTGGCCTGCACGAGCGCCTCGGCCAAGGCCTGGACGGCCGCCGTGTCGCTCTGCACGAGATGCAGCGCCAGCCGCTCGGCCGACCGCGGACCGATGCCGGGCAGTTGGGCCAGGGCGGCGGTCAGCCGGAGGATGGGTTCGGGAAGGGAGAGCATCGGTCAGTGAAGTTCACGGAACTGTTCCGGGGTCAGTCCGGCGGCTTTGGATATTCCGCCCGTGGTTATGGAGTTGATCGTGTCGTGTCGTGGGATCACCGGACGGGTCCTGGCGTTGCTCATGATGATGTGCCCCGAATTCCGAGGCATGCGAAAGCCGAGTGTCTCGAAGACTCGGACCGCATCCTTTTGGCCGATGCCGGGAATCTTCGGCATCAGACGGTGACTTCGGCGGCGATGGCCAAACCGTCCTCAGGATGCATCGCGTCTTCCTCGGCCACTTCTAGACAAAGGCGGATGGCGTCCCGGATGTTGTCCATGGCTTCGGCTTCGGTTGAGCCCTGGGACCAGCAGCCGGGCAGAGCCGGACCGAATGCGGCGAGGCCTTCTTCTGAAGGATCGAGGACACCGCGATATTTCATGGCGACAGGGTGGTGGAGACGGAACGGGCGAGCGAGCCGATCGCCTACATCAACCCGGGGATGTTGAATCCCTGGGTGGCGCGGCCCATTTCCTCGCTGGAAACGGCCTTGGCCTTGTCGAGGGCCTGGTTGACGGCGAGGAGGATCATGTCCTCGAGGATCTGGGCGTCGTCGGGGGTGAGGGCGGCGGGATCGATCTTGATGCCCGCCAAGGTGCCGTCGCATTTGGCGATGGCCTTGACGGCGCCTCCGCCGCTGGTGGCTTCAACCGTGCGCTGGGCGAGCGCGGCCTGGATCTCGGTCATCTGCTGCTGCATCCGCGCAGCCTGCTTCATCAGTTTTCCCATGTTGGACATGGGCCTAGACGTAGCTCGGCGGGCGGGCGGGGGCCAGCCGGAAATTGCAGCCGGAGCGGGAGCGAGAGGACGGGTGGCGGCGGGCGTCCCGCCGACCTCGATTCGGAGTTTCGGAACGGTTTCCCTGAAGCCTCGGCTTCGCAATGGATCGGCTTCCGCGTCGTCCTCTCCCCCACCTCCCCATGATGCTGCGCGTTTTCATTTTGATCGTGCTGCTGATTGTCGCCCTCCCTGCCACGGCGGCGGAACCGTGGCGCATCCAGTTGGCGGCGGGGCTCGGTGATC
>JBBQXJ010000136.1:0-4537 GCA_038209745.1 Verrucomicrobiota bacterium
GGAACTGGTCCGGGGCATTCCGATCACCGCCTATTGCGACCAGGCCAGCCTCAGCACCAAGGAGCGCTTGGACCTCTTCATCAAGGTCTGCCAGGCCATCCAGCACGCCCATCAGAAGGGGATCATCCACCGCGACATCAAGCCGTCGAACATCCTGGTCACGCTGCACGACGGCGTGCCGGTGCCGAAGGTCATCGACTTCGGCATCGCCAAGGCCACCGAGGGCCGGCTGACGGACAACACGGTTTACACCCAGCTCCACCAGTTCATCGGCACGCCGGCCTACATGAGTCCGGAGCAGGCGGAGATGAGCGGGCTGGACATTGATACGCGCAGCGACATCTACAGCCTGGGCGTGTTGCTCTACGAACTCTTGGCCGGCAGCACGCCGTTCGACGCGAAGGAGCTGATGGCCTCCGGCATCGACGCGATGCGCAAGACGATCCGGGAGAAGGAGCCGCAACGTCCGAGCACCAAGCTGACGATGGAGCTGACGCGGTTGGGGAGCGCGCCCGCCCCGGGCGCGGTGACGGGCGCCCCGCGCGTCACTCCGGGAGCCGCCCCGCGAGGGCGCGGGCCGGCGACGCCCGAGGCGGGCGTGGTCCCCACGGAAGAAGAAGTCAGAGCCTCCTCACGTCGGCTGCTACGAGTGAAGGAGACGATCCACCAGCTCAAGGGCGATCTGGACTGGATCGTGATGAAGTGCCTGGAGAAGGATCGCCAGCGCCGTTACGAGTCGGCTAACGGCCTCGCTGCTGATCTGAAGCGGCACCTCAACAACGAGCCGGTTCTCGCCCGTCCGCCCAGTGCGGCATACAAGTTTCACAAGGCCTGGCGGCGGAACAAACTGGCGTTTGCCGCCGGGACCGCTGTATTCGCCGCCCTGGTAGTCGGGCTGGGTTTGACTCTATGGCAATACGCCGGGAAAAGCCGGGCGGAGCGCGAGCAGGTGACGCTGCGTCAGCGAGCCGAGCAGACGGCGGCTGAGGCCAGCAAGGCTCGGGAACAGACTGCCCAGCAGCGTGACTTGGCGCAGGAGCGGCTTTACGGATCGCTCGTGCGGGAAGCGCAGGCGATCCGCAAGAACCGGCAAGTCGGTTATCGTCGGGAGGTGTTCGACCGCCTCAAACAGGCGATGGCGTTGGGCCTCACCAATGCCAACTCCCGCCAGCTCCGACGCGAGGCCACCGCGTCCCTCGGAGACTGGGTGGCCCTCGATCCGGTGGACATCGAGTTCTCCGGCGAAACAGGAAGCGGCGCGTTAACACCGGACGGCACACTGGCGGCGTTGGCCAGATTCAGCACCAACCTCGTTTCCCTGCGGGAGACCAGGACCGGCCGCGAGCTGGCTTTACTCAGCATCGGAAACACCGGGGAAACGGCCCAGGAGCTGATTTTCGATCAGAGAGGACTGACCCTGTTTGTCGCGGTGCGCATCGGGCGATTTGTGGAGGGGGAACGCTTCAAACCGATGACCCTCGAGAGGTGGTCTGGGCGAAGCGATGGTTCCTGGCAGCGGGATTGGTCCCGTCCCGTCGGCGGTGTCGTCCAGTTCGCCCCGACCGATGACGGGCCGGTGGCGCTGGTCGTGGATCCATCCGACACCCACGTCGCCGTGATTGATCTGGATCAGAACAAGGAGGTGAACCGCCTGCCGATCCAATCGCCGATGCCGTGGTATCTGGCAGTGGGTATCAGTGTCGATCGGAAGCAACTGGCCTTTTTCAGCCAGGCCACGGCGGGATCGTCGGGGCGATTCGACCTGCGCCTCGAGGTTTGGGATCTCGCCACCGGAAAGCGGCGGATGGAACTGAGTCCGAAACTCGGCTACGGCATTGGACTTCGCTTCAGCCAGGACGGCAAGATTCTGCTGGCGAGCTACGAAAACGCCGTCGTTGGCTACGACACCAAGGAGTTTAATCCTGTCTTCACGATGACGGCCGCCACTCAACAGGAAGCGGTCATGGGAAGCGGGGCCGGACTGATGGCTCTGCCTATCAATCAGGAATTGTCCGTCCGCCTGGTTAGTCCGGTGACCGGCCGTGAGGTGGCGGTGCTGAGGCAATCCGGAGTTCCGATCAGCCAATTCTTCAGCCGCGATGGTTCCCTCCTCATGCTCAGCCACACCCGCGGAGCCAGAATCGTCCGGCTCAAGGCCGAGCGTGAAAAGCGCTCCCTGGAAGGGCACCAAAACGGCGTTCCTGTCGTGGAGTTCAGCCCGGACGGAACGTATCTCGTCTCCGCCGGCAAGGACCGAACCCTGCGGTGGTGGAATCTCAAAGCCGGCGGTGAATCGAAGATTCTTGGAGAGCTTCCTGCGCCCGGACAGACCGTGGCCTTCACTCCTGACGGAGAGTTTCTCGTGTGTGGCTACTACAACACCAGCGAACTCTCCATCTGGTCCACGAAGACCTGGGAACGGATACGCACCATCCCTGAGCAGACCAATCATCTCGGCACGACCTGGGCCTGCAGCGTGAGCCCCGATGGCCAGCGCCTGGCGACGATTGGCTCCGGCCTGCGAGTGTGGGACATGGCGAAGATAACGCGCCCGTCATCCGGTCCCGAACCCACGGACGCGCCCTTACTGACCGAGAACAACTGCTGGGGCAGCGTGGCCTTCAGCCCGAACGGAACACAGTTAGCCTACAAGTCTGACGTCGCAGGAGGTGGCTATGGGGTCAAAGTGCGATCATTGGTTGGCTCAAGTGCTCCCACAGTGATCTCTACGAACGCCCCAACCTTTCCGGTCCAGGTCTTGGGCTTCCTCCCCAACAGCGGGGCGCTCGCCCAGGTGACGCGGGAGCGAAGGGTCGAAATCCTGGAACCGGCGACCGGCCGGCTGCTGCGCGAGTTCGCCACGATTGAACCCGGCGAATCCTTGGGAACCTTTGTCGCCAACCTGCGGGTTAGCCCCAATGAATCCAAGCTGGCGATGGTGTCCGTCTCGGGACTGGGCGTGGACCTGTGGAACCCGGCGACGGGCCAACTCCTCTACAGCCTGCCGGAAGAAGCGGGCGCGATTTGGTGGCTGGCGTGGAGTCCAGACAGCCAACAACTGGCCGTCTCGCGCGCTAACGGGGAGATCGCCCTCTGGAATCTGAAGGAAGTGGAAGCGCAGTTGGCTGAGCTGGGACTCCAACCATGAACCCGAATCGCGAAGAAGCCTTGTTTGCGCTGGGGCGGATGCTTTCAGATTGCCACGAGGCTCAGTCCTTGAATGTGCTCGAAGTGACGGCGATTGAACGTGGCCACTTTGCTCCCGCGCCGTCGCGCCGTGGCCGCAACGATCAGGTCGTAATAACCGGTCATCGTGCCGGCGGTTTCCAGTTCCGCCCAGATGCGAGCATGTTCGCGGGCGATCTCCGGGGTGTAGTCAATGACGGGAAGTTTGGCGAAAATGATTTCGAGGTAAGCCAGTCGTCGTGCTCGATGGTCGCCAATGGCGCGCTCCACGCCGTGCCACAGTTCCGCCACCGTGATGGCAGCGACTTCAAACTCCTCCTCCGGCTGGCTCGCCAGCCAACCCGCCAGATCAAAGGTTCCTTTCTCGCCGCGGATGATGACGTCGGCGTCGAGGATTATCGCCACCGGTCCTCCGGAGGCGACAACTCGGCGCGAGATTCTCGGAGGTCTTTCGCCCAGGCGCGGGCTTCCTCGGTCGAGAGTTCAGCCCCAGCCAGCGCGCGGGCGAGTTCCGCGCCGGTGCAACGCGGTGACTCGGCGGGAATCAGCCGTGCGATGGGTTTCGTGGCGTCCAGCACGACGAAGGTCGTGTGCTCGCGCCGGGCCCGCCGAGCCCACTCGGTCAGACTGGAACCCGCGTTCTCCAGCGAGATGGAGGTTTCTTTCATCTGCGGAACCTACCTCAGTCCCGCCCGCCCTGCCAAGCCCGGCGAACTGACCAATTGATTTCATGAACAACCCGTCTCACGAAGAAGCCCTGTTTACCTTGGCGTTGGCAAAACCCGCCGCCGAGCGTGCAGCCTTTCTCGACCGCGAATGCGGACGTGACGCGACTCTGCGCCAGCGCCTCGAGGCGTTGCTCGCCGCGCACGAACAGCCGGAAACACTGCTGGCCACCCAAGCCGACACCGCGCGCCCCACCATCAAGCTCGACTTCGCCGACGCTCCCGATGAAGCCGTGGGCCAGACGCTGGGGCGCTATAAGCTTCTGGAACGGGTCGGCGAAGGCGGGTGCGGCGTGGTCTATGTCGCCGAGCAGACCGAGCCGGTGCGGCGTCGAGTGGCGCTGAAGGTCATCAAGCTCGGCATGGACACCAAGCAGGTGGTGGCCCGCTTCGAGGCGGAGCGGCAGGCCTTGGCCATGATGGATCATCCGAACATCGCCAAGGTGCTCGACGCCGGCACCACGGATCTGGGGCGGCCGTTCTTTGTCATGGAACTGGTCCGGGGCATTCCGATCACCGCCTATTGCGACCAGGCCAGCCTCAGCACCAAGGAGCGCTTGGACCTCTTCATCAAGGTCTGCCAGGCCATCCAGCACGCCCATCAGAAGGGGATCATCCACCGCGAC
>JBBQXJ010000137.1:0-4517 GCA_038209745.1 Verrucomicrobiota bacterium
GGAAGGCCTCAACAGCGTCTTCTCCGCCGTCAAGCGCAAGGCCCGCGGCTTCCGCTCCACCAAGAACCTCATCACCATGCTCTACTTCACCGCCGGCCGCCTCGACCTACCCTCTACCCACTGAAAACAGCGAGGAACCTCTTTGGTGGGCTCCAAATCGGTGGTGATGCCCCTCACTCATGACCAGCACTATCCGGTTCAAGATTTGACCGGAAGAAGCATTAAAAACTGGGAGCAGCAGATAGAGATTTCAGAGACCCACTTAAGAGGGCTGACAAGCGCCATAAAAGACAAACTCTTGGATTGGAGCCTTGAACTGGAGAAACGAGGAATCCTAGGTGAGGATATGTCATTCGACGAAAAGGAACGGAAGTCTGCACGGAGTCAGACATTTCACATTCAGAACTTCACGGGAGTATTTGGGGATGTATCGCATTCGAGTGTTCAAATCTACGACTACAGTTCTCTCCATCAGACCTTGAAGGAGCAAGACGTGCCTCAGCAGGAGAGAAACAAGCTCGAAAACATCATGGATGAGCTAAAGACGGCAACGCCTGCGAAAAGAGCTGGTCTGCTTGAGAACGCGAAAGAATGGGTGGTCAAGAATGAGGGCTTTTTGGGTGCCTCGGCAGTCATCGTAAGAAAAGCGTTGGGACTGGGAGACGGCAGTTCTCAATAGAGCCGCGTCTCACTTCTCGCAGAATTCGCCGCTCGCCGCCATGGTTCCAACCGCCCCCGGCTCCGCAGGAGCCGAACCCGAATAGCCGCAGGTGCAACCTGCGGACCACCGGCACCAATCGACGAATAACCCCGCAGGGGTTGAACCGGCTGCCTCCACCAACAACGGACACGGGGTTCGACCCTTTTAGGGTCGCGGGGGATGGGGGCGTGGTTTCCGCAGGTTGCACCTGCGGCTAGTCACATTCAGTCCCTGCGGGACTGTTCCGCATCGGGGCGGCCTTCTGGCAATGGCGTCGCTCCCTTGGTCTTTGCGGGGAACTGGGCGGACCGGCAGGTCTACCCGAGGATCGGCAGGTCTGCCCTGCCTTGCCGTTATCGTCCGCTGTTTTCATTGCGGGTGAGCGCGGCCGCTTCGCCGCCCGGTCGAAGACCGTCGGCACTGACCTGGGCATCATCCATCCGCTGGTCTCCGTCGTGGTTCCAACCGCCCCCGGCTCCGCAGGAGCCGAACCCGAATAGCCGCAGGTGCAACCTGCGGACCACCGGCACCAATCGACGAACAACCCCGCAGGGGTTGAACTCCCGCACACTGGGGACACGGCGGTTCGACCCTTTCAGGGTCGTGGGGGTTGGGGGCTTGGTTTCCGCAGGTTGCACCTGCGGCTAGTCAAGTTCAGTCCCTGCGGGACTGTTCGGCGGCGGAGCGCCCTCCTAGAACGACGTCGCGGCGCCACGCCTTCAGATCCGTTGCCATCTCTGCCGCAAACGAAAACCTGATCGGGCCACAAACCGCAGGTTGCGCCCGCTGGAAAATCGCCCCATAAAAACCACACTCCCTCGTGAATTGAACCCTTCTCCACCGAGGCCACCTACACCCAGATCCTCTACCATCTCGTCTTCTCGACGAAGAACCGACGCAGGGTCTTGGATGCTCCCCGCCGCGACGATCTGTTCCGCTACCTCTGGGGTATCCTGAAGAACAAGGACTGCCATCTCTACCGCATCGGCGGCGTGGAGGACCACGTCCACATCCTCACTGCACTCCATCCGACGGTTCCGTTGTCCGGTTTGGTCAAGGATCTCAAGGTGGCCTCCAGCCTGTGGATCAAGGACGGCCAGGTGTTTCCCGAATTCGACGGCTGGCAGGACGGCTACGGTGCGTTCACCTGTTCCTGGCGGGAGAAGGACGCCTTGATCGAATACATCAAGGGCCAAGCCGAACATCACCGCGTGGAGAGCTTTCAGGATGAGCTTCGGCGGATGTTGGGCCAACACGGCGTGCTATTTGAAGAACGCCAACTGGAGTAGATGCGGGAACAGTGGTTCGACCCTTTCAGGGTCGTGCTGATCGGGGTGACACGATCCGCAGGCTGCACCTGCGGCTAGTCACATTCAGTCCCTTCGGGACTGTGCCGCACCGAGCTGCCCTGTGGCGAAGACGTCGCTGCGCTCGTCATCTCTTGGAATGGCGCGGACTGGCAGGTCCGCCCTACCTTTCACGAACTTCGGACTCGAGTCTGATGCCGTCTGACCCTGCAATGCCCGACCGGTCGCGTTGACACGTCCTTTGTAGGCATCATGATGCTTTTATGCGAACCACGCTGACGCTTGATCCCGATATTGCCGCTAAAGCCAAGAAAGGAGCGGCCAAGCTCCACAAGCCGTTCAAGGAGATCATCAACGCCGCTCTGAGGGCCGGCTTGGACCAGGTTCTGAGTCCGCCCGCCGCCCGGCCCTACCGCACCAAACCCCGTCCCATGGGGCTTCGCCAGGGATTCAACTACGACAACATTTCCGAACTGGTCGCGGCCGCCGAGGGAGAGAACCACTCATGATCCTCGTGGATGCGAACCTGCTCCTCTACGCCGAGGACAGCTTGTCGGAGCATCATGAAGCGGCCAGAGACTGGTGGGACGCCCAACTGAGCGGCTCGGACCCGGTGGGCCTTTGTTGGCCGGTGATCAACGCCTTCATCCGGATCGGAACCAACCCCCGACTGCACCAACGGCCGCTCACGCTCAAGGAAGCATCCGAACGGGTCCAAAGCTGGCTCGATCAACCCTGCGTTCGAGTGGTCCAGCCCACCGATCATCACTGGGCGCTGTTCCAGCAAATGCTCCGGAGCGGCAACGCGGTCGGCAACCTCGTCTCCGACGCGCACCTCGCGGCCCTGGCCGTGGAACACAACTGCGTCCTGTATTCCACCGACGCCGACTTCTCCCGCTTCAAAGGGCTCAAGTGGAAGAATCCCATCGTGCCGTGACGACCATTCGGCCATCCGGCCCGGATAGGGACGTTGCGCCGAAGCGTCCCTGATTCGAGCGAAGCGAGGCGACCGAAGGAAGCATCCCCGACAGCGAGCTTGGAGTCGGACGCAAAGCCCTTCTCTACATTCGCCCAAGAGCACGCGGCGCTCGCCCCCTTTGGCGGCAGCGGGGACGTCTCGACGAAACATCCCGACCTTGCCGCCATCTTCCGCTGTTTTCTTTTCAGGTGATCGTGGCAGTTTCGCCGCCATGTCGAAGATTGTCGGTATAGACTTGGGCACCACCAATTCGTTGGTCGCCGTCGTGGACAGTGGCTTTCCCTATGTGATCGCCGCCGCCGACGGACAACGGTTGACGCCGTCGGTCGTGCATTTCCCAGGGCCGGACCAGGCCCCCGTGGTCGGCCATCCGGCCAGTCGCGTCCGGGTGCTCAAACCCGCCGAGACGGTGTATTCCGTGAAGCGTTTCATGGGCCGGCGCGGCGCGGAGATTCTCCGGGAAGAGATGGTCGTGACCTATCCCGTGCGCGGCGAAGGCGGCGGTCCCGTGACCATCGACATCCACGGCCGCGCCTACACGCCGGAGGAGGTTTCCGCCGAGATCCTGAAGAAGCTGAAGGCCGACGCCGAAGCGAGCCTTGGCGAACCCGTCACCCGCGCGGTCATCACCGTGCCGGCCTACTTCAACGACGCCCAGCGCAACGCCACCAAGAAGGCCGGCGAACTGGCCGGACTGACCGTCGAACGCATCGTCAACGAACCCACCGCCGCCGCGTTGGCCTATGGCTTGGACAAGCTGAAGGAGAGCTCGAAGATCGCGGTCTACGATCTCGGCGGCGGCACGTTCGACCTCTCGATCCTGGAGCTGAACAACGGCGTCTTCCAGGTGCTCGCGACCCACGGCAACACGCGCCTGGGCGGGGACGACATCGACAAGCGGCTGGTGGACTTCTTGGCCGAGAAGATCCAGGCGGCCGGTGGGCCGGCTCTGGGCGGAGTGACTGAGTCTGCTCCCAATACTCCGGCACTCCAGCACTCCAGCGCTCCGCAGCTCGCCCGCATCCGCGAAGCCGCCGAGGCCGCCAAGATCCGCCTCAGCTCCGAGAGCGAGACGGAGATCCATCTGCCGTTCCTCACTCCGGACTTCAGCTTCAGCTACACGTTGACCCGCGACCAACTGGAAAAGCTGACCGAGGAGATCATCGAGCGCACCCGCCCGCATTGCCTGCGCTCGTTGTCCGACGCCAAGCTCGAAGCCAAGGACCTTGACCAGGTGGTGCTCGTCGGAGGCCAGACCCGGATGCCGCTGGTGCGGAAGCTGGTTTCCGAATGGTTCGGCTGTGTGGAGTTCGAGGAGACGCGTGGCGATCTGCGCCTGGGCGAAGACTTCCACAAGACCGTCGGCCCGCAGCTCAACACCGGCCAAAACCCCGACGAAGCCGTGGCGCTCGGCGCGGCCATCCAGGCGGAGATCCTCAACGGTGGCTTCAAGAACGTGCTGCTGCTCGACGTCACGCCGCTCTCGCTCGGCATCGAGACCTTCGGCGGTTTGATGAACGTCATCATCCAC
>JBBQXJ010000138.1:0-4070 GCA_038209745.1 Verrucomicrobiota bacterium
TGGGCCTGACCCGGAATGGTGGACACCTTGGAGAGGCGTGGGGATAAACTGAAAGAGCCGCCGCCGTCGGAGCCGGCATGTTCTGGAACTACGCGTGGTATCGCCTCTGGGTCTTCGCGTAGGGGTGGGAATCGCGGTCGCCCCCGAAACAAGGGTGTTGTCTCTCGGCCGCTTCATCCGGGACTTTGCTGCCGAAAAGAGAAACGATCCGCCATGAGTTCCATCCAATCCCGCCTCGCCGTTTGCACCTGGTCGCTCCAGCCGACTTCTCCCGCCGATCTGTTGGCCAAGCTCGCGACCCTCGGGATCAAGCGCATCCAGCTCGCGCTCGATCCGCTCATCCATGAGCCCGCGGTCTGGGGCGCGTTTCCCGCGATGGCGGCCGAGGCCGGCATCGAGATCGTCTCCGGCATGTTCGGCAACCAGGGCGAAGACTACTCCACGCTCGAAGCGATCCGCGTCACCGGCGGTCTGGTGCCGGACGAACGGTGGGACGAGAACTGGAAGCACGCGCAGGCCGTGGCCTCGCTGGCGTCGCGCCTGGGGCTCAAGCTGGTCAGCTTCCACTGCGGCTTCCTGCCGCCCTCCCCGGCCGATCCGGCCTTCGTCAAACTGGCGTGGCGCCTTCGCCAGGTCGCGGAGTTCTTTGCCACCCAGGGCGTCGCTCTGGCGATGGAAACGGGCCAGGAAACGGCGGACGGTCTCAAGCAGTTCCTCATGGGTCTGAAGCTGCCGAACCTCGGGGTGAACTTCGATCCGGCCAACATGATCCTCTACGGCAAGGGCGATCCCATCGCCGCGCTGAAGACGCTCGGACCCTGGCTGAAGCAGTGCCACATCAAGGACGCGACCGCGACGAAGGTGCCGGGCACATGGGGCACGGAGGTCGTGGTCGGGACCGGTGAAGTCGACTGGAAAGCGTTCTTCGCCACGCTTGGGGAGCTTGGATTCCGCGGCGACCTCAGCATCGAGCGTGAAGTCGGCGATCAACGGGTCGCGGACATCGGGACGGCCCGGGAATTTGTCATCCAATTGGTCGGCTGATCCGACGCACGATTATGATCAATATCGGAATCATCGGCCTCGGCTTCATGGCCGCCACCCACCTCAAGTCCTACGCGAAACTGCCCAACGCGCGCATCGCGGCCCTCTGCAACGCGAGCGGCCGCAATCTCGACGGCGACTTCTCCAAGGTGGCCGGCAACATCGGCGACAAGAACCCGCTGCGGCTCGACATGTCCGGCATCAAGGCCTATCGGGACTACCGGGAATTGCTGGCGGATCCCGGGATCGACGTCGTCGACATCTGTGCGCCGACCTTCGCCCATTGCGAACTGGCCATCGCGGCGCTTGAAGCCGGGAAGCATGTCCTCTGTGAAAAGCCGGTTGCCCGGGATCCCGCCGAAGCCCGCCGCATCGCCGATGCGGCCGCGAAGGCCAGAGGGATCTTCATGCCCGCGTTGTGCATCCGGTTCTGGCCCGAGTATGCGTGGGTGAAGCAGGCCATCGACGACGGTCGCTTCGGCAAGGTGCTGGGCGCGCGATTCCGTCGGGTCAGCGAACCGCCCGGCTGGGGCAACTTCATGGACGGCAAGAGATCCGGCGGCGCCTTGCTGGATCTCCACATCCACGACGTGGATTTCGCGCTGCACTGCTTCGGCAAACCGAAGGAGATCTTTGCTGGCGGCTACCCCAAGGTGAGCGGGGCCATCGACCATGCGATGGCGCAGTGGACCTATGAAGACGGCCCGAGCGTGCAGCTTGAGGGCGGTTGGGCGATGGCGGGCGGCTTCGGTTTCAACATGAGCTTCACCCTGAACTTCGAGCGCGCGACGGTGGACTTCGACATCGCGCGCGGTGCGGAAGGGTTGAAGCTTTTCGAGACGGGCCAGGCTCCGCGGGTCGTCACCCTCGAACCGTCCGACGGCTACGTCGAAGAGCTCCGCTACTTCCTGGACTGCATCGAAACTGGGCGGAAGCCGGCCCGTGTGACCGCCGCAGATGCGGTCACGTCGGTCGAGCTGTGCTTCGCGGAAGAGGAATCGATCCAGACGGGGCGGGTGGTCGCCGTCGGTTGAGGCCTCACTCCAGCTTCTTCTTCGCGTCGTCCGGCACGGAGACTTTGGTGGCGTCCATGTCTTTGATTTTCACCGTGGTGGTGCGGTCGGAGTCGAAGCTGTTGCCGTTCCAATCGACTTTGCCGGACGCCTTGAACTCATACTGGGTCAGGGCACCGTCCTTGACCCAGAACTTCACCGATCCTTTGGCGCCGCTGACGGTCGGGCCGTCGCTGCCGCCGCGGCGGAAGGTCAACTGGGCCTTGGCTTCCTCCTCGGACATCGCTCCCGCGTAGGCGTCTCCGTCCAGCTTCAAGTCCTTGGCCGAGGTGGCGAGATCCGTCGCCTGGCCGGCCGGCGGTTTGAAGGCCTTGATCATCATTCCGAAGAACCGGCCCGGCCCCTCGGCGTCATCCAGTTCCTTCAGGGACTGCCACCCGGCATCCGGCATCTTCACGACGGCCTTGTCCCCCTTCATGAAGAACTCGGTCGTACCCTGGCCGAAACTCATGGTGACGTGGGTCGGGCCGTCCTTCTCCGTTTTGCCCTCGGTCGGACCGGGCTTGAAACGGGAGCTTTCCGGGACGACGACGGTCGTCGTCCAGCTGTAGCTGGCCTTGTCTGCGAGAGCCTTGGCCGCTGCGACAACGGTCTCGTTGGGGGTGGATTCGGCGGCGAACAGGGAGGACGCCAGCAAGACAGCGACACCGGACAGAATGTGGGTTTTCATGGTGGAGAGAATGGGTTGGACAAGACCGGATTGATTTTGGCTTTTCCGGGATTTCCAAGGGAACGACTCCTTGAATCCGGAGCGGTTACGGCACGGGAAAAGAGGCGCCTGTGGCATGGATCAATCGGGCCAACCCGCGAGGGTCCGACCGGCGTGGGCCGCCAGAACCACGGCCAACGTGGTGATGGCGAACAGGGCGAAGCCGCGTCCGGCCCGCTTCCATGGCGACCGTTTCGCGTGCCGGCCAAGAAGGAGATCCAAGGCATAGACAAGTGAATACACCGCATTGGCTCCGATCACCCAGACTCCGATCCTCGCCAGAAGCTCGGTGGTGCCCAACCGGGACGGGAGGCTGGGCGGCAAGAGAAATGGAATCCCCGTGACAAAGCCGAAGTATGCCGCTGGAACGAGGACCACATTGAAGAGCCATCGCCGCAGTTCCCAATACAACACCGCTTCAAGTTGACGGAACTCGGGATCTGATCGGGCTTCTGGTACGGTGGCCATAAAGGTCCAACGTCATGTCTGACGGAAAGTTTCCCCGATCTTCGGCCGGATGCGGGTGGTTTGGTTCGTTCAATCGAAGAGCTTGTCGAAATCGTTGTGCGAACCGATCCAAACCCACACCACCGTGTCGCCACGGCGTTCGCAGACGGCTCGGTGTTGTTCTGTGATGCGGACGGACCAGACGTGGTCGTAGCCGCCCCGCTTTTTGAAACGAAGGGAAGGGTGGTCCGGGTTTTCCGCGAACAAGCCGTAGGCTTTGCGGGCCGCTTCCCGGACGCGCGGATCCAGTGCCGACTAGGCGCGCCAAAAGCTCGGCCGGGTCAGGGATTTCCCAGACGGGCCGGATCGAACGGAGTTTCACCCTGGGCGGCGGAATCGTGGAGGAAGGCATCCAATTTGGGACGCGGCTCCTGCGAGTCGACCAATCGGTCCCATCGTTCGTCGTCCTGTCGCGTGAGAAGAAAGCGGGCGAAGTCCGCGACTTCGTTCCGCTTGTCGGGCGGCAGCGCCTCACAGACGCGGATGATTTCTTCGGTGGCGGTGCTCATGGCAATGTCGATCTTGAGAGCAGGCCAAAAGGAACCGAATGGAAGCCGTCTGATGGCTTCCCGATTCCGGTCGGCTACGGGGCTTTGATCCCTTCGATCAGCTTCTCCAGTCTCTTTCCATATTCCACGTAGTTCGCCTTGAGCGCGTCTTCGCTGGCGGCCTTGGCGTTCACGTCGTGGAAGACGGCGACCATGTGGGGCTCGATGCTGATGCCGGCGTCGTAGCCC
>JBBQXJ010000139.1:0-3709 GCA_038209745.1 Verrucomicrobiota bacterium
GTTCTTCGGGAACGCGGATCCGAAGGCGGTCCACGTGTTCGACACGAACGGGAACTTCCTCGGACCGATCACGATCTCGGTGCACGGATCGGACATCCTGGACGCGGGCACGGAGGTCAACAGCGAGATCCCGGCGGACACCGCGTTCTACGGCCAAGGGGTGCCCGACACCGGCACGGCCGAGAACGGGGTCGTGCATCTTCATCCCGGCTTCAACCACCCCGCCACCGGCGGCATCCTTCGCGCCACCACCCAGTTCCCCCCCGGCGGCCCCGTCTACAACTTCCAGAACGCCGACTTCAAACTCGCCGGCTACGAAATCGGCAGAATCACCGTCGCTGCTGCACCTGCCCCCACTTTGACGATCGCGCGCAACGGCGACGACGTGGTCATCAGTTGGCCGATCAACCGCACGCTGTATTCGCTCGAGATGGCCAACGATTTGAACGGCGGATCATGGTCGCTGGTCGCAGGGGTCGCGAACAACAGCATCGCCTTCAAGGCTCCGAACCAGACACGGTTCTATCGGCTGACCCGACAATAGAGGATCCGATCCTCGATTCGCACCGCCCGCCTGATCGCTTTGCCGGTCAGGCGGGCGGCTTCATTTTCAGCCAAGCCCAGTCGATTCTTGTCCGGATCGGACAAGGGAGGGCTCAGGAGGGCTTGATCTCGATGCACCGGTTGTCGGCGTCGCAGACCAGGGTGAATCGGCCTCGAATACCGTCCATGGTGACCACCCGCTGCAGGAGCGCGGCAGGAAACTGGACGGACCTTCCGTCGGAACAGCGCGCCACGACATGGCGGATCGACCCCCGATAATAGCCCTTATACTGCTCGGACGAGATGCTGAGCTGAATCTGATAGCAGTTCATCGATCGGCGCCGCTTTGAACGACAGGGTGCCGGCTGTTGAATCGGTCGGGTTACCCGGAGGTTGAGCAAAAGAGTGGGCAGAGGATGCCGGCCCGTCAGTTCCGCCCTGGATCCTCGGGGGAATCGGCGAGGAGCCGATAGTGCGGGCCTTTGGCCAGAAGCACCTGCCGCCAGAGCCGGTCCGGTTCCGGATGGAAGACCAGATCGAGCGAAGCGGGGTGGGTCAACCAGGTCTCGCGGATCATTTCCTGGTCGAGTTGCCCGGCCGACCAGCCGGTGTAGCCGGCGAAGACCTTGACCTGCTGACTGGGAGACCACGATGTGCCGAGGTCGGCCAGTTCTTCCAGGGAATGACCACGCGACAGGCCGGGCATGACGTTGGGATTCAGCAGAAGCGCGTCGGTCAGGAGGTAGGTGAGCGCGGAGGGATCGACCGGCCCGCCGTTGAAAAGAGTGGCGGTCCGCAGCCGCTCCGAGAGTTCTCCTGCGAGGACGTCTCCCACGACGCGGCCTTCCCGTTGATTCAGGACGAGGCCAAACGCTCCCTCCGGACTGTGCTCGCAGATCAGGATGACCGCGCGATGAAAACAAGAGCCGACCAGATTGCCACCATCGAGCAGGACTTTTCCTCTGAGCGACTTTTTCGACATGTCTGACCGAAGGCTGCCCCACCCGTGAAAAAGATCAACCCAAGGAGCGGAGAACGATCAATGCCAATGACCGAATCGCCGACGGGAACGGCGATCCAGTGGTGGCCCCAGGGAAGCGCCCGCTTCACGGTTCCGTCGAGAACAGCGGCTTCACGGCGCGCCAGATCGCGGCACTGACTTCCTCGACCGAGGCCGTTGCGTCGATGGTTCGGATCCGATCCGGGTGGGCGCGGGCGACTTCCCGGTAGCCCTGGTCCACCCGCTCGAAAAACGCGCGGTCGGCCGCTTCGAAACGGTCCTTGGCGGGCTTGCCTTTCCCTCGGGTGAGGCGGCGCTCCTCGCTCACCGCGACCGGCACGTCGAGGAACAGGGTGAGGTCCGGCACCGTGTCGCCGATCGCCAGATCAAGGACTTCGCGGATGCGGCCAAGATCGAGCCCGCGACCGTGGCCCTGATAGACGACGGTGGAATCGTGGAACCGGTCGGACAGAACGACCGCGTTGCTGGCCAACGCGGGGCGGATGACTTCGCGGACGAGCTGGGCTCGGCTGGCGTTCATCAGGAGGAGCTCGGCTTCAGGGGACATGCCGGCACCGGCGTCGCTGTGTTTGAGCAGATGGCGGATCTCCTCGCCGAGCTTGGTGCCGCCGGGTTCACGGAGGCGGACGACGTTGCGGCCGAGCGCGACGATCCGATCCGACAGCAGCTGGATCTGGGTGGATTTTCCGCTGCCTTCGTTGCCTTCGAACGTGATGAATTGGCCGGGCATGATATTGTTGAAAATCTGGGATCATCTGAGGTTTCTCTCCAACCGCTTTCGATTCAGAGCAACCCGCCTTGGCGTCCGGTCACGGCTTTCAGGCCGAGCTTCCGGTAGCTCTTCTCCGTGGCGACGCGGCCCTGGGGAGTGCGGTTGAGGTAGCCTTCCATGATCAGATAGGGCTCGTAGACTTCCTCGATGGTGTCGGGTTCCTCGCCCACCACCACCGCCAGCGAGTTCACCCCGACGGGACCGCCGGCGAACTTCAAGATCACGGCCTCGAGGATGCGTTTGTCCATCTCGTCGAGGCCGTCTTCGTCGATCTCCAGAATGGCGAGGGCCTTGTCGGCCAGTTGGGCGGTGATCCGGCCGTCGCCACGGACCTGGGCGTAGTCGCGGACGCGGCGCAGCAGATTGCCGGCGATGCGGGGAGTGCCGCGGCTCCGACGGGCGATCTCCAGGGCGCCCAGTTCGTCGGTCTCCACCTTCAGCAGGCCGGCCGCGCGAAGGACGATCTTCTGGAGCTGCGCGCTGTCGTAGTAGTCGAGGCGTTCCTTGATCCCGAAGCGGGTGAGCAAAGGCGCCGTCAGCAGGCCGCTGCGGGTGGTGGCGCCGATGAGGGTGAAGCGCGGAAGATTAAGGCGAACGGTGCGGGCGTTCGGTCCCTGGTCGATGATGATGTCCAGCTTGAAGTCCTCCATCGCGGGATACAGGTATTCCTCGATGGTCTTCTGGAGACGATGGATCTCGTCGATGAAGAGCACGTCGCCCTCGTCGAGATTCGTGAGGAGTCCCGCGAGGTCGCCCGCTTTCTCGATCGTCGGGCCGCTGGTCGCTTTGACGGCGCTGCCCATGGCCTTGGCGATGATGTTCGCGATGGTGGTCTTGCCGAGACCGGGCGGGCCGCTGAGGAGGATGTGGTCGATGGCTTCGCCGCGCTGCTTCGCGGCCGTGACGGCGATCTCCAGGCGCTCCTTGACCTTGGCCTGGCCGGTGAAGTCCGCAAAGGCCGCCGGCCGCAGCGTCTGTTCGAGCACGGGGTCGGGTTGGGTCAGGACATCGGAGATCATACGGTCGGCCATCGTCCCGCGAAGATCGCGGCGGGGCGGGGGAGGCTCAAGGAAGAAGGTGGGAAAGGAGACGGAGGCCCCAGCGCCCGCCGCCCAAAGCAAAAACCTTCTCCCCAGCAGATGGGGGAGAAGGCGCCCGCAGGCGGGCTGAGGAGCGTCCTTTACGGGGCGAAGAGCGGCACGGGATCGCTGTAGGCGCTCTGGCCGGCCGCCCCGATGGCGGCCACGCGGAACCAATACTTGGTCCCGCTCACCATCGAGTTCAGCGTCGCCTGCTTCTTCGTGCTGTTGCCGATCACGGTCCAGTCCAGCTCCGGCGCGTCGTTCGCCCGCTCGATCGAATAGGCCTTGGCC
>JBBQXJ010000140.1:0-3239 GCA_038209745.1 Verrucomicrobiota bacterium
CTCAACAGCGTCTTCTCCGCCGTCAAGCGCAAGGCCCGCGGCTTCCGCTCCACCAAGAACCTCATCACCATGCTCTACTTCACCGCCGGCCGCCTCGACCTACCCTCCACCCACTGAAAACAGCGAGGAACCTGTTTTGGGGCTTCCCGCCGGCGCGGACCTCGGCTTGGGTTCCGGCATGAAGTCCCTGTTGTCCGCGTTGGTTCTCACGGCCGCCTTGGCCGGGCCCGGGGCCCACGCCGCCGATTCCTTTCCCCAGCCCTACGACACCGGAAAGAACGGCAACGCGCCGATGTCCGCCGAGGATTCGGCCAAGTCCTTCAAAATGCCGCCCGGATTCAAGGTCAGCGTCTTCGCCGGCGAACCGGACGTAAGGCAGCCCATCGCGATGACCTTTGATCCGCGAGGCCGCCTCTGGGTGGCCGAGAACTATACGTATGCCGAGGCCGGGGTGCTCTTCGCGACCAACCTCTCGGACCGCGTCCTGATCTTCGAGGACACCCACCACCACGGCCATTTCGACAAGCGCACCGTTTTCTACGACCGGGCCAAGATCCTCACCAGCGTCGAGGTCGGCTATGGCGGCGTCTTCCTCATGTGCCCGCCGCGCCTGCTCTTCGTTCCGGACAAGAACGGCGACGACATCCCAGACGGTGAACCGGAAGTGTTGCTCGACGGATTCACCACCGCCACGGACAGCCACCACACCTTCGCCAACGGCCTCAAGTGGGGCCCCGACGGCTGGCTCTGGGGCCGCGTCGGCATCACCAGCAAGGCGCGCGTCGGTGTCCCCGGCACACCGGACGCCGAGCGCGTGCCGATGAACGGCGGCATCTGGCGCTACCATCCCGGGCGGCACGTCTTCGAGGCCGTCAGCCATGGCACGACGAATCCTTGGGGCATGGACTGGAACGCCGAGGGAGAACCGTTCTTCATCAACACCGTCATCGGCCATTTCTGGCACGCCATCACCGGCGCGCACTTCGAGCGAATGCACGGTGCCGACGTGGATCCACACAGCTACGCCCTGATTCCCCAGCACGCCGACCACTACCACTTCGACACCGGCGCGGGCTGGACGAAGAGCCGCGCCGCGCAGGACGGTTCGACCTTCGCCCCCGGCAGCGACAATCTCGGCGGAGGACACGCCCACACCGGTCTGATGATCTACCAGGGAGACAACTGGCCCGCTCAATACCGGGGCAAGGTGTTCACGCTCAATTTCCATGGTCGCCGCATCAACATGGAGAACCTCGAACGCGACGGCTCCGGCTACGTGGCGAGACACGCGCCCGACTTCCTGACGGTGGGCGATCCTTGGTTTCGCGGCATCGACCTCATTGAAGGTCCCGACGGCGGCGTCTACATCGCCGACTGGTCCGACACCGGCGAGTGCCACAATCACGACGGCGTCAACCGCAGCTCCGGCCGCATCTACAAGGTCACCTATGGCGATCCCGCACGACCCGCCTTTGGCGATCTGACCAAGCTCTCGAACGAGCAGCTTCTTCCGCTTCTGACCGGCTCCAACGAATGGGCCGTCCGCCAAGCCCGTCAACTTCTCGCCACGCGCACCGCGCTCACCGGCAAACCGGCCATCTCGATCCAAACACTGACCTCCGAGTTTGACCTTCATCGCGACCTCGCCGCCCGCCTGCGGGTCATTTGGGCGTTGAATGCGGTGGAAGCTCCGGGCACCGACTGGCTGTTGGACCGCCTCCAGGGTCCAACCCGCGACCGCGACGAACAGATCCGCTCCTGGGCCGCCCGCCTTCTCGCCGAACGCTTCCAGGAGCTGCCGGAAAATGCGCCGCCGGAGGATCGTCGAAGACGCGCCCATTGGGGGATCGACCCAGCATGGCCCAAGACGCGGAAGCCGTTCCTGGAACTGGCCGCCACGGATCCAGCCGCCTCGGTGCGTCTCACCCTCGCCAGCCTCCTGCCGAAGGTGCCTTCTGGATCGCGCACGGAACTGGCCACGGCATTGATCCGCCACGCCGAAGACGCCACCGACCACAATCTCCCGTTGATGCTGTGGTATGGCACCGAGCCGCTGGTCTCGGCCAAGCTCGACACCGGGATCGAGCTGGCGCTGGCCAGTGAGATCCCGACGGTCCGCCGCTTCATCGCCCGTCGTCTTGCCGAGGAAATCGAGACAGACCCGGCACAGATCGACTCCTTGCTGAAAGCCGCGATGAAAGCCAGCCCCGCAGCCCGCATCGATTTCCTCACCGGGCTCGGCGAGGCATGGCAGGGCTGGCGCAAGCTCCAAGCCCCCGAGGGTTGGAGCGCGTTCCGCAACAGCGTCGCAGGCGTCGCCGATGCCGCCGTCTCGGCCAAGGTCGCCGAGCTGGACCTTCTTTTCGGCGACGGTAGCGCCCTCGACGGACTCCGCGCCGTGGCTGCGGACACCTCGGCCGACCCGGCGACCCGCCGCAACGCGCTCCACACCCTGCTCCAAGGCGGCGCGTCCGGTCTGGCACCGGTCTTGAAGCGTCTGGCCGACGATAATCCGCTCCGCGCCGACGCAATGGTCGGCCTCCTCCAGATCGGCGACGTCGAGGGCCCGGCGATCGCGATCGGGCGATACCAATCAATCGTCGCGGACGAACGGACCCGCGTGCTCGGAGCCTTGGTCACCCGCCCAGCCGCCGCCACCGCCCTGCTCCAGGCCATCGCCGACGGCAAGATTCCCCGCGTGGATCTCACCCCCTTCCTCGCCCGCCAGATCGCCGGCCTGGGCGACCCGGATTTGACCGCCCGATTGACCTCCGTTTGGGGCGCCGTCCGCGCGACCGACGGCGACAAACGCGCGGCCATCGATAGGTTTCGGATCCAGCTTTCTGCACCCCGTCTCCGGGACGCGAACCTCGCCCGCGGCCGACAGCTCTTCACCCAGACCTGCGCCGGCTGTCACACGCTCTATGGCGAGGGCGGCAAGGTCGGCCCCGATCTCACCGGCTCGGGCCGCGCCAGCCTCGACTACCTTTTGGAGAACATCGTCGATCCCAGCGCGGTCGTTCCGGCCGACTATCGGATGACGGTGGTGACGATGAAGGATGGCCGCAGTCTCAATGGCCTGCTCCGCGACAAGACCGAGCGGACTCTCACCATCCAGACCCCGACCGAGCGCACCACGGTCGA
Organism: Verrucomicrobiota bacterium; assembly: GCA_038209745.1. Classification (GTDB taxonomy): domain Bacteria; phylum Verrucomicrobiota; class Verrucomicrobiia; order Limisphaerales; family CANJSG01; genus CANJSG01. Next base: position 3,145 of record JBBQXJ010000140.1, read on the forward strand.
GCGCCGCGAAATCGAATCGGTCGAAGAATCCACTTCCTCGATGATGCCCGACGGCCTTCTCGAATCGTATCCACCGGACGATCAACGCGACCTCG